>CAYWXI010000033.1:42732-60338 GCA_964462015.1 uncultured Bacteroidales bacterium | reverse complement strand
TTAATTTTTATTTTGTTAATTTTTAAGATATTGAATAGATGCGAAACTTTAGTTATTTTAATATGATCTCATCTGCAAATATCATAGATTCGTATTGAGATCCGGCATGATGCCATTCCGGTAATTTGCCATAATAGGTTGCAACCACTTTTAGGTAACGGGTGTTAAACTCTTGAAATGCAGTTTCAAAATTGTGTTTTAAAGCTCCTTTTTCTTTTGGTGAAATTGTATGAGTTATGGTTTTAATGAGTTTATATTCTTCTTCAATACTGTTTTTGAAATAGATTTTAACTTCTTTTGGAAAAATGACCCACGAGAAGGTGTTTTGGTAAAAACCCATGGAGAATGTGTGAATGGCTTCTGTTTTTCCCAAATCGATTTCCAATTCAATATTCTGCCCTGAAAACCCCTGCCATCTCCCATTTCTTAAATCCTTAGGGCTACCTAATTTACCATCTAACAATGCCATTGACCCACCTCCGTCATAACTCGGATGATATTTACTATAACTTGAGTTTAACTTATACAATTTCCCTATCCCTTTGTGATAGATCAGACTGTCAACTGAAACCGGATATACTTTATTGTTATTGATAACACCGGCCAAAACTTTTACATCTTCCCTGATGTAAAGCGGTTCCGTGTATTTTTCATTTAATTGTTTAATGGTATCATTTCCCAGTGCATAGTAAATAGGCAGATCATCAAAAATTGAATGCAAGGTAATTTTTCTTCCTTTTTCTGTTAAGTTATTATGAGTATTTATAATACAATAGCCCTCCAGGTCTTCAAGACTTTTAATCAACTTATCAAACTTCTTCATGTTCTCGGCTAACCACCAGTTTCGATTCTCTTTGTTCCACAATTCTACATACTGAAATTGCAATGATTTTGCTTCCTTTATAAGTGTATTAATTGAATTTTTTAAATCGGTTTTTGATATGCTTGTGTCGCCTTCTAAAAATTGATACAAATCAATACGTAATAAATTTTTCTGCAAAGTAAATTGGACTTCACGAATGGCAAATTGCAGGTAGTCAATTGCTATTCCATTATGTTTAACTTTTGGAATCAACGATTTAAAATAAAACATTAATGTGTCTGTCTTTCTTAAAAGCGTTTTATTTTCTTCTTTTTTACCATTCTGCACGTAATCTAAATGAATAGGAAATAATGGTTCAAAAAAACGGCCGTTTCTTAAAACGTCTCTAACACCTGACTTGTGCATCTCGGAAAATTTTACAATTTGAGTTGTTAAAGTTTCATCCTTTAATCCATAGAAAATAGCATCAAAAGCTTTATTAAAGTTATGGTAAAGTTTTTCTCTTTCCTCCCCTGATTCATTCAGGGTGATATTAGTAGCTGGAGCATTCCAACTATTTTCAGCTCCCCAGGCAAACCCATGCCAGTTATTTTGAAAAAAATTTAATCCGTCGTCATCCCAACTTGTGTTCAAAACACCTGAAGCATTATATTTTCTGCCATCTCTAATAAAATTAAATATATTGACCTCGGCTTCTTGCAAGTTAGGATATATATTCGACCAACAATTGATTCCGGGAGCAACCCAAAAATCAAGACCTGTGCTTGATATTGGTGTAATAGCATAATCAAAACTTTCGGCTGCATGATAACCCCAGGCCATGACCGTAATATTTTCCGGTAAGTGGTTCACTATTTTTGGATGATTGCCGGCAATATCACCCCACATTAATATACTCTTATTATAAGGTTTTAGCAAGGTGTTTAGCCTGTTAATATGACTAAGATAAACTCCTTCTATTCCTATGCTATCAACCATTGATTTGGATTTACCTTCACCCAAACCAAAGGTTTCGTCGCAATTAATATTGAAGTATTGCCCATCATATACAGGAACAATTTCCTGGTAAACATCCCGAAGAAACTCATATGATTCCTGAAGAGCCGGAGAAATTATATGGTTATTTTCAGCCAGATGTTTATAAGCGGGATTAGATAATGTTTTTCCCATATGACCAAATGATTGATAATTACCTATTAAGGTCACATGGTATTTTTTGGCAAAATCACTTAACTCTCTGATCTGTTCTTTGGTAATACCATCATCAGGTGCAATACCAGGGTGATTTTGTAGTTTGAAAACATGTTCAGTGTATAAAGTTAAATAATTAAGTTTAAAGGAAGCCATCTTCCTGATCTGCTCTTTTAATAATTCCATTGTAGGTATTGGCCCTCGGCTGATATCGTCCTGCCATGCACGTATTGAAAAGTCAGGATAATCATAAATAATAAGACAAGGAATACTGTTGTCAATTGTATTTGCAGCTATTAGTTGTTTCAAAGTTTGGATCCCATAAAAAATACCTGCTTCGCCGTATGAAATTACCTTTATCGAATTGGGTGTGATTTTAAGAATATATCCTTCATCCCCCGGATTAAAATTACTATCTAAATCTTCGTTTTTAATGATCTGCATTAATTGCTTAGCAGTAACAGCCCTTAGAAACTCTATGTAGTTTCTTTCTGACCTCCTTGACATACTGAGATTTACATTCAACTCCTTCTTAATGCAATTGGTTAATTCATCTACATAAAAAGTATTTAAATCATTGCCAACAACAGCAGTATTTTCCCGGAATTGAAAAAATGAGTTTTTTAGCTCTACTACCTGGGGAACTGGTATAAGTTTTAATTGCGCATTTGTTCCTTTACAAAATATCAGTATTAAAATAGTTAGTATGATATGATTTATTTTCATTTGCTTATATTTTTTTCTTATATTATTAGATTAATCAAACAAATTTATTAATACATCCAAAATATTCAAATAATTGTTTTCTGCTCTAACCGATTAATCTAAATGTTAACTACTGCCATTTATTCATCTAACAGCGCATCAATGAGTTTATACAATTCTTTCCCTGAACTTGGTCTGGGAGCATCCGGGTCGGTAAGGATACCTTCCTTATTAACAAGTATAAATTTCGGATACCCTCGGGGAATTCCTGTTATTTCTGCCATAATAGTATCCTTTAATTTTTCAGTCATAAAAATATGATAACCTTCCAAATTGTATTTTTTCATCTCCTTCTCCCATTTTGATATGCGAAATAACCCATAAGATCTTGCCAGATATAAAAAAACAACATCTTTATTTTTATATCTTTTTTTTAATTCAGGAAGATATTTGAATTCAGAAACACATGGTTTACAAGCTGTTACCCACACATCAATATAGATTACTTTGTTTTCAAATTCTTTCAATGAAAGAATTTCTGCAAAATTTACAATTTCATCATAGTTTTCAACAATCTTTATTTCAGAATTGTTATGATCAAAATCTTCCTGACAAGCTGCTATTGAACAGAATAGCAATGGAGTAATAATGAGTATAAAAGCAAATCTATAAGTTTTTATTTCCATTTCTTCTTTTTCTTAGTTCTAATTAAAAAATTCATTAGCTTTTTGTTTTACAAGCCCATATATATCATGGCCCTGATATACGGCATTTGAATGTTTGTTGCAAAAAATAATAAAGCCTGTTTTACTTTCAGGATGCATTTCTGTAATTGTTGCGGCTCCATCCATTCCGCCTGTATGTCCCACCCAGTTTCCTAAAGACGCTCGCCACAACAGGCAAATTCCGGATGCTTCATTTTGAATTTCCAACATCTTTCCAATGGTATTCTCATGCAAAATATGCCGGCCTTCCAATTCGCCCTTATTGAGGTATGCTATTATAAAGCGGCTTAAATCCTGAACTGTTGTTTTCAATCCGCCTGAAGCATATATTCTATCATCATATGGTTCCTGAATTATGTTATTATTTCTGTATAGAATTGCAATGCTATTTAAATCAAGATCAGCATAATTGTAGCTTGTGCTATGCATTTTAAGCGGAATAAAGATATGATCCATACAATACTCCCTAAAATTTTGCTTAGATACCTGTTCAACTATGTACGCCAGAACATTGCTCCCAATGTTTGAATATAACTCGAATGTACCCGGCCTTGTATTTTTCCATATTTTAGGATTATAATACTCACCAGAAGTGATTAAAAATTGAGGAACCCATTCACTTGGTTGCGGAGCCTGGTCTGGATTAAAATGTTCCCACAAGTCAAGTGCTTCCGGGTAGGTTTGGGGCCAGGCAATACCGGAAGTATGCGTTAGTAACATCCTTGCGCTGATCGGTGTCTCAGGGAAGTGCGGATTACGAATAGAAATTGGTATATAATTATTTATATCCTCATCGATATTAATAATTCCCTGTTCTTCCAATTGCATGATTGCAGTAGCAATAAATAATTTTGAAATAGATGCAACATGATAAATTGTTTCATCAGTAGCTATTATTTGATTTTCTATATCACTGTAACCATATGATTGCGACCAAACAATTTCGTTGTTATTTATTACACAAGCTAAAACAGACGGTATACCTTTTTCTGCCATCACCTTTTGTATTTCAACATCTATATCATGCTTTGGGACTTCTTTTTCGCAATTGAAAAATATTATAGTAGCTGCAAATACAAATAATATCCTGCTTATTGTCGTTTTAAAATTCATAACCAATAGTTAAATTAAAACCTGCGATTTTTGTCTTTTGGGTATTAAAGTACAATTCTGGCTGGGCTTCAGGTATAAAAAAAACATTACTTAATCCCTGGAAAATACGAATATCGAACAGAATAAACTTTTCGAATATCTTATGTTTGAAATTAATTCCAAAATGCAAACCTGTTTCAAAATTTTTCACACATTTAATTTGTGTTTTCTCAATTGAAGAATTGTGAGAAGCCACTTTCTTAATAGCATTTATTTTAAAAGCACCGTATCCTCCCAGATAAAGTTCACTAACAAATTTATCCTTTTTAATAAATTTATAAGCCAATGAAAAAGGAATTTCCAGATAACTGATTTTTACTTTGTAAATTATCCTTTCAAAATCAGACTGATTAAAGTTTACACCTTTTTGAGTAAAACTCAATTCCGGTCGCAGACCAAACCTTTTTGATATTTGAAAATTGTAATACACACCTATGAAAGGCGAAAAAACAGCTTTTTGGTTTCCTAACTGAACCCATTCGATATCATACCCGAGATATGGCCTAAGATCAATATCATAGCCAATGTTAGGAGTTATTTGTTTATCAGTATAGTAGAAACTTGAAAAAGATGTGCCTAATTTAATTCCGATTTGAGCATTTGTTATATCAGGAAAAACGCATAAAAAAAGAATCAAGATAAAATGAGCAATACAAGCTTTTATTAATTTCATTTCCAGAGAATTTTATGTACGTTTTACTTGAACATATATTCTTAAAAAAACAAATTGTTACGTTTATTTTCTCAATTCATTTTGTAAAGATATGGAAATCTGAGGAAATAATCAGAAAATTAATTTTACATGAATAATGAGGATAAAGAACAAAATTAAGTTTCATTAAGTGTTTTTTGCCTTGAAATATTTTATTCTTCTTTCTTTATAAAAACCATTTTTTGTTGAACAAAATCATTAGCTGCTTCCAGAAATTCCAGCATTTCGGGCCATTTATCAATTGGTTCATAATTGTGTAAATAATATTTAGAGGCTTTTAGAGTCACATATTTGACTCCTATAATTGCCTCACTCATAAATCCACCGGTACTGTTTTCAACTGAGAAATTAAAATTGTCTGCTTTTTCAATTGTATAACCTTTTGGTATCTCAATGTTCACAATCCAATCATATTTTCGTGGAGCAGGCATGTAAATATCCTTCTCACGATCTTTTTCTTTTGGATTTAAATCAATATTCTTTCCGATGAGTTTTCCTGCATCAACTATTAGATAACTCCCTGCATCTCTTACTAGTTCGGGAAGAGCTACTTCACAACTAAAAACAATATCAGAAGTTTCCTTAAACCTTCCCTGCTGTAAAAGATTGAATGTATCAATTTCCAGATCGTTTACATCATACTTTTGTTTCATCATTTCTTTAATAGTATCATTGCGAAATTCGTTGTCTTTGTCAATTCGTTTACTAATCCTATTAAAATTATCTTCCTTTTCTATTATATCTTTATATTTGGTTTTTTTTATATTGCTGTATTCCTTGTATTCATTGCGAAAATAATCATCGGTTGTTATTACCATATTATCATAAATCTCTTTAAAACTTCCACTGCTTGAACATTGATAGTAAAGCTGAAGGATGTTTTGTTGTATCGAATCAAAGCTTACATAAATCGAATCATACTGAAGGTTATCCATGCATTGTGATAAAGGAATGGAATCATAAATGAGGGAAGCAGAACTATTGTTTTCGTCATTTCTTATTCCAATTATTTTAGTGCCTTCCATTGTGTAATCTCCTTCACCAAAAAAAGAATTTATATCGGGCTTATAAACATATATCGGTTTATCATCTACATTAAGTTTAATTCCTGGAATTAACTCTTTTTGAAAAACAACGCTATCAATTGTACCAATATGCCTTGGTACACCGAGAAAAACAAAATGATCAATATTATTGTCTGTTAAAAATACTGAGAATGTTTGAATAAAATCAAATCTATCGTAGAAAAAACACTTTGTAGTAAGTTGATCAAACCTATAATTATAACTATAATTGAAATATAAATAATGTCTGAAAAAATAAAACAAATCCTCCATTAAAGTCTCAGGATCCTCACTTATTCTTTGCCTTGCAATAAATTTTGTAGCATTCTTTTTTATTGTATGAATACTTTCCGAATAAGATGTCATTTTATTAATCAGCCTCAAGTATTCGTTATAATTTATTAAAGTATTTAGAGTTGCTGGATGGCTTTTGTCATTATTCTCATCGTGCAAACTACTTGGTCGAACCATAACAATCTGAGATTTAACGGTCGGTTCCTGACGATAGGGATATGTCCATAGTTCAGTTTTTGTTTTTTCCAAATCTTTATATTCAACAACAAAATAATCCTTATCGTTACGGATTTTCCGAGTCGGTTTCGGTACACCATTGAAAACTGATAAATTAATAGAGCACCTTTCTTCGAGCAGGAACCCAATCTTTCCATTAATTATCGGGTATTCGTCTCTTAAAGTAGTAATAACAGGTTCAAATTCGTAGCGTTCTAAATATTCCGCCAAAAAGGAATTTATTGAAACTTTATAATAATCAATAATATCACCTATTTCTAATTCAGGGATGGCCAGCTTTTTATAACCTTCATCAATAACACGTTTTTCCTTGCTGTTTTTGTATTTTTGCATTTGAACAGCATCCTCAAAATTAACCTCAATTTCAGTATTATCAGGTTTAATAATTTTCATACCAAAAAAAACATCATCTCCTGACTTTGAATTTTTTTTTCTCACTTCGGAAAAAGCAAACTCTGAATATTTATCTAAAACGGATTTATTCAGAATTTTTATACGGATTCTGCCATAATAATCCTTATTTATTTTGGAAGCTTTATGATTCCAACTATATTCAAAATCATTACTTTCACAAAGAATAACAGCAGACTCATCTTTCCACTTTTCAGGTACTTCCGTAATTTCAAAATCAGGGTCCCCCGATTCCCACATACGTTTTTTTATAGATTCTTTAGTAGCTTGTCCAAAAACAGAAGCTGAAACACAAATCACGAAAACCAAGTGTAATAGAAATTTCAAGTCTTTCATATGATAACCTTAACAATATATTTTTTATTGCATTGCATTGTCTTTTACATCTTTTATAAAAACCATCTTTTGCTGAACAAAATCATTGGCTGCTTCCAGAAATTCCAGCATTTCGGGCCATTTTTCAATTGGCTCATAATTATGAAAATAATATTTAGAGGCCTTTAGAGTCACATATTTGTCTCCTATGCTTGCTTTACTTACAAATCCCCCGGTACTATTTTCAACCGAATAGTTAAAATTGTCAACGTTTTCAATAGTATATGCTTCTGGTATTTCAATATTTACGACCCAATCATATTTTCGCGGAGCAGTCATGTAAATATCCTTCTTCCGATCTTTTTCCTTAGGATTTAAATCAATGTTTTTGCCGATAAGTTTTCCGGCATCTACGATTAAATAATTTCCGGCATTTTTTACACATTCGGGCAATTCCATTTCACAACTAAAAACAATATCAGAAGTTTCATTAAATCTTCCATGCTGTAAAATATTGAAAGTATCAATTTCCAGTTTGCTTATATCATACCTTTGTTTCGTCCACTCATTAAATGCATCTTTTCGAAACTTATTATCTTTATCAAATCGCTTATTTATATATTTAAGATTATTCTCCTTTTCTCTAAGGTCTTTTTGCTTGATTTTTTTTATATCATTAAATTGCTTGTATTCATCATGAAAATAATCACCCGGTATTAATACAAGATCCCTAAACTCATCTTTCAAACTGCCACCGGTAGAATTGTGATAAAAAAGCTGAAGTAAATTTTCTTGTATTGAGTCAAAGCTTACATAAATTGAGTCAAACTGATAATTATCAGAACAATTGGATAGAGGTATAGAATCAAAAACGAGAGAGAAAGACTCCTTTTTATTATGATCCATTTTTTTTTCAATAATCTTGGTTCCTTCCAGGGTGTATTTTCCCTCGCCAAAAACAGAATGCAGATCAGGATTAAAAATATAAACCTCTTTGTTTTCTAAATTGACTCTAATTCCGGGAACAACCTCTTTAAGGATAACAGCACTGTCAATTGTGCCAATAAATTTTGGCACTCCAAGAAAAACAAAATGCTCAATTTCTTTCTCAGTTAAAATTTTGGAAAATGCCTCAATAAAATCAAACCTGTCATAATAGTAATAATTTGGATAGGCTAATCCATAATGATTTCTAAAATATAAATAATGTCGAAAAAAATAGAACAAATCCTCTATTAACATTTCAGGGTTTTCACTTTTTCTTTGCTTTGTAACAAACTTTAAACCCGCTTCTTTCATACCATTATGATCTAACATATAAACTGTCATAAGGTTAAGCAATCTAATATATTCTTCATTTTCAACCGAAGTTTTAAGGATTTCTGGATAACCCAGAAAATGCTTTTCATTAGCAGAAATATATGAGGGAGCTATAATCACCTGAAATTTCAATGTTGGATACTGACGGTATGGATATGTCCACAATTCCGTTTTTAATTTTTCCAAATCGCAATATTCAATTACAAAAACATCCTTGTTATTGCGGGTTTTACGTACCGGCTTGGGTGCACCATTAGAAACCGACAAATTAATAAAACACTTTCTTTCGGGCAAAAAACTAATCTTCCCCTTAATAATCGGGTAATCATCATTAAGAGTAATAATAACCGGATTAAATTCAAAGCGATTTGACTTTCCTGAATATTTTGTTGAGACAGTATTAATATAAACATAGTAATAATCTATAATATCACCAATCTCCAATTCAGGAATGGCCAGTTTTTTATAACCTTCATCAATAACACGCTTTTCCTTACTATTTTTGAATTTTTGCATCTGAACTGCTTCATCAACATCAATTTCTATTTCAGTCCCATCGGGTTTAATAATTTTAACACCGAAAAAATTTCCATCCCGTGACCATGAAAAATCTTTTTGCTCATCGAAAAAAGCAAACTCGGAAAAATTCTCCAAAGCGGATTTATCCAAAATATTTATTCGAGTTCTATAATACCGATCTTTGTTTATTTTGGAACTCATGCCTTGCTTTTTAAACTCATACTCAGTGCTTGTTGCTAAGATAACAGCAGGCTCATCTTTCCACTTTTCAGGGATTTCCGTAATTTCAAAATCAGGGTCTCCTGATTCCCACATTCGCATTTTTATTGATTCTTTAGTGGCTTGTCCAAAAACTGATGTGGAAATACAAATCACGATAAACAATAGCAATAAAGATTTTATGTCTTTCATATATCAAATTTATTTTTTTTCTAAAACAACCACTTCATCATAAAATTTAACCAACTTATCAATTGCATTATTCCATTCATTAAATTCTTCAACAGCAATTATGTTATCTATTATCGAAAGTGTTTTTTTATATACCAGCAGGGAATCCTCATCCGAATATTTTCCTGAAAATTTAAACTTGGGATGTTCTACAGATAATGTTTTCGGGAGATCAGCTATTTTCATGTTATCAGGTATTCGAAATACAACATCATGTTGTTTCAACTCCCTTGTATCTAAAGCATAATCAAATTTTCGTGTCGAATCGATTTTATTGTCCCGAAATTCATTATAAAAATCAAGTGATAATAATATTTTGTTGCCCAAATCAAGAATTTTATTTGAAACTTCCATTTCATAATGTATTTCAAAACTATCTGTAATAGAATCGATCGGAGTGGAATTATTATTTTTAATTAGAAAATTATTATCCGATTTAGTTACAAAATAGTTTATAAATTCTTCTTTTTCACCCCACATCTGGTGATTTAAAAAATACTGCAACATTTTTTTATCATTTCCTTTTAAAGTTACATTTCCTTTCACTATAAATTTGTTATTTACCAAACTAATGTAATTGTTCACTTTCGTCAGATTGGTAGAAAAAGGCGTTGACGGTATCTGTTCTAAAATGTATTTGTCACCATTTTCAACCCAACATTCTTTTCCCTGAATATTTTCATTGACATCAAATAAGCTCGAATATTCAATTGTTGGATCAAGGAAAATAAATGAGCCATTGAGTTTCACGGCACAAATCATATGATTATCCACAGCTATTGAAGGAGTTTCTCTTGAATAGCATGTATTTCCTGAATATATCCAACAAAGCCGTGCATCAAAACCAAGATGCTTAAGCATAGCTTTTAGCAAGTTAGCCATGCCTTTACAATCGCCATATCTTACTTTACATACATTGTTCGGGTCGTCAGGGGTAAATGCGGCAAATCCATTCTCAAAAGCAATATACCTGATTTTGTCTTGAACCCAATAGTAAACGGCTGCAATTTTAGCTGTATCCGAATCTGTTGGGTCAATAATTTTATTAATGATTTTAGCCGTTTCCGGCGATAATTCAGATTCGGTGAATAAAGTTTTATACCAATTATAGAGGTCATCGGTATTTTCTATTAAACTTATTAGTTCGCCTGAATTTTCATAACTTTTGAAAAGTGCAAGTAAATGCGGAAATGAACAGGAATAAGCAGGCAAATTTTCTAACTTATAACTTGATGGGATATCTGAAATTTTATATTCAATGATACTCATTTCCGGATTTTCAACTTTATGTTCCTCTTTTGCTATATCAAAAGCATCAAAATTCATTTCCAACAAATCCATTTCAATGTTAGCCGGAATTTCAAATCGAACAGTTCTTTCCTTAATTGCATAATTTTGACTAAATGGTATTCTTGTAAAATATTTAAAATCATTGTATTTTTTCTTGATTTTCACAGTTAAATACTGACCTGCTTTATTGAATTCAAGAAAAAATTCACAGACTTTTGCATCATGATAGAAAATACCATTAATTTCATAATTTCCACATCTTTGTGATTTAGAGGGCAGAAATATTCCTGTTCCTGAAACCTTGTGTTTTGTAATTTCGGAGAACATGTCGTAAAAACGTATATCTTTTGCAAAAACTTTTGGCTTAAGTGAAAGGTATTTCTCTTTTACGGTTTCAATAATTGCAATCGGAACATTTGATTTGTCTAGCTCAACAGAATAAGTTACCTCTGATTTCACAACTATAACATCCTCGTCAGGATAAGCTTTTTTTAATTCTTCTAAATTATAAGTTACATCGCTTTGAGATAAAGCAAAAAAGCCGTAAAACAGAAGAATTCCAATTATCAAACAGGACTTTGTTAGATTTTTAAACATTTTATAAATTGAAATGAAAAAAATTTTACTCCTTTTATCTAAATCATAATAAATTTAACAGACAAGCAAAATAACAAAACATATTTCATATATCAAAATAAAAAAAGCCGGATCCATTTTGAACCCGGCTTTTCTATATAAATTAGAAAAATACTATTTTATTAGGCCTTCCATCTTCTGTCTTCCGGCCTCTAACTTCGGTCTTCCAACTTCAGTCTTCAGTCCGTTAAAAACTTGCCATTCGTTTATAATTATTATATCTCCATTCGGCATCCGATTTAGCTATTTTAAATAGTTTTACAGCCTCTTCGGGGAAGGTTTTTTGTAATATTGTGTATCTGCCTTCCGATTGAATGAAATCATCGAATTTTTCCCAGTCAGGTTCTTTAGAATCAAGAGTGAATGGATTTTTTCCTTCAGCTTCCATTAATGGATTATACCTGTAGTTATGCCAGTAGCCTGCTTCAACAGCACGCTTTTCTTCTGCCTGCGAATTCCCCATTCCTCCTTTCAAACCATGAGCTATACAAGGAGAATAAGCAATAATAATTGATGGTCCGGGATAAGCTTCGGCTTCTTTAATTGCTTTCAGGTATTGAGCCTGGCTTGCACCCATCGAAACCTGAGCAACGTAAACATAGCCATAAGTCATAGCCATTGCTCCAAGATCTTTTTTACGTTTCCTCATTCCAGAGGCAGCAAATTTTGCAACCGCTCCAACAGGAGTTGATTTGGATGCCTGGCCTCCGGTATTGGAATAAACTTCGGTATCCATTACCAAAACATTTACATCTTCGCCCGATGCGAGTACATGATCCAAACCACCGTAGCCAATATCATAAGCCCAGCCGTCACCACCGAATATCCAAACCGATTTCTTAACAAAATACTGTGATAAAGCTAATAGTTCTTTTGCTAATGGTGTGGTTTCTTTCTTTAAAGCTTCAATAACTTTTTCGGAAGCAATTACTGATTGTGCGGCATTTTCTTTTGCAGCCAGCCATTCCTGCATTGCTTCTTTGGTTTCTGCTTCCACATAAGTATCAAGAGCCTGGTTCATTTTCTCTGATATACGAGCTCTTAGTTTATTTACTCCAATTGCAAAACCATATCCATATTCAGCATTATCTTCAAATAATGAATTTGCCCATGAAGGTCCATGTCCGCTTTTCAGATTCGGGCAATAAGGAGTTGATGGTGCCGAACCTCCATAAATTGAAGAACAACCGGTTGCATTTGCAATCATCATTCTCTCACCGAATAATTGTGTAATTGATTTGATATAAGGTGTTTCTCCACAACCTGCACAAGCACCCGAAAATTCAAATAACGGTTGAGCAAACTGACTGTTTTTAACACTTTTATCCTTGGGTACAACATCATCCTTATAACCTACTTTATGGTGCATATATTCCCATTTTTCAGTTTCGTTCATCTGGCTTCCAAGAGGTTTCATAACAAGAGCCTTGGTTTTTGCAGGACAGGTATTTGCACAAACACCGCAACCTGTACAATCAAGTACACTTACCTGTATTCTGTATTGATATTCCTTGGTTGCAGCAACACCTTTAATGGTTTTGGTACCTTTAGGAGCATTAGCAGTCTCTTCTTCGGTAAGCAGGAACGGACGTATTACTGCATGAGGACAAACATAAGCACATTGATTACATTGAATACAATTTTCGGGTTGCCACTCAGGTACATTAACTGCAATACCACGTTTTTCATAAGCAGATGTTCCGGAAGGAAATGTTCCGTCTTCAGCTCCGGAAAATGCACTTACAGGAAGTTTATCACCTTCTTGTGCTACAATTGGATCCATAATGTTTTTTATAAAAGCAGGAAGATTTTCATCTTCTTTTACTCCCTTAACAACAATATCTTTCCATTCGGTTGGGATTTCAATCTTCACAACTTCACCGCCTATCATTACAGCAGCATTATTCATGTTTACAATGTTTTCACCCTTTTTGCCATAGGTTTTCAAAATTGCTGCTTTCATTTCTTTAACTGCATCGTCGTAAGGAATTACTTCCGCTACTTTAAAGAAAGCCGATTGCATAATTGTATTTGTTCTTTCGCCAAGTCCTATTTCCTCTGCAATTTTTGTTGCATTTATAATATACATTGAAATATTATGCTCTGCAAGATATTTTTTGATATGATCGGGTAATCGCTTTTTAGTTTCTTCAACATCCCAGATACTATTTAAAAGGAAAGTTCCTCCATCTCTTAATCCGGCAAGCATATCATATTTCTTAAGATATGCAGGAACATGACAAGCTACAAAATTAGGTGTACCTACTAAATAAGGTGAATTAATAGGATTATCACCAAATCTGAGGTGTGAAATTGTAATACCACCCGATTTTTTTGAATCATAAGCAAAATATGCCTGGCAGTATTTATCGGTTGATTCACCAATGATTTTTATAGAATTTTTATTTGCACCGACTGTTCCGTCAGCTCCAAGTCCGTAGAATTTAGCTTCGTAAGTGCCTGCCTGAGTAACGCTGATCTCAGGTAATATTGGAAGTGATGAACCTTTTACATCATCTTCAATTCCAACTGTGAACCGATTTTTAGGATTTTCAGAAGCAAGGTTTTCATAAACCGATATCATCATGGCCGGAGTTGTGTTCTTTGAACTTAATCCATAACGACCGCCAATAATCATAGGTGCATTTTCTTTGTTGTAAAATAAATCTCTTACATCAAGATATAAAGGTTCGCCATTAGCACCGATTTCTTTAGTACGATCAAGAACTGAAATTCGTTTCACGGTTTTAGGACAAACATTCATAAAATACTTTTCAGAAAAAGGTCTGTAAAGATGAACAGTTATTAATCCGAGTTTTTCACCCTGAGCATTTTTATAATCAATAACTTCTTTGATAGTACAGGTTATCGAACCCATAGCAACAATTATATTTTCAGCATCTTCGGCACCATAATAAGTGAAAGGATGATATTCACGTCCGGTAATTTTCTTAAGCTTCTGCATATAATCATCAACAACATCAGGTATATTGTCATAGAATTTAGCTGCAGCTTCTCTTGATTGGAAGTAAATGTCAGGATTCTGAGCTGTTCCACGAGTTACCGGATGCTCGGGATTTAATGCATTATCACGAAATTTTTGTAAAGCTTCGTGATCGACTAATTTAGCAATATCTTCCATTTGCATTGCTTCAACTTTTTGTATTTCGTGGGAAGTACGGAAGCCGTCGAAAAGATGTAAGAAAGGAACTCGTGTTTTAATAGCTGTAAGGTGAGCAACACCGGCAATATCCATTATTTCCTGCACGCTACTTGTGGCAAGCATACAAAATCCGGTTTGACGAACACTCATTACATCACTGTGGTCGCCAAAAATTGATAATGCCTGAGCTGCTAAACTACGGGCACTTACATGGAAAACTCCTGGTAATAATTCACCTGATATTTTATACATATTAGGTATCATTAGCAATAAACCTTGTGAGGCAGTAAAAGTGCTTGTTAAGGCACCTGATTGAAGTGAGCCGTGAACAGCTCCGGCAGCACCACCTTCAGATTGCATTTCTGAAACCTGAACAGTTTCTCCAAAAATGTTTTTTCGTCCATTGGCTGCCCATTGGTCAACGTATTCAGCCATGTCAGAGGAGGGTGTTATAGGATAAATTGCTGCAACTTCGCTAAACATATAAGCTATGTGCGATGTAGCGTAATTTCCTTCACATGTAATAAAATTTTTCTTTTTTGTCATAATATGTTAATTTTAAAACCTTTATATGTACTATTATTGTTACTTTTTGAATTTTTTGCGAAATTAGTAAATTTAAATTATTTACTTAAAGATTTTTACCTGAATTTAATTGTTAAATTTTGTTATTTATAAAGCTTACAAATAAGCTTAATGCAAAAACCGGATATAAAAAAATGAATTTCCAGTAAAAAAAATGAATTTCCGGTACAAAAAAACGTTTTTCCAGTGCAAAAAATGCTTAGGCAAGCATAAGAAATGCTTTAGCAAGCAACAAAAATGCTTGAGGAAGCAGAAGAAATGATTGAGCAGGCATAAAAAATGATTAAGTAAGCAGAAGAAATGGTTGAGCAGGCAGAAAAAATGCTTGGGTAAGCAGAAAAAATGCTTTAGCAAGCGGAACAAAAGCTTTAGCAAGTGGAAGAAATGCTTGAGTAGGCAAAAGAAATTCTTAAGCAAATTGCTTAATGAATAATAAAACAGGAGAATGAGTAATATATGAATGAATTTTTCTTTGAGCTTCTTAGTGATGTACTTTGAGTGCCTTGGTGGTTAAAAAAATCTTTACCACAAAGGGGGCAAAGGATTTTCACAAAGGAGCACAAATAGATATTACAAAAAAAATCAATATAGAATTTGGATTTCTAAATAAACTGTATTAGATTTGAGGTCATCTTTCAAATGGAAGAAAAAATGCTGAGGAATTGAACAAGCCTGTTTTTTTAACAGGGAAAAAGTACAGAAGTGAAAAGTTTAAAAACAGAATGGGTTGCCAAAATCTTCATGGCTTACTTGTTTAACTCATTTACTCGTAAACGTATAAAAGAATGTTATGGAAATGACTATTTATTAAAGTAGAAAATAAAATGAATGGAGGAATTATGAAAAAATTTTACAAAATTGCATTTGTAATAATAATCATTTTTTTAAGTGCATTTATTATTAATGCCCAAAACCATGTTTTAAATGGAGATTTAGAATTATGGGATGATCCAAACACCCCAACCTATTGGATAAAAGCCGAAAACATTACTCAGGCAACCGAACCCGTTCATGGCGGAACCTACTCAGCTATGCATACGTCAGCTTCAGGAACAAAAGACCTTCAGCAAGATATTATGACAATTACCGGAGGCCAGACTTATGAGATCAGTTATTGGTATTTGGATAATGATTCCGATGCCCGAACCCGAATCTGGGCATATTGGTTACAAGACGCAACTACTACTCTACCTGAAAATGCAGCTGAATTACGCCCTGATGAATATTCGGAGGACAATCCTGATTGGATAAATTTTAACGTAATATTAACGGCACCGGCAAATGCAACCGGTTTCAGGTTTGAGGTAAGGGTATATAAACAAGATAATGTTTCCGGTGGATCGGTTTATTATGATGACTTTTCAATAACAGGTTATTTCATTAATGCTGATTTTATTGCAGATGAAACAGAAGTCGAAATTTATGAGATTGTTACTTTTACCGACCTTTCCGAAGGAAATATAGTTTCCTGGCAATGGGATTTCAACAACGACGGAACAATTGATTCAGAAGAACAAAATCCTGAATGGACTTATACCGAACCCGGAACTTATTCGGTTTCTTTGACTGTTAGTGATGGAGAAAATGAGGATACGGAATTAAAAGAGGATTATATAATGGTTTTTAACGAAGGGAATTATTCTCTTATTTTTGATGGCGAAAATGATTATGTAGATTGCATTAATAATATCCCGGGAGAATATACACAGGCTACTATTGAAGGTTGGATTAAAGTTACAGATTACCCAAATATTGATTTTGGCAAAATATTTGATATTGGAGGAAATGCAGGCAGAATTACTATAGCATCGACGTACCTAAATGGATTTCAATTTGTTGTTACAAGTGACAATACTTCCAATGCTGGTATATCCGAAATCGCAAATTATAATGTTACTAATACATGGTTACACATTGCTGGAACGTGGGATGGTTTATCCTTTATCCGTTTATATATAAATGGAATGTTAGTTTCAGAAAACTATCAGGCACCTACCATAGAAAGTTTATTTAT
>CAYWXI010000033.1:22524-42632 GCA_964462015.1 uncultured Bacteroidales bacterium | reverse complement strand
CAGGCACCTACCATAGAAAGTTTATTTATTAATGACTCTTCACCATTAATCATTGGTAGAAGATATACACCAAATGATTATTATCATGGATTAGTTTATAACCTGAACTTTTGGGATATTGCATTAGATTCAATTCAAATTCAAGAATGTATGTTCAATGAGCTAACAGGCAATGAAGAAGGTTTAGTAGCCAGTTGGAATTTTAATGAAGGTTTTGGAAATACAATTTACGATTTGAGTGGAAACGGAAATCACGGGACAATTTACGGTGCTACATGGAGTACAGATGTGCCATATTTTGAATTAATAGCAAACTTTGAAGCAAACACAACTTCCGGCAATATACCTTTAACAATAAGTTTCACAGATTTATCTTCCCCAGAATATTCAATAGTTTCCTGGCAATGGGATTTCAATAACGATGGTACAATTGATTCAGAAGAACAAAACCCTGAATGGACTTATACCGAACCCGGAACTTATTCGGTTTCTTTGACAGTTAGTGATGGTGTGAATGAAGATACGGAATTGAAAGAAGAATATATAACAGTAACTGTACCTGAACAGCACTTTAACTTTATTGGTGGTAATACTTCCGATCCAATTTGGACTTTATATATTGCAGAGGCAAAATTAAATAATATTGATCTAGGAGCTTTTGATGAAATTGCAATATTTGATGGGGAACTAATGGTTGGTGCAATTACCTTAACACAGGTTTGCACTCCCGAAAATCAGTTTCAAAACGCTTTACTGGCATTTAATACCCTTGCAAATGGAAGTCAGGGATATACTCCCGGAAACGATGTTTCTTTCAAATGCTGGGATGCAAGTGAACAATTAGAAATACAGGATTTTCAAATCATTTTTGATGATCCGTACGGAGATGCATGGACTGAAAATATATTTCCTGAAGGTGAAGAACAATACAGTATTCCTCATATTCACTTTGAAGGGCCACCTCCTGTATTGATCTCAGCCGAACCTGGCATTGAAGTAATAACTCTTTCATGGGAAGCAACACCTGAAAGTAATAAAACCAGCCACTTTAACTTTAGCGGCTGTGGTGGTGCTGATCCGATATGGACTATTTATATTGGAGGTGCTATATTTAACGGAGCAGATATGGAAGCAGGTGACGAAATTGGAATTTTTGATGGATATCTTCTCGTGGGTATTATAAATTTGTATCAGGTATGCACTCCTGATAATCAATTTGAAAATGCCATGCCTGCTTGTACCCAATTAACAACCGGGCCGGGATATCAGGCCGGAAATATTTTTACTTTAAAAGCATGGGATGAAAGCTTGCAAATAGAATCAACATCATTTGAATGTACTCTTAGCGATCCCTACGGTTTAGCATGGACAGAACCTGTTTTCCCTCCCGGAGACGGGCAATATTCAATGGCTGAAATTGTATTCAACTCTCCTATTTCGCCTGGATTCAATGTGTATTATGAGGATGGAACTTTGGTTGCTTCAAATCTTGAAGGATACTCTTATTCTGATACGGATTTAATTGGCGGCGTTGAGTATTGTTATTATGTAACTCAGATTTTTGAATCCGGTTTGGAATCTTCACCATCAAATGTTTTATGTGCCGAACCTTTAGCTTACGGTAGTATCACAGGAATTGTATTTGATACAGATAATAATCCGGTTGAAGAAGTTACGGTCATTATTGAGGAAAACGGTAGTGAAACAACAACAAATGAATCGGGTGAATACTATTTCGCGGATATATTAACAGGAACTTACACTCTTTCGGCCTCACGTTTTAGCCATTATCCTGAAGCAATTAGCAATGTTGAGGTTGTCGGATATGAAACAACAATTGTTGATTTTTATCTTGAAGCAAAAAAACCAACCCTGATAAATGTTAGTCCGGGGATTGAGGAGGTAAGCCTTTCGTGGCAGGCAATTATTGAAGATAATAATTATCATCATTTTGAGGTTTTTGGCTGTAATTGTGCCTATCCGGTTTGGACTATTTACATTGGTGGTGCAGCATTTAATAATTATGATCTGGAAGCGGGTGATGAGATTGGAATTTTTGACGGAGATAATTTAGTTGGTGTTCTTCATTTATATCATGTTTGTACACCTGACAATCAATTTGAGAATTCTTTATGTGCTCATAGTCATTTCTGTGTTGGAATTGGTTATCAGGCTGGTAACAACTGCACATTCAAAGCATGGGACAAAAGTATGCAGATTGAATCCGAATCATTTGAATGTACCTTTAGCGATCCTTATGGAGACGCCTGGATGGAAGCTGTTTTTCCACCGGGAGATGGAGAATACTCAATGATTGAACTTAGTTTCAGCTCTTTAAATTTGCCATTATTCAATGTTTATTATGAAGATGAAACATTGGTTGCCGGAGGAATTGAAGGAAGCACTTTCATCGATACAAACTTAAATCCCGGACAGGAATATTGTTATTATGTCACACAGATATTTGAGAACGGCGAGGAATCAGCTGCTTCAAACATTGAATGCGCAATTCCTCTGTCACCTCCACCGGGTACAATTAGCGGATCAGTTAAGGATACTGATCTTAATCCAATTCAAGGTGCAGTGATAACAGTTGAAGGAACTTCTTATTCTGCAACAAGCGGAGCAGACGGAGCATATATTTTACAGGATATTGAACCCGGAATTTATAATGTTACCGCAAGTGCTGAAGGATATAGCTCTGAAACAAAATATGATCAGATCATAATATCGGAACAAACAATAATAGTTGATTTTACTTTAGTGGGTTTGCAAACTTATGATCTTGTAACAGGTTATCAATTTGTATCATCACGGCTTATTCCCGAAAATACTGATATGCTCGATGTACTTCAAAATAATTTAAATGATAATCTTTGTTTTGTAAGAAATTCGGGAGGTTATACTGTAACTAAAATCGGCCCTATTTGGGTTAATAGTATTGGCGATTGGGTAACTACAGAAGGATATTTATTTAAAATGTATAACAATGATCAGCTAACAATTTCAGGAGCACCTATTGATCCACAAACCCCAATTAATTTAACAAGCGGTTATCAGATGATTTCGTATTTGCCTGCACAGCCCAATAATGCATTGGATATGTTTGAGGGAGTATTAGAGAATCTGGATTTTGTAAGAAATACAGGTGGTTTTATGATCCAAAAAATAGGGCCTGTTTGGGTAAATAGTATAGGTGATTTACAGCCGGGCGAAGGATATTTAGTAAAAATGCTTGCAAACGATATTTTAATTTATCCTGCAATTTTCACTTCATGCGGTGATCCCTTTACTGATGAACGTAATGGACAAATTTATAATACAGTTCAAATAGGTGAACAATGCTGGATGGCAGAAAACCTGAATATAGGTACAATGATAAACGGTATCGAAAATATGAGTGATGATGGTATTATTGAAAAATACTGCTACGATGATAACAATGCAAATTGTGATGAATACGGCGGTTTATATCAATGGAATGAAATGATGGGATATACAACAATTTCTGGAACACAAGGCATTTGCCCAGAAGGTTGGTATGTTCCAACCGATGATGAGTGGTGTGAATTAACAAGTTTCATTGATCAGACTGTTGATTGTGAATTAATAGGATGGAGCGGCATAGATGTAGGTTATAAAATGAAAAGTACCAACAGTTGGAATTATAATGGCAATGGATCAGATATTTATGGATTTACTGCATTACCGAGTGGCTATCGTCATCTTGCTGGTACATTCCGCTCTGCTGGAAATAGCACATATTTTTGGACTTCAAGTGAGTATTTGAATGATGCTTGGCACTGGGCTTTAACCTCTGGTTTAAATGGAATACGACGTTATCAATTCAGTATTAATTGTGGTTTTTCCTTACGTTGTATTAAGGACACCATATTAAGCAAATCTTCTAAGCAATCCTCAACCCATTCAACACACCACTTTACAGAAAAAGAAGGCAATCCATTAGAACCTGTCTGGACAATCTATTTTGAAAAAGGAGATTTAAATGCAGGTGATGAAATTGGAATATATGATGGAGAAAACCTTGCCGGAGCGGCTGTTGTAGTTTCTGATAATATTTTTGAAAATGCTATTCCTGTTTTCAGTAATCTTTATGAAGCAGGAAATAAACCAATAATTATGATTTGGAATAAGAGTGAAAATGTGGAATATGTTTTAAGTGATTACACATTCTCAAATCCTTATGGTAATGCATGGACAGAAGATGTTTTCCCTGCTGAGGATGGAGAATATAGTTTACTTCATTTCTCAACCACAGGAATTTCTGATGAAAATGAAATGGATCAGAATATTTCAATCTATCCAAATCCTTCGGAAGGAATATTTAATATCTCAATCGAAAGTGTGACAGGAAAAGTTCAAATGAAGGTATTTGATGTTCATGGAAATGATTATCGCTTCTTTGAATTTGAAGGAACAAGAAACATAATATACGAAAAACTTGACCTAAAAGAATTAGCTGGAGGAGTTTATTTTATCAGCTTTAGCGGAAAAGACTTTATTCAGGTGAAGAAGATTGTAATTCAATAAAAATAAAGCCTGAGAGGCCTGACAGTTTTTAAAAACCTGTCAGGCCAATTTATCATTTGAAGAAATTGAAAAATTCAGAAATTCAAACCATTAGCTCTTTTGCCGGATCCCAAAAAACTTTCTCAAAATCAATTATCTGATTGTTTTCAATTTTCATGCCTTCGCTTTCAAGCAATTGTTGCATTGTGTTTGATCCTCCAAAGTGAATTTTGCCGGTGAGCAATCCTTTTCGGTTAACAACGCGGTGAGCAGGAAGGTTCTCCGGAAAACTTAACGATTTATTCATTGCCCAACCAACCATTCGTGCTGATCCTTTTGAACCGAGGTACTCAGCAATTGCACCATAAGAAGTAACTCTACCTTTTGGTATTAACTTCACGACCTGATAGACCTTTTCAAAAAACGATTGTTCTTTCATTAGTAAATCTGTGTCTTTTTATTTTCTTAATCTATTATAAATCATATTGTGTATATTTTAATCTGAATTCCAGATAATTAATTGATATTCCCTTTTCTATAAACATATTTTCATAAAATGTTCTTATTGATAAAATTTCATCATCAAGTTTTGAATTATGAAAATCATTGGTTTTTAATAACAATTTATGATCATTTTCCTCAATTATTTCTAAAGTATAATTGAAAAAATCAATATTATCGGTTTTCAGATGAATAATTCCATCCGGCTTTAAAATATTTTTATAAGTGTTTAAAAAACGAGGCGATGTGAGTCTACGCTTTGCAATTTTAGGTTGTGGTTCTGGAAATGTAATCCAGATTTCACTAAGTTCGTCTTTTGAGAAAAAATGTTCCAGCAACTCAATTCGATGACGAATAAATCCAACATTTTTATATCCGTTTTCAACAGAAGTTTTACACCCCCGCCACATCCTTGCGCCCTTAATATCCATTCCGATATAATTATTTTCAGGATGTTTTTTTGCTAATCCTACGGTATATTCGCCCTTTCCACACCCTAATTCAATTATTATGGGATTTTCATTCTTAAAAAAATCCGTATTCCATTTTCCTTTCAATGGAAAACCTTTAATAAGTTCAGAATATGTCGGCTGAAAAAAATTATTAAAAGTAAAAGTTTCGGCAAAACTTCTTAATTTACGCTTCGACACTGTATCAGGTGTTTAATTGATATTGAGAAAAGGTTTTAATAATAATTACTTATGATTTTTGCCTTATTTAACAAAAATCCACGCAGAAGGGTTTTTGTCTTTTTTAATAACTTTTAATTGCTTTGAAGCTTCCGTTCTGTCAGAAAATTTCGAATAACTCACCCTATATAAACCATATTTATTAAGGCCAACAATCTCAGAATCAAAACCCTGATTTTTTAAATTTTCAACCAATTTTTGTGCATTTGACAAACTTTCAAATGCTCCACCAATAATAAAATATTTTGGTGTATTATCTTCTATTTTAACAACTTCCTGTAATTGTAGAGGTTGAACAAAATCAGAATTATCTTTTTGTAATGTTTTTTCAAGCGCTTTTTCAACAGACTCTTCAATTGATGTATCAACTGGGTTCTCAACAGGATTTTCAACAGGTGTTTCTGGTACTTTATCATCTTTGATAGATTTTGTAACACCTAAATCTGAAGGTCCTTTATCTAATTGCCTTTTCTTTTCTTCTTCCTTGTTTGTAGGAATTTTATTTTCTTCAACTCCTTGCGGAATCTTTGTAGATTTCTCATTTACAATATTATCAGGCAAATTAACCGAATCGCTTCTCATAACATCATTTGAGATATCTTTCATCGGAAATTTATTAATGTTTTTCACCAAATATTCACTCGGAGAGGAAGAGAAAAATGGAATCAGTTGAGCATAATTGTCATAAAAGTGTTTAACAGAATTTACATTTAAAAATCCCCAAATCAATACTGCCACCAATGGTATAGCAACAGCTCCCCATTTTGAAACTTTACGAAAATCCGCTTTTATGGAAATTCTTTTCCTGTTTTTAAAACGTCTATCAATTTTTTCAGTTCGTGAAATACGTTTTACCGGTGGTGAAATAAAACTTGTCAGCCCGAAAGAATCAGCAAGATAATTATTCTTAACATCCTGTTTAAAAATAATTTCATCATTTTCATTGAGAAACAAAAACCCAACATCATGAAAATTAATTTGTTTTCCGTTGCTAAGCTCTACACGGCATCTTCGCGCAAAATTCTCAATTCTTGTTTTTGATTCATTGTAAGAAATGTTTTCTGAATGAGCAACATGATTTATAAGTAAACCGTCATTGGTTTTCAAATGAACATTAAAAACAATTTCTTTTGAAGGAGGATAAAAATTATGTTGTCCGGTATTGATCTTTGAAGGAATTTCTTTTGTGATAAAGCCTCCAAAATCAGGTATTACAACACATTCGTATTGAAATAATAAATCACCTATGTATTTTGATATCTTCACTTAAGAGGTTTCTACTTTTAACCTGCTAAATTAAATAAATAATCCGGAATAATTCCTTTTTTGTGGATAAAAATTTTAATGCATCAAATTATATCCATACAGACCCATACGGGCTAACTTCGTGTCGCTTGCTTCGCTTCATTTTGTTAAATTGCTATATTGTTGTAGAATAAGAATTTCAGCATTTGGTTTTTATTAAAGCATATTTTAATCTAAGGAAATTATATTTATTAATTTAATCCCGACTTGTACATTGTTTCGCAAAGTTTCGTAGCAAACTTTATACTTTAAACTTTAAACTTTTCACTAAAGCTTCCTGGATTAGCCTTTAAACCTCAAAACATCTTCCGGAATATCAACACTATAACTTTCAAAATCTGTAAGTTCAACCTGAATAGAATATCCATTTTCGAGCCATCTTAACTGTTCTAATGATTCGGCTTTTTCTAATTTCGAGGGTTTAAGTTCACAAATAGATTTCAAAACATTTGATCGATAGGCATAAATTCCAATATGTTTATAAAATTCAGTGAGGTTGATCCAATCCTGTGAGTCTTCTCCTCTTACAAAAGGAATTGGTGTACGACTGAAATAAATTGCTTTTCTATTCTCCGAAAAAACTACTTTAACAACATTAGGGTCAAATAAAACCTCAGAGCGAGCAATTTCTTTTGCAAGTGTTCCAATCTGAACATTTTGATTATCAAAACATGAAACAACTTTATCAATTTGAGATGGATCAATATAAGGTTCATCGCCCTGAATATTTACAACAACTTCAGGAATATTAGTTTTGAATAACTTTTCAACAACTTCATTACAACGTTCTGTACCGCTTCTGTGAAGTTCAGAAGTCATTACTGCCTTGCCTTTGAATTCGCTGACATGATCTTTTATCCGATCATCATCTGTTGCGACAATGACTTCCGAAAGCATTTCCGATTTCATAGATTGCTCGTAAACACGCTGGATCATGGACTTACCATTAATAATTGCTAATGGTTTGCCTGGAAACCGACTTGAAGCGTAACGGGCAGGAATTATCCCAATTGCATACATACTTTACTTATTTTTAGTAAAAATTATGGTTTATTCTTAATGCCATTTTACAATTAATTGTTAGTATCAATGGGTTATGGTTAAGAAGCCGGAATTGTAAGGTAGTTAGGGTAAAGTGAACATATCCTTGGCTTTTTCCCAATGAGTAAACACGCATCATTACCTTTACCTATTAACCAAACCGGCTTCCTTACCTTTACCTTTTTACTATTCATCATACCAATAATTGACTTTTAAAATTAATTAATTTATCACTTTTGATAATTTTGATATATACGAATTAGAACAAACCATGAATTTGAGCTGTAATTTTGTCGATAACCATTCCCAGGTCTTCAGGATTGTTAGTGAAATCAATATCATCAACATTTACAATCAGGAGTTTACCGATTTCATAGCCTGATATCCAGGCTTCATATCTTTCATTAAGACGTTTCAGGTAATCAAGGCGGATTGAATTTTCGTATTCCCGCCCCCTCTTTTGAATTTGATTTACAAGTGTAGGAACTGTAGCCCTTAAATAAATTAGCAGATCGGGAGGTTGAACAAATTTGCTCATTAATTCAAATAATGAAGAATAATTTTCAAAATCTCTTGAAGTCATCAGATTCATTGAATGAAGATTAGGAGCAAAAATATATGCATCTTCGTAAATAGTACGATCCTGAATAACTGTTTTGCCGCCTTCACGAATATTAATAACCTGACGAAAGCGTGAATTAAGAAAATAAACCTGCAGGTTAAACGACCACCTTTGCATATCTTCATAAAAATTATTCAAATAAGGATTTGTATCGACATCTTCATAATGTGCTTCCCATCCAAAATGTTTTGAAAGCAATTCAGTCAGGGTTGTCTTTCCCGAACCAATATTTCCTGCTAAGGCAATGTGCATATTATTTTAATTTTTAGGGTTTTACTGCTATATTTATGGTAACATTATTTTAGGATTTTATCATTCAATCATTTAAGCATTAGTATTATTCTGAGCCTGTAATATTTCATCAACATATTTTCTGTTATTCGACAAACGAGGAACTTTATGTTGGCCTCCTAATTTCTTGTTTATTTTCAGCCAATTATAAAAAGTATTTCCCGGCATAGATTTTACAATCGGCTGGCGCAAAACCATATTATGATATCGTTTGGCTTCATAATCCGAATTTAATGATTTCAAGGCATTATCAAATGTTTCGGTAAAAAAATCAATATTTTGTGGTTCGGTTTCAAATTCAATCAGCCATTCGTGGGCAGCATTTTCATTATCATTAAAATAAACCGGTGCTGCCGTATATTCGTTTATTATAGCTTTGCATTTTTTGCATGCAATTGCAAGGGCTTTTTCGGCATTTTCAACTATTAGCTCTTCTCCTACAGCGTTAATAAAATTCTTTGTTCGTCCCGTAATTTTTATTCTGTAAGGATTTAATGAAGTAAAAACAATTGTATCACCAATTTTATATCGCCACAATCCGGCATTAGTCGAAATAACCAAAGCATAATTTACTCCCTTTTCAACTTCATGAAGCGATAATGTTTTAGTCTCTTCATTATTATATCTATCCATAGGAATAAATTCATAATAAATTCCATAATCAAGCATAAGCAAAAGCTCATCGGAGTTTATTTGATCCTGAATTCCGAAAAATCCCTCAGAAGCATTATATGTTTCCATGTAATGCATTTTCGAAGAAGGAATAAGTTTTTTAAACTGTTCACGATAAGGGCTAAAATTTACTCCACCATGAAAAAATATTTCCAAATTTGGCCAGACTTTCGAGATATTATCTTTCCCGGTTATCTCAAGGATACGCCTTAATAATAGTATGGTCCATGATGGCACACCCGAAAGGCTGGTAACGTTATGAGGTATAGTAGCATGAGCCATCTTTTCAATCTTAGTTTCCCATTCATCAAGCAAAGCAAGGCTGCGTTTTGGAACCCGGATAATTTCAGCCCAAACCGGCAAGTTTTTAATAAGAATTGCCGAAAGGTCTCCATCGTAATAAACTTCGTTATTGATCTCGGTAATATTATGACTTCCACCCATTACTAATCCTCTGCCATCAAAAAATCCGTCAGCAGGATAATTATTACAGTAAATGGACAACATATCTTTTCCGCCCTTAAAATGACACTCCTCAAGTGATTCATTGCTTACGGGAATAAACTTACTTTTTCCGCTTGTTGTCCCTGAAGATTTTGCAAACCATTTTATTTCAGAATTCCATAGAATATTTTGCTCTCCTTTACGCAATCTGTCAATATACGGTTTTAAAGTTTCATAAGTACTTACCGGTACTCTTTCTTTAAAGCGTGAAATACTATTTAATGAAGCAAAATCGTATTTTTTTCCGAATTCGGTATTTTTTCCGCTTGCAATCAACTTTTTAAATAACTCTTCCTGAACCTCATGCGGGTATTTCATAAAAAGTTCGATTTGATGGAATCTCTTTTTCATTAACCACGAAATCACCGAATTCAATAACGCCATTTTTAAATATTCATTTATTTTTTGAAATCCAAAAGTACAATAAATTTCATTTTTCATTTTCTCTTTTTGTAGCTTTGTCAAAAAAAAACTTCAAATGATAAGTTTTCCGAACTGCAAAATAAACCTTGGATTGAAGATAACCGAACGGCGTTCAGATGGTTTTCATAACATAGAAACAATATTTCATCCTTTGAATTTATCAGATGTACTTGAGATAATTAAATCACCTGACAGGATTTTTTCGTTCCAAACGGGAGGAATTAAAATACCCGGAAATAATGAAGATAATTTATGCCGGAAAGCTTATGAAATTCTTTGTAAAGATTTTAAAATTTCACCCGTAAAAATTTATTTATATAAAAAAATTCCGATCGGAGCAGGTCTCGGAGGAGGATCATCGGATGCTGCACACACAATTTTGTTATTAAACAAATTGTTTGATTTAAGCTTATCAGTAGAAAAAATGGAGAATTATGCACGACACCTTGGAAGTGATTGTGCATTTTTTATCAGAAACAAAGCGGTATTTGCATACGACAAAGGTGATAAGTTTAGTGAAATTAATATTAATTTGAAAAATTATTTCTACGCAGTTATTAAGCCCGATATCCATGTTAATACAGCTAATGCATACTCAGGAATCACACCAAAACCAAACAACAAACCACTCAGCGGGATAACAAATTCACCAATCGAAAAATGGAAAGACGAGTTAACAAATGATTTTGAAAAAACAATTTTCAAACAATTCCCCGAAATTGAAAATATTAAAAATAAACTTTACCAAAAGGGGGCTGTTTATTCGGCTATGAGTGGTAGCGGTTCGTCGGTTTTTGGGATTTTTGAAAACAAGCCGGAAGTCAGGAACTCTTTTCCTAAGTGTTTTTGTTGGGTGGGGAGGTTTTGAGGAGGTTGTTGGTGATTTGTGATAATCAGGAATCAGTGATCAGTAATCAGTGATCAGTAATCGGTGATCAGTTATGGTTAATCAGTTTGTGATTGTAAAACTACACATTCTTAAAGCATTCCACTCTGTTTTTATATTATTTGTAGCAGTCCCATGATCAATTATAGCGGTTCTGCGATCAATTGTAGCGGTCATAAGATCAATTGTAACGGTTCTGGGATCAATTGCAGCGGTCATGTAATTAATTGTAGCGGTCATGCGATCAGTTGCAGCAGTCATGTCATCAATTGTAGCGGTCATGCGATCAATTGCAGCAGTCTTATGGCCAATTGTAGCTTGAATTTTATAAATCTCCGTCTTCATTTCAGTTGATTTCGGATATTTCCGGATAAAAAATGTTTCAGATTTTAATATGATTAAATATTTTGCTTTATATAAAAGCTACAAAGCATAGAATTAATCCTAATCTTATTTATAATCTTCGTTCATCTTTATTTAGAAATTCTAATAATTATCACTTAACAAAGAGTAATTCCGAAAAAGGTAAAAAGGTAACCCTCATAAAACAGTCTTAACAAATTATTAACAATATATGGGGATGTCTTTATTTAGGACTAAAATGGTAATGAAAAAATTTAATACTAAATTTTAATTTATGGGAAAATAGGGGAATCCATCCAAACGGACCCATACGGGCTAACTTCGTGTCGATTGTTTCGCTTCGTACGGTTATCCTGCGGTCATAGGGTAAATAAAGGAAAGGAATGGCATCTCACAAGAAATAAATCAGGGAATATCTGCGAAATCTGCGGGAAAATTTCAATTCAATGCAAGCCTCTTTATATTATTGAGTTCAGTATAAAAACTAAAGATTTTGGGCTAAAGCCCACTAATTGTCTGGTTTTCAATAACCCCACCCTTAAGGGTGGGGTTAGTTATGACCTTGTCAACTAGGGCTTTAGCCCGAACTATTAAATTATCCATATCTTTTTATACTGAACTCATTATTATCTTTAAAACTTTGTTTGTTTTAACAAAGATTAATCTGCCTTTAGATATAATTTTTTGAGTGTCTATATTTTATAAATGGATATAATTGCTTTTTTTGTAAATGAATATGGCATTTTCTTTGGTTTATTAAAACCGTTAAAACGGTTAGGGAATTAGTTTTTATGTTAATAATCCCATGACTAAAGTCATGGACTACAATTAATAAAATTCTTGGGTTTCATCATAATACATAAAAAAAAATTATAAGCAAAATTGTTATCTAAGTTAAAAATCAGCGTTAATCAGTACCGATAGCTATCGGTATCAGTGTTCTATTTTTGTTTGCAGCGAAGCTGAGATATGTAAAATATCTTATTTCGGAGCCATTTTTAAAAGAAAAAGGCCAAGAATAAAAAACAAAATATTCGGTATCCAAACAGCAATCAATGGCGATAAAGCTCCTGCTGTGGCAAAGACCGTGGATATTTGCATAAATAATATAAAAGCAAAACTTATTGCTATTCCCAGGCCTAAGTGCATTCCTATTCCACCCCTGGTTTTCCGGCTCGAAAGGGAAACTCCTATTATTGTTAAAATTATTGTCGCAAAAGGAAACGACACTCTTTTATATTTTTCAACTTCATAAGATTTAATATTTTCTGCACCACGCAACTTTTCTTTATTAAAAAAGGTTCGCAGTTGAAAAAAATCCATTGTTTTAATATCGTCAACATCAATAGTAAAATCTTTAGGGGCCAAATTCAGGGTTGTGTCAATTTCCTTGCCTTTTGTTATGGTTTCGTTTTTCCCATCAATAGTTCTGATATAATAATTTTTTATTTTCCAGCGATTTGCAATACTATCCCAAACAATTTTATCAGCTATTAGTTTATAATCCAAAACACCATCTGTGAAATTTTCAATTGAAAATTTTCTCCCGATATTAGTGAAATTATTAAAGTTTTCAACATAATAAAACATTCCCGGACGTACCTGCATGTGAATATTCTGATCCTTCAAAAGTTTACTGTTTTTCAAATATTTTAATTCGAAATCCCTAAGATTTATATTTGTTTTCGGAATAAGGAAATTTGTTAAATAAAATGATAAAAACGCAATAATAACCGCTGAGATCATATAAGGACGCAAAAACCGCCAAAAACTTATACCGTTGCTTAAAATCGCAATAATTTCGGTATTACGGGCAAGTTTTGAGGTAAAGAAAATAACAGCAATAAATGTGAAAAGCGGACTAAATAAATTGATAAAAAATGGAAGAAAATTAGCATAATATGAAAAAACTATCTCACTTACCGGGGCTTTCTTTTCGATAAAATCATCAACTTTTTCAGAAATATCAAATATTACGATAATAATTGAAAGTAATGCGATTGCATAGAAAAATGTCCCGAGAAACTTTTTGATAATATAAATATCTATTTTTTTTATCATCTTACTGACTTCAGAAAAGCATCGCCGCTAAATTAACATTTTTAATATAATTGTTATATGGTTATATGGTTAAATGGTTACAAAGTTAAGATTTACAATTAATTATTCTGCTATTTCCTTATGTTACAACCTTTGAGAAAAATTATTAATTGCCCCGGGTTTCCATTCCGAAAAAGTGCCATCAATAATTTTCTTCCTTGCTTCTCCTACCATCCATAAATAAAATCCCAAATTATGAACACTTGCTATCATCGCTCCAAGCATTTCGCCGGAAGCGAACAAATGTCTTAGATAAGCTTTTGTGTAAGCTGTGTCAACAAAGGTTTCGCCATTTTCCTCGATAAGGGAGAAATCATTTTTCCACTTTTCGTTTTTAATATTTATAACTCCGTTTTTTGTAAACAACATTCCGTTTCTACCGTTTCGTGTCGGCATAACACAATCGAACATATCAACACCTAAAGCAATACTTTCCAGAATGTTTGCCGGGGTTCCGACTCCCATTAAATACCGGGGTTTTTCAGCAGGAAGAATATTACAAACCAATTCGGTAATTTCATACATAATTTCATGGGGTTCGCCAACCGATAAACCTCCTATTGCATTTCCTTCTGCTCCAAAAGCGGCAATGGTTTCGGCTGATTGTTTTCGTAAATCCCGGAATGTACTTCCCTGAACTATCGGAAATAGTGATTGATGATAGCCATATTTATCATTTGTTTCGTTATAACGGATAAAACAGCGTTTTAACCAATCGTGAGTAATATTCATGGAATTTTTTGCATAATCATACTCACAGGGATAAGGAGTACATTCATCGAAAGCCATTATAATGTCGGCTCCAATACTACGCTCTATATCAATAACATTTTCGGGAGAGAAAATATGTCGTGAGCCATCAATGTGGGATTGAAAAACCACTCCGTCTTTGGTGAGTTTTCGTGTACCTGATAATGAATAAACCTGATAGCCACCGCTATCGGTAAGAATAGGCCTGTCCCAATTTATAAATTTATGCAAACCACCTGCTTCTTCGATTATTTTTATCCCCGGACGCAAATATAAATGATAGGTGTTTCCTAAAATTATTTGGGCATTCACTTCATTTTTCAAATCCCGCCCATGAACAGCTTTAACAGTTCCTGCTGTTCCAACAGGCATAAAAATAGGTGTTTTTATTTCTCCATGATCGGTTTTGAGCACTCCCGCCCGTGCTTTCGACTCTGTTTCTCTACTAATTATCTTGAAATCCATTGTAAAATTCTAAAAGTACAAGTTTTGCAAACTTTAAAAAAAACTAATTATTATGTTAACATAAGTTATAAATTATTATCCTATCTGTTTTTTTCGTTAAAAAAATTTTTCAAAGATAGGCTTTAATAGCAAAGATTGAATAGTTTTGTAGTTTCAAATTTACTATAATCTATGTTGAATGTTAGATAATATATTTATTTTTGTAATATTTATAATATTTTTAATTAGTGCGTTAATTCAATTGATTTATTATTGGAAGATTTTTGGAGGTTTTGCTTTTTATAAAAAACCGCAAAAGTTTGCTATGGACCGGGCTGTTTCTGTAGTGATTTCTGCCCGCGACGAATATTTAAATCTTAAAAAGAATCTCCCATACTTACTTGAACAAGATTACCCTGATTTTGAAGTTGTGGTTGTAAATGACTCCTCAACTGATGATAGTGACGATTTGTTGAAAGATTTTAGCAAAAAATATAATAACCTTAAAGTTGTTAAATTAAAAGAAAACCTTAATTTTTTTTCCGGGAAAAAATTCCCGCTTTCACTTGGAATTAAATCTGCAAAAAACGAACTGATAATATTAACCGATGCCGATTGCAGGCCTAAAAGTTCAAAATGGATCGCTTCGATTGAGGCAAACTTTTCGGATAATAAAGAAATTGTTCTTGCTTATGGCGGATACGAAAACAAAAAGGGATTATTAAATAAAATAATAAGATTTGATACTATTCTGATTGCAATTCAGTATTTTTCGTTTGCCATTATGGGAAAACCATTTATGGGAGTCGGTAGAAATCTGGCTTATCGTAAATCATTGTTTTATAAAAACAAAGGATTTATTTCACATTATAAGATCAATTCAGGTGATGATGATCTTTTTATAAATAGTGTTGCTAATAAACAAAACACTTCAGTTGAATTCCATCCAGACAGCCATACAATTTCCGCTCCTGAAACATCTTTTTGGAGATGGATAAAGCAAAAAAGAAGACATTTATTAACATGGAAACATTATAAAACAAAATTCAAATTCCTGTTAGGTGGTTTTTCTGTTTCGCAAGGGCTTTTTTATTTAACTTTTGTTTTTCTTCTTGCGAATTTGTATAATATTATCATCGTTTTATCAGTTTATCTTCTGAGATTAATAAGTCAATTATTTATCTTGAAAAAGAGTTTTAGTCAATTGAAAGAAAGAAACTTATTATGGTTTAGCCCGATTTTGGAAATATTTTTTATGTTACTAATACCTTTTTGCAGTTTTACAAATATTTTTATTAAGCAAAAAAAATGGAAATAATTTCACATCTTTCGCCCAGAGCACAAAGAGATTATCACTTGGTTCAGTCAGCTTTAACAACTGGTGACCAGAAAGCTTTTGCCGAATTATTGAATTATTACAGAGAACCCATTTATTTTTCGCTTTTAAAAAAAACCAATAATCCGCTTGATGCTGAAGACCTAACAATTGAAGCCTTTGGAAAAGCATTTAAAAACCTTCATCAATACACAACCGAGTATGCTTTCAGTACATGGTTGTTTTCAATTGCTTCAAATAATTGTATAGATTTTTTACGAAGAAAAAAAAGAAATACTTTTCAAAATAATGATCATAAGGATAATGATAATGATTCTATTTCAACAAAAAATATCCCATCAGAACTACCTGATCCTGAAGAAAAAATTATAATTAAACAAAAAATCAAGATGATGAGAGAAATTGTTGAGAAACTTAAACCTCATTATCGTAATCTAATTGAATTAAGGTATTTCAAAGAAATGTCGTACGATGAAATTTCAAAAGAGTTAAATCTTCCTCTCGGAACAGTTAAAGCTCAACTTTTTAGATCAAGAGAATTTCTTTTTAATATTATGAAAAATATTAAAGAGAAAATTTAGTCATAAATTAATAAATTTATTATTTTTGTAAAAATTCTCTAAATGATGAAAAAATATTTCTTGATAATATTGCTTTTATCTTTCTCCTTATCAAGTTTCACTCAAAGTACCGCTGTACCTTTTACACTGGAAGATCGCGACCGCATTATTCAAACAGAACTTGAAGTAAAATCACTACGAAACGAAATGAATGTAAAATTCGAAAGCATGGAAACAAGGTTCGAAAGCATTGATACAAGGTTCGAAAGCATTGATATAAGATTTGATTCTCTACAGAAACAACTTGATAACATATACGTATTGTTGATATTTATCCTGGGAGCAGTTTTTTCATTAATTGGTTTTGTGATTTGGGACCGACGAACTGCAATAAAACCACTACAAAGAGAGCATGATAAACTTATTAAGGCACTATTTGAATATTCAATAAACCATAAGGATTTAGCTGAAATTTTAAAGAAGACCGGAGTGTTTTAAACTCAATTAATTCTTCATACTTAAAATAATAAACTTTTAGATTTAATTAAAAAGTATTACATTTTTTAAAATAAAAATATATGGATATAAACAATTTCAAGAAAGCAATTTTGCAAGGTATTCCCCATGATTTACCAAAATCAAAACCTCTTGACACCACAATAAGTCATGCTCCTGTAAGAAAAGACATTTTGAACGAAAAAGAGAAAAAATTAGCTTTACGAAATGCACTGAGATATTTCGATCCTAAGCATCATAAAGTATTAGCCCCGGAATTTGCCGAAGAATTAAAAAAATACGGTAGAATTTATATGTATCGCTTCAGGCCGGATTATAAAATCTCTGCAAGGAAAATTGATGATTATCCTCACAAATCAAAACAGGCTGCAGCCATAATGTTGATGTTAAGCAATAACCTAGATGATGCAGTTGCACAACATCCACACGAATTAATTACTTATGGTGGAAATGGTGCGGTGTTTCAAAATTGGGCCCAATATTTATTGACAATGAAATATCTTGCCGAAATGACTGACGATCAGACTTTGGTAATGTATTCGGGACATCCAATGGGTTTATTCCCATCACATAAAGATGCACCCCGTGTTGTGGTTACTAATGGTTTGGTAATCCCTAACTACTCAAAACCTGATGATTGGGAAAAATTTAATGCACTTGGGGTTTCACAATACGGACAAATGACTGCCGGTTCATTTATGTACATCGGGCCACAGGGAATTGTTCACGGAACAACTATCACAGTTTTAAATGCCGGAAGAAAATTACAAGATGGCGAAAACGGACTTGGTGGGAAATTGTTTGTAACTTCAGGACTTGGAGGAATGTCGGGAGCCCAACCAAAAGCAACTGTCATAGCCGGAGCAATTTGTGTTATTGCTGAAGTAAATCCGAAAGCCACTGAAAAGCGGCATTCACAAGGCTGGGTCGATGAAGTTTATACAGATTTGGATGAATTGATAATAAGACTTGAGAAAGCAAGAAAAAATAAAGAAGCCGTTTCAATAGCCTACCAGGGAAATATTGTTGATGTTTGGGAAAAGTTTGCCGATGAAAATATTAAGGTAGAGCTTGGTTCAGATCAGACATCATTGCATAATCCCTGGGCAGGTGGATATTATCCGGTTGGTTTAAGCTTTGAAGAAGCAAATAAAATGATGGTTGATGATCCTGAACAATTTAAACTGGAAGTTCAAAAGTCACTTATCCGACAGGTTAACGCAATCAACCGTCTCACCAAAAATGGAATGTATTTCTGGGATTACGGAAACGCATTTTTATTAGAATCAAGCCGCGCCGGTGCCGATATAATGAAAGATGACGGCACCTTCAGATATCCTTCTTATGTTGAAGATATTATGGGGCCAATGTGTTTTGATTTCGGATTCGGGCCTTTCCGTTGGGTTTGTACAAGTTCAAAACCTGAAGACCTTGCTACCACTGACAAAATTGCAGCAGAAGTTATTGAAAATATGCTGAAGAATTCGCCTGATGAAATAAAACAACAACTAAACGATAATTTATTATGGGTAAAAGCTGCTGCAGAAAATAAATTGGTTGTCGGCTCACAGGCACGAATACTTTATGCCGATTGCGAAGGCCGTACAAGAATCGCAGAAGCTTTTAATAAAGCCGTAAAGGAAGGAAGAATTTCTGCTCCAGTTGTTTTGGGCCGCGATCATCACGATGTTTCAGGTACTGATTCACCCTATCGCGAAACAGCAAATATTTATGACGGCTCAAGTTTTACAGCCGATATGGCAATTCAAAATGTGATTGGTGACTCCTTTAGGGGAGCTACCTGGGTTTCAATACATAATGGAGGCGGTGTAGGCTGGGGTGAAGTAATTAACGGTGGATTTGGAATGCTTCTTGACGGCTCGGAAGATTCTGACCGAAGATTAAAATCAATGCTCTACTGGGATGTAAATAATGGTATTGCACGCCGAAGTTGGGCACGAAACAAAGAAGCTGTTTTTTCAATAAAACGTGCAATGAAATCAGAACCAAAGCTTAAAATAACTCTGCCGAATATTGCTGATGATGATATTATAAATGGTTGTTTTTAAAACTGAATATTAGGTATAATGGTATTAGGGAAATAAGGTATAAATGTGCTAACAATATTTCCTTTATTTCCCTTATTTCCAATACTATTTATTTGTAACAAATTATTGATTAAAAAAAATTACAAAAAAGCTTATTTTTATTTGGTAGTATAAAAATAATATTTACTTTTGCACTCCTTTTAATAAAGGAAAACGTTCTAAAAAATATTGGTCTGGTAGAATGCCTGCCTATCATTAATGAGGTCGTAGGTTCGAGTCTCGTCCAGACCGCAAATTAAAAGAATGCAGAAAACGATCTGCAATGAAACGAAAAGTTTGAAATTATATAAAATATTGGTCTGGTAGTTCAGTCGGTTAGAATGCCTGCCTGTCATCCCGAGTGCTCGGGACGAGTTTGAGTCTCAGACAGACCGTGATTTATTAGAATGCAGAAAACGATCTGCAATGAAATGAAAAGTTTGAAATTATATAAAATATTGGTCTGGTAGTTCAGTCGGTTAGAATGC
>CAYWXI010000033.1:0-22424 GCA_964462015.1 uncultured Bacteroidales bacterium | reverse complement strand
CTGCCTGTCACGCAGGAGGTCGCGAGTTCGAGTCTCGTCCAGACCGCAAAGCCTAAAGCTCTTCAATTTTTGAAGGGCTTTTTTTATCTCTGGATATTATGTTTTTTGTTTATATTATTCAAAGCCTAACTGATCAATCATTTTACATTGGATATACGTCTGATGTAAAGTCTCGCATCTGGCAACATAATAATGGAATAAGCAGATATACTAAAAAGAAAATTCCCTGGAAATTGGTTTACACAGAATCTTTTCAAAACAAATCTGATGCAATTAAAAGAGAAAAATTTCTAAAAAAACAAAAAAATTCTGAATTCTATAATCGCTTAATCCAAGGATAACAAACTGAATATATGCCTGTCATCCCGAGTGCCCGGGACGAGTTCGAGTCTCGTCCACATCGTAAAATCCCTTTTTTAAAAGACATTTTTTCTTCTGTTTATTTTTCAGCTATCTCCCAAAATCCAAAGTAAAATAAACCGGAAGATGGTCGCTAAAACCACCATAATAATGCCTGCCCTGAGTTCGGTTTGGACGAAATTCTCCTTCTTTTGTTTTAAATAAAATCCATTCGGGATTGAAAATTTTTGCTTCACCACAAATTAAATTTTCATCAATTAGATTTGATGAAACAATTATCTGATCAAACATATCCCAGTCTTTATAAAAAAGTGTCCCACCCCCTTCTGTAAATTTTTCAAAAAGAAGGTTATTCAAAGTAGCAGGTTTGACAGGTTTGACAGGTTTTTTAGCATTTAAAACCTTAAAAACACTTTCATTATCAGGATTATCGTTTAAATCGCCCAAAATTATAATATTTGCATTCTTATCGTTTTTCAACAAGGAATCCGAATACTGTTTCAAAACAGAGGCTGTAAACAATCTCATAGGTTTCGTTTTTTTCTTTCCACCCCAGCGGGAAGTCCAATGATTCACGAAAATATGTAATATTTCTCCACCGTCTGTAATTCCTTTTATATAAAGGATATCTCTGGTTTTCTCATTTTTATCAAACGGGAAAATTATTTCTATTGCTTTTTGATATTGAGGATGAAAATATTTTTCCCTGTAGATTAAAGCAACATCAATTCCTCTTTCATCGGGGCTTTCCTTGTGAATTATTTTATAATTTCCGTTTTTCAATTCCCCGGTATTTATTAAATCCCGAATCACTTCAATATTCTCAATCTCAGAAAGCCCGATTATTGCAGGCAAATTTATGCTATCAATACTTGAAAGAACCTTTGAAATGTTTTCCAGTTTATGAAAATATTTTTCGGAATTCCATTTATTTCTGCCATCAGGCAGAAAATCCTTATCATTTTTCAATGGATCATCAATAGTATCAAATAAGTTTTCAACATTGTAGAAGGCTATTGTTGCTTTATTAAAAGGCGACTGAAAACACCCTACAATAAAGGAAGAAAAAAGAAAAAATGCAAAGAATTTTATTATTAATTTCATTTTAACAAGAATGATATTAACATATTGTTAATAAGTTTTTTTTATATTTTAAGGTTTAATTATATATTCGTATTTGTATTCTGTGTAGTAACTTGACGCAGAAATCAGTTTTAAACATAATGGCCTTTTTTATTTTTCATAGTGTAAAAATAGAAATAAAAATGCAATTAAATATTAGAAAACATAAATAACAATATAATTTCAATATTATGAAAGCAGAATTATTTAATGATTTTTCTTCAAAAGTAAAAAATGTATTTATTGAGATTCATAATTATTCATTTTTTCATGGACCATCTGAGATTTCACAATCGAACAAAAAGTTTATTGGGAGAAAAAAATTAATAAGACGATTTATCAGTATATTTACTAATAGTGAAACAAAAGCCGGAGCTTATTTAATTACAGGCTTCAGGGGTATAGGAAAAACAAGTTTTGTTAATGAATCATTAAGTCAAATAAGCTCATTGCATTTACCAAACATTTTATGGAGCCGTATTATTAAACTTCTTATATTAACCTTTTTATTTGTTTTAGCAAGTAATTTTGAGGATATATTTTCATTTCTTAATAGGATTAATATAAATACTTATATTTTAATTGAGTTTTTCATTGTATTATATTTTTTTTGTTTGGCATATTTATTTAGAACAAAATCTGACAGATTTCACACAGACCTTCAAAGACAAACAGATAGTATTAAAAATGAATATATTAAAAAAAAAATTGATAAGAAGAATTTTAGTATTGAAAATAATGTTATTTTCCTACAACTTTTGAGAAAATGGATTATTAATTACTTTTTTAAGAAACGAAAAAATAAACCGAGAAGAATTTATGAAATAATACAAACTTATTATAAGTTTTACATATTTATCTTTAATGATAAAATAAGCCAAAGATTCAGATTATTTATTCAAGATATTTTTATTTTAATTTCCATTTATTTTGTTAGTTTTTTGATAATTCTACTCTTTTATAAAAATTCAATAGATGTTTTTATTAAAGGAAAGATTTATTTCATTTCATTTATAATTGTGGTAATTTTTCCAAATGTAATTATTAAATATTTTGAGAATGTATTAAAGAAAACAAAAGAAGAAATAAAGAAACACAATAAAAGAGGAAATTTCAAAAAAATAAAAATTATGAGAATTATTATTAGTGGAATTTTTGGATTTTTTATTGGGTCTTTTATTGGATTTTTTGTTGTAAAAATAACAGGAACTCAATTGTTGACAAGGGATATTCTTGTCAAAGTGTCTTTATTTGGATTGTTATTTGGATTGTTATTTGGATTTCTGAACAAATACAATGTAGTATTTTACTTTCTGAAAAATTTTCTTCTATGTTTTGTTTACCCTATTGAAAGATATTTTAAGCTTTCAAAGAATATCTATATAAAAATTAATCTAGGACACGATGATTTAAAAGAAATAGATATTCTTCAACTTATAGCAATAAATATTAATAATAGATATAAAGAGCTTAAGGATTCATTTAGAAAAAATGCATCTTGGTTGATTTTTTTCTTTTCTTTTATACTCTTAATTACATTACAAATATCAAACATTCCCTTTATTAATGAACTAAATAATGAAATAATTACGAAATCTGAATTTTGTGATTATTTTCCATCTCAAAATAGATTAAATTTAGTTTCAGATTCTAATATGATTGAAAAAGTATTTTCCAAATTATCAGAACAATCTTTATTAACAACTACAAATTTTCTTTTTGTATTAAACCAAATATTTAAGAATAATGAAAATACTGATAATAAAAAAGTAACAAAAACTTTAGAGGCCCTAGACTCAATGAATAATATTAAATTAATGGAAAGAATTGATAGTATTATTCTTAAAAAAGAATTATGTGATTTCTTTTTAACCAAACTGCATTTTAAATTAGATGATATTTTCTATGATTCTGAAACAAAGCGATTTTTTTTTGATAAACCTAACAAATATTTTAAAACAATAAGTTACAAATCAAACAAAAAAGATTCAATAATTAATTATTCTGGAAATATAAATAAAGCCTTATTAATTTTTAGTGATGCTACAATAAATATTGAAAATTCCGAACTTAACGAAAGTGTTTTTTCTGTTTTGTCAAGGTTGAAAAACAAGAGCTGTATTGGTGATTCATTAAAAATATCCAGAAAGGTTTTGCCTCAACAAACTGTGTATTCAATATATGGTGATTCTATAATTTATTCAGACACTATCTCAAATAAGGCACAACTATATTGTACGGAATTATTTGTAATGTCTCCATCAAAAAAAGTTATAACTAATATATGTAATTATTTTGATCTATATTTAAATGTATTATACAATCGTTTTACAAAATTTATTAATAAAACTGTTTTTTTTGATATTATAAGATTACCAGAGAAATTAAATTATTTACTTATATTAGGTTTTATTATGATTTTCTTGTCTATTAGAATTATAGTTTTTAGATCAAGATACATTGGAATTAATTCTCAACGTAAAGTGTCAGTTAAATTAGAAGATTTATGTGAAATGATTGACTCTGAAATCTCACTTGAAAAAGGAGATAAAGCAGGAATTTCGATTAAGCCATCATTTATGAGTTTTTTCAATATAAAAAGAAAAAAACATCCTATTGCAGATACTCGTCAAATAGAGAACCAATTGATTAGTATTCTTGATCGGATTGAAAAACTTCCCCGATACATAATGAGACCAGATTTTTTTCTGATTTTTGATGAACTTGACAAAATAGAACCACAAGCTAACATTGAAATACCAGAAAGCGAAATCAAAAATCAAGGATCAAAAATTTCAAATTTAATCTCACCGGAATCTTCAAGAAAGCGTCAGCATGCAATATATAAATTATTATCAAACTTAAAATTCTTTTTAACAACTGCAAAAGCAAAGTTTGTATTTATAGCCGGCCGCGAAATGTATGATGCATATTTAGCTGACGTTTCAGATCGGAATTTTATCAATAGAAGTATCTTCAATGATGTATTATATGTTCCAAGTTTTCTGGCAGAGAATGATGATTTTAATGTTGAAAATGTGTATAATGTTTCTAGAATGACAGAACAATATGTCTGTCAGTTCTTATTTCCAAAAGATGAAATGCCGGAACAACCATCATTACAGGAGTATAATAAATATTTAATCAATAAATTTCCTGAACAATTTGATGATTCCTATATGCAAAAAACAGAAGCCTTGATTGCTAAACAAAAAAGGGAAAAGGTTATATATTTGTTAAACCAATTTATTATTTATTTGATGCATAGTAGTAATGGTACTCCAAAAAAAATATCAAATCTATTTGAAAAAACAATAATAAAAGGAGAGGAATACTTTTTTGGCAAAAAAGTGCAAGAAGAAAATATTTTTGTTGGGTGGAATGAAGAAAATCTATTTTTAAGATTTGACCGACCAAATCAGTATAAAATGGGTATGATAAGCTCTTTAATTGATCCAATAGTTAACACTGTCTCTACTTATAGTAAAAGTTACAATGACAAATTATTAGTTTCTTCAACGTTTTTAATTGATCATCTTTTTAAATTCCATAAATATGCTTTTTCATGGCGAAACCTTGAACATACACCTGAAGTTATTGAAATTCACAGAACTCCTGAATTACGAGGTTTTATTACAAACTTAATGCAGTTTCTTACACAAACTCACATTGAAGAAATTGTTAGTGGCCTATTTCAGTTCAAATTCCCAAAAAGAATTTCTCAGGAAATTAGTTATTTGTCAAAAATATCGGAAGAAGCTGCGGCAACTTTTAATTTTACACTTGATGAATCTTTACTTTTAAAGCAGCATTACTTAGATTTAATACTAATTCTTGAAAATAGATATAAAAACATTTATGGTGGTGCAAAAAGAGATATACACATTCATTCAATTGCTTCATTGCACATGTTTTTGGGAGATATATATTTTTATGAAGAAAATCTGGGAAATGCAATAGTTGAATATATGGATGGGATACAGTTTTTAAGACAAATAGAATCAGAAAAAATGTCTGTTTATTATACCGTATTATTAATTCGGTGTATGCTCAAATTGGGATTAGCTTTTGAACGTCGTAAAACTTATGATTCGGCCTTCTTGAAATATGGAGAATTATGTTCAATGATAATTAATTTCCGTAACATTGATTTAGGAGAACTTGGGTTAGATATTTGTTCTCCTTCAAATAGTGTCAATGAAACAAAAGGATATGATTATAATAAGCAAGATGTTAGGTTTGTAAAAGCAAGAAAAATAAAAGAAAAATCTGATGAAAGGTTTTACAATAATATACAACCAAAAGATTGTTCATATTATGAACCTTTTAGTGTAAAAAAGAATGAATTCTTAAATATAATTACTACTAATATCACTCCATTAAAGGAAGAAATTTTATTTAAAATTTCAGCGATAGAAGGTATTAGATTATTTTATCAACCTTTTTTAGCAAAATTACAAATTATAGAAAAGAGTAATCTTGGCGGAATAACTAATGAGGATTTGAAAAGAACAAAAAGTGAATTTGAATTTATTCAAAATACAATTCAATCCGAAGAAAAGTATTTAATTGAAGCAGAATTCTGGAATAAAGTAGGTGATATTATGTATTATAAAAACGGCTTAACAGACTCCTTCTATTCCCATGAAATATATGATTATTGTAAAAACGATAATGATCAGAATAAGAATAATATTTGTAATTATTGCAAATCATATAACGAATGCCTTAGTTGTGTCCAAAACAGGTCGGAAAATACAGTTAAAGGTCGGAAAATTCCTTGTGTTTCATGCAAATACTATGATTCAAGTTTAAAAGAATTATTACAAAGATTTATTAATTGGAATGAACCATCAATATTTCAATATTTAGTTTCTACTTTAAGTTTTTCTCTAAAAGAAATAAACAATAAAGATGATGCAATTTCTCTTAACAATAAATTAGCTGAAATTAAAAAAGAAAAACCTGAAATTAATAAAACTAAATCTAAAAGGTTTCTAAAATCATTGATTTCATTTGTTAATACTCACAATTATAACTTAACAGATTTGATGCATCAGCCAAAGATATCTAGACCAAAAGATGTTTTATATTTTGAAATATTATTATCTGCATTAATGTCTAAAGGTTTTGTTTCACAACGGATAAATTCGTTAAAAGCAATGGCAAGTTTATTATCCAACTTAGGTGATATAAGATTAAGTTGTTCTCAACCTTCTGATGAAATATCTGAAAGTTTTCTGGATGTATTTTTAAAAACTTTAAATAGCATAAAAGAAATTAATAATAAAGATGCTAATGATAGAAACAATGATTTATTAGAATATGTTAAAGAAAAAGGACTGAGTAAGATAGAAGCAATTTTGATTTATTATTATTTATCTTCAGTCTTTTTTATAAAAGCCAATAATTTTAAAGATTCTTCTTTTCAATTAATTAAAATTCTTCAAGTTTTTCGCGAGTATGTAAGTTCAAATAATTTGGAAAAATCAAATGGTGGAAATAAAGATATCGATAAAAGAAAAGAATTAATTAACAGATATATTAAAACTGATGATATTCATAATGGATTAGTAATTACGATCATTAGAACATTATATAGAACATACGAGAATACACATAACTATCAAACTGAAAAAATGAAAAATATCCTCCACCATTTTGATAACCAAGAAAGTCAATTCCTTAAACAAGATATTTCTCTGAAAAAGCTCCCATTAGATGTAGAATTAGAAGAGGTAATTTTCCTTTATCAGGATTTAAAACTATTATGTGAAACTGATAAAAATAATAAAAATAAATTGTTAGCTGAGACTTTTAATTACAATCTTGCCTCACCATATTTGACTGAAAACAATATGTTTAACAGAGTGATTAAATTAAGGTTTAAAGCAGGTCAAAATCATCAAATACTTGAGTTATTTGGATTTGGGGATTCATACAAGAAAGGATGGAATAAGGATTTATTTATTAATCTTATTAGTATGTTTTATTGTACTGATGGTAATAAAGATATTGAAAAATTCTTAGAAAATTGCAATATTGAATTATCAAACAACAGCTTAGACGATAATATTGAATTATTTGAATTTATTGTAATTGATTCTATATATTGTTTAAATGAAGTAGTTAAAGCTCATAGTACATTTGAAAAATCTTATGTCTTTACTCATTCTTATATGGCTTTAGTTCATGAAGAATTACAGGTTTGGATAAATCTTTATGAATCATATATTATTATGAGAAAAATGAATCATGAATTTATTGGAAACAAAACTGAGAAAAAATATTTTGAAAAATTTGTAAGGTTTCAATTTAATAAAGGTAATACCTCATTGAAGAAAAATAAAATACAATCTGACATCATAAAGACAATTAGGTCAGGATTTATAAGGAATTCATACTCAAAATTTATAAAAAGTATATATTCAGAAATAACAAAGACAATATACTCAAAAATCAAAAAGGATATTGAGTCAGAAGTCATAAAGGATATTGAGTTAGTATTCATAAGGAAAATGAAATCAAAAACTATAATGGAAATATCTCTAAAAACTATAAAGAAAATAGTACCAATAGTTATAAGGAATATTTTCACAGAAATTATGAAGAAAATAGAGTCTGTAGCCATAAATGAATCAGATATCATAAAGAAAATAGAATTTGGTTTCATAAAGAAATCAGAAAACAATAAGGAAAAAGTTATTGAAATTAATAAAGAAATTGTATCAAAACTCCTTCAGGAAATAGAGTCAGAAGTTATTATGAAAATAGAGTCAAAAATTATTAATAAAATAAAGTTAGAAGCAAATAAGAAAATAAATTTTAAATTATTTATAAATATTGAATCTGATCTCATAATGAAAATTGAGTCAGAAGTTAATAATAATGTAGAGTCAAAATTCATTAAGAAATCAGCATTCATTAAGAAAAGAATATCAGATATCATTAAGAAAAAAAGACCAGAAATTCTCATAGAAATAAGTAAGCAAATCCAAAATAAGATTGGTTCAGGTTTCATAATGAAAATCCAGTCAGAATTTATTAAGAAAATAGACCCAAAAATCAAAAAAAACATAATAAAAGAAATGGAAAAATCAAATACAAAACAAGTACCTTTAAAAATTGAAGAAAAATTTAATGAAGTTATTGATCCTGATGATGCTATGTTTTTATCAGTAATTTATCAAACTGAAAAAGCTATAAATGAGAATTATGCAGCAATTGAAACACATTCGGAAGGCTTAGCTTACAAAAACTTAATTGAAGATATGTATTATTTGAATGATGATTTTAATGACAAATTATTTCATTTTCGCTTAGCTCAGGAAAGGTATAGGATAAACTCCGATTTAATTGATGATAGACTTTTGAAATTGAAACAAAACTATAAACTTCCAAGAGTTTATCAACATGAAAATTATTTAAAAACGATAACTGCTAAGGATTAGTTTTCTGTAAATCAAAGAGGCTCTTAAAACTTCTCCTTCTTCAACTTCGTAATAATTCTTCTTTCTTTTTTTGTGGGCCTACCGCTACCATGATCGCGGTACTCCGTTTTCATTTCTTTTTGCAATTTGAGTTTTTCATATTCTTCGGCCGGCGTAAGGTCTTTATAATTTTCAACTGCGAGTTTTGCTGAAACCCTGTTTTTTATCAAACCTTTGACTTTTATTGTTTTTAATAATTGCCCGATTTGAATAGTTATAATATCATCAAATTTGACCTCGCGGGAGGCTTTAACATTATTACCATCAATTTTAATTTTTCCGGATTTGCATGCCTGTGAAGCAAGGCTACGGGTTTTGAAAACCCTGATAGCCCATAACCATTTGTCAATTCTGATGCTGTTTTCCATTATTTTTCCCTGAAATAAATCTGAATCGGAACGCCGGTAAAATTAAAAAGTGTTCTGAGTTTATTTTCCAAAAATCTTTTGTAGGCATCTTTAACATATTGAGGATGATTACAGAAAAAAGCAAATGCCGGAAAACTCGTTTTCAATTGTGTAACATATTTTATCCTGATAAATTTACCTTTTAATGCAGGAGGAGGTGTTTCCTGAATAATTGGAAGCATTAAATCGTTAAGTTTTGAAGTTGTAATTCTTATCGATCGCTTCTTGTAAACATCACGGGCAATTTCAAGAGTTTTAATAATTCTTTGCTTAGTTATTACAGAAGTAAAAACTATAGGGACATCAGTAAATGGAGCAATTTGTTGTCGAATTCGCTCTTCAAACTCTTTATGAGTATTTGTTTCTTTATCAACTAAATCCCACTTATTTACAACAATCACAATACCTTTTCTGTTTTTTTCGGCGAGATGAAAAATGTTTTGATCCTGAGATTCGAAACCCTGGGTAGCATCAATAAGAATAAGACAAACATCGCTGTTTTCAATAGCTCTGATCGAGCGCATTACAGAATAAAATTCAATATTTTCAGAAACTTTGGATTTTTTTCTCAACCCGGCAGTATCAACAAAAAGAAATTCAAAACCATAACTATTATATGGTGTATAAATCGAATCGCGCGTTGTTCCGGCAACAGGAGTTACAATATTCCTGTCGGTTCCGATTAAAGAATTAATTAATGAAGATTTTCCGACATTTGGCCGGCCCACAACTGCAAACTTTGGCAAATCGGGGACTTCCTCTTCTTCGATTTGCATAAATTCCTTAACAACATCATCTAATAATTCGCCTGTACCACTTCCGGATATTGACGAAATACAATAAACATTACCTAGTCCCAGACTATAAAATTCAGAGGCATCACCAATTCTTGCTGAAGTATCAACTTTATTGGCAACCAAAAAAACTTTTTTTTCGGTCTTCCGAAGAAGGTTTGCAACATCTTCATCAAGAGGAGAAAGCCCATCCTTTACATCAACAACAAAAACAATTACATCAGCTTCTTCGATGGCAAGAATTACTTGTTTCCTGATTTCTTCTTCAAAAACATCTTCCGAACCAACAACATAACCACCCGTATCAATAATCGAAAAATCAATTCCATTCCAATCGCTTGTACCATAATGCCTGTCGCGAGTAACCCCACTTGTTTCTTCAACAATTGCCTGTCGACTTTTTGTCAACCTATTGAAAAAAGTTGATTTCCCAACATTCGGCCTTCCAACTATAGCTAAAATATTCCCCATTGTATTTTTTCTGTAAATTTAATTAATATAGCCAAATCTCTTTAACTGATTTTCTTTATTTCTCCAATCTTTCAATACTTTGACACTTAATTCGAGAAAAACTTTTTTATCAACGAATTCTTCAATATCAAGACGTGCTTCGGTTCCAACTTTTTTAATTGCATTTCCTTTATGTCCGATTATTATTGCTTTTTGAGATTCACGGCTAACATAAATTGTTGATTTAATTTTAATTAAGCTTTCTGTTTCCTTATATTCCTCAATTTTTATTTCAACCGAATAAGGAATTTCTTTTTGATAATTTACAAGGATTTTTTCACGAATTATTTCAGAAACAAAAAAACGAATAGTTTTATCGGTTAATTCATCTTTTGGAAAATATGCCTCTGCTTCAAGAAGATTCTCAACAATTTTTTCAAGAACCTTCTCCAAATTAAACTTTTCAAGAGCCGAGACAGGAATTATTTCGGCATTGTTGAGTTTAGATTTCCAATATTCCATTTTTTCGACTACTTTTTTTTGATCAGACAGGTCGATTTTATTAATTAAAAGTATCACCGGAATTTTCGAATCAGCGAGTTTTTTAACAATTTCTTCATTTTCAAAATCCTCATTTATATCTGTAACGAATAGAATTTCATCGGCATCAACAAATGCACTATCAACAAATTTCATCATCGACTCCTGCAATTTATATTTTGGGTCAATAATACCAGGTGTATCAGAATAAACAATCTGAAAATCATCACCGTTAACTATTCCCATAATTCTGTGCCTTGTGGTTTGTGCTTTTGAGGTAATTATAGAAAGTTTCTCACCAACCAATGCATTCATGATAGTTGATTTACCGACGTTTGGATTGCCAATAATATTAACAAAGCCCGCTCTATGCTTCATAAAAAAATATTTTTTTTAAAATTAATTTGGTTAGCAAAGAAACAAAATATATCTTTGCACCCGCAAACTATATAAAAATATAGTTAGTTGCGAAGCTTATAGAAACAGCATCTAATTCGCTACAAACGAAACGTTCATTGAAGAAATTAATTAAAGATATATTGTGGGGTGGAGCAGTGGTAGCTCGGACATACACCAGGTCGTTGGTTCATCCGCATAGAAGTAGTTCATTGAAGAAATTAAGATTTAATTAAAAATATATTGCGGGGTGGAGCAGTGGTAGCTCGTTGGGCTCATAACCCAAAGGTCGTTGGTTCGAATCCGGCCCCCGCTACTAAAGGCCTCAACAATGAGGCTTTTTTTGCTTAAAAACCTTTTCTACCATGCATTTTGTTTACGTCCTATATTCGTTGAAAGACCATCGCTTATATAAAGGTGCAACTTCAAATATTCAAACGTGTGTGATCACTGCAAAGATTTTTTCTTTTGCCTGAGGTTGTTTTTTCCCTGTTTTGGGATCGGGTTCACGGCCCATGCGTACCAGGAGATCATAAGCCGGATCGGATTGATCAAGGACAGGATAAGCCTGAATATCTTTTTCCTTAGGACTGTCTTTCCAGTTCCCGAAAAACACATGCTCAATTTTGCCGGTAGCTTTATTGTTTTCCTCAAATCGCAGGTGATAGGCTTCTTTGTGTTTTATCCTGGCAATTTTCTTGCCGTCGTTCGTAAGGATCAGTAAGCAGACCGAAAACATAAAATGCTTCTGATCGGTTATTTGCTCAAGCAAAAACTTGGTCATATTGTTTCGCCTGAAGAAAGTTTTAATATCCTTATCCTCAATAACACTTCCGTCTTCACAATGATAATTAAAACCCGATCCGTATCCGACAAGGATATTAAATAGCATATTCGGGCTCATTACATCCGACTTGCGGATTTTTTCAAGTATCAATTCAGGCTGATTGTTTTCCTCACCCCAGGGGATCATGCCCCTGAATTTTGTTTTTATTGGCTGTGGCTTTACATCTTCCGAATCGAAAATGCGTGTGCTGTCCTGGGTGATTACTGCAGCAACCTTATTGCCTAATTCCAAAATATCGTAATGCCCTACAAACATACTTCCTCCCTGTTAAATTCGAAAATGTTCCAGGTTTTGATCTTCCGGAATTCTTCCGATTGCTGAAACTTTAGATTACACGTATCGTTTTGAAAAAACGAGCTGGTGCAAACCACATCGTTGGCTTCAACAATTTCCCCACTCTTTTTCCAGAATTTAAGATTAACCGGTTCGTGTTTGTTGAGTTCTTTGCGTACCTGTGCTATATGTATCATAAAAATTTATTTTTATGCTAACATAATATGGCTCCTGGAAACAGAAAAGGACATGGAGGAAATGGTTATATTGTTATATGGTTAAATTGTTATAGAAAAAACTATATTTGTATTCTTAATTTAGAAAAGATTTTATAAGAAAAACATAAGCATTATTTAATATTATGAAAAGAATTTATCTGATTGCTATTATTTTATTGGGGTTTTCAGTTTACATGGGATGTAAAAAAGATGATGAAAATTTTAGTTGTGGAGATACTTTTATCGACCCCAGGGATGGGCTAAATTATAATACGGTATTAATAGGTGATCAATGCTGGATGGCTGAAAATCTTAATGTAGGTGAAATGATAAACGACACTGATGAAATGACAGACGATGGAGTTATTGAAAAGTATTGTTATTATAACTTTTCTGGAAATTGCGATGAATACGGTGGTTTATATCAATGGGACGAAATGATGCAATATTCATGGATCCCAGGTACTCAAGGAATTTGTCCTGATGGTTGGCATTTACCGAAAGATGACGAATGGATAACTTTATCTGATTTTCTTGGAGGAGTAAGTGTTGCTGGCGGAAAAATGAAAGAAACCGGCTCAATCCATTGGTTTTTACCAAATACAGGTGCTACTAATGAAAGCGGGTTTACGGCCCTTCCCGGCGGTTATCTTCCTACATTTGGTAATTTTGTCAAACTCACTAGCTATGCCAGCTTTTGGTCGTCAAGTTATTGTAAAAACTATTCATTCGCCTGGGGAATGGGCCTCTCCAATACTAGCAATGACCTCTATCGTTCCCATAATAATAAGATTGGGAGTTTTTCAGTTCGTTGCCTCAAGGATTAGCCCCGAGGTATCGGGATTTCGCTATGCTCAACATTCGATTATTTACCTGCTTTCGATAAAAAAGGAATGAGTGAATGATTAAATTGTTAAAAAAAAGCCTGAAAGAATTTATCTTTCAGGCTTTTTGTTAAGTTTTTCTTAATTGATATTATTTCTTTTTATGTTTTTCTCTTTTTCCAATCACAAACACCGAAACCAAACTGACTACAGTTGCTCCTGCAATTATTCCTCCAACTGTTGTTTTTCCTATTGCGGCCAAATATGTACCACAACCTATTCCAACAAGCCCAATAATTAAACCGAAAACTTGTCCTAATATACTTTGTACGGACTGGGTATTGATAACCTTTGTTTCGATATTCATCCTATGACTTGATTGTGTTTCTGCCATTTTCATAATTCTGTCAGCACCATCCGGAATAACAGAATTATATTCTATTAAAGTTTCAGGAGCGGGTAAAGGCCCTGAATGCATTCTTTCTTGAATTATGGTACATGATATACTTTGAAGAATTTCTTCCTTTTTATTATTTGGAACTCCATTAAAAACTTTTGGATTAACTGACATTAATCCCTGTTCTAATGCTTGTAATTCTTCCGGTATTTCCTTTTTTGCAGATTTATTGGCAGGTTTATTGGCCACAAAAATATTATTTAGTTAATTTTTTTTTGAATATTCTTTTCTAAATTTTTGTAATGCCTTGCTAATATCGCTACCAATATTAATCCAATCAGACATCAAAGCTTTTTTGTCAGCTTCTAAAGCAGATTTTGAATAATTATAATCAAAATAACTCCCTGCCAGATTTAAAACCGAACCAAATCCTATCAAAAAATTATTTTTTTGAAGTAAAAAATCAGTTTCATATTTATACTTTTCGTCATTCATTACTATTATAATTAATTGTACTTATTAATTAAACTAATATTTTGGTCTATTATTTTGGACAAAACTAATACAAATTTAATAAAATGTACAAAATTTTAACAAAATTTAATAAGTAAATTTGATACGCAAATTTAATACGTAAATTTAATACGTAAAGTTTAGATTATTGAGATTTAAAAAAATAACAAAAAAGCCCCGAAATTTCCGGGGCTTAATGTTTAATTTTGGGACAGTTTACTCCTCAGGCTTCTTCAATCCTTCCAAAAGTTTCCGGATATCCCACTCGTGCCTCCTGAAGATCCCCTCAGGTTCAATGCCGTTTCTCTCGTACAGATCCGCGGCTATTGCCTGGGCCTGTTTTTCGTTTTCGGCTTCTACTTTGTAAACTAAATAGTAATCGTTCATGCCTGCCTCCTTTCTTCTTTAAATTCGCTTACTTTACGAATTGCATTCCTTAGCATAAAAAGGCAATACATGTGGTTGGCAAAAGTCAATGGCGATGAAGCTGTGTTAACATCGGCAGAGCAAACAAAATGCTCAATTGCTTCATCAATGTTAGTTGCAGCGTAGCGGAAATCACCATTAAAATGATCATTAATTGCCTCAAATAATGGCGCCACATTAACATAACGCCCGGTTACGGGGTTAAGAACCAGCATTGGTTCCGGTGCATGATCAGTCATCACGGCCCCCTGTCTCGTCCTGAAAAAAGTTTACAGTTTAATAATTATATCCTGGTATAAATTTACAGGGTGTTTTTGGGGGTGGGGGTTTGGGGAGGGATTGGGTTTTTGTTCATTGTTTTTCAAAATAATAGGTTGTTTCAAATAACTCACCTTTATAGTTGTATTCAAGTTCAAAAAGGTTCTTGTCTTTAATTAAAAAGGGTTGATTCTCAGGGTATCCATCCTTTTTTAGGGTATCTTGTCTTATTCTTTTTATTAATAGAGTATCACCTATTGTTTTCCAACTTCCATATTCATTAAATACTTGCCATTGATATCCTCGTGAACTATATGTTGAAGTTAATAAATAGTCATTTCCTAATATTATAATTTCATAATGAGTACCTGAAGTCTGTTTGTATTTTCCAACTAATTTTTTGTCAGACTCAATTACCTTAGAATTTGTCTGACAAGAAACAATAATTAGAAGACCTAATATTTGAATTAATATTTTTATTCTAAAATACCCCATAACTCCGAAATAATAACACCCCTTTAAGCATTATCCTCTCAATCTATTTTTCACAAATATAAAAATTTCATTTAAATATTAAAGCAAGAAATAAAAAAAGCGGGTTTTTAGGGCCGCTGGTTTTTATTTTATATGAGGAAATGGGTTGGGGGTGTGGGGGGTGGTTTTGGATACATAGCAACATGGGATGTGGTTAAATATGGGCTTATTGGTGGGTTTTGGAGAGGGCTTAGAGTTCTATTTATTAGTGGCTGCCGTTTTTTATTTTTTCATTTGCTCTTTATAAAATAATTACCAAGCTCAATAACTTTATTGTCAATTGAGTCTGACTGTTCTCTATAGTTATTTAATATTTTCCTTGTTTCATCCGTATCAAAATACGATAAGATTTCATATGCGGCTGCTCTAAATTCTATATATTCAGTTTTATCAATCAATATTTTGGCTAATACGGAAGTTGCTGGTTTGTATTTAATCTCTTTAAGTCCGCCAATTGCGTATATTCTGTATTTCATTTCCCTATCAGCAATTTTCTCAGTCAAAATGGGTCCAATATAATATCCTGCTTCTTTAATTGGTCGAGTTAATAAATCTTCTTTTGTTGATTGGTTGATAAAAACTGAATAATAATGGGAAGCACATTTCTTATCACTCATTTGTCCAATTATGAAATAAAACGCTAGTATTACAATCGTTAAAATCCCAGTGGTCTTGTAATATTTTTTAATTAACTGTCTAATTGTCAAAACAGTCAAGTTGCCAATTATTAGCCAATAAATTGTTTTATAGAAAAATATTGGAGTCAATGCAATATCAAGCATTAATAAATCTTTACCTTTCGGGTTAAAGGCATAATTATCTGTCCATGTCCAAAGTTTCCAAAATCCGATAATAAGGATGCTTGTCAACAAAAATGGTAAAACTTTTTTTAATGTTTTCATTTATCTGTCATAATGTGTCGGTGTCGTTTTTTACGGTTGCAACTACAGTTGTGTATATGTAATATTACATTTATTTTTCTGTTATTTTTCACAAATATAAAAATTTCATTTAAATATTAAAGCAGGAAATAAAAAAAGGGGTTTTTGGGGGCGCTGGTTTTTATTTTATATGAAGGAAATGGGTTGGGGGTGTGGGGGGTGGTTTTAGATGTATAGCAGCATTGGATGTGGTTAAATATGGGCTTTGCTGGGTTTTGAGGGCTGCTTGGAGTGCTATTTATTATGCCTAGTTTTTATTTATTTCAATCCATCCATTGTACATCTTACATAATAAAAGGTCATTTAACTTTATAGTCAAGTAAGAACGTTTAGCCATATCAAATTCATAATAGTTAATTTCTTCTGCTCTTTCTGAATTAACTAACAATTCTAATTCAGTTACGATGTCTTCAAATTGCATAGGTGTAATCTGATTGATTGTCACAGATGATGAGGCATTTTGGTCATTAATGTTTTTTAAGAGATAGTCCTGCGTCTCTGAATCTGTTAATTGGATACCATCAACATATATTAAACTATGGTAGTTTCTGAAATGGATTAAGGTATAGCTTGTATCCCCACAAAAAATTAAAAATCGATCACCAGCATTATGCCTATTTCCCTTATAGTCTATGTCTACTATCAATGTATCACTCTTGTCTAGAAATTTAAGCTGATCGAGTTCAAGACAGTCTTGTGCAGAGCCAATAAAGGGTCCAAACGTAATCAATATGATAAATATTAGATTTTTCATTTTTAAAATTAGGCACAATTCGAAATAACCACACCCCTATTGCGTATATCCGCCCATTGGGCTATAGCGCATTAATGGTGTATATTTCTTCATTATTTTTCACAAATATAATAATTTCATTTAAATATTAAAGCAAGAAATAAAAAAAGCGGGTTTTTGGGGCTGCTGGTTTTTATTTTATATGAGGAAATGGGTTGGGGGTGTGGGGGGTGGTTTTAGATGGTTGGATTGTTGGGGGGATAACGTGTTGCAAATATGGCCCGTAGCCGTTCACTTGCAATATGTTTATTAATTACTCGTATGTTTATGCTACTACTCATTTGTCTTGATAATCCTAAAGCGGCTATGGGCTATGATTTGCTATTGGGCAATCGTGCTTATATTATGACTAATCAAGTCCTTAATATAGTTTTATTTACTTATGCTATCAATTGCTCTTTTAATCTCAAAATCAATTAGGTTTGGTTTGAATTTTAATAGTTCTACGCTATCTACACTTGTCAAGTCTCTACCATGCTTATCAATCCATTCATTTATTTCTGGCGGATAAGCACCACCAATAGATAAATTCCTCTCTGTCTCAATCATATTGACTGAAAAATCATAATTTAAGACAAAGAATCCTTCAAAAGTTGTCATTATACTATCTCTGTCAAGCAACTTATGTACATGTTGTATCTTATATTTCTCAGTATCAAACAGCGTATCACCATCAATTATTTGTATCATATGTGTAAAACCAGAAAATGAAACAGATTCGTAGCTGTCAGGATAGAGAGCATATTTTTTAATCCAGTTTGAAAGTTCAGTTTTTAATCGTTCCTCTTTATCATTAAATTTACTACCACTCTCAAAATTAAAAGTACATCCTATTAATATTAAACCAGTAAAAAAGTAAAGTAATCTTCTGTATATTGTCAAATTGTTTGTCATCCTATCATTTTAATTATTCATAAAATCAAAAATCCTTTATGATTGGCGAAAGTTGGTCATCCCGCATGTTACCCAACTCCGAAATAACCACACCCCTATTGTGTATATTTCTTCATTATTTTTCACAAATATAAAAATTTCATTTAAATATAAAAGCAGGAAATAAAAAAAGCGGGTTTTTAGGGGTGCTGGTTTTTATTTTATATGAAGAAATGGGTTGGGGGTGTGGGGGGTGGTTTTGGGTGGTTGGATTATTTTTGGGGGGGGGTGTTTTTGGGGGTGGGGGTTTGGGAGGGAGAGGTTAACGGTTTGAATATGTTGTGTTTGGCATTTCAACGCTCCAATTTTTTAGAATATTACAAAGTCTTTTTATTGCTACCATCTTCTTTTTTAGCACTATCTGCAAATGCACTATATTTTTTGTTACAAGTCGTTTGTTAGTTATTTAAAGTTTCCATTTTTATCTGTTTTGGTCATAAAGATGTCTCCATCATAAGGTGTAGAATTGTCAACATTATATTCGCCAGTAATAATAATGTCATCATTAGAATCTATTATAACATTTTTTCCATTGTCTACATTAGAACTTCCAAATCTTTTATACCAAATCTCATTACCATTTGAATCGATTTTTAAAAGTATGATATCACATTTACGGGCATACTGATCTGATCTACCAGTGATAGTAAAACCTCCGTCTAGATTCTGTTTTATTGAGCCACCATTCTCTGAAAATTCAACTTCACCAAAATCTTTCTCCCAGATTATATTACCCAATTTGTCAGTTTTAATTACTAATATCTGACGATCTTCGTACATATCATATCTAATTGTGCCGGTTGATATTAAATCTCCATTTGATAATTCGATTGTTGAGTAAATTAATTTTTGGATTGTGTCAGTAAATATGTTGTACCATATTTGTTCTCCTGAAGTATTTAATTTTAAATAATGCCTTGAAAACTTATAAATATTATCCTCCTTTCTACTACTAATTATTAAATAACTTCCATCCACTGTTTCAATGATAGAATAGACATCCTTCATGTTATGATCAGAGAAGTTTTTTGTCCAAAGAGTGTCTCCATCATAGTTAATCTTTAATAAAAAGATATATTGAGAAAGATTGTAATTGAAACGATGTCCAGCAATTAAAATATTCCCATCTTTAGTTTCTTTAATATTTACACCAAGTTCATAATCTAATCCTCCATATTTTTTTGACCAAAGTATATCACCATTTGCGTTTGTTTTGATTAATAAGGCATCTGTCTTACTTGTAGTATTATCCTGAAAAACACTTCCAAAAATGAAAATATCTCCACTTGAGGATTGAACCAATGAATATAAATTACCTATTGTACCCTTCACTAGATCTTTTTTCCAGAACTGGGTTCCAGATTTGTTAATTTTAAGAATAAAGTTTTTAGAGGATGAGTTCCCGCACATAAGAAGACTATTATCGATTGAAACAACTGTTGAAACATCATTTAATCCTAAATATCCTTCAAAGAGATAGTAATTTGGATTTTCATCATATTTTTCCGTTTCATCATTTTTATTGCATGATGTAATCGCAATTATTGTAAAAAGTAATTGTAAGATAATAAGTAACTTTTTCATTTTTTTATAATGACTTGTAACTCCGAAATAACCACACCCCTTATGCTAATATCCGCCCGTTGGGCTATAGCGCATTAATGGTGTATATTTCATCATTATTTTTCACAAATATAAAAATTTCATTTAAATATTAAAGCAGGAAATAAAAAAAGGGGGTTTTTAGGGGGGCTGGTTTTTATTTTATATGAGGAAATTGGGAGTGTGGGGGGTGGTTTTGGATACATAGCAAGATGGGATGTGGTTAAATATGGGCTTATTGCTGGGTTTTGCAGGGGGCTTAGAGTGCTATTTATTAGGGATATTTATTTATTATCTCTAATATATCTGTCTTCCAAATCACTTTCGAAGGATTCATAATTGTGCTTAAAATCGCGATAATAGACTAGATAAAGGAATCCATCTTTTAGAATATAATTATATTTGAATCTTATTTCTGTTCCTTCTTCTCCTCCTAGATGTACAGGTATCTCTGATTTAAGATGATACTCATAAATCATTAAGGTATCATTTTGTATCTCAAATCTTCCTGTATCTAATTGCTCCATAGAACAATTCCAATGTTCAAAATATCCATTTGATTTAAAAAGATAATAACGAGTACAATCATCATAATTACTATTCGACCATTTAAAATCTTCAAGAAGGTCTGTAGATAATTTTTCTTGTCCGTTTGAGAATATTGGAATAAATAGAATAATTATTTTAAGTAATCCAATTTTTATATTTACCTCTAAGTTGTTCATATTCTGTCTGTTGGAATAATTAACCCTAACGTCTGTGTATAGGTAATATTACCTATATTTTTTATTGTCCGTATTTTTATTTAAATTTTCCGGTTTAAAATTATTCTATATTTTTCACAAATATAAAAATTTCAATTAAATATTAAAGCAGGAAATAAAAAAAGCGGGTTTTTAGGGCTGCTGGTTTTTATTTTATATGAGGAAATAGGTTGGGGGTGTGGGGGGTGGTTTTGGATGTTTGGATTATTGGGGGGTTGGTTTGGTGGGGATTGGGTAATGTTAGACAAGATTAATGCGGCTTCGCCGAATAATCTTGCCTATTTGTTGGGAATAGTTATTTCATCATGTTATTCAAGATGACGTTACAATTCTTAACAAAAATATCAATATCATTTATTTTTTTTATAATATGACCTTTGCCAATGTTTTTTACTCTTCCTTTAGAATCAATATCACCTTCATGCACAATAAAATGTCGTCTCTTTATGAGCAAATTAACATTTCTAAGTAGCTTATTGTCTTCAGATAGTTTTTCAGCTGATTCACACAGATTAAGAATACCAAATCCTTTAAATAGGTCATCTATTTTTTTCTCATTCTGCGTGACATATTTTTTTATCTTAAAGGAAACTCTACGTTCAATCTTTTTATATGGCTCTTTGTCTCTTAGTAAATTTAATGTCTCTTGAAATGTTATTCCTGATTCTTCAATAAATTTAGATAAGTCTTTTGTTGGTCCATTCTTTTTAATATACGGAATTAGCATTTCCATAAACTTAGATGTAAAATAATAGTCCATTGCCGCTACTTTAAGAACAATCGCTGCTCTAATAACATCTTCGTGGTCTTGCTTTCCTTGCAAACTAATGGGGTGTCCATTTACTTTTTTCCAAAGCTCTATTAAAGACCTACATCGTTGGGATGTCTTATTATATTTCTGAATAGCATTCATAATGTCTAGTCATAATTATACACAACGTCTGTGTATAGGTAATATTACCTATATTTTTATTGTCCGTTATATTATTTAAATTTTCCAGTTTATAATTATTCTTTATTTTTCAAAAATATAATAATTTCATTTAAATATTAAAGCAGGAAATAAAAAAAGGGGGTTTTTAGGGGCGCTGGTTTTTATTTTATATGAGGAAATGGGTTGGGGGTGTGGGGGGTGGCTTTGGATGGTTGGATTATTTTTTTAATTTACTGTTGTAGCTGGTTTATTAATTATTCAAAATATAAATTCTTTCGATCTCCGCTTTATCAATCTTTAATATTACCTCTTTTAACTGTTCAAATGAGTAGCCTTTCCCGAAATTCATTTCGTAGCAGTTATTACCAAGATCAACCATCTGATCATATTTAATGTCATAATTCTCAATTAGATAATCTTCAATGAAGTCAAATAATTCGTAATCATCTATTACGATCATTGTGTCTCCTCGATTATTATGGTAAATTGAAATATGAGGTTGCTTATGTTCCATTTTCAAATGTGCTTCAACGATGTGTATTTGAAATATTATATTTATTTTTCTTTTATATTTCACAAATATAAAAATTTCATTTAAATATTAAAGC
>CAYWXI010000032.1:52762-64210 GCA_964462015.1 uncultured Bacteroidales bacterium | reverse complement strand
ATATTATTAATCATAGAATTATTATAAACAGAATATAAAATTATATATTATTTTAATACAAATTTAATTAATATTAAAAAGTTTTGTTGAACAATTTCAGTGTTCAATGAACTGTTAACTTTTTTCTTGATTCATTGTTATATTAAATATGTCAAATTTATGTAATTTTGAGAAAAATCTAAAATGGAAAAACAAAGATGTAGCTGGACTAAAAATGATATGGCAATGAATCTGTATCACGACACCGAATGGGGAGTTGCTGTTCATGATGATAAAATATTTTTTGAATTTTTACTGCTTGACACTTTTCAAGCTGGCTTAAGTTGGAGAACAATATTACATAAACGCAAGAATTTCAGAGAAGCTTTTGATAATTTCGATTTTAAAAAAATTGCTTTGTATAATGAAGAAAAAGTTACAGAATTAATGAATAACAAAGGAATCATTAGAAATAAACTTAAAATCAAAAGCGCAATCACTAATGCAAAACTCTTCATTAAAATTCAGGAAAAATATGGATCATTCGACAAATTTATTTGGAAATTTGTTAATGGAAGGACTATAATAAATAAATGGAAAACATTGCAGGAAATTCCGGCAACTTCTGTCGAATCGGATGAAATGAGTAAAGAATTAAAGAAGCTCGGTTTTAAATTTGTCGGTTCTACAATTTGTTATGCTTTTATGCAGGGTGCCGGAATGGTAAACGATCATTTAATTACTTGTTTTAGGTATAAAGAAGTGTAATTTATATCCTAACCCGAAAGAGAATTAATTTTATAATTAGTGACCTATGGTTATCAGGAATGTAGTGATTTAAATCAAAAACTGTATTTTTAAATAAATAAATATTGAAAAACAAAATAAAAAAATATCTTTCCAAAATTTTCATGGAGTGGGCAGATGAAAGAATTACGGGATTATATGAATTACCAGGATCAGGTTCCGAACGACAATATTTCAGAATTATAAGTAAGAATAAGCAAGCAATCGGAGCATATAATCCTAATAGAGATGAAAACAAAGCTTTTATTTCATTTTCAAAAACATTCTTCAAAAACGGATTAAAAGTGCCTGAAATTTATTCTTTTGACAAAAGTAATGACGTCTATCTCATTGAAGACCTCGGAGATATCACTCTTTTTTCGCTCCTTCAAAAAAAACTTTCACCTAATCGTTTCGATGAAAACATTCTTAATTTTTATAAAAAATCTCTTCAGGAACTAATTAAATTTCAGATCACATCAGCAAACGATATTGATTATTCACTTTGTTATCCCCGTGCAAAACTTGATAAACAATCGTTTTTGTGGGATTTGAATTATTTTAAATACTATTTCTTAAAACCCTCAAATATTCAGTTTGATGAACAAAAACTGGAAAACGATTTTATCAACCTATCTGATTTTTTGGATAAAGCCGATAGTCACTATTTTGTTTTTCGTGATTTTCAATCGCGAAACATTATGATCAAAAACAATGAACCTTATTTTATCGACTTTCAGGGAGGAAGAAAAGGAGCTTTGCAGTACGATTTAGTCTCACTACTTTATCAGGTTAGAGCTGAAATTCCCGAAAAAATTAAGAAACAATTATTTGAATATTATTTAAAAGAATTAAAAAAACATATTCCGGTCAATTTAGAAAATTTTATAAAATTCTATGAAGGTTTTAAACTAATCCGACTTTTACAAGTGCTTGGAGCTTATGGATTTCGCGGAATAATAGAACGAAAATTACATTTTCTGGAAAGCATTCCACCAGCTATTGATTCACTTGATTTTTTATTAAAAAACTCGAAATTAGAAATAAATTTATCAGAACTTTTTAAATCATTAAAAATACTTGTGGAACAAGAGAAAAATATAACAACAAAACAAAAACAAGGCCTGACTGTTACTATCAATAGTTTTTCCTATAAAAAAGGAATTCCTATTGATAATTCAGGAAATGGTGGCGGTTTTGTATTCGATTGCAGAGCTTTACCAAATCCGGGAAGATATGAGGAATATAAATGTCTAAGCGGAAAAGATAAAAAAGTCATTGATTACTTAGAAAAAGAAACTGAAGTTGATGATTTTCTTAAAAACAGTTTTTTAATTATCGATCAATCTGTTGAAAAATATCTGCAAAGAGGATTTACAAGTTTGATTGTAAATTTCGGATGTACCGGTGGACAACACAGATCAGTTTTTAGTACTGAATCACTTTCAAAACATTTGTCCGAAAAATTTAAAAATTTAAATGTTATTGTAAACCATAAAGAAAAGGAAAATTGGAGTAATGGATTGATGGAGTAATGGAAACCCGAAACTTGGAACCCAAAACTTGAAACCACTATGAAAGCAATGATTTTTGCAGCCGGAAAAGGAACCCGCCTACAACCTTTGACAAATACAATTCCGAAAGCACTGGTAGAAGTCAATGGAATTCCTATGATTGAAATCATTATCAGGAATTTAATAAAAAGCGGTTTTGATGAAATTATTATCAACTTACATCACTTTCCTGAGCAAATCATTGAATTTATCAGAAAGAAGAAGAATTTTGGAATTGAAATTGAATTTTCAATTGAAGAAGAAAAACTTTTAAATACAGGTGGCGGTTTAAGAAAAGCAAAAGAATTTTTTAACGATGATAAAGATTTTCTTCTTCACAATGTTGATATTATTTCAGACATAAATCTTAAAAATATTTACTGCCAACATCTTAAGAATAAAGCCTTAGCAACTTTAGCAGTTAAGAAAAGGCAAACTTCCCGCTACCTTCTATTCGATGAAGATAATTTACTTGCAGGTTGGGAAAATATTAAAAGCGGTGAAAAGATTATTTCAAAAGAGGAAAATAAAAAGTTGATTCCACTTGCATTCAGTGGAATCCACATTATCAACCCAAGAATTTTTGATCTGATTGATGAATCAGGTTCATTTTCAATCATTGACCTGTATCTCAGGCTTGCAAAAACTCAAAAAATTATGGCTTTTGATATTGGGAAAACTTTTTGGATGGATATTGGGAAAATGGAAGAATTAAATTTAGCTAATAATTTTCCAGATTTATGATAAGATATTAATTCAAATTAAGACCTGACTCTCAGATGAGGATAATTCATTCGCTGAATTTTCAACGGGGCTTAGGCTGTCTGTTTTATTATTCAAAGTTTTATTGAAATATCTAAATGTCCACCAAGTCCTTGCGTAATGATCCGGTATAATGTTGAAAAGCGTACATCTTTCAAATCATTCTCTAATTTAGAGATATATGATTTGTTTGTTCCTGCCAGTTCTGCTAATTGCATTTGTGTAAGTCCCTTTTCCTTTCGTGCTTGCTGAATTAAAACTCCAAGTTTGAAAACTTCATATTCTTTTTCAAATTTTTCTCTTTCTTTTGTTCCTTCTTTACCAATTTCATCATCAATAAATTGGTCAAGGCTTGTAAGATTTTTTTCTTTCTTCATAATATTCATTTTTAATCTTTATTGCTCTTTCAATTTCTTTCTTTGGTGTCTTTTGCGTTTTTTTATAGAATCCATGTCCAACAACCACTAAGTTTTCTTTATTGAAAAAGCAGAAAATTCGGTAAATGTTATTCCCAACCTGAACTCTTATCTCATATAGTCCATCTGTTTTTTCAATATGTTTAAAATAAATCTCAGGAATTCTATCTAATTCTTCAATAATTTTAAAAGTCCAAATTATTTTTCTCCGGACTTTATTCGTAACAGTTCTATAAAAATCTTTGAAATAGTTTTTATAGAAGAACAATTCCCTTTTTTTATTCATACGACAAAGATAAATAAATAGCCCGAATAGACAACATTTATTTTCATTGAAATGTTATTTGGATTAAAGATTCCATCTTTTCAAAAGATGGAATCTTTATTTGCTCCAAGTGTTTGCTTACGCTATTATTGTTAATATATATGATTTCCGTATAATTTCTTTTTCAAAATTAACGAAAGCATCTGCCCCTAATTCTTTACATTTTAAAAATAAACTGTCCAACACATCCTGAAATATTATATTTTCAACATCCCATTTTTTGTAAAGATAAAAAGATTATCTACAATAAAAAAATCAGTATTAGTCAGTTTAATCAGTCAAATCAGTGTTCTATTTTGGTTGTAGCAAAGCTGCGATATGGATTTCGGATTTCATTTGGCTATCATTACAAAAATATTAATTTTGCTATATTAAAACCAAAAACATGGAAGCATTTTTAGAAAAGTCGGTTAAATATCTTTATAAAAAATATCATACAGATATCGACGAACTTTGTATTGTTCTTCCAAATCGCAGAGCCGGGTTATTTATAAAAAAATATCTTGCCAAAGAAATTTCAAAAAACACCTGGTCACCGGTGATTTATTCAATTGAAGATTTTATTTCAAAATATTCGGGCTACCAAAATATAGACAGAATTTCACTGCTTTTTGAATTTTACAATACACATAAAGAAATTGAAAAAGACAAAGCACTTCCGTTGGATGACTTTCTTAACTGGGCACAAGTTCTATTACACGATTTCAACGAAATAGACCAGTATCTTGTCGATCCTGAAAAAATATTCAACTACCTAACCGAAACTAAAGCTCTTGAAACATGGAATCTTAATCGCAGGCCTCTAACCGAATTTGAAATAAATTATTTAAAGTTTTTTAATTCGTTATCTGATTATTATCAAAACTTAAGAAACAGGCTGATTTCGCAGAAACTTGTTTATCAGGGTTTAGCTTACAGACTTTTTGTTGAAAACATCGAATCCATCACAAATTCAATCAAATCGAAAAAAATTATTTTTATTGGTTTTAACGCCTTGACAACAGCTGAAGAAAAAATTATTAAGTATTTAAAGACTGAGGGAAAAGCTGAAATTTTAATTGATTCTGATAAATATTATATTGAAAATAAACAACAGGAAGCAGGAAGTTTTTTAAGAAAATACCCTGAAATTTTTCGGGAAAATGAGATTAGATGGACGTCAAATTATTTATCTGAAGATGATAAAAATATTGAAATAATCGGAGTACCTCAAAACATCGGGCAGGCAAAAGCAGCCGGACAAATATTGCAAGAAAATTTTAAACAAATCGATCTCGAAAAAACTGCAATTGTTATTAACGAGGAAAATTTATTAATTCCTGTTCTTAACTCTATACCTAACGAAATCAATGAGTTTAATGTGACAATGGGATTGCCTTCACAACACACTCCTCTTTTTACACTTTTTGATATAATTTTCAATCTTCAGCAAAACTCGAATAAGCTCACCAAACTAAATACCGGGAGCAAACAAAATTTTTTCGGGAAAGATGTCACAAAATTATTACAACACCCTTTTATTAAAATCATTACTTCAGAAGATTCCAATTCAAATAACAATCCGGGTGAAAAAATAATTTTTGATATCAGCAGCTCCAATAAAATTTTTCTTACAGACGATCAGATAAAAAAGATTTTTGTTAATCATGGCTTTAAGGATGATTCAGTTGTTGAGATTCTATTTAGTTTTTGGAATAACAAACCACAGATTGCACTTAATTGTTTATCATCAATAATTGCAAAAATCAGAGATGTATTAATTCGTAGTGAAAACACAAACACCGAGAGCGAAAATCACACTTCTGTAAACATTGAAATTGAATTTCTTTTTCATTTTTCAAAAATCATTAAACGAATTACAACTTTACAGGAAAGATATGGAAATATTGAACACATAAAAACTTTAAGAATTATTTTTAATCAGATTTCAAAATCCTCGTCAATACCTTTTTATGGAGAACCTTTAAAAGGTCTTCAAATAATGGGAATGCTCGAAACCAGGACAATTGATTTCGATACGATAATTATGCTTTCGGTTAACGACGATATAATCCCATCCGGTAAAAGTCAAAATTCATTTATTCCTTTTGATTTAAAAAAAGAATTCAAACTACCTACATACAAGGATCGCAATGCTGTTTTTGCCTATCATTTTTATCGCCTGTTACAAAGGGCAAAAAATATTTACCTGCTTTATAATACCGAATCAGGAAATCTTGGAGGAGGAAATAAAAGCCGGTTTTTAACACAAATAGCGTATGAACTCCCTGGTGCAAATAAAAATATAAAGATTACCGAAAAATTTCTTTCTACTCCTATAAAGCATTTTCCAAAAGAAGAAAATATTATAGTTGAAAAAGATAATGAAATAATAAATGCATTAATTAATAAAGCTTCAAAAGGATTTTCACCAAGTTCATTAAATGCTTATCGCAATTGTAGTCTGCGATTTTATTTTCGCGAAATTATTGGACTTTCTGAGGTTGATGAAATTGAAGATACTATTGACGCAGCAACCCTCGGAACCGTTGTACATGATGTTTTACAAAATCTTTTTGCCGCTTTAATTAATGTTGAGATCAAAGAAATTGATATTAAAGCCATGATTTCTAATATCGAAACATTAACAAATGAATCGTTTCAAAAACATTTTCCAGGAGGAAATATAAGTTATGGAAAAAATCTTTTAATCGCTAAAGTCGCCAATATTTTTATTAAAAGATTTCTTCATCAGGAAAAGAAATTTTTGGATAACATTAATTCCCAAAACCTGCAATTAGTTATCAAATATCTTGAAAAGAACCTTGTAACTTTTGTATCTATTGATTCAGGTAAGGAAAATTCTCTTCCGGTGAAAATTAAAATAAAAGGAGTTTGCGATCGAATTGATTTACTTGAAAATACATGGAGAATCATTGACTATAAAACAGGTCAGGCTCAACAAAACGAAATAAACATTAAAGATTGGGATGATTTTAACATAGCAAACAAACATAATTTCAGCTTTCAATTGCTTTTATATGCATACTTGTTTTATGAAAACAATCTCGAATTATTTAGTCATAACACATATTCATTAGAATCGGGAATATTTTCATTTAGAAATATTTCAAAAGGCTTGCTAAAAGTAACTCTTCCGAATAAAGCAAATCTTGATAAAGATACAATTGCTGATTTTAAAACTTTAGTTTTAGAACCTTTACTTTATGATATTTTCAATACAGAAATTCCATTTAGAAAAACTACTGAACAAAAAACTTGCACTTATTGTCCGTTTGTTTCAATTTGTGGGAGGGAGTAAATATATTGTTTCGGGTTTCGGGTTTTGGGTTTTCGGTTTCAAGTTTAGGATTTCTGGTTAATGTTTATCATTACTCCAAAACTCCATCATTCCAATACTCCATCACTTCATCAGTTCATCATTCAATTTTAATAATTCGCTTTGATAAGAAATCTCAGCATTATATTTTTTCAATAGATCACCCCCAATAACACCATCAATTTCCGGGATTTTAATAGCCGAATAGGATTGATTAATATGACTCATATCCAAAACAACGGCTTTATATTTATTAATTGTAAGCTCTCCAAGTTGAATATTATCAAGTTCAATTGCTTCACTTTGGAGAGTATTTGTTCCCAGCCCTGTTGACAATTTTTCATTTTTTTCAAACTCCGAGTTTTCTTCCGAAACAAATTTCATTATTTTGTTTGAATCAAAAACAGTTCGTGATGCACCGGTATCAATTATCATATTTGCTTTTTGCTCATTAATGAGTATTTCCATCATTAAATGAAAACCATCATCATCGATAGGAATAATTTTTATTGGAATTTCAATAACCATTTCAATATTAAAAATTAGGCTTTATTGCATATTTCACATAAAAATCGTCAATATTTTTAACTACTTCTTCAGGTAAATCAACGAGAGTAAATATTTTCATATCTTTTGAATGAATGTTTTGTTCTTTTAATAATTTTTCTTCAATCCAATCAATCAGGCCTGCCCAATAATCCTTTACAACCAAAATAATGGGAAAATGAACTAATTTGTGAGTTTGAATTAAAGTTATTGCCTCAAATAATTCATCGAGTGTACCGAATCCCCCGGGTAAAACGACGTATCCCTGTGAGTATTTCATAAACATAACTTTACGGACAAAGAAATTATCAAAATCTATAAGTTTGTCGGGATCAATAAAAGAGTTTGCTACTTGCTCATAAGGCAAATTGATATTTAATCCCACCGATTTTCCTCCCGAAAAATGAGCTCCTTTATTTGCGGCCTCCATAATACCCGGGCCTCCACCTGTAATTATTCCAAAGCCTTTCTTAATTAAAAGATAGGCTATTTCTTCAGCAATTTTGTAATACTTACTTGAAGGTTTTGTTCGGGCTGATCCAAAAACAGAAACACATGGACCGATACGTGCAAGCTTTTCGAATCCTTCCACAAATTCGGAAATAACTTTAAAAATCTGCCACGAATCATACGTTTTTATTTGATTCCAATCTTTTTCAATAAATGCTTTTCGTATTTTTTCTTCCTCTTCAAATGCTCTCATAAAAAATGAAATTCTTTAATTAATCGAAAAATAATTAAACATTATTAGATATTGGCTTTTAATAAATCAAGGTCTAAAAATTGCCAGGAAATATCCTTATTTAATGTATCATGATCGAAAACAAGTACTTTATCGGGCAATCCCCAGGTTGGAAATTGCTCATTATATGGAACATCGGAAGCAATTCCTGAACCTAAAAATATCATTCCATTATCACTAATAAATTCATAAGAGGTAGCATTTTGACCAAAATCGCCTGCAATAAAAATAACTTGAATTTCTTTTCGCATAACATTTTCAAATAATGGAAAAACAGCCTCTTCAAAATTTTGGTCTGGTGAACATCTGAATATTACGGATGAATTAACAGTATTTGCGTAATCCTCAACCATCATATTATCATCAATGTCGGCCCAAACAACATTATGAGTTAAAACTATCAAATGAGATGATTTCTGTATCGTATCACAAACATCTTTTATTAACTCATATTGAGCATTAACATTTTCACAATCAACAATGCCTCCATAATTCAAATTAGTATTCAGAACAAGCAAAGTTACATTATTAAAATATTGAACATGAAACGTTTCTTTTCCGGTTACATCAACAATCCAGTCAATATTTCCATTTCTGACATCATGGTTTCCCAAAGTCCAATGTGTATTTGCACTTCCCAAATCAAAAATCCCATCAAGATAAATCAGGGTGCCAAAATCATCCGTAGTTTCTGCGCATATATCACCACCAAGCCAAATTTGTTCATATTGATCAAAGTTAAGCGATTCAATTCTCTCATCGACAGCAATATTGCTTGCGTAAGTATGTCCCATAAAAATATATGAGTTTATTACATTTTCAGGGTTTGGAACAATTTCTTCAGGATCATCTTTTGTGCATGATACAATAAAGAATAGTAATAAAATATAGAAAAGAAATCTTTTTTTATTCATGCTTTTTTGTTACAAAAGTAAAACAATTTTAAGAATATTGCACTATCAATCGAATGAAATAAGCTCTTTATTTACTGGTAAAAAACGTAGGTTTAAAAGTTATCATCAACCAAGCCCAATTATTAGTTCTACCCCTGTTTCCACCTTTTAAGGCTTCAAGAGTTTTAGTGGCAAACATCTGTGAATAACCGGCTTGGATTTTTACACTTTTCGACAAGGTATATCCAACAGAAAAGTCAACTTCAGTTCCTAATGATTTTTTTAATGGCTTTTTGTTTGTATCAATGACTTCAGCAGCAGCAAAGAAGAAGTGCGGAATCAAAGCCGCTGAAAATTTATTTTTTGAAAACTTTATTGGAGCAAATACATCAATCAAACCAACACCTCCGTACCAGTTTCCAATGTAAAAATAGTCCATCCATCCATTAAACTTATGACATGCCCCATACATTGGATTAAACGCTTTATCTGTTGTAGATGTTGAATCAGCCATACTGTTTCCCGATAAATAATCCATACCTAAGCCAAGTTTAAAATTCTCATCTACTTTATAATCAAAAGCAATTGAATAATACATCGCTGAAAGTTTCTCGTTTGTGGCATTTCTACCAAATTGATAATAAAACGAACTACTAAAAGATAATTGTTCATACTTATAAGTTAGCCTGGTTCCGGCTGTTTGACTATAGGCTATTTTTTGTTTAATATCCTGAAGATTTGTTGAATCCGTATAAGCCATACCATTATTCAAAAAAAGCAGAGAAATACCAAAATCAGAAAAATCACGGTGAAACCATAAATATTGGAGAGCTTTGTAATTAACTACATTTGTGTAATCTGTTCCAAAAACATTTTCAGTATTTTGATTAAAAGCGAAGCCAATATCTATTTTACATCCATAGGGTGATTTGATTTTTAAGATAGCCGCATCATGGCTTCTTGCTTTTTGGCTCCAGCCTATTTTTCCAAGAATTCTTTGATCGTCGTAAGCTATTTCCTGGCGTCCTACTTTTAATGAAAACATTGGACTAAAAATAATTTCGCCCCAGGCCTGATAGATCGAAGTGCCGTATAGATCTTTTTTACTTGTTTGAGCAACATCGCCCCATGTACGAACATTTTGCAGCCCCAGTCCAATAATAAATTTATCGCCCGTTAAATCAAGATTCAATCTTGTACGCTGAGAAACAAAAAATGCAGCATCGGTATTGTCAGGTATTAAAGTTTTGTACCCATGTCGATATTCTGCTCTTGGCCTTACTTCACCACTCAGAGTAAACTGTCCGAAGGAATTTAAACTAAATAGTGCTAAAATTAAGATGATTTGTATTCGATATAAATTTTTCATTTTTTTTAATATTTTAAGCTTTAATTAATAAAGTTATTATCACTTTCAAAATTTGAGAAATTATACATTAATATTTCCTGCTACAAAGGTAGGGTATTTACAAAGCAAAAAAATTAACATTGAAATTTATAATAAATCTTAATAAAGTAAATGTTTAAGATTTATTATAAACTCCGACTGAAATCCAAACAAAATTGGTAAATTTGTAAATGAAAAGAAGTAGTTTTTTATGATAATTCTCCAAAATAATATCAATACGAAAAAAAGTAAAATTCTTTTTATTTTATTTTTTTTAATATCGTCTACATTTCAGAATTTGTCTTCTGTACAAGGTGCAGACAATTTATTATTACCTGATTCTGATTTATGTCTATTGATAAAGAATGATAAGTTAAATGAAGGCAAATGCCTTATACAAAATATTGAATCGAACAGATATTATATTTTACAAAATTCTGGTCAATTAAACACCGATGATCCTGGTGAAATTTCCGGAATAGTAACTGACTCTGAAACATCTGATCCGATAGAAGGTGCATTAATTGTTGTTGAGGGTACTGCTTTTTCAGCTACTACAGGTGTAGATGGAATATATTCAATTGAAGGTATTCCTCCCGGTAAATACGATATTACTGCAACAGCAGATGAATACAATTCTGAAACAAGAACAGATCAGGAAGTTATTTCAGGAGAAACTACTGTGATTGATTTTTCTTTGATTAGAATTCCGGGAACAATTTCAGGAACAATTTTAGATT
>CAYWXI010000032.1:0-52662 GCA_964462015.1 uncultured Bacteroidales bacterium | reverse complement strand
ATTGATTTTTCTTTGATTAGAATTCCGGGAACAATTTCAGGAACAATTTTAGATTCCGAAAATTCAAATCCTATTGAAGGAGCAATTATTGTACTCGAAGGTACAACATATACTGCAACAACAGGAGTAGATGGAACTTATTTGATTACTGATATTTATCCCGGAACTTATGATGTTACAGCCACTGCAGATGAATACAATTCTGAAACAAAAACAGATCAGGAAGTTATTTCAGGAGAAACTACTGTAATTGATTTTTCTTTGATTAGAATTCCGGGAACAATTTCAGGAACAATTTTAGATTCCGAAAATTCAAATCCTATTGAAGGAGCAATTATTGTACTCGAAGGTACAACATATACTGCAACAACAGGAGTAGATGGAACTTATTTGATTACTGATATTTATCCCGGAACTTATGATGTTACAGCCACTGCAGATGAATACAATTCTGAAACAAAAACAGATCAGGAAGTTATTTCAGGAGAAACTACTGTAATTGATTTTTCTTTGATTAGAATTCCGGGAACAATTTCAGGAACAATTTTAGATTCCGAAAATTCAAATCCTATTGAAGGAGCAATTATTGTACTCGAAGGTACAACATATACTGCAACAACAGGAGTAGATGGAACTTATTTGATTACTGATATTTATCCCGGAACTTATGATGTTACAGCCACTGCAGATGAATACAATTCTGAAACAAAAACAGATCAGGAAGTTATTTCAGGAGAAACTACTGTAATTGATTTTTCTTTGATTAGAATTCCGGGAACAATTTCAGGAACAATTTTAGATTCCGAAAATTCAAATCCTATTGAAGGAGCAATTATTGTACTCGAAGGTACAACATATACTGCAACAACAGGAGTAGATGGAACTTATTTGATTACTGATATTTATCCCGGAACTTATGATGTTACAGCCACTGCAGATGAATACAATTCTGAAACAAAAACAGATCAGGAAGTTATTTCAGGAGAAACTACTGTAATTGATTTTTCTTTGATTAGAATTCCGGGAACAATTTCAGGAACAATTTTAGATTCCGAAAATTCAAATCCTATTGAAGGAGCAATTATTGTACTCGAAGGTACAACATATACTGCAACAACAGGAGTAGATGGAACTTATTTGATTACTGATATTTATCCGGAAACTTACGACGTAACGGCCTCTGCCGATAATTATTATCCTGAAACAAAAACAGACCAGGTTGTCCTTTCAGGAGAAACTACAATTATTGATTTTAATCTTAATCCTTTACCCGGAACAATAAGCGGAACTGTTATCAATTCAGAATTTTTATTTCCTATTGAAGGTGCAATAATTACGATAGAAGGCACAACTTATTCTGCACAAAGCGCAGCAGACGGATCATTTTTAATGGATAATATTGATCCCGGAACATATGATATTTCTGCAACGGCCGATTCGTATTATCCCAAAACCATTACCGGCCAGATTGTAATATCCGAACAAACAACAATAGTCAATTTTGCTCTCGACGAAATTCCAACCGGAACAATATCAGGTACTGTAATTGATACAGAAACATTAAATCCTATCGAAAATGCAGAAATTACAGTTGATGGCACTTCATATTCAGCTTTTACAAATTCAAGCGGTAATTATTTAATTGATAATGTTTCAACAGGAACTTATTCGGTAATTGCATCAGCAAACGGATATTATCCTAAAATAATACCAAATCAAGTAGTTATTGGCGATCAGACTACAATAGTTGATTTCAGTCTTTTTAAAATTCCTTCCGGTTCAATAGCCGGAATTGTAACTGATTCTGGTACCGGTAATCCAATTGAAGGAGCTACAATTTCTATATTTGGAACATCATATTTAACATTTAGTAGTCAAACAGGTGAATATTTAATTGAAGATGTTGGAATGGGTATTTACTCCGTTACAGCAAGTGCAAACGGATATTACACTGATACAATTCATAATCAAGAAGTTTTCGAAGGCCAAGCGACTATTATTGATTTCTCACTTTTACAAAAACTTCCCACCGGATCAATTGCCGGAACAGTTATTGATTTCATAACTTTTAATCCAATTGAAGGAGCAATAGTTACAATTGAAGAAACTTCACAAACAGCCATTTCAGGATCAGATGGAAGTTATTCTATTGAAGAAGTTGAAGTTGGAACTTATACAATCACAGCTGATGCTAATGGATATTATCCTGATACAAAGCTAAATCAACAGGTTTTCGAGGGAGAAACAACAGTCGTTAATTTTTTTCTTGTAGAGATGCCAATCGGAACCATTTCCGGAACCGTAAACGATATTAATACTGGCAACCCTATTATGGGTGCTGAAGTAACTGTCGAGAAAGATGGAATTATAAATTATATTACTACAACCGGCTCTGATGGAACTTATTTAATTATTAATGTCGAAACAGGTATTTACAATGTAACGGCAACTGCTGATGGGTATTATTCTGAAACTAAACCGGATCAGGAAGTACTAACTAACGAAACCACAATTATTGACTTTTCGCTTGTATTAATCCCAACCGGAACAATAAGCGGCAGTGTGTATGATTCAGAGAGTTTATTGGGAATTGAAGGTGCCAAAATAATAGTAGAAGGTACTCTATATTCAGCAATTACTAATACGGAAGGATTATTTACAATACCTGAAGTTGAAATAGGAATCTATGATGTTACAGCAAATGCCTCCGGATATATTTCTGAAACAAAGACTAATCAGGAAGTTATTGCAGGGGAAACAACAATAGTTAATTTTTCACTTGAACCCATTCCAACAGGAACTATTACAGGAACAGTGATTGATTCGGAAAATTTAACCGGGATTGTAGGAGCAGAAATTACAGTTGTCGGTACGCCTTACTCAACGTTAAGCGGAATTGATGGAACTTATTTAATTGAAAATGTTGAAATTGGAGAATATTCCGTAACCGCAACAGCAGATGGTTACTTTCCTGATATTAGGCATAATATTAAGGTATTTCAAGATCAAACAACTATTGTTGATTTTAGTCTTGTTCCGCTTCCTATGGTTGGAACAATTTCAGGAATTGTCACTGATTCAATAACAAATTTTCCTATCGAAAATGCAATAATTTCTGTTGAAGGTACTTCCCATTCTGCTATAACAAATTCAATTGGAGAATATACTATTCCGGATATTATCCCGGGCATTTATAATATAACAGCAACAACATCCGGATATTATCCAAAAACAATTTCTGATACTCTTGTAATTGCCGGTGAAATAACTATTGCTGATTTTGAACTTATTCCAGTTCCCGGTTCAATCAGCGGAACAATTACTGATTTTCTGACTTCTGTTCCTATTGAAGGAGCTACAATTTTTGTTGTCGGCAGTTCAACTTATCAGGGAATTTCAGGAGAAGACGGCACTTATTCAATTCCAGATATTATTTCCGGAATTTATAATGTTACTGCATCCGCTGAAGGATATTTTCCTAAAATGGAGACTAATATCCAAGTAAATGTAAGTGAAATTACAGTAGTTGATTTTGCTTTGGTTCCAATCCATGGTGCTATTTCAGGGAAAATAACCGACTATGAATCTTTTGAAGCAATAGAAGGAGCGGAAATTATGGCTATCGGTCCTTTTTCCAATTATTCAACAACTTCTAATCCTGATGGTACATATTTATTAAACAATGTTAATCCTGGCCTTTATGATGTTACTGCAAGCGCAGTTGGATATACTCCTGAAACCAGGGCAAATCTGGAAGTATTTATAGATTCAACCATAATCATTGATTTTTCTCTTTTTTCTGTTCCCTTATTAGTAGCCGATTTTTCTTATGATACGGTTTGTCAGGGTAGCGAAACAAAATTCACTGACCTTTCAGAGGAACATGGAATTATTATCAATAACTGGAAATGGGATTTTGGCGATGGAACTATCCTAGAGTATCAACAATTTGAAGAATTTATTTATCATAATTATTTGGCCGGCGGAACCTTTGAAGTTTCACTAATAATTAATTCTTCATATTTAACTATTGAAATAAGCGATACAATAAGAAAAAACGTGAAAGTTTTAGAAAGGCCTGTTGCCGCATTTGTTAGTGATTCGGTTTGCAGAGGCCTTCAAACAACATTTATTGATCAGTCATATAGTATTTCTGATCCCATTATTTCGTGGAAATGGGATTTCGGAAATGGGAGTACATCAAATTTGGAAGATCCTAAATACACTTACAGCTCGGCAGGAGTTTATGATGTTAAACTCATTGTGGAATCAGATAATTTTTGCCGCGACTCAGCTTCTAATCAGGTTTTGGTGTATTCTTTACCTCAGGCCTCGTTTACAAATTTTACTCCCTGTGTTGATCAGGCAACCCAATTTGAAGATATAACAATTGCCGATTCTAATTCAATCACAAAATGGAACTGGAATTTTGGCGATACTTTATCATCAGGGGATGTTTCGACTGAACAAAACCCCGGTTATGTTTATGACCTGGTTGGCACTTACGAAGTTAGCTTAACCGTTACTGATTCGGTTGGTTGTATTGATAATACAAAAAAAACAATTACTGTTTATCCGATTCCATTGAGTTCGTTTTCAATTGAAACCAATTATCAGGAAATCAATGGCCAGGTAAAATTTATTAATGAATCAGCTTATGCTGAAGCATATCTTTGGGATTTTGGTAATGGAGAAACATCAACAGAAAGCGATCCGGTCACAAAATTCCTTGACGACTTTAATTACTTAATTAGCCTGATAGCCTATAATGAATATAATTGTACCGATACTTCATCTCTTAACTACGAAGTTATTATCAAGACCTTATTTGTCCCAAATGCATTCGCCCCAGAAGATCAAAATCCTGAAGTCAGACTTTTTAAACCCAAAGGAATTAATCTGTCTGCTTATTTATTAGAAATTTACGATTATAACGGAGTATTATTATGGTATACAACTGAATTGGATTCCGAGGGAATGCCGGCAGAAGGCTGGGATGGTTATTATAAAGGTAAATTAATGCCCCAGGGAATGTATTATTGGAGAATTACTGCAGTTTTCGATGACGGGACAAAGTGGACAGGTTCAGATAATGGAGTTGATGATACCGGCAATCATGGGACTTTTATGTTAATACGGTAAAGATACTGGATACAAGATGCTGGATACCGATTACCAATCACTGATTACTGAATACCGATCACTGAATATTTGTAACTACATATAAAACCACAAAAACCAAAACTTAATGCTTATGCCAATATTTCTTAAAAACGCTACATATATTGATCCTCAATCATTAGAATTTATTTCTTCTCATATCAGAGTGGAAGAAGGAACAAAAGGTAAGATTTCTTTTCATTCGGAGATTCCAGATGAAAAGACGCTTAAGAATTTTGAGGTTATTGATTGCAAAGGAATGCTCGTAACAAAGTCTTTTGTCAATGCTCATCATCATGCATACTCAGCTTTAGCACGTGGCATGCCTCCTCCAAAGAAAACACCTCAAAACTTCCTTGAAATATTAAAATATATCTGGTGGAATATTGATAAAAATCTTGATAAAGACATGATCAGAGCAAGTGCTTTGGTTACGGCTTTGGCATGTGCTAAGAATGGAGTTACTTTTTCAATCGACCACCATGCTTCACCAAATTACATTAACAATTCCCTAGAAATTATAGCTGATGCTTTTGATGAAGTCGGTATTTCACATCTTTTATGCTACGAAATATCAGATCGTGATGGTAAGGAAATAGCTGAAAAAGGATTAGCCGAAACAAAATCTTACCTTAAAAATAATCAGGGATTAGTTGGATTACATGCTTCATTCACTGTTAATGACAACACAATGAAAAAAGCAGCTGATCTGGTGAATGAATTCAATTCGGGAATTCATATCCATGTTGCCGAGGATATATCGGACGAAACTGACTGCGAAAAAAAATATGGAAAACGTGTAATTGAACGACTAAACGATTATGCATTGCTCGATTCATCAAAATCAATTCTTGCTCATTGCATTCATATAAATGATAATGAAAGAAGAATTTTAAAGCAATCAAATGCCTACGTGGTTCAAAACACAGAAAGCAATCTGAATAACAAAGTAGGCTTTTTTAATTCCCTCGGGCTTGGAAATAATATTATGATAGGAACAGATGGCATGCACAGCGATGTTTTAAGAAGCTCAAAAGCAGCATTTTTTGTCGGACAGGAATTTGATAATTTAACCTATCCATCATCTTACGAAAGGCTGAGAAAAGCACATAATTATTTAAAGATAAATAATTTTAAAGGTGATGAAGAAAACAATCTTGTTGTGATTGATTATGACACACCAACTGAAATTAATTCAAATAATTTTTTAGGACATTATATTTTCGGGTTGGAATCAAAGCAATTCAGGCATGTTATTTCATCAGGAAAACTTATTGTTAAAGACCACAAAATTCAGACTGTTGATGAAAATGAAATACTCGATTTTTCAAGAATTCAGGGGAACAAGCTTTTCAAAGACCTTCTTTAAAAAAATAATTGAGTAAAGCATAAATAAAACTTTCCTCCCGAAATATATTGGGATTGCATGATATGAATTTTTAGACCGGACTCATTACTGGAAAAAAAACATTTAACTCATTAATAACATTGGGGATAATATCCGTCCCCTTGTGGATTGTTTTCATCCCCTTGGGGATAACGTCCATCCCCTTGGGGATTGCTTCCATCCCCATGGGGATATTGTCTATCCCCTTGGGGGAATTGATAATCCCCATGGGGATTATATCCGTCCCCTTGGGGATAATGTTCGTCCCCCTGGGGATATTGTTAATCCCCTTGGGGATTGTCTTCATCCCCCAGGGGATATTGTCCGCCCCCTTGGGGATATTGATGATCCCCCAATATGTAATGATAAAATAATTGAATGATAGAATGATAAATAGTACTTTTATTCAATCATTTAAGCATTCACTCATTCATTCATTGCTTCTTTACTTTCTGAATTTTCGTATTTTCTTAACGAGTTCGTTATCTTTTCCGAGCAAACCGGAAATAAGGTCGGCAATATTGGAAGCATCTTTGTATGCTATCGAAAGTTTTTCAACCGATAGCTGAGTAGCTTCCTTTGCTGCTGCCATGGCAGTTTGCTGCGCAATTTCCGATGTTTCCGCTTCATGGTTTTCTGCTTTTAAAGTTTCTGTCCTTGCTGAAGGATCAAAACCTGCTGAAGTTAATACTTCTTTTTCCTCTTCAAGGAAGGTTAGCATTTGCGAAACAAAATCGCGTTTTGAACTTTCCGTTTGTTTAGTTATACTTTTTGTTTTTTAATTAATAAATACTTTTAATTGTAGTGATAGTCACGGTGTGAATTGTTAGTTAAAAGTGTAAATGTAATTATTACATCTTGCAATTTCTTGAGTTATTCATACCGATACTTACCTATTGCCAAGTTGTTATTTTGTTGAGATAATATTTATATCTCCAAAACCTTAAATTCCGTCCTACGGTTATTTGCTCTGCCTTCAGGAGTTTCGTTATTATCAATAGGTTTTGAAAAGCCATAAGCTTGAAAAGTTAGTCTGCTTTTTTCAATTCCATTTTTGATCAAAAATTCGTAAACTGCCTTTGCCCGAGTTTCGGAAAGATTTAAATTATATTCTTCACTTCCAATATTATCGGTGTGGCCGCCAATTTCAATTTTAATTTTCGGATTATTTTGTAGAAAAGAAATTAATTTCAAAAGTTCAACTTCCGATTCAGGTTTTAATTCATATTTATCGGTATCGAAAAATACATTTCTTAAAATCACCGAATTACCTCGTTGAATGGGTTGTAGGGCAATATTCATTAAAAATGGTTCGGTATGAGAGTTTTCATTATTAAGTGAAAAATTTTCGGAATAAAATAAATATCCCTCCTTTGAAACATTAAGTGCATAATTAATATTTACGGGAAGACAAATCAAAAAACTGCCATTAGATTTATCAGATACAGATTTAATTAAAACCTCATTGCTTTCGAGATCAATTAATTCAAAATCTGCGGATAATGTCTTTTTGCTAATGCTGTCGTAAACCTTCCCTTTCAGGTAAGTAACTTTTGAAGGCCTGATATCCTTATATAATTCAAAACTATAAATATCCTGCTTTCCCATTCCCGAGCTTTTATCGGAGGATAAATATGCTTTTTTACCACTTGCATCAACTATAATATTTATTTCATCAGCAATCGTATTAATCGGGAATCCAAGATTATTAGGTTGCGACCATTTCTGCTCATTTATATCAAATTTTGAAAGAAACAGATCGGCTCCACCCATTCCCGGATGTCCTTTAGATGAAAAATACAAACTTGAATTATCAGCATGAATAAAAGGAGACATTTCAGCCTTTTTTGTATTTATTTGTTCACCGAGATTAACAGGCTCACTCCAATTTCCCGAAGGTAAAAGCCCTGTTTTCCAAATATCCGAACTTCCATAACCATCCTTGCGTGTACTGGCAAAATAAAGAGTTTTACCATCGGAAGAGATTGATGGTTGCGAATCCCATGAAGCAGAATTAACAGTTTGCCCCAAATTTATCGGTTCACTCCATTTGTCGTTAGTTTTTTCAGAGAAATAAATATCACAACTTCCGTAACCGTCAAAACGATTACAAGCCGTGAAGAATATTTTCTTTCCGTCTGGTGAAAGGCAAATTGCCCCCTGATTACCTGAAGAATTTAGCGGATAACCCATTTTTACAGCCTTGCCCCAGATTCCGTCTTGCTTTTCCGAAAGATAAAATTCCTCCTCTAATCTTTGCTTTGTTATGTTTGTTTCGTCAGGCACAATTTCTTTAACCGTGAATAACATAAGTTGTTCATCCACTGTTATTGCATTTATATATTCATCAAAAGAAGAATTTATGCTATCACCAAGATTAACGGGTTTAAAAGGTACAGGATTTGCTCTGGCTTCAATAACAAAATCACATATTTCAATGTAGTCCTGAGCAAATTTTTTCTGTATAGAGTCTATATCTGTAAATAAAATAAAGTCGGAAAAATGCTTTCGTGAATCAATGTATTTTTCTGCAGAAAACTCAAAACCTGCTAAAATATAATAGACAATAGAAGAATATTCAGGATCAATTTCAATTACTGACTCATAAGCTTCAATTGCTCCTGTTTTATCATTTTTATCAGCAAGCAAGTCACCGAGAAGCAGGTAAGCCTCAATAAAATTAGTATCGATTTCCAGGGCTTTTTGAAGAAATTTTTCAGCTTCAAAATAATTATTTTCGTAATAAAATGATTTTGCTTTATTGAAAGCTTTTTCGGCTTTTTTGGATTTGGTTGTTAGAAATTGACCGTTTTTTTGTGAGAAAGTCAATAAAGAAAAACAAAAAAATATAAGAAAAAGACAACCTCTAATTATGTTTTTAAACATTAGGTATTTATATTTTCTTCTCCGGTATTTTAACATATTAAGATTTATGTCTAATATCAGAAACGAAGATAATAATAATATCCTATTATTTAAATAAAAAAATTGTCATCGAATTGTACGGATTAAACGAATTAAAATTAATTTAACAACGATTAGAAACATTGTTTTCTCATGGTTACTTCCTGTAAACCTGAAACTTGAAACCAGAAACAAAAAACAAGAAACCTGTACCCTGAGAAGCGAAGCAGGGTGTACGACAGTTCCATTAATAAAGAAAAAACAAGTCCCGAAGGGACGTTATGTAAAAGCACAGGTCGGAGTGAAACGCAGACCTGTGTATTTGTTGCCGAACAATGACAAGTCCTGAAAGGACGACATGTAGATAGCCTTTTGCAATCATCAGATGTTATATGTCGCCCTTTCAGGGCTACCTTAGTATCGTGTACAATATCACAGGCTTACGCTACGCTTCATCCTGTGCTTTTACATAACGTCCCTTTGGGACTTTCTCTTCTTCAACAAAAGTGGAAATTTGTCGTACACCCGCGAAGCAAGCCCGTATGTGAAACTCGAAACTATTACGGTATTTTCATATACTTGTGACTTTGCAAAGAAATTTTCCATTTCGGATTTTCAAGAATATAATCAACAATGACTTGCATCATTTCTTCCGATCGGCTCCATTCAGGTTGAAGGTATAAAACGCAATCGGATTTAACGAGTCTTGCATTTATTTCTGCCCAGGCAAAATCGCTTTCATCCGAAATTATTACTTTTAATTCATCTGCCCGCTGAAAGTTTTCATTCAAAGGAGGGCTGTTTTTTTTCGCCGAAAGGCAAATCCAATCCCAATTGCCCGATAAAAAAAGTGAACCGGAAGTTTCAAGGAAAAGTTTAATGTTTTGTTTTTTTAATTCATCGCATAAATAATCAAGGTCATATAAAAGCGGCTCACCACCGGTTATGAGAACTGCTTTTGCAGGAAATGTTTTTGCCCTTTTAACAATATCATCAACATCAGTTAAAGGAAACAATTCGGAGTTCCATGACTCTTTAATATCGCACCATTCACAACAAACATCGCAACCTCCAATTCTAATGAAGTATGCAGCTGTTCCGGTATTAAATCCCTCGCCCTGAATACTGTAAAACTCTTCCATAACCGGGAGATATTTCCCGTTTGATTCGGAATTATTTTTTTGATTGATTCCCATGTTTTACAGGTTCTTTGATTAATTTTACGCTATTCAGTGGTCATTAACTAGACCTCTCATATTTCCTTTATTCCCCAATTCAATACTTCCTGTTCTTTTTTATTGAATTATTAATTTTCGGGTAGAATATTTATCGTTTGATCTCAATTTTACTAAATAAAGTCCGGATTTGGCTTTTCCAACCTTAAAACTAAGCTTTATTTTTCCATCTGAGCCTGAATATTTTCGTGGCTTGAAATTCACTTTTTGTCCAAGACTGTCATAAAATTCAATTGTAAAACTTTGGTCAGGTAAATTTGTAAGGTCAATTTTGAATTTTTTCTTTGTAACGGGATTCGGACTAATTGAAAAATCAAAATCTGCCTCGGTAAGTTCTCCAATTCCAATTGGGGAAATATTTGTCCATAAGCCTGTGTTTACCTTGAATACTCTTTGAGTAACAGCAGAATTTTCACATGATATTAAAACATTCTTTCCTGTAGAATATGTAATACCTTCGGTTTGTGCTCCAATAATATAAGGAAAATCTATACGTCGCTTATTTCCGTAAAAGAAATTATTGTCCTGATAATCATATAATAAAAACATAAAAGGAATGTAATTATGATAACCTATTAATGAGATTTCGTTAAATTGCTGATTATACGCAGCTCCGCATATTAAACCGTTTACATTAAAAGAGTCAATCAAAGCAGCCTCATGAGTTCCCGGAATTTTCGGCAACTTATATAGTTTTGTTTTATAATTCTCCCAGTTTTTTGAGAACAAATAAAGAAAATCTCCACAACTGATAATTGCTTCACAATCAAAATTATTATCGTTATATGCTGATGGAAAACTTGTTTGATCGCTATAAGAAAAATGTATGATCGATGAATTTACGTTTGCATTTCCTGATAAAGGAATATCATTTTTATTGACTTTATAGATTCTCAGATTTCTTCGGTTTCCTTCATTGTTACCTACATCACCTATATAAATAAAGCCTTCATCCTGAGTGATGTCTTCCCAATCAAAATTTGATGCATTTGGAAGATAAATAGTCTGAACAATTTCAGATGAAACAGTATCGATTTTATAAATTTTTGCATCACCGCCACTATCATTATGTGTCCAAAGCCCATTGTTATATAATATCAGCCCGGAAGTCTCATCGACCGTCTGTGGCAAATTCATAAAAAAAGAAGGACTATAAATTGTTGGATCATAAGTACATGACCCATCATTAATTGTTGCGATAGGATTAAAATTGTTTGCATTGGGGTCGGTGCAACCATAAATTTGACCTAATGAGGAACCGGTAAAAGAAATAGTAAATAGTAAAGCTAATAATATGATTTTTAGATTTTGCATAATATGTTTTTCTATTTTTAAAACGTGAATTATTTCCATGTTTTTTATATAAATAAATTTGCCAGATCACTTGGTATTTAACGCTTACAACTAATTCATTCAGATTCTTATAATTTATTTTCTATCAAAGCTTTTATTATATTAACTGCTAAGTACGCTAAAAAAGTGCAAAAAATTTTGCGTTTCTTTGCGGTTTATTTTTTTTGTTAATAAGCCAATTTTTTTGCAGCCTCCAAAGTGTTTTTCATTAAAGAAACAATGGTCATTGGGCCTACACCTCCCGGAACAGGAGTTATGTAGCTACATTTTTTTGAGACCTCATCAAATTTAACATCTCCTTTAAGTTTATAGCCGGATTTTGTTTCACTCGACTTAACCCTGTGAATTCCTACATCAATAACAATTGCATCTTTTTTTACCATATCAGCAGTTACAAATTCAGGACTTCCGATTGCAGCGATTAAAATATCAGCCTGGCTGCAAATTTCTTTAAGGTTTTTTGTTCGGCTATGACAAATTGTTACAGTTGAATTGCCCGGATATGCTTTACGCGACATCAAAATTCCCATCGGAGTTCCAACAATATTACTACGTCCGAGAACTACACAATTCTTGCCTTCGGTTTCAATTTTATAATGTTCAAGTAATTGAATTATCCCATAAGGTGTTGCGGGTAAATAAGTTGGTAAATTCAAAATCATTTTACCTATATTTTCAGGATGAAAACCGTCAACATCTTTTAATGGATTGATTCGCTGAATAATACGATCGGGAGAAATATGATCTGGTAAAGGCAATTGAACTATTAATCCATGAATTTCGTCATCACTATTAATGAAATCAATAATTTCAATCAGTTCGTTCTCTGTAATTTTTTCAGAATGCTTGTAAACCGATGAAATAAAGCCAACATCTTTACAGGCCCTTTCTTTACTTGCAACATAAGTCTGGCTTGCAGGATCATCGCCAACAAGAATGGCAACTAAATGAGGTGGATTCAATCCTTTGTCAAGTGTTTTAGCAGTTTCTTTTGCTATTTCTTTTTTTATTTCGCTTGCTACAAATTTACCATCTATTAATTTCATTACAAAAGCTTTATCGTATTAATATCCCATTACTTCACAATTCCACCGTACTTTACATTCCATGTTGGTTCTTCATATTTTTCATCATTCTCATCATATTTTTGCCACCACCACTTGTCATCATTTTCATCATTTTACTGGTTTCGGCAAACTGTTTGATCAAACGGTTTACTTCCTGAATATCGTTTCCACTACCTCTGGCAATTCTTTTTCGGCGGCTACCGTTCAGTAATTTCGGATTTCCCCGCTCGTCCGGGGTCATGGAATAAATAATTGCTTCAATGCCTTTAAATGCATCGTCGTCAATATCAGTATTTTTTAATGCTTTACCCATTCCGGGTATCATCCCGACAAGGTCTTTAACATTTCCCATTTTTTTGATCTGTTTTATCTGAGAAAGAAAATCATTGAAATCAAACTGATTTTTAGCAATTTTTTTCTGCAATTTTCTGGCAGATTCCTCATCGAACTGCTCCTGAGCACGCTCAACCAATGAAACCACATCTCCCATCCCAAGGATACGGTCAGCCATACGCTCCGGATAAAAAACATCTATTGCATCTATTTTTTCACCAATCCCGACAAATTTGATAGGCTTATTTACTACAGAGCGAACAGTCAGTGCTGCACCACCACGTGTATCACCATCTAATTTTGTGAGCACAACTCCTTCATAATCTAATCTATTATTAAAGGCTTTGGCAGTATTTACGGCATCCTGTCCGGTCATTGAATCGACAACAAATAATGTCTCCTCAGGTTTAATTGCTTTTTTGATGGCTGAAATTTCATTCATCATTTCATCATCTACAGCAAGGCGGCCGGCGGTATCGACAATCACAACATTATATCCATTATCATTTGCGTACGAAATGGAATTTTTTGCAATTTTCACCGGTTCTTTACTTCCTTCTTTTGTGAAAACTTCAACACCAATTTGTTCACCTAAAACCTGTAGTTGGTTTATAGCAGCAGGACGATAAACGTCACCGGCAACCAGGAGAGGTTTTTTATTACGCTTGGTTTTTAAATAATTAGCAAGTTTAGCTGAAAAAGTGGTTTTACCTGATCCTTGTAAACCGGCAATTAAAATTACTGCAGGTTTTCCTTTGTCATTTAAGTCTGCTTTTTCGCCACCCATTAAACCTGCAAGCTCATCGTGAACAATTTTTATCATTAATTGTCCTGGAGAAACAGAGTTTAAAACATTTTCACCAAGAGCTTTACGTTTAACTTCTTCGGTAAATTGTTTAGCAATCTTATAGCTAACATCAGCGTCAAGTAATGCTTTTCTTACTTCTTTTAACGTTTCCGCAATATTTATTTCGGAGATATGTCCGTGACCCTTAAGTATCTTGAATGACCTTTCTAACTTATCACTTAATCCTTCAAACATTATGATTCAATTTATAAATTTCGGTTTGCAAAAATAACACTTTTTACTTAGATGGGAATTATTTGCTATAATCTAATCCAGAAAATCTGTAGTAGTAAAAATATTAAAATCAGCGAAAATTTTTCTAAAAAGCATTTTCGCCTGTAATATCAAAACCAGTTATTAATAAATGTATATCGTGCGTGCCTTCGTAAGTTATTACAGATTCAAGATTCATCATGTGTCGCATTATCGGAAAATCTCCTGTAATTCCCATTGCACCAAGAATCTGACGAGATTCTCTTGCAATATCAAGGGCAATTTTTACATTATTTCGTTTTGCCATTGAAATTTGATTATATGTAGCTTTTCCCTGGTCGTACAAATTTCCTAATCTCCAGGCTATTAACTGTGCTTTAGTTATTTCAGTGATCATTTCAGCGAGTTTTTTCTGTGTTAACTGGAAACCGGCAATTGGCTTTTCGAATTGTTTTCTTTCTTTCGAGTAATTCAAAGCAGTTTGATAACAATCCATTGCAGCACCAATGACACCCCATGCGATTCCATATCTTGCAGAATTCAGGCATTTTAACGGGCCTTTTAATCCTTCAATATTTGGTAGAACATTTTCTTTTGGAACACAAACGTTATCAAAAACCAATTCACCTGTAACCGATGCACGTAGCGACCATTTTCTAAAAGTTTCGGGTGCTGAAAATCCTTTCATTCCTTTTTCAACAATCAGTCCGGTAACTTTTTTATTTTCATTTTTTGCCCAAACTACTGCAATATCTGCTATAGGAGCATTTGTTATCCACATTTTTGAACCGTTTAAAACATAATGATCACCTTTATCCTGAACTTTAGTTTCCATGTTTCCAGGATCGGAACCATGATTCGGTTCAGTCAATCCAAAAGCACCAATCAATTCACCTGATGCCAGTTTCGGTAGATATTTCTGTTTCTGCTCTTCCGAACCAAATTGAAAAATCGGATACATAACCAATGAAGATTGAACGGAAGCTGCAGATCGAATTGCCGAATCTCCCCTTTCCAGTTCTGTCATTATTAAACCATAAGAAGTTTTATCTAATCCTGCTCCACCATACTTTTCAGGAATATAAGGTCCGAAAACCCCGATTTCTCCCATTTCACGAATTAGATGAAGGGGAAATTTGTGTTCCTGTGCAGCTTTATCAATTATAGGTACAACCGATCTGCTCACCCAATCACGAACAGAATTTCTTATAATTTTTTGTTCATCGGTTAATAATTCGTCGATATTATAATAATCTGGGGGGGGGTACTTTATATTCATTTTATTTTAAATTATTCATTTTTGATTGTCTAAAAGTTTGGTCTATTGTTTTAATTATTATTTTGTTTCGTTTTGCAAGCAACGAACAGGAAACCCATTCCCGATAGTGCTGTAGGCACGGTAGGCCTCATCATTGTTATAGCATAGGTCCCGGTACCAGGCAAAATCACTATTGTACTCAGTTGAAGTCCAAAAGAAGGCGTACTCTCCTATATAGTAGAAATTACCAATGCTGTTACGGTAACCGCCCGAAAGGGCCGTGAACCCAAAGACATTTGTCCCGTTTCCACCGGAGATCCAGCCACTTGTTGATTTAAGGTTTAAGCCAGCATCAAAACCTCTCCATCCTGTATTATTCCAAATCGGGTTGCCAACAGGATATTGGCTGTCAATTGTACCCTCTAATATTTTCCATTCTCCATCTGTCGGTAAATGCCAACCGCTTGGGCAAATACCTTGCACGCCAGGTGTTGTATTATATTCCATCATTTCGTTCCATTGGTATAAGCCACCGTATTCATCGCAATTAGTTGGGTCGTCATCGTAGCAATATTTCTCAATGATACCATCATTACTCATATTCTCACTACTATTTATCATTGAGCCGATATTCAGATTTTCTGCCATCCAGCATTGATCTCCAATTTGTACTGTATTGTAAATTTGTCCATCACGAGTATCAGTAAACTGATAATCACAGACGAATGATGAATTAATGGGATATATTAAAACATCGTTTGCAAGCATTTTAACTAAATAACCTTCTCCCGGCTGCATATCACCAATACTATTTACCCAAATAGGGCCTATTTTCTGAATCATATAACCGCCTGTATTTCTTACAAAGTCAAGATTTTCTAATACATCCTCAAACATATCCAAAGCATTATTGGGCTGTGCAGGTAAATATGATACAATTTGATAACCAGTTGATAAATTAATAGGTGTTTGCGGATCAATAGTTACTCCCGTAATTGTTAGTTGATCATTATTATTCATTTTAAATAAATAACCTTCAGTAGTTACCCAATCTCCAATACTGTTAATCCAGTTCGGCCCTATTTTTCTTAACATATAGCCTTCTGAGTTTCTGACAAAATCAAGGTTGTTTAATATTTCCTCTAAAATATTTTGCATATCTGGATTTTCGGAAATTAAACGTGATGAAACAAATTGATAACCAATAATCAAATTATAAATTTGTGTTTTAATAATTGATTCCATATAAAAATTAACAGTTATTGTTTCACCGGCAAGTATTTCTACACCATTAATAGTTTGAGGGAAATAACCCTCAGCACTTGTGTTAATACTGTAAGTTCCGTTTTCAACATCTTCAATTAAATAATTACCGTTGGCATCGGATGTTGTATTATAATATAATGAGCCTGACACTTCTATCAATGCTCCTTCAATTGGTTGAGAATTTTCTGCATTGCTTATTGTTCCGATAAGATTTCCTAAATTTATCCAGTTAATATTAACTATGCTATATTCTCCATTATCGTATGGAAATATGTTTTGTGTCCAGGCATCGCCATAAGGATTATCAAAGATAATAGTTAATATTGTAACTTCAATTGCCAAACTTGCATCCCAGCATTTTAGCGATACTTCATTTCCAGGTGTGTAACCTGAGCTTCCACCTGCCAGAGTAGAAAATGCCAATAGAACATTTTCAAATTGGTTATCCGGCGTACAAACCTGAATTAAAACCATTGCTCCAACCATTATTTCGCCATCGAAAATGGCAATTTCATCTCCGGCTTCGAGATCAATACCATTTAAGGAAGCTTCTGCAATATATAAAGTCCAAAATGGATCGGAAGGATTTCCTCCTTCAAAATTAAAATGATAGTCAGGGATAACTGTTATTGAAAAATCATCATAATAAACTGAACCGCCGTAAATATTATCCTGTTTATAAACTCTTACTTCAAACCTAAAACCTGTTGCGGTTGGAGGAGCAGTTAGATCAATTGAAAAATTAATCCATTCAGGATTATCTTCCGAATATTCTGACGGACGCAAAACATCTCCATTTTCGGGTAAGGTAGTTGTTTCATCTTGTAACCAATATGCCCAGATTCGTGTACGAGCCTCAGGGTCATTATCCAAATACCAATAACTGATTGTATAAGTTTCACCTCCTGTAATTGACATTACATTTTGTTTTAAATCTTTTGTGCCACTTGCAGAAGTATGCATCGCAGAGTAAGTTTCACCGTGAACCGGTGTTGTTGCCTGAGTAATGTTTTCTGCTTTTGTCCAATCGGTTGGGGTATTTGGATCATCCCATGATTCTAAATCTCCATTTAATACTATGTTTTGTGAATAAATAATAAATGCACTTAAAAAGAAGATAATTGATAACAAAACAATTTTGCATGAGTTTTTCATAATATTATGTTTTTAGTTATGTGTTAATTATTAAAATCTTTTTTGAATTAAGAATACAAATATAGTTTTTATTAATCAAATAACAAAATCAATTGAAAAAATATTCAAAGGAACATCACCGTTATACGACAAGAAAAACTAAAAAAATTAGTACCATTTCACATGAATGTATCTATAAAATTAAAACCTTTCGGAAATATTGTAATAAAAAGTGATTTGCTGATATTTCACAATTAATTTGATAACATATTACGAAGTAATATTATCAATTTTCATTATTTGTATTTTCTTTCATTTTACCACTGAATCCCTTATTTATGTTTTTATTAGGATTTACTTCATTTTACCCAGCTTTGCTTATGAGCTTTTGTTAGTGTTTCGTTTTTTATTAATTGGCTAAAATCTCGTATCGTTCTTGAAATTCTTTTTTTAGTTTCATTTTAAGCTTAGGAAATTCTAATTCTAATTTGTTGAATAATTCTTGTTTTTTTGAAACAGCATTTTCCCATGCTTGAGAACCTCTATCTGATTCCATTGAATTTGCAAAAAAATGAGTGTTTTTTGCATTTCTAAAAATGTCAATGATATTATTAATTTGGTCAACTATTGACTTCTCAAAAACAATTTCATTTTCTTCAAATGTCTCAATGAATTCATTCATTGGCTTAATTGTCATTTCATAATATTGTTCCTTTTCTTTTTTTTCGTTTGGTTCTCGTTGACTTAGTAGAATTTCAAGTCCTTTTTCAGCACGAACCAATAACTTAAATAAATTTTTTATTATATCCAATTTATCTGAATATAGCTTTGTGAATCTATAAAGTTTCTTATTAAGCTTTTGCTCAAATAATTTTTGAGCAATAAAAGTTCCGAGACCTGATCCTATTATTATGGATAACGAATATTTTAATATTTCAATCATTTCTATTTTGTCTGAACTTGAGATATTATCAATTTATTAAATAATTCATTTTTGATATTCCTTAAAGTCATTAAGAGGTTCATTAAAATCATCGGATATATATTCTATAAGATGTTTCCCTGACCCAAAAACCTTAGAGTCCGATTTGGCTATCGCATTCAATTCTTTTTTCAATGATAATATCTTATCTATTGAATATTGGTCGTTTAATTTTACAATCCAGTCAATAAGTTCAACTTTAACGGTGTCAGAATTCATGATTTAATTTATTTTGATAAACTAATCACAAAGTTACAATTCTTTTTAAAAAATTTATCAATTATTAATTTCCACCAAAGAAATAAATATTCACAGCAAACTCATATTGTTTTAAAAATGTCTTTAAACGAATCTAAAATTAGCTATTATGAAGACATAATTATCATTTCATTGGTCTTTTTTTGATCATACCTCCTTTTGCATCTTTTATACTATGCATAACAATAAATGCATCCTTATCTATTTTATCTATCTCTGTTTGCAGTTTGGCTAATTCCAATCTTGTTATTAATGTGTAGATGATATCGGTATTCTCCAGAGACTTCCCTCTTTTGCCGGAATAAACTGTGCATGCTCTTCCCAGGTTTTCAATTATTGCTAACCTGATTTCTTCATTTTTTTGTGATATAATTGTTACACCCAGATATTCTTCAATACCCGACACCACAAAATCGACAGTTTTTGATGCTGCTAAATATGTCAGCATTGCATATAATGCAATTTCAATTGTAAATACATAACTTGCAATACTAAATATCAAAATATTAAATAACATAATTACATCACCTATTGTCAGTGAGGTTTTTCGACTAATAAAAACTGCCAAAACTTCTGTGCCATCTATAACAGAACCTCCACGAATTGCTAATCCTATACCTGATCCTAAAAAGAAACCACCAAAAACTGCAATAAGTAATTTATCCTCAGTGATAATAGGGAAAGGAAAGAAGTGAACTGAAACAGCAAGCAATATAATCGCAATAATACTTTTTATAGCAAATTGTCTGCTAATAGTGGAAAAACCCAATATTAGAAATGGTAAATTTACCGCAACTATGAGAATTGAAAGTGGTATTTCGGTCAGTTCAGCAATTGTAAGAGAAATTCCCATTACTCCACCATCGATAAACATATTGGGTAGTAAAAATCCTTTTAAACCAAAACCGGCAGATATTATCCCTATTAAAATGAAAAAACTATCATGAATAAGATGAGAGAATTCCACTTTCGCATTTGTTATTTCCTTTTCTGTTTTTTGTACAGGAAGTCTCGCTTTTTTTCTCCTGAATTCTATGACCTTTAGTATAATATTATGATTTAACTTGTTCATTTTATTTGAGTTCAAATTTCTAATTCAATCGTAGTTTACATAAAAACATAAAATAATTATTCATCAAAAATAATGAAAGAAATTTTATTGTAAAAAGTAATAATGGAAAACATATTATTAACGCATATAAATAAAAAATGAACAATTTCTTTTCTTTCTTCACTCGTTAAGGTTTTTTTATATTATTTCATATCTTTTTTACACATGTAATCATTTTGCTACAAACAACAAGTCTGAAATAACACTGGTTTATTCCCTACCAAGACAGATTTTTCGATATTGTGACGGAGTTAAACCTGTATGAGACTTAAACCTGCGATTGAAATTGGCGATATTATTAAATCCCGAATCATAGCAAGCTTCTGTAATGGTTAGATCTTTACTTCGAATTAGTTTTTTTGCATGATGGACTCGAAACTCATTAAGGTAAACATTAAAAGGTCTATTTGTGTAAAGTTTGAAATACTTGCAAAATGCTGATTTACTCATGCTCACATGATCACTAATCTGATCCAGAGTTATATTTTCTTTAAAATTATCAAAAACATATTTATTTACGAGATTAAGCCTTTTTAATTGTTTTGGATTATTCATATCCTGAAAACTTTCTTTTGAAAGTATTTCAATATTATTAACATTGGATAATAAATTTAAAATAGTATATAAAGTAATTGTTTTTTCAAACCCATCCATTTTGCTCATCTTACCAATTAAGGCGATGATCTTTTCTTTCGATTTCTTATTTACTCTTAATCCTTTTTTTGAAGCTTGTACCAGATAATTTAATTCGTGATGTTCTTCCATTGACAGAAAGGAAGGGAGCAATAGTTCTTTACGAAAGTGAATGACTTGTGAGTGAATTGATAATTTTGATTTAGTATTAAAATAGGCTTTATCGCTTAACCACATATGGGGCAATAAAGTACCAAATAAAAACAGGTCACCTTCTTTAAACACAATTGCCTCTTCTCCAAGGAATAGAAGGCCTTTCCCTTTTTTTATATAGACAATTTCAAAACTGTCATGAAAATGCCAGACCTGGTCAAAGTACCTGCTTTTGTCTTCTTTTTGATTAATTCCTTTTTCATGAAAGGCAATTGAAATCTCTTTCGGATTCATTTTCATAATGCAAATATAGTACATAAATAGACGAATATGTGCAAATAAATTCATATTAATATACCTATCTTTGTATCTTATTATAATTCATTTAGATTTTAATGAATAATTTTAGAAATCCGGATAAGCAACGTATTTTCAATGCAATAAATCACATAGAAACAAAGGATGTTCCTATTCTTGAAATTGATCCGGATATGGCCCTGGTAAATAAAATTCTGGGTAAAGATATGCCCATGCACCTCCACCCATTTGAAATGGGAGCGAAAGACAATATCGAACTCAACAAAAGAATGGGCAACGACATGGTTTTTTTCGGTCATGTATGGCGGGTCGGCAGGAAGGAGTTTTCCGATGAAGATGGGCGTATCCATTATATTGATGGTAATATAAAAACACGGGAGCAGTTAAATGAGGTTTGGTTCCCTCCACTCAACAAACTTGAAAAACGTCTCGAAGAACATTGTAGATTAGTAGATGGAACCGGAATGGGAATCTTGTGTAAAGCACAGACTCCAACTTTTACTACCATGAGCGCTATGGGTTACACGGATTTTCTTATGAATACGATAATGGATCCTGATTTTGTTTATGACTTTATAAAAACAATCCATGAATATTGTATGAAAGAGCTGGAAGTCTTTCTTCAATATCCCATTGATATTGTGCAATTTTCAAGTGGTCTTGTAAGTAATTCAGGACCAATGGTTAGTTATGAAGATTTAGAAAGCCTTGAGTTGAAATTTATTGAGGAAGAAATGCAAATGGCAAAGTCGAAAAACAAGCCTGTTTATTTCCACATCGACGGGAAGGTAGATAATATGATCCCACGTTTTTTGGAAATGGGAACGGATATTCTAAATCCTATAGACCTTTGTGCAGGTAACCAGGATATTTTTGCTATAAAAGAGAAATATGGAAAACAGATAACCATAGCCGGCAATATTGATCTTGAGGGCGTTTTAAAAAACGGGACAACCGGGGAGGTTTACGAAAACGTAAAAATGCATATGGACAGGTTAGCTAAAGGTGGTGGTTATATTGTTTCTTCCAGTCATAACCTGCATGAACTTATCCCTATTGAAAACTTTTATGCCATGCGCAGTGCCGTATTGGAGTATAAGAATTTTGAATGATGAATAGATTTGATAATAATATGGAAAAAATCAACGGATATATTGTGGCTCCTTTTACACCCATGTTTGATAATGGTGATGTAAACCTGGATCTTATTTCAGACTACACCAAATTTATAAAACGAAACGGGCCGGATGGAGTATTTATTTGCGGAAGTACAGGAGAAGGGGCATTGCTTACAAGGGAAGAGCGTATAGCTATTGCCGAAAAATGGGTTACAGAAAGCAATGGTGAATTAAAAGTAATCGTCCATACCGGGGGTACAAATGTAAGGGATCAACAAGTGCTTGCTGCTCATGCCCAACGAATAGGTGCATGGGGTATTGCCACCATGGCTCCGGCATTCTTGCCTCCAAAGCGCACCGAAGAGTTTGTAAATTATTGCAAAGCTATTGCATCTTCTGCCCCTGAATTGCCATTTTACTACTACCACATCCCTCCACTCAACAACTTCAATTTATCTGTTGTAGATTTTTTAAAGGCTGCTGAAAAAGAGATTCCAAACCTTGCAGGAGTTAAATTTACTGATTTTAATATGTTTGAGTTTGACAAATGTCGGTACGTAGCCAATGGAAAATACGAAATGTTATGGGGATTTGACGAGATGTTCCTTGATGGGCTGGTGTTTGGAAACAAGGCAGGTGTAGGTGGTACCTATAACCATTGTTTTAGATTATATCAAGACATGATTGCTGCTTTTTCTAAAAACGACCTGGACAGCTGTCAGCGATTACAACATAAATCTCACGAGTTCTGCGATATTCTTGGGAAATACAGGGGTAACATAATGGGAGGAAAGCGGATAATGAAACTTATTGGTTTGGATTGCGGCCCAAACAGGGTGCCTCTACAAACCCTATCTGAAACAGAGGAAAAAAAGTTAGTAAAAGACCTGGAAGCCATCGGTTTTTTTGATTTCTGTAATAAATGATACTGGAAAAAATTTGAATATCATGCAACAAAAAATATATAATAGCATTAATGTATTTCTCAAGCTTAAGCTTGTCATGCTCTTCATTATGGTTGCATTATCAGGCTTTTCTCAATCTGATTTTAAGAATCAGTTCATATGGGATGAAATTGCTGAATTACCTCCGGCATCGGGCATGGAAAATCAAATTGGTGTCGCCTCCCCTTTTGCAGGAAGCACAGGAGAAGTTGTTATAGTAGCAGGAGGTTGTAACTTCCCCAATAAGCCGGTTCACGAAGGAGGGAAAAAGAAATATTATGACGATGTTTTTATCCTGAATAAAAATAACGAATCGCAGGAATGGGTTTCAATGATCAAACTTCCTTATGAAGCGGCATATGGTGCTTCCATTAGTTTGGAAGATGGCTTATTATGTATTGGTGGTAAGAATAATGAATCAAACTTAAATTCCGTACTTTTCCTCAAATGGAATAGCAATACATCAAAAATTGAGATAGAAGATTGGCCCGCATTACCATATAGCATGTCACAAATGGGTGCAGCCAAAATAGATGATAAAATATATGTTGTAGGAGGTTTGTCTGATGGAAAGCTGGTTAATTCGTTCCTTTCACTCGACCTTTCAAAAATAGGGACAGAAGAGTTTCATTGGGAAATACTTGAAAACTATCCCGGGCCTACTCGCCTGCAGCCTGTTGTTATAGCACAGAATGCAGCTGAAGAAACCTGTTTGTATGTGATCAGCGGATCCAGCTATCCTGAAAACCAAACTGAGCCGGACATCACAACTGATGGCCTGGAATTCAATCCCAAATACGGGAAATGGAAATCCATTGCTGAGATTTCACCAAACGACAGGGCTCCCTTATCATTACACGGAGCAAATGGAATACCAGTCGGCACCAACCACATCCTGTTTATTGGTGGTGTAAACCGCGAAATTTTTTACAATGCATGGAACAAAGAACGACAAGGTAAAATTGCCATTGAAACTGATGATACCAATGCCATCAACGAATATAACAAATGGAAACTGGAATATTTTACACACTCACCGGACTGGTTTCAGTTTAATAATAAAGTTTTGGTTTACCATACAATTACCGATAGTTGGACCGTGGCTACAGATTATCCCTTTCCGGCACCTGCCGGTGCCCCTGTTATTAAATGGGGAAATGGTTGGTTGGTTATCAGCGGAGAAGTGATGCCGGGAGTAAGGTCACCTAAAGTATATTCCGGCGAACTAAATGCTGATCCCGTATTTGGCTGGCTAAACTGGCTTATCTTATTTGTTTACCTGGGAGGCATGCTGTATTTGGGCTATTTCTTTATGAAAAGAGAAAAAAGTACCAGAGATTTTTTCAAAGGTGGCGGACGCATCCCCTGGTGGGCCGCAGGCATGAGTATTTTTGCTACTATGCTAAGTGCTATTACATTTATGGCCATACCCGCCAAAACTTTTACAACCGACTGGAAATATTATCCTATGGCCATCACGATCCTCGTTATGGCATTCCCGGTTGTAAAATACTATTTGCCGTTTTTCAGGAGGTTGAACGTAACAACAGCTTATGAATACCTCGAAGCACGATTTAATTATGCTACACGGTTTTTAGCAAGTTTCCTGTTTATCTTTTTTATGGTTGCCCGCATGGCATTGGTGCTCTTCCTGCCTTCACTTGCTTTAACAACAGTTACAGGAATAGATATTTATATCTGCATTATTCTAATGGGTGTTATTACTATTGTTTATTGTACGATGGGAGGTGTAGAGGCTGTAATATGGGGCGATGTAATCCAGGGATTTGTTCTGCTGGGTGGTGCACTCCTTGCCGTTGTCTTCCTGGTGACAGGTACCGAAGGTGGAATCTCGGAGGTGATTGAAATTTCCATCAATAATGAAAAGTTTAAAATGTTTGATTTCTCATTTGTATTTTCCAGTGCAACATTTTGGGTGATCATTCTTGGCGGACTTGCTAATAACCTCATCTCTTATAGTGCCGACCAAACAGTAATCCAGAGGTATTTAACAACAAAAGATGAAAAATCGGCTGCCAAAGGCATAATCATGAATGGTGTTTTGAGTGTTTTTGTTTCTGTAGTGTTTTATTTTATTGGAACGGCACTTTACGCATATTATAAAACCCAACCGCTGGAACTTAATTTTGTGATGGAAAATTCCGATTCGATTTTTCCGCATTTTATAATGACTAAAATGCCAATTGGAGTGGCAGGCCTTTTAATTGCAGCCATTTTCGCTGCGACCATGTCAACTGTTTCGTCAAATGTTAACTCACTTTCTACAGCTTTTACTGCTGACTTATTTAATCATTTCTTTCCAAAAAAGGATGATAAAACACAATTGATAGTTGCCAGGTTATCAGGAATTGTGCTGGGTGGCGTGGGTGTTTTATTTGCCGTATTAATGGCCTCATTGAATATACTGTCACTCTTCGATTTTTTCAATTACATCCTCGGCCTGTTAGCCAGCGGACTGGGTGGTTTGTTTATCATGGGTATCTTTTTCCCACGAATTGATGGCAGAAGTGCTTTATTAGGTTTTGTTACCGGGACAGCATTCTTGTACTATGTACAATCACAAACTGATATATCATTCCTGCTCTACGGATTTATTGGGATAGTAGCAACTGTAACATTGGCATGGTTCTTTAGCTTTTTCATAACCAATAAACCTAAACAAAACAAAGGCCTGACCTGGAAGGAAATGAAACGAATAAAATAGTAACATGAATTTAGAAGGGATATATACAAACTATAAAGATGACCTGATCATCAAAACGCTCCCATTTTGGGTAAAAAACTGTATTGATTATGAAGACGGGGGATTCACGTTCGCTCTTGATGAAAAAGGAAAGGTTTTCGATACCGATAAAGGGGTTTGGATGCATGGGCGGTTTGTATGGATGTTAAGCACTGCTTATTTGGATATTGAAAAAAATGATGAATGGTTAAAGCTGGCTAAACATGGAATAGACTTTCTGAAAGATCATGCTTTTGATGGAGATGGAAGAATGTTTTTTTCTTTAGATAAAAAAGGTAATCCTTTGCGCAAGAGAAGATATATTTTCTCAGAAGCTTTCATGGTCATAGCCCTGGCTGCCTATTCCCGTGCATCCGGAGAACAAAAATATGCTGATGAAGCTTTGGATATGTTCAGGTTAATGGATCACTACCTGACAACTCCGGGCTTATTACCTCCAAAATACACCGACAACAGACAATCAAAAGGCTTAGCCATGCCAATGATTATGATAGTGGTTGCCCAGGAATTAAGAAAAGCCATTGTTGATCCTATTATCAACAAATGGATTGACAGCTCGATTGCAGAAATTGAAAATGATTTCTTGAAAGATGAGTTCAAAGCTGTATTGGAAATGGTAGGGCCAAAAGGAGAGTTTATTGATTCATGTAATGGCAGGTTGTTAAATCCGGGCCATGCCATTGAAGCAGCATGGTTTATTTTGCACGAATCGAAATATCGTAATAATGATAAGCATCTGAAAAACCTTGGCCTGAAAATACTGGATTATATGTGGGAGTGGGCCTGGGACAAAGAATATGGTGGCATTACCTATTTTAGAGATGTTCTAAATCGCCCCCCAACGGAGTACTGGCATGATATGAAATTTTGGTGGAACCATAATGAGGCTATCATTGCTACGCTGCTTGCTTACCAAATTACTGGTGATGAGAAATATGCCGATTGGCATCGTTTGGTTCATAATTGGAGCTACAAATATTTTCCGGATAAAGAAAACGGGGAATGGTTTGGATACCTTCATCGCGATGGAAGAATATCTACCTCATTAAAGGGGAATAGTTTATGGAAAGGACCTTTCCATTTACCCCGAATGCAATGGTATTGCAGTTTGTTAATTGATGAAATGAGTCATAAAAAATAATTAATAAATATAAAATGAAACATCTACTTTACATTTTGGCTTTTGTATTTGTTCTTCAATCATGTAAAGGACAAAAAAGCAAGAAAACCACAGAGGATTCCAAATTACATAACAAGGAATTATACTTTATTAAAGATGGTAGTATTGTTGATTTGCAATCTGAAAATACTAATCTTCTGCAAAAAACTGATGAGTATATCAGGCTTACTGATCGCTTTAATTTATTTGCCGGGAAAACCATCGGTTCAGGAGATTACAATATATCCTATAAGTTAAAGTACAAACGGACACACGAAAAGGGCTGGCTCCATTTTAAGGTTGGTAATGGTGATGTTACCATCGCCATGAAAGAATGGATCCTTATGCAGGGAGACATGTTCGAAGGAGTGCAATATGATACTTTGTTTTTCCATGATTATGGAGATACCGGGGAAGAATTCAATATAGAATTCATCAAAAAGGAACAGAAATTTGATGTGATAATCAACAATAGAAATGTCTATCATGTTGATTTAGGTCCTGACATAGGTAAGCAGGTTGGTGAGTTTGGAATTATTAACTCCGGGATGTCGGTGGATGTAAAAGAGTTTAAAGCTTTCGCTGAAAATTTCAGTACTGCACGCAAACGCAGCTTCTCCATTCCTCAATACGATTTAAATAATCGTTTAGATTTGCAGGTAGTAGTTGATAAAGACACTTCCGAATATTTGGGGCATCCCAGTTCTGTTATATTGGATGACAATAAAACTATGGTGATGATGTACCTGAACGGACATGCAAGGGCTTCATTAAGATGGAAAAAAAGTTATGATGCCGGCCTCAGCTGGACAGATACACTTCCTGTTCAGCAAGGATGGAACAAGATTCCGTATTTTCCTGAATATCCTGATTTAGATTACACAACTCCCTTTAAAGAAATTCCAATTTTATACAGAATAAAAGACAAAAAGGGTGTTGACCGGATTTTTATGTACACCGGAGTTTACCCCACCCGTTTGGCATATTCCGAAGATGATGGAAATACCTGGAGCCCATTGCAAACTTTTAATATTGGAGATAAACCAATTCTGGAAACTATAGTTCTATTTTCAGATGTGATTCAGTTAAAAGATGGTAATTATATGGCCACATACCATACACGCAAAGGAATTGCATATGTTACTTTTACTGATGACGGCTTTAACTTTTCTGAACCTATTATTGCAGCACAACACGAAAAAGGATTTATGTGTGAAGGTGCTTTTGTACGCTCACCCGATGGTAATCAAATTGCTATGTTGATGCGTGAAAATAATCGCCTGATTAATTCAACAGTAATCTTTAGTGAAGATGAAGGTAAAACCTGGTCTGAGCCTGTTGAATTGCCAAATTCCCTAATAGGCGATCGACATAAAATCACTCTTTTGCCAGATGGAAGATTGTTTATTTCATTTAGAGACACTGGTTTTGACACACCCTCATCAGGAGATTGGGTTGCATGGGTAGGTACTTACAACGATATCCTGACAGGAAAAGGAGGGCAATACCGAATTCGTTTAAAAGATAATCATGTAAGTGGCGATTGCGGATATCCGACACATCATCTGCTTCCTGACGGGACATTGTTTTTTGCCACTTATGGGCATTGGGATAAGGGTGAAAATCCTTACATAATTAGCTTTAGGTTGCCGGTACATCAATTAGATTCAATATTCATAAACAAATAAATGTGTATTCTCTAACTTAATGAATCATAAAATGAAAAAGACAAGAAAATTTTTACTTATTCAACTCATCATCATTTTAACAAACAGTGCATTTTGCCAGGTATTTTTTGAAGAAACAACTGTATTTCAACCTAACGAATCCGGTTATGCATGTTTTCGGATACCTGCAATAATAGCATCTCCCAACGGTGATTTACTTGCCTTTTCCGAAGGTCGTGTAAATAGTTGCAGCGATCATGGTAATATTGATCTGGTAATGAAACGTAGTACCAACAATGGTGAAACATGGGGTAGTTTGGAAGTGATTATGGACAATGGGCCTTATGTTGCCGGAAATCCCGGACCCGTAGTGGATTATACCGATGCCAATTATCCGGGAGGAAGAATTTTTGTGGCCTACAATACTTCTATTACCTCTGAGGGAGAAATAAGAAGCGGTAATGGTATTCGTGAAATTTGGATAATTACTAGCACCGATAATGCCCAAAGTTGGAGTGAACCGGAAAATATCACAATGTATGTAAATAAACCCAAGGAACCCAACTTCAACCCCAATTATAACTTTCCTGAAGACTGGCGATGGTACGCCGTTACACCGGGGCATTGTTTACAAATTACTTTGGGTGATTATGCCGGAAGGCTGGTGTTTCCCTGTAACCATTCCACACCAACTCTTACGGCTACTTCGCATGCGTTTTATACAGATGACAATGGACAAACCTGGCAACTTGGCGAAGATGTGGGGGGTGGATCAAATGAGGCTACTGCCTGTGAACTATCCAATGGTGATATAATGATCAACAGCCGTACATTTAATGGTGAAAAAAACAGAAACGTGGCATTAAGTAGTGATGGGGGCTTTTCATGGAGCGAACCATTCCGTGATCCTGAATTACCCGAGCCACGGTGTGAGGGAAGTATAATTAACTATTACCCTTACAATGCATTACTTTTTACAAATCCCGGAAATCAAAACGGAAGGGAAAACCTAACCATAAAAATGAGTCTTGACGATGGTGAAAACTGGATATTGACAAAACAAATAAATGAGGGATTTGCTGCTTATTCCGATCTTGTTATTCAAACCGATACCTTGATTGGTGTTTTGTACGAAACACAAAGTTATGGTTATATTAAATATGCCAAATTTAACCGCGACTGGCTCTTATTGCCTGATACAGTATCCGATTGCAATAATTCAAATAACGATACACTTGCCATGTGTAGTGGTGATGCAATTTCCATCGACCGTACTAAAAACAGTCAGTCAATAAAATTTAATGGAACTTCAACTGCTGTTACACTTGATCAAATTGTGGATAATAGTCTTGGGAATTTCACCATAGAAATGTGGTTTAAAAGCGACATTCCTGCCGATCAATTAGGTGTGTTTTATTGGGAAGCTACTATCGCGGGTGTAGGTGTCTGGCTTCGTTCTGAACCCGCAAATAACAGAATCCGTGCTTTAGTCGGCAGCGAACCCAATAATCAGTTTGTAGTTGTAGTAACTACTAATGACTTCAACGATAACCAATGGCATCATCTGGCACTGGTAGCAAGTAATAATAATGCTACAATTTATGTTGATGGAAATGAGGAGGGCAATACATCAGGGAACATTACTTCACTTGGTACCGATTCAAATGGTAACATAGGCGAAGGTGATGATGGCCGCAATAAATTTACAGGCCTGATTGATAAAGTGAGGATATGGCATGATGCCCTTGATGCTGCTACATTAAATTCTTATATGTTTTTATCAGTGGATGAAAATCACCCTAATCATGATTATTTGGTTCTTGATATGGATTTTGATGAGGAAGGAGGAAACAAAGCACTTGACTTTTCAGGAGAATCCAATCATGGTGTTGTAAACTGTGATTATGAGCGTATTGAGGAGTCACAATATAACAGAAATTATTCTTATACATGGCTGCCGGGAGGCCAGACAACAGGTTCAATAACAGTGAACCCTGATATAAACTCAGATTATAGCGTAACTATTAGTGATTCTGATAGCCAGATTGAACTGATAACTGAACTTACACATATTATTGTGGTTGAAGAAACAGATACACCGGAAATTTCAGGAGATAACCTTGTTGTCCTCGATGGCTTATCGCAATATTCAGTTGAAGCCAATTACGGATCGGATTATCAGTGGGCTTGCGATAAAGGTAGTATTATTATCGGCCAGGGTTCTCCTTTTGTTGTTGTGCTTTGGACAGAAACCGGATTAGCCACTCTCTCGGTTATTGAGTCGTACGGCTGTGAAAGCATGCCGGGGGAAATAGAAATAACAGTTGTCGATAGCATTCAAACATCAATTAAAGAATTTATTCCTCCTGTAAATGATGAAATCAGGGTGTTTCCTAACCCCGGAAGAAATAAGTTTTATTTTGAGGTAATGAGCAACAATATATGTAATGAAATTCAAATTGTAATTTACCATATGAATGGTTCCAAACTACATTCTCAGAATTTAACTACTGTAAATAATAACCTGTTTCATCTTGTGCTTGGCGAGGAAATAAGTAATGGAATATATTTAGTGAATGTTTTACAGAACAAGCACTCTGATTGGGTAAAACTAATGGTTAATAATTAATAAATTAAATCAAAATGAAAACGTTCTACTTCATTATTATTTCCACTTTTGTTTTCCTGAATAATGGGTTTACACAGGATTATGCACTAAAATTTGATGGAGTAAATGATAAGGTGAGTCTTGGTGATGTTCCCGAATTCAATGTGGAAGCCGGTGAAGCTATAAGTATCTCCCTTTGGGTTAGGACAAATTCCAACATAGCAACTCAGTTTATCCTGTCAAAAAGAGAAGGGAATAATGGTTATCAGGCATTTAAGTTCACAGATAATCAAATAGGTATTAACCTGAGAAATATCAATCAAGTGGACTGTTCATATTGGACAGCTGCTTATTTAAATGACGAAGACTGGCATCATATGGTCCTGGTCATTAACACCATCGACAGTACATCAAGTTTTTATTTTGATGGTGTTCAAACAACCATTCAAGAGTCTAAAAAAGAATATATAGCCTTAGGTATATCATCAACAAAGGATCTGGAATTAGGATACAACAACAAAGACAACAACGGTTTCATGGATGGCTATTTAAATGAAGCAAGTATCTGGACTAAAGCATTGAGCCTTTCCGAAATACAATCTTTGTACAATAGTGGAATATCAGGAACACCTATCGGATTATTGTCACATTACAAAGCAGATGACTATGATACACCAACTGTTTTAACCGACAGTATTGGCGTCAATCATGGAATCATTACTGGAGCCATTTATGTAGATGTGAATTATGTTCCTCCGGTTTATATTACCCAAACACCTCACTTTTTTAGTGATAATATGATTCTGCAACGCAATGAACCTATAACAATATGGGGGAGTGACCTGCCTCAAACTGCAATAAATGTGAAATTTGCAGGAGAATCAAAGAATACAATATCCAACAATAATGGAAACTGGAGTGTAGAATTTGATGCCAGAGAAGCAACTGCCATGCCCGACAGTATTATTATAGAAGGTACTGATACATTGTTGTATGAAAATGTTGTTATTGGTGATATTTGGGTATGCTCGGGGCAATCCAATATGTGGTGGAAAGTGATCAATAGCGACGTAAATGGGCATCAGGCTTATTATCCAAATTTACGTTTACTAAATATGGAGCCTTTAACTCCACCCATTACAGGAGCATTTTCATCGGTTGTGATTGAACAGCTACAGTTAGGAAAACAATACATTGAAACTTCATGGGAGGTATGCACACCGGAAGTTCTGGATAATTTCTCGGCGGTTGCTTATGCGTTTGGAAAATATCTTTCTGATAATGTGGACGTACCCATTGGTTTAATGAGTAATGCCAAAGGAGGATCGGCAACCGAATCATGGATAAGTAAAGATACATTGCTAAAAACAACCTTCGATCGGTTAATCACGGATTGGTGGGATTGTGATTCTGCCGGAACCTGGATAAAAACCAGAGCTACCTCAAACTTAGGAGACTCCATCAATGCAGTTATTCCTGTTTGGCATCCCTTCATGGCTTCAGCCATGCATACGGGCAGTATTCAACCCATTACTGAATTTCCGGTTAAAGGAGCAATTTGGTATCAGGGTGAGTCCAATGCAGAAATTGATGACCCGCAAGTAATAGCAATCCAGGATCAAATACTTACGTTATTAATCGAAAGCTGGCGCGATGAATGGGGGAATGACTTCCCGTTTTACTTTGTTCAACTGCCTGCCATTAATGCTTCAAGCCGGGTGTTATGGCCTGAATTTCGGGAAAAACAACTTGAAGTATTTAAAACCGTTAACAATACAGGAATGGCTGTAACCATTGATATTGGAAGAAACTCTTCCAATGTACACCCAGCCACTAAACTGGTAGTTGGAGAACGTTTGGCAAAAATAGCGAGGTCAGAAGTTTATGGAGAAAATATTGTTTATTATGGCCCTACATTCGATGAAATCATTAAAACCAATGAAACTACATTGAAATGCACCTTTTATCATACAGGAACCGGAATGGTTTCAAATGGCGGCGGGGCGGTCAAAGGATTTGAGTTGTACAATACCCATACACAAACTACTACACCTGTTACACCAACCATATCAGGTGATACTGTAATAATCTCAATCCCGACAGGTGAATTTCATGAGGTAAGATATGGCTGGCACATGAATACCGATTGTAACCTTAAGAATATGGAAGATTTATGGGCTTCCCCTTTCATGGTTGACATTCCAGTGGTTGCTAATTCCGATAATCATATCATGGAAAAAGGCATTCAGGTTTTTCCAAATCCTTCTTTTGGAAATATTATAATAAAGAATAAAACAGGAGGAAATGCTTTATTTGAATTAACCAACCTAAATGGATCATCAATATTTTCAATTTCAAGGGATTTTCCTGCCAATATTAATATAACAAGTGTTGAAAGAGGAATTTATTTATTAAAAATAAAAACAAGTAAATGTATGGAATCAATTAAGTTAGTTCTAATGTGATTACATCAATAAATTCAAATTATTATAGGAGATTTATGTTAAATCTTAACTTATAAAATTCATGTTTCTAATTAAAAACCAATAAAATGAAAACATTCTGTTTAATTATTATTTCAAGTATTATTTTCGTGTGTAGTGGGTCTGCACAGGACTATTCGTTGTCTTTTGATGGCATAAACGATTATGTGTCCATGGGCGATGTGGATGAATATGATATTGAACCGGGCGAAAGCTTTACATTTTGTGCCTGGTTCAAGTTAAACGCATTACCAAACTATCAACGGATATTGTGCAAAAGAAACAGCAGCAATCCGGGTTATGAAATCTGGCTCAATAATGAAGGTAAGCTTGCTGTTAATATCAGAACAACCTATATGCAAGACATGTCATACTGGTCGAATAGTTATGCCGATGATAATGACTGGCATTTTGTAGGTTTTGTAATTAATACCCAGGAAGAAACTTCAGCGATTTACTTCGATGGTTTTTTGTCTGCTGAAAACAACGGAGAAGCGCTTGCACAGGGTGTAAGTAATAATGTCAACTTTGTTTTGGGAGCCCGCTCTATCCTTGATTATTACCTGAATGGTGTTCTGGATGAAGTCAGTGTATGGAAAACTGCGCTCACTGAAACAGAAATCCAGAATGTTATGAATGGTTCACTAAGCGGTAATGAACCCGGGTTGAAAGGTTACTGGCGATTTGATGACCAGGCATTCGTTGCCACAGATTATTCAACAAGCGGTTATGATGGAACAATATATGGTGCACAATATGTAGAGAATGACAATATGTACTTTGCCGACATGGAATACCAATCCTCGGTTAGTGATCAGGATAACATTCTATTCCCGGCTGGAAGGGCCAATGTTGATGAAGCATTGTTAAGATTAAAAATCCAGACTCAAGGATCGGTCAACCCTTTTAATGTAACTTCCATTACTATTAATCTCAACGGTACTTCCAACATGGATGATATTGATTCGGTCAGGCTTATTTATACACGATTAAGTCAGGACTTAAATTCTGTTTACCAGGTCAGATACCCGGCTATTGTTCCAAGCACCGGTGACATTTCATTTGATATCTCGCAATCTTTATTTCATGGCAGCAACAATTTTTGGGTTGTGTGTGATGTAAACCCCGAAGCTACGGAACGCAATTGGCTTGATGCAGAATTTGTCGAGTTTACGATTGATGGTAACCAGGCAGGCATTTATGTTCCTGATAATCCTTCACCTTATGGAGAAAGATCAATAATTTTAGCACATAAATCATTATTTAACAGTGGTACTGAAGGTGTACATACTTTCAGAATACCGGCACTTGTTACAACGACAGAGGGAACACTTATAGCTGCTACCGATGCGAGGGTTGATAATGGGGCTGATCTGGGCTGGACAGGAAATATTGATATTGTCTATAAAAGAAGTACTGATAATGGTGATACCTGGTCAGAAATGTTAACAGCTGCCGATTTTCCCGGTGTTGAAGGTGCTTCAGATTGTTCAATGATCGTTGACGAAGAAACAGATGAAATATTCATGTTCTACAATTATGCTGATGAAACTGATGAATTTCAATGGCCTTATATGATCAAATCTGCTGATGATGGTTTATCGTGGTCTGATTTCACAAACTTGAATGATGATTTATATGACCCATCATGGCCATGGGCTTTTGTTACTTCCGGCAGGGGTATTCAAAAATCCGACGGATCACTTCGACATATAATTAATGTTGTGGACGGTACTCCAAACGGAGCTTTGATTTTTGGTAGTGATGATCATGGTGAAACATGGTTCTCTGTAATAAATCCGGTTTCACCCAATGCAAACGAATCAAAGTTGGTTGAGCTTGATGATGGTTCACTTATGATCAATTGCAGGCAGGAAACTTCAAATAAACGCCTGATAGGACAAACAGACGATGATGGTAATAGTTGGTATAATATCCATTACGACAACACCTTGATCGAACCAAGATGTAATGCAAGCTTTATTCGTTATACCTCTGTTCTGGATGGCTATGAAAAAAGCCGTTTGTTGTTTTCAAACCCGGCATCAACATCTTCAAGAGTTAATATGAAAGTGAGGCTTAGTTATGACGAAGGGGAATCATGGACAAATGGCAAAGTTTTATTCCCGGGAGGTTCTGCCTATTCAAGCCTTACTGTACTTGACGATCATACTATTGGACTTTTTTACGAAGCCAAAGGTTATAAAGAGATACGTTTTGCCCGGTTTTCGCTTGATTGGCTGACCGATGGTGCAGATACTCTTCATATTCCTGTAAATATTAATGAGATCGAAGCAAAACACTATATTAACATATATCCGAACCCAGCCAGGGATTTCATCACTATTAGTTTTAATTTTGATAAAGTGGAAAATATTTCAATTGAAATAATTGATTTTATTGGAAAACCTGTAATCAGAAAAGAAATAAATAAGGTAAAAAAAGATTCTATTATAATTCAAACCGATAGTTTATCACATGGAAGCTATTCGGTTATAGTTCGATCGGATGCTCAAATTTATTCAAGTAAGGTTATAATTATTGAATAGTTGTAATCTATTGACACCTGGTTAAAGAATTTAAACAGATGAAAAGACATATTTTAAATTATACATCATGGGGAGCAATAAAAGATCAAACTTATAGGGTAGCGGTCCTTCCCTGGGGCGCCACCGAACCACATAATTACCACCTCCCTTATGGTACTGATACTCTTGAATCAAGGTTAATCGGGAATTTGTCAGTTAAAAAAGCAAATAATAGAGGGACTAATGCCATGTTACTCCCCGAAATACCGTTGGGCGTGCAAAACCCCGGCCAGTACGACATCCCATTTTGTTTACATACCAGGCCATCAACACAACTACGAATTTTAGAAGATATAATGTGGTCGCTAAACCGTCAAAAAATTAAAAAACTTATTATAATCAATGGCCATGGTGGTAACGATTTTAAATCAATGATCAGGGAATTGCAACCTCAATTTCCAGAAATGTTTCTATCTGTTATCAACTGGTTTAAATCGGATATAGTAAAGCAATTTTTTAATAATCCCGGGGATCATGCGGGTGAGATGGAAACATCAATTATGTTGAATTATTTCCCTGACCTTGTGCTACCGATGGAAAAGGCTGGTGAAGGGAATTCCAAAGAGTTTAAAATAAAAGGTTTAAAGGAAAACCTGGCATGGACACCCCGGGATTGGAGCAAGGTAAGCGAAGATACCGGAATTGGAAATCCGGCAAATGGATCTGCCAAAAAGGGACAGGAGTTCATTGAGGCATTAACCGATGAGATTGCAGGTTTTATTGCTGATGTATCAAAGGCAGGCAAAGATGAATTTTACAATAAATGAAGTATTGAAGTAAACTACATTCTGTCTCGTCCTAAATAACTTAATACAAAAAAAAGAAAACAATAATACTCGAAATTCAGGAGGGTGAAAAAAATTTTTACTATCAAAACTATCGAAAAATTCTGTATCTAATAAACAAACTTCAAGCGAGTTAATAAGCCGGGTTTAAACAAAAAGCGATAAATATTATTTATTCAATTTTTTCGTTGATATTACTATTATTAGGAAATTACTAACTTTGACCCGTTTGAAAAGACGTGATTTTTGGATTTTTTCAAGCATTGAAATTAGGATTTTTATTTAAATACTCATAGAATTGCAAATATAATATATTAGAAATGAAACTAATTCAGATGGATTATTATTCAATACATCTAAAAAATTCATCAATTCAGCCCATCCATGATCTGATTTTAATTCATAACTGGTATAATAAGAAGTACTATCCAATCCCCAATGTAAATGAACTACCCCGAGGCAGAGCCTCGAGGTATCAAAAAAGAGTTAACTGTCCATCATAAATTCTTTTATACTCTTTTTCTTTTCCCTGATCTTCATCATACTTCCTTATAACCTCCTCATTCCAATATTGACCAACGGTATTCACATAATACCGGCTTGTCCAAAAATTTCCACCCCACAACTTTGTCTTTATCTCTGGATGTCGTTGAAACAATTGTTTGGCTGTAATACTTTTCAACTTTATATCTATTTCTGATACCGATAAGCTTGATACACTTTGAACCAAAAAATGTACATGATCTGACTCATATCCTATTTCAACAAAATTCATCTCATATCTTTCTGAGATTTCAATACTAATATCTTTTAAACTTTCTCCTATTTCGTTTGTTATTACTAATCGTCTATATTTCAAAGGAAAAACCATGTAATACAATAAAAGTGCTTTATTATGACGTTTTATTATATGTTCACTCATGTTACAAATGTACGCTTTTTCAAAGCGTCATGAAAACCTTAGGTTTTCAATCTTTCCTCTATACCCCGAGGCAGAGCCTCAAGGAATTCTTTTGAGTAAATACTAATCATTATTTCAAGAAATGTAAACAATAATATAAGGTCTTGATTAATATATTTCTATTTTCGGAAATGATTCATCTTTGTTTTTTGATACATACTTTAATCATATTTTGAGTCGATTATATGATCTTCCGGATGGCCAGAAAAACACTCCAAGAAAAATATTTACCGAATTCTGTTATCAATTTCTAATTTTTTTATATTTGCACGCTTGAATTAATTCAAGCGCACAGATTAGGGGCATTAGCTCAGTTGGCTAGAGCGTTTGACTGGCAGTCAAAAGGTCAACGGTTCGATTCCGTTATGCTCCACAAAGGTTAAAAGAGTAATAATAGTGTTCTATATATAACTCTTTTTCCATACACTTAAAAGTATAACTTACTTAAACGCTTTCTCCAATAAACCATCTCCCTTAAGTGTAAGTCTTTCAAAATAGTCAGGGACGGGTTTTCCTGTTAATTTATCAACATACATTTTTGCTAGATATTGTCCAAGCATAAAACCTTGTCCACGCAATCCGATAAATAATCCAAGATCAGGATCAAGTATCATTCGCGGTTCTACATAATATCCGGACCAAACAGCCTGAAAACCGACTGATGACAATGTTGGTATCCAATTCACGAAAACCTCGGAAATTATCTCCAAAAATTCTCTTGAGTTAATTTTTTGGTTTTTATCGGTTTCCATTGGTTCAATTGCGGGAGAAGCACAACCGATAACCTGGCCTGTCTCTCCTAATTGCTGTCCGTAAACTGCAGAAAATCCTTTATATTCTCTACGATCAATTATCATTGGCAAAGGAATTCCATTATTTCCAAGCATTGGCAAACGACGCGTAATAAAAGCCTGATGTTTCACAGGATATAATCCGCCCTCAATTCCTAACTTTTTAGAAAATTTTTCACCTTCAGGGCCCAGGGCATTTATAAAAATCTCGGTTTCATATTCAATATATTCTTTGTTGTGGTTCCTAACCAGAACTTTATAAACTTCACCTTCTTTAATAACATCAATCAGTTCACAGTCTTCTAGTATTTCACCCCCTTTTTTGATACCAATTTGACGGATCGAATCAACGACTTTTCCGGGAGTTGCCTGCCAGCAATTTTTTGTTATTAGCGCTGATTTATAAGTTGATAAATTGGGATTAAAAAATGGAGAAACCTTTTTAACAAATTCAGAAGGTTGAATCATTTCTGCTTCCGACCAAGCCATTGAAGCTTCAAGAGCTTTGAATGTTGCATCATCATGAGCAAATGTTACATAATCAATCAACCTGAAATCAATATTTTGATAACTCTGAAGTTCTTTAAAAATATGAAGATTTTCGGTAGCAATTTCAGATAATTCAGGTAAGCTGAAATTTGGCCTGCCACCTGCAATATTTCTCCACGAAGCACCTCTTCCGAAATTGATCATTAATGGTTTTAATCCGGCTTCAGCAAGATACCTGAATAATGCACTTCCACCTATACCTCCACCGGCAACTAAGGCTTGAGTTTTAAGTACTTTTGGTTTTATACTATTTATATTAACAATAACCTTATCATGAACTTCTCTTGGATACATCTCACCCATGCTTACCTGGTTTGAAAGCGGACCACGCGGGGTTGCATCGCCAACAATTGAAATTCCGTAATTACGAATTGTTTGTTTCAAACGCGGGATACATCTTTTTCCACGGCAGGCACCCATTCCTAATCGGGTTGTATGTTTTATTTCATCAATAGAAATAAATTTTCTTTCATCTACAACTTTTAATATTTCATCAATCTTCACATCATCGCAATGACAAATATATGATTCGGATTCGATTTTGTCGTATGAGTCCTTAAAATCTAGTTTATCTGGATACTTATCTTTAACAATAAAACCCCGAACATTGGTTAAAGCATCTCCGTTCAAATCGAGTGATTTAACTCTGGCGATATTGGTTTTATTTTTCTTTTTCAGGACTTTTTCAATTATTCCTTCACCTAATTTTTGACCATTATTATCAACCAGAAAAACCTCTGAATCTGTTTCTACTTCATATTCAATTGGAAGAAACAGCCAGTTTTTTTTAAAATTATAACCAAATATTGCTAATCCGGGGCATTGATAAACACAATCCATACATCCAATGCATTTATCAAAATCAATATGAGGAACTGTGCTTGTTGAAGTTTTGGCAATTGCTCCATGCTTACATGCAAATTCGCAGGGATTACATGCAAAACCATATAAACAATCAATTAACACGAAAGGTTTTTGATTCAATCTTTCATTTGTCGGGAAAAAAGGTTTATCAATAATTTTCACAGGATGCTGCTGGGAATCAATATATTCTTTTGAAACATTAAGATATTCGTCATAATTAAACTGTTGATTCATTTCATCCAATATCTCAAAAGCAACTTGTTTCCCTCTGACAACAGCGCTTGTGCCTTCGCCAATTCTTATAGAATCGCCTGCACCGTAGACATGTCTGCCAAAAATCTCTTTTCCTTTTGTTATTAACTGATCGTCGGGAACCAGACCCGTACAAATGTTAATTGCATCAATACCGTCAATAATTCGCTCGGTTCCGGGTATTGGTTTAAAATTTTCGCAATCGGCAATTACTGCCCCGGTTATACATGTGTGATCTTTATTCGGAATAGCTTTTAACAAAATAGTTGAAAGCAGAACCGGAATTCCCAGTCGGCGAACCCTGTTAGCCTGAACCGGAAAACCACCTTCGTGAGGCATTGCTTCGAGAATAGCTTTTACATTTGCTCCTGCCTGCATAAGCTGATAAGAAGTTAAATATCCGATATTTCCAGCACCAACCGATAATACATTTTTACCCAGCAAAGTAAATTCGTTATTCATCATTTTTTGAACAACAGCTGCGGTGTAAACACCAGGTAGGTCGTCATTTTCAAAAGTAGGCAAAAATGGTACGGCTCCTGTAGCAACTACCAAATATTCAGTATCAACATAATAAACTTCATCACTAATGATGTTTTTAACAGCAATACGTTTTCCTTCAAGAATATCCCAAACTGTTGAATTAAGAAAAATTCCATCATGGTTTTCTCCTGCCAAAGTTTTTGCAATATCGAATCCACGCATCCCCCCAAATTTCTTCTCCTTTTCGAAAAAGAAAAACTGATGAGTTTGCATTAAGAATTGACCACCAATTTTGTCATTATTATCAATAACAATATTTTCGATATTATGTTTGAGTAATTCTTCACGAGCAGCTAAACCTGCCGGACCTGCACCGATTATTACAACAGTTGTTTTATAAACTTTTGTTGAATGATCAGATAAAATATTTGATGACACCGGTGTATAATCTTTTGGAATCTCGCTCACCTCTTTAACGTCATCCACTTTTGATATACAAATTCTCTTGATTTGTCCATCAACAAGCATTTCACAAGCACCGCATTTACCTATTCCACATTCAAGGCTTCTTTCCCTGTTTTTCAAACTATGACTATGTACCGGATAACCGGCCTGATGTAAGGCAGCTGCAATAGTAAATCCTTTTTCGCCCTCAATTTTATTTCCATTATATAGAAATTCAACTTTTTCAGGTTTGCCAATATCTAAAATCGGATGTTTATCAATTTTATACATTTTTTTATTTCCAGTTTAACAAAAAACAAAAACACATTACTGTGAAAAAAATTAACAGGCAAAAATAATCTAATAAAATATTCTACAAGATAAATTTTATACTTTTTAAATAATAATTTTCCAAAATTGAAATCCGTTTTCCTTTAACATGAATCAAGAAATGAAAAATATATAGAAATATCTGAATATTATATTTCGGTCTTTAAGTTTAAGTTTCAGGTTTCAAGCAATCCTTCAATTATCATGTTTCATTTAACAAAATTGTATCACGGTTTTCCTTCAGTTTATTATATTTGCAAAAAAATTACAGAAAAATGATAAAAGCTCCGGAGAAAGAAAGAAAAGAAAAGAAAATTAGAGTTGGTATTACTCATGGTGATATTAATGGAATAAGTTACGAAGTAATAATCAAAACCTTACGTGATATTAGAATTACGGAGTTGTTTACGCCTATTGTTTACGGCTCGTCCAAAATAGCTTCTTATCATAGAAAAAATCTTAACATTAATGATTTTAGCTTTAATTTAATCAAGACGGTGGATTTGGCAAATCCAAAGCGCCCGAATATTATTAATTGCTATGAAAACGAAGTAAAAATAAATATTGGAAAATCAACCGAAATAGCAGGAAAATTATCATATTTAGCTCTTAAAGCAGCAGTCAGAGATTTAAATGCAGGTAAAATAGATGTTATTGTAACTGCACCTATAAACAAAAAAAACATAAATTCTCCCGAATTTTCTTTTGCCGGACATACTGAATTTTTTGCCAAAAATTTCAACAGCAAAGATTATCTGATGTTGATGGTTACAGAAACATTAAGAATTGGAGTTGTTACCGGACATATTCCAATTAAAGATGTACCTTCGGCTATTTCTGAAGAATTAATTTTGAGTAAGATAAAAATCTTAAATAATTCTTTAATTAATGATTTCGGAATTAGGAAGCCAAAGATTGCTATACTTGGATTAAACCCACATTCAGGCGATTATGGACTTCTTGGTACCGAAGAGCATGACATTATAATTCCATCAATAGAAAAAGCTAATAGGGATGGTCAACTGGTTTACGGCCCTTACTCAGCTGATGGTTTCTTTGGTTCATCAACATATTTAAATTTCGATGGTATTCTTGCAATGTATCACGATCAGGGTTTGATACCTTTTAAAACAATAGCAAGTTCACAAGGTGTAAATTTTACAGCAGGCCTTCCAATTGTCAGAACTTCACCTGCTCATGGCACAGCATACGAAATTGCAGGTAAAAGAATTGCCACACCCGATTCGTTTCGACAAGCGATTTACCTTGCATTAGATATTTACAGAACCCGAAAAATGAATAAGGAACTGAATAAAAATCCACTAAAGTCCAGTTTTGAAAATGAAGATCAAAATTCACTTCAGGTATAGCAAAACTGTTGACTAAACTTATGACTGATCAATCTTGCTTTTCAATCAACGAAATAAATAAAATTATTAATGGAAAAATTTTATTTAATAGAGCTGAAAACATTTCCATAAAAGATATTCTGATTGATAGTCGTAAACTTATTTCGCCCGAAGATTGTTTATTTTTTGCAATCATCGGTAAACGAAACGATGGCCATAACTATCTCGACAGGCTTTATTACAAAGGAATTAGAAATTTTATTGTTTCAAATACTGAAATTGATTATTCAATTTATGATGATTCTAACATTATATTAGTTGATAATACTCTGATTGCACTACAAAACCTTTGTGCTACACACCGTCAAAAATTTGATATACCAATAATTGGAATTACAGGAAGTAATGGAAAAACAATAGTTAAAGAATGGTTGTTTCAACTGTTGAATAACGATTGGAAAATTATTCGAAGTCCTAAGAGTTATAATTCACAAGTTGGAGTTCCATTATCGGTTTGGCAGATGAATTCAAAAAATGATCTTGCAATATTTGAGGCCGGAATATCTGAGCAGGATGAAATGGATAATTTGCAAAAAATCATTAAGCCTACAATTGGGATTTTTACAAATATCGGACAGGCCCATAATGAAAATTTCATTGAAACAACTCAAAAAGTTGGCGAAAAACTAAAACTCTTCACTAAGGTCGATACTTTGATCTATTGCCTGGATTATAGTGAAATACAAGAGGTAATTATTAAATCGGAAATACTTAGAAGCATTGGTTCATTTACCTGGAGCCGAAAAACCGATGCCGACCTGAGAATTAAATCGGTTACAAAAACAGGAAATAATTTTACAATTATTGAGGGCGTTTTAAATGAAAATGAGATTAGTATAAAGATTCCTTTCACTGATGAAGCATCTATAGAAAACGCAATTCATTGCTGGGCTACATTACTGTTTCTTAATTATAAAAACGATACGATTGCAAAAAGGATGCTAAAACTCAGCCCTATTGCAATGCGTTTGGAATTGAAGGAAGGTATTTACAATTGTTCAATAATTAATGATAGTTATAATTCGGATGTAAATTCCCTGAAGATTGCTCTCGATTTTCTTGATCAACAAAACCAACATCGCAAAAAGACACTCATTCTTTCAGATATTTTACAAAGCGGAAGAAACGAAATTGATCTTTATTCTGAAATTGCCGATATATTGGAAAAAAAAGGAGTTGAGCGGCTTATCGGGATTGGGCCGTCTATTTCCCGCCAGGCAGATAAATTTAAAATCGAGAAATATTTCTATGAAAGTACCGATGATTTTTTAAAACGTTTTTCTTTTTCTTCTTTTAATAATGAATGCATTTTATTAAAGGGAGCAAGAGTTTTTGAATTTGAAAGAATCAGTAAAGCTCTTCAACAAAAAACACATGATACAATTCTCGAAATCAATTTAAATGCTCTTGTTCATAATCTGAATTATTATCGATCAATTCTTAAACCATCAACAAAAATTATGGCAATGGTTAAAGCTTTTTCTTATGGAAGCGGAAGTTATGAAATAGCCAATGTTTTACAATTTCACAATATCGACTATCTAACGGTTGCTTATGTGGATGAAGGTGTTGAGCTTCGAAAAGCAGGAATTACAACACCAATTATGGTGATGAGTCCCGAGGAGCAAAGTTTTGATGCAATTATTAAACATAGTCTTGAACCAGAGATTTATAGTTTTCGCATTCTCAATTTGTTAGAGAAATCAATTAATAAAAATATTATTCCCAAAAACAAACCTATTAAGATTCATATCAAACTTGATACGGGAATGCATCGTTTGGGTTTTGAAAAAAAAGATTTAAACGTTCTAATAAAAAGACTGAAAGCAAATTCTTTTATTTATGTCCAATCTGTGTTTTCACATCTAGCAGGAAGTGAAAACCATGATCATGATGATTTTACAAAAGAGCAAATCAAACTTTTTGTTGAAATGAGTAATATAATAAAAGAAAATTGTGATCATCGCATTTTTCTCCACATTTTGAATTCCGCAGGTATTTCCCGATTTCCCGAATCGCAATTCGATATGGTGAGGCTTGGAATAGGGTTATATGGCGTTGGAGTAAATAAAACGGAACAAAAACAGCTTGAAAACGTCAGCACACTGAAATCAAATATTACTCAAATCAAAAACATAAAAGCAGAAGATACAATTGGCTACAATCGTGAATTTATTGCCGAAAAAGATATGATTATTGGTATAGTCCCTATTGGATATGCTGACGGATTAAACAGAAAACTAGGCAATAGCAAAGGCAAGTTGCTTGTAAAAGGTAAATTTGCACCTATTATTGGTAATATTTGTATGGATATGTGTATGATCGATATCACCGAAATAAAAGTGAAAGAAGGTGATGAAGTAATTGTTTTCGGCGAGAATTTTTCTATTAAAGATTTAGCCAAAAATCTTGATACCATTCCTTACGAAGTTTTAACGGGAATATCAAGAAGAGTTAAAAGAATTTATTTCATGGAGTAGTTATTCAGGATTCCGAATAGTCATCGTATGAACCGCTAATGGAATTACCGAATAAGTTTCAAATTCTCCCTACATCTTTGGATAATTCATCCGATGACTTGGTTAGCTACTTTCCCTTTTGCATATTCAATGCGCTTAAGCGTTTCAACAACGGTGGATGCGAATAATAAAAGAAAACATAAACAGGGTGAGGCTGCAGGTTACTTAAATTATTAACAGATAATTTTTTAAGTGCAGAAACTAATGCTTCCGGATTAAAATTTATTCCTGCAAAACTATCGGCAGCAAATTCGTTTTTCCGTGATACAATATTCATAATCAAACCAAGAACCAAAGATAAAGGACTATAAAGCAAACCAAATGCAAGTATTCCCATATGAAAACTACCTTTATCTGCACCAAGAGCCTGTGAAAGAACAGGGTTTCCGATAAATAATGATAAAACAAACAACATTAAACCGGTTTGAACAAGAGAAATAAGAATTCCGGTAAGAGTATGTTTTTTCTTATAATGGCCTATTTCGTGTGCCAAAACAGCAACTAGTTCATCAATTGTATGATCCTTTATAAGCGTATCATATAATACAATACGTTTTTTTGCCCCAAGTCCGCTGAAATATGCATTTGCTTTATTCGATCGTTTTGAGCCGTCGATCACAAAAATATTATTGAGTTTAAAACCAACTTTAGATGCAAATTTTTCAATAGAAGATCGAAGTTCGCCTTCCTCCAGGGGAGTTTGTTTGTTGAATAGCGGTACGATCAGTGTTGAATAAAACATTGTGATGAAAATCATAAACAATCCAATTGCTGCCCATGCAATTATCCAAAACCATTCACCGGTAGACACATAAATCCAAACGATCAAAGCTAAAATTCCACCTCCGATGATTGCTCCAAGCATCAGACCTTTTATTTTATCCAGAATAAATGTTTTTGGTGTCGTTTTATTGAAACCAAATTTTTCTTCAATTACAAAAGTACTGTAAATTGAAAACGGAGTCGAGAGAATATCAGCTACCAAAGCGAGAATACCAAAAAACATTAGCGACATTAAAATTGGATTTGTGGTATATTCCCTTACGAATTTATCGAGGAAAGCAAAGCCTCCAAATATCAACATTGCAAGAAGTGCAAGAAATGATAATGATTCGGTTATCAATGAAAAACGTTGCTTTGTTTTTTCGTAATCCTGAGATTTCTTGTACTTATCGGCATCATAAATACCTTCCAGTTCAGGAGGAATAGTATTACTCCAGTAAGTAGAATTCAAATAATCGAGATAACGTTCTAATAAATAATTAAACGTTATTACAATCAGAATTATAATGTAAATTGTGTGTGCCATAATTTTTTCTTCTTAAATTTATTATTACTTTATATAAAAAATCAAGTATATCCCATAACTGAGTAAACAACTGATCCAATTACCTCATGTATCAACTCATCCCATAATAGAAAGTTAACCACAAATGGCACAAATAAATAATCGAATTGATATCTTCTTGCTCCAACATATTTGTTTGTACAATACTCATCAACTTTTACTCCTGTTTTTGTAAAACATGCTTCTGCCCTTTTCATGTGAATAGCTGAAGTAATAAGCAAAAACTTATTACCATGAAAATTTTTATCAAGAATTTCTTTAGAAAATACTGCATTTTGATGAGTGTTATTTGACATAGAATCAATATAGATAACTGAATCGGGAATATTAATTTTCAATAAGAAACGCTTTAATAAAACCGCTTCCATCATATCACGATATAATAATGAGCCAGGGCCTCCTGATATTAAAATATTTTTAATTTTTCCTGCATTATACAATTCAACAGCTTGCATTATCCTGTCAACATTACTGCGAAAAGTAAGTTTATCAGTTTGTTTTTCATAGGTTATAATTCCACCACCCAAAACAATTCCAACATCATAAACCTCATCAATATCCTGAATTTTAACAACAGGCCTTTCCCATAAACGAATAAACCCATCTGTAATAAAAGAGTTTGAAAAGAAAAGAAACATAATTATTGATATCAATAATAGTCTTTTGGTTTTCTTTTGAACTTTAGCGAACAATGCAAAAACCAATAAAGTAATGATCCAAATAATTGGACTTAAAGCAAAAGACAATATTTTTGAAATTACAAAAAACACAGGAAAACGTTCAAACTTTAATTTAAATTATTATACTAAAATTACACTTCTTCATTCTTCTAATACCCTCCACTCCATTTCCTTAAGAACCATTCACATGTCAGAAGCAATAAAATTACAATAAATATCCAAAACAAATTTATTATCTCAACAAACTTAAATTGACTATAAATTACAGTTTTGATATCTTCACGTTCCTTAATCAAATTATTAAGCTTATCAAATTGTTCGGGATATACCATCTCACCATCATTTCGATTAGCCAATTTATACATTAAGGCATGATCTGCAATTGAAATGATTGTTTCTATATCAAGAGCTTTTACAATGAATTCACCATTTTCATAATATTGTTTGTCACCCACTTTGACTTTTGCTTCATAATTGTAAGTTCCAACCGGAAAACTTCCGGCATTTAAACTATATGCGCTTTTTGTCGGAGAAAACACAAAGGGAAAAACATTTTCATCGCTATCATAAATACTAATTTTTACTTCGGGATCATTAATCAATTCATAGCTTTGATTATAAACCTGTGCTTCAAATTCAACATTTTCGTTTTGGTTAAAACTGTTTTTGCAAAGAAGCCTGAAATTACTTTTATCTTCCTTAATGGATAGATATTGAATAGTTTTATTAAAGATTTCGTTAAAAGAATTATGATTAGAGTTATGAGAATAATCATACATTTTCCATCGCCAAAGGCCTTCACCCAAAATTATTCCTGTTTTGAGATCAAGGTTTTCGGTAAAAGTTATCAGAGGATTTGGTGATAAAAGTTTACTGATTTTTTGATAAAATAAAATATTTGAAGCCCCGCTTAATCCCTTATTATAGGTTCCAAATGGAACAAAAAGGGGTGGTAAACCCGGAATTAAATTATTTGTTGATTCACTAAGTTCAAATAATGAAAACTTATCGTTCAGGTTTGCCTGTGCCTCAATTGAAATGTTTTTGTTATCTAATATTGAAATACCGGGTTCCAGTTCATTAAACAAATTTATGTTTGACTGGTTTCCAACAATAAACAAAATCGGGATTTCAAGCTCTTTAATTCTGTTTAGCATGGATAGACCAGGATTATTCTTTGATGGCAGTTGATGTAAAACAACCAGGCTATACTTCGACATTTGTTCGGAGAAATCATCAATCAGGAAATCTTCGACTTCATAGTTTATATTGCTTTCAAGAGCTGATTTTAATGCTGCTATGTCGGGATGAGGCGAATTGGCAAGGATCAATATTTTTTGCCTTGAATCAAGAATATCAATAAAAATATTCCTTTCGTTATTTGCATAACTTATTTCGTTATCCAAATGTGTGAGTTTGATGGTATATTTTTGCAAACCCGTTTCATTAGCTTCAATATTTAACCTATTAGTTTCCTGAAATTTATCGCTCGTAATATTCAATAATTGAGAAAACAAAACATCCTCTCCTTTAAGAACCTCAAGTTTTGTTGGCATATGATTGCACTTATTTGCTTTAACCAATATTTCAATCGGAAACTCATTATTCAAATATGCAATTCTGTTATAATTTATATGCTCAAGTATAATATCTTTTTGAATATTGGTGTCGCCGAGAGCAACTGAATAAACCGGAAAACCTGCCTGGTGAGCAATATATATTGGATTTCTTCCTTTATTATAAAGCCCGTCGCCGGCCAGAATCACTGCACCAACATTTCGATTCGAATAACGTGTATCAATTTCATCAAACAAAACATCGAAATCGGTCTGATTACCCGAAAACAAGTCTGTATCTTTTGGGAAATTATCAGAATCAATAAATTCGATATCATCCGAAAAAAAGTATTTTTTAACGTCGTAATCAACTGACAAATCATTAACAAAACGATTAAGTTCGTCCAAATATTGAGTTTTATAATAACTTGAATCTTCACCGATTACAATTGACTGGGAATTATCCTGTGCAATTACAATTATTGGTTTTTCGAAATGCTTTATTACTGATTTCAGCAAAGGCGATAACAATAAAAAAGCAATTAAACTGACAGAAACAAAACGAAAAATACTCAGTAAAATAACCAACCACTTAGGAAATTCATGTCTTTTATTTTTAAAATATAAAATACCGGAAATTATTATTCCGGTAAGTAAACAGAAAATTATAAACCACGGTGGATACTCAGTAATTATATTCAATTGATTAGGGATTAGAAATAAAAAATAGAGATTGGAAATCCATACGGACAAGTTTGGAAATTGGAAATTCAGGAGCAACCAAATTTCTAATTTCTAATTTCCAATTTCGATACACATCCATTACAAAAACAAAAATCGACATATTCAAAGTGTCAAATAAGTATGAAAGATGTCGTTAAAACGCAATTAAACATTCATTCCGCCGCAAATACTTATAACCTGGCCGGTTAAATATTCCGAAAGGTCGGAAGATAGAAAAACTGCAATCTTTGCTACATCCCCGGGTTTTCCGGCCCGGCGCAAAGGTATACTTTTAATCCAGTCGGCTTTTACATCTTCCGGTAATTTTGCAGTCATTTCGGTTTCAATAAATCCGGGAGCAATTGCATTGCATCGAATATTTCGTGAACCAAGTTCTTTTGCAATTGATTTCGTGAAACCCAATATTCCAGCCTTTGAAGCAGAGTAATTCGATTGTCCTGCATTTCCGTTTACCCCAACAACCGACGACATATTGATAATTGAACCCGAACGCTGTTTCAACATCGTGCGTTGTATTGCTTTGGTTAAATTAAAAACCGATTTTAAATTCACTTTCATAACCAAATCCCAATCATCTTCCGTCATCCGCATAAGCAATCTATCACGTTCGATACCTGCATTATTTACCAGAATATCAACTTTCCCAAAATCGTTTAAAACTTCTTTCACAAGTTCTTCGGCTCCGTTAAACGAACTTGCATCCGAAGCATAAGCCTTGCCTTTAACCCCTATTTCAGAAAGTTCTTTTTCAAGGCTTTTGCAATTATCATCATATGCAAGATCGGTGAAAGCAACATCAGCACCCTGATTTGCAAATTCAATTGCAACTGATCTTCCAATTCCGCGGGCTGCACCGGTAATTAATGCAGTTTTGTTTTCTAACAGTTTCATTATTAATATATTTTATTTGTCAATTCATAGAGTATTTTTACCGAAATTCTAATGTCAACACATAAGAAAAACTCAAATAACATGTTTTTTCAAACGGGACAAAGTTAGTAATTTCCTAATAATTCCGATATAAACGAAAAAATCCGGTAAATAATATTTTGAACTATCGGAGTTAATGAAAAAAGTGGGGGTATACGCAAATGTAAAAATTATTTTAAAATATCTAAATCATTAATAAAAACAATTTTTGAAGTGCCGGAAAATCAAAATCTAAAATCGTTAATCGTTGTTCGATATTCAAAATATGACCAAATCTTATGACTTTGTAAACAGTCCCTAATTAACACAAGGAAAAGATAATCGTACCTTGGCACCACCTTCGTCTTTATTTTGAATTGAAATTGATCCTGAATGTGAATCCATAACTAATTTTACTGCAGCCAAACCAAGTCCCAAACCTTCGGAGTGCATTAAATTGTCAGTAGAAAAGTATTCAAAAAGTTTCCCCATTGCTTCTGATGAAAAACCCGGCCCCTGATCACATATTTCAACAATTAAAGATTCATTTTCAATAAAAGTATTAATATAAATAGAACTGTTCTCAGGAGAATAATTAATTGAATTTTCCAGAATATTTACTAATGACTTCTTTATTAGGTCATAATTGGTAATAACGTTAATATCTTTTGTAAAATCTTTTTCAATGTTTATATTTGATTCATCCAACTTTATCTGCACTTCTTCTAATGCTGATAAAATAATATCACCCAAATTCATGGGTATCATTTCAACAATATATTTCTCGGCATTGAGTTGAGTAATTAAAAGAGCCATTTCTGAAAATCTCACAAGTCTGTCGGCAGATATTTTTAAATATCCAATAAATTCTTCATGTTCGGTTGAAGCCAATGAATCGAGTAATATTTCAGCAAATCCCGAAATTCCATTCAAAGGAGTTCGTAATTCATGGCTGATAATAGTGAGAAATTCAGATTTAGCTTTTTCAAGGGTTGAAAGCTTTTCATTTGCTTCTCTTAACTGGGCAGTGCGTTCAGCTACTTTTTCCTCAAGTATCTGGTTCATCGACTGTAATTGCTCCGTTTTGTCTTTAAG
>CAYWXI010000031.1:0-64875 GCA_964462015.1 uncultured Bacteroidales bacterium | reverse complement strand
GGTAATGTGGCACTCAACTCTCTCATCGTTTGTAAAGGCAGTACCATGTAAACTTTCCAATCCAATTCTTCGGCTTTGTCATCGCGCCAGGTTTTAAGAAGTTTGTAAAAATCCGGATTAACAATATCTGTACTGACTGTTTCAGGTGATTTTTTTCTGGAAGGTTTTATTGCCGCATCTTCGAGGGAAGCTTTGGCTCTGGCATCCAAATAATCTTTCACCACAAAACCTTTTTGGCAAGCCTGCAAACATGAATATTTGAATAATGTTTCCTGAAGTAATTTATTCAGAACATCTTTCACCGATTTTCGCACTGCTTTATTGTCTGTTTCTATTGAAATATTCTCTATTTTATTTGTGACCAACTCTTTAATTTTTCCGGAAAAATAAACGGCAGCTTTTTTTATTCTTTCTTGTGCAGCGATATCTTTCTCCACATCACTATCCTTTGAAAGCAAATTCAGAAGCTGGTTGCGAAATTTCCCGGATACATCTGTAATGTCTTCTTTTACATTTTTATTAATTTCCAAAAAAAGATCTTTCGGATTACCATCCAAACTGCCTGAGTTTTCTTTTAATAATTTAATAGAGTAAAAAATAAACTTTTGTAAAGTATCAAAATCGAAAAGCCCGGTTAGTAATTGTTTTTGATATTCATTTTTTGATGATTCAAGTATTGCTTTATCGGGTTGGTTTTCTTCATAGTATTTAGTAAAACCCTCAACTGTTCTGTCGTGTTTTACGCTATGAGCTACAAAAGGTGTACTTAAAATAAGGCCCTCTAAGGATTTACAACGACTTATGGCTACATAAACCTGTCCATGTGCAAATGCTGCCTGTGCATCAATAATTGCTCTTTCAAAAGTCAAACCCTGGCTTTTATGAATTGTAATTGCCCATGCTAATTTCAATGGATATTGTGTAAAAGTACCTTCAACTATTTCTTTGATTTCTTTAGTTTCATTATCAATTGAATATTTCATTTTTTGCCATTCAAGAGGCGAAACATTTATGGTTCCATTTTCACCTTCACAACTCACCTTCACAATATCATCATCTATTTTTACAATAGTTCCGATTTTGCCGTTATAAAACAATTTTGCCGGTTCAGGATCATTTTTTACAAACATTACCTGAGCTCCTACTTTAAGCTTTAGTTCATAGTCAGTGGGATATGTATATTCAGGAAAATTATCGAAAACTTCTGCTATAAAAGAATGTGTTTTTCCGGTCAAGTGGCTTAACTTCGAATCATTAATTTCTTTTGCTTTGGCATTGTGGGTGGTAAGAATAATATAACCTTCATTATTCTGAATAAAATCAGGTTTATACCTTTCATTAAATTCATCAATTACATTCCGGTCGATTTTATTATCACGGATTTTATTTAGCAGTTTAATAAAATGTTCGTCTTTTTGCCGGTAAACATGTTGAAGTTCAATGCTAACGTATTGGGTTTGCTGTAATGCTCTGCTACTGAAAAAAAAAGGTGTGTCATAATATTGCCGGAGTGGATTCCATTCTTCATCTTTCACAACAGGGGCAAGCTGCTGCAAGTCGCCAATCATTAGTAGTTGAATGCCACCAAAAGGAAGATTTCTGTTTCTGAACCGCCTCAACGTATTGTCGATACCATCAAGTAAATCAGCTCTAACCATGCTGATTTCATCAATAACCAGCAAATCCATGCTTTTGATGATATTTATTTTTTCTTTACTGAAACGTTTAATTTTAGTCTTATTATCCTGTCTATCATATTCGGCAGTTTTATAATCGGGCAGTTGAGGCCCGAAAGAAAGCTGAAAAAAGGAATGAATGGTAACCCCTGATGCATTAATTGCAGCCACCCCCGTTGGTGCTACTACGACCATACGTTTGGATGAATGATTTTTAAGATTATGTAAAAATGTGGTTTTTCCAGTACCTGCTTTACCTGTAAGGAAAATATTTTTTCCGGTAAACTGCAGAAAATCGTAAGCAAGTTGTAATTGAGGATTATTATGAATTTCCATAATGATTTTTAAAAAAGATGGATAAAATTACTAATAATTATATAATCAATCATTTGAAACTAAACTATAAGCATAATATAAGGGTAAAAATATTAATTTTTGTTCCGGTAATTGTGCGTACTTAGCTTCTGATATAACATTCCATTTTATGATGATGTTATTATCAGACTTTAAAATACAAGGCAAAAATACATTTTAAACTTTAAAGATCCAAGGTTAAATTTAAGTGATTGAAAAAATTTATACTAATTTGGGCATTTACCAATCTCGCTTCCTGTTTGTTGACTGCCAACTGCTGACTTTTTATAAACTATCTGTTTTTTCCCGTTTTTTATTATAACATCTGCGGCATAATGGTTCATAGCTTTCAGTTTCACCGAGAACAACAAGATTATCACCGGAGACAATACGATGAGAATATTGAGCAAGATTGCCACAATCAATGCAAATAGCATGAACTTTTGTGACATATTCGGCTGTAGCTAATAATGCAGGAATAGGGCCAAAAGAATTTCCAAGATAATCCATATCCAAGCCGGCAACAACAACACGAATTCCACTATCGGCTAAATGATTACAAACACGAATTAGTTCCAGGTCAAAAAACTGGGCTTCATCAACACCAATAACATCGCAGTCGTTAGCATATAAAATTATTTGTGAAGCATTCTGTATCGGTGTAGATCGAATAGTTCTGGAATCATGAGAAACAACATCTTCCTCATCATATCGAATATCAATTTCAGGTTTAAAAATTTCAACTTTTTGCTTTGCGATTTTCGCACGTTTCAATCTACGGATTAATTCCTCGGTTTTTCCCGAAAACATTGATCCGCAGATAACTTCAATCCAGCCGCTTCGTTTTTGATTAATATTTGATTTTTCTAAAAACATTTAATTTTTTATTGCGCTAATGTTTTTATCTTTATCATTTTATTTTGAACAAAAATAATGAAAATATAAGTGCGTTTAATTTAGACATGAAATTTTTTAAAAATGAATTCAAAATTGATAAAAGAAGCGATTTCACAATTAATCGATACAATTAAGGAGCAAGTTGAAATTATTAATAAAAATGACGGAAGAATACCTCAAATTGAGATAGATCTGATAATGTCGAATATTAGAAAACTTTATGAAGAATTCTATCTTCTCAATAAATTGAATTCTGATCTAATAGAATTTTCCGTTACTGATGAAAAAAAATTAGTTGATATAAAACCGGAAATTGTAGATTCAGGTAAACCAAAAGTTGATAAAAAAGAAATAAAACCTCGGGAATTTGAAAAAACGGATGATTCGGAAAAGCCTGTTGAAAAAGAAGAAACAATAAAAGAAACAAATATTGTTTTAGAAAGCATCATCGAACAAAGGCCGGAAGAAAACAAAGAGGTTGTAACAGAAACTGAACCGGATAAGGAGGAAATAAATTTAGAATCTCTGAAAAAGACTGAAAAAACCAAACCTGTTTTTGATTTATTTTCTATTAATGAAGAAAGTATTGCCGACAAATTTGTTAAGGAAAATGATAATAGTGTTGCGGCAAAGATCAGTAAAAAGAAAACCTCAGATTTAAAATCAATTATAGGGATAAACGAAAAATTCCTTTTTATAAACGAATTATTTAACGGAAACATGCATGATTATAATGAGGCAGTTAATTCTCTTAATTCGTTTACAAACCATGAAGAAGCAAGTAATTATATTGGTTCATTGAAACAAAATAAAGATTGGGATGATAATTCTCAAGCATATAAGATTTTAAATGATTTTGTTGTGCAAATATTTAATTAGTGTTTGTTCAGAATGTTCGTTTTCTTCGTTATGCTAATCACAAGAATGCTAATTTATAAAAGTAAACGTCTCATTCTTTTGACTTCGCATCCCGATAACTATCATGGACGAAAACGAACATTCTGAATTAAATACCGATTTTTTGGACAGATTTTAATTAATGTCTGCAAGGTTTAATTATAAAATTGATAAATTTATGAAACTATTATTTGTTTTGATATTTCTGTTTTTCCAGGTAATTGTTGCTTTCTCTCAAGATATTGATTATGCCCGAAATATTATAAAAAGGCTATCATCAGAAAAAATGCATGGGCGCGGATATGTTATGAAAGGTGAAAAACGAGCAGCAAATTTCATCAGAAAGGAATTTAAGAACGACAATTTAAAAACATTTACAAATAATTATTTTCAAAAATTCAGTTTTCCTATAAATACTTTTCCGAAGAAAATCATTTTAAAAGTTGACGGGCAAAAATTGATTGGGGGAGAGGATTTTGTAATTTCATCGGCGTCGCCGGGTATTAAAGGAGATTTTCAGGTGTTCAGCATTTTAGGCGATACTTCCAGCATTGAAAAGCTTAAAGGTAAATATAAAAACAAAAAACTATCTGAAAAATTTGTTCTTACCGATTCAAAAGAGAAAGGAATTTATAAAAACAATGTTTTTAATTCAAAAGGAATTATTTTATTGAACGAAAGCAATATTTGGTGGCATGTTTCAAACGGATATAGAATAAGTGATTTTACAGCGATAAAAATTAGAAAAGACAAAATTCTTACTGATATTAAAACAATTACAATAAAAGCAAAGAACAGGTTTTTCGATAAATATACAACTCAAAATGTTATCGGATATGTCGAAGGATATGCTCAACCCGATTCTTTCATTGTGTTCACGGCTCATTACGATCATCTTGGAAGAATGGGAAAAGATACATTTTTTCCGGGAGCAAACGATAATGCCAGTGGAACAGCTATGATAATGGATTTGGCAAGATATTATTCCAAACCAGCGAATAAACCCGAATGTTCGATTGTTTTTATTGCAGTTTCGGGAGAAGAAACAGGCTTGAACGGCTCAAATTATTTTTGCGAACATCCTTTGTTTCCACTTGAAAACATAAAATTCCTTATTAATCTTGATATGGTTGGAACAGGAAGCGAAGGAATAACTGTTGTAAACGGTTCGGTTTTTCAAAAAGCATTTAATACTTTGGTTGAAATTAATGATAAAAAGCAATATCTTAAAGAGGTGAAAGCAAGAGGTGAGTCCTGTAATAGTGATCATTGTCCTTTTTATAAAAAGGGAGTTCCTTCTATTTTTATTTATTCAAGAGGAATGAAAGCCGGAGGTTATCACACAATTTATGATACGGCTGATGAGTTATCCTTAACCGAATACGAAGATTTGTTCATGCTTTTCACCGATTTTGTAAAAACCTTTTGATTTTAAATTTATGTTGAAATTATTTCTTGTACCAACACCAATCGGCAACCTCGAAGACATCACAATGCGGTCGCTAAGGATTTTAAAAGAAGTTGATTTAATCCTGGCCGAAGACACAAGAAAAACAGCCCAACTATTGAATCATTATGATATTCAAAACAAAATGCAATCGCATCATTTATTTAATGAACATAAATCTGTTAACGGGATTGTTGAAAAAATTATAGCCGGAACAAATATTGCGCTTGTCAGTGATGCAGGCACTCCGGGAATTTCAGATCCCGGATTTCTTCTTGTTCGAGAATGTATAAAATCAAACATTGAAGTTGAATGCCTACCTGGCCCAACAGCATTGATTCCTGCTCTTGTAAATTCAGGCTTGCCTTGCGAACGCTTTGTTTTTGAAGGTTTCCTGCCTCATAAAAAAGGCCGGCAAACCAAGCTAAAACTACTTGCCGAACAAAACTACACAATGATTTTTTACGAATCTCCCTTTCGTTTATTAAAAACTCTTGAGCAATTTTCAGAATATTTGGGAACAGAAAGAAAAGCCTCTGTTTCAAGAGAATTAAGCAAAATTTACGAAGAAACAAAGCGAGGTACTTTATTTGAACTCATTGAGTATTTTAAAAATAAAACAATTAAAGGAGAAATTGTAATCGTTGTTGAAGGTAAAAAGTAAAGCAAGCATTCACACAATGTTATAATTTTTTTCGTAAAAATTACAATATTGTTAAATTGTTGTAGTTTAACAATTTGGACAATAGAACAATTTGCCCATTGACACTCATTTATTAACATACTGTTGTGATTGAATTTTATAATACTTTGATTTTTGTGAGTTCAGGACATATACCAACAGGCCAATACTCCATTATTCCAATAATTTTTCCTTTTCTTTTTTGTAACATTCAATAATTTCTATCGTCTTATTAATAGAAAAAATAAACAATCAATTTTGAAAATATATTGAGTTATGAAAATATTATCAGTTTTGCTCGGACTTGCTTTAGTTTTCAATATCAATTACTTTAATGATATATCCCTCGACAATACTTCTGTAATTATTAAAGGAAGTCATCCTGATCCACTTTGTATTACTCCAAAACCAATAACTTTTGAACTCGAAGAAGAAAAATACATAAATGATATTCCATTCAATACAAAAGTTATCGTTGATAATCCACCTGATTTTTATTCATATTCATCTCTTACGAATTATTCTATTAATCTTGAAGATGAAGAATACGTTGAAGATATTCCTTTTAATACTAATAATATTTTAAATTTGTATAAAGCTAAAAAACTGATAAATGGTGTTCAACATCATTTGGAAAATAACACCATTGAAGAAGGGTATGTTGATGATATTCCTTTTGATACAAAAAAAATCATTGAAAATATTAATAAAAGCAAGTCATGTAATGACAATCCATAATAGTTTTTCCGATTTTTGACCATGTTTTGTATTCTGAACATTTGTTAGCAAAACAATGGTGTATTCGGGCCTCGATTAATTTCGGGGCCTTTTTTATTTAATTATTTCCTCAAGTTTTTCCTTCAGTTTTTCGCCCTTCAGGTTTTTTGCAATAATTATTCCGTCTTTATCAATTAAAACGCTGTGAGGTATAGAGTTGAAACCATAATCATCTCTGGCTGCGCACTGCCATCCTTTCAGGTCGGAAACATTTATCCAGGTTAATCCATCTTTATTAATTCCTTCAATCCATTTTTCTTTATCATTATCGAGCGAAACACCATAAACATCGAAACCTTTATCTTTAAATTCCTTATAAGCAGCTACAACATTAGGATTTTCGGCACGGCAAGGGCCACACCATGAAGCCCAAAAATCGAGTAAAATATATTTTCCTTTCAATGAAGATAATGAAACAGGGTTTCCGGCAGTATCATTCATAGTAATATCAATAAATGGTTTCCCGATTGCACAATTTTTCAAAACCTCAACTCTTTCTCTGAGTAATGTTACATATTTTGATTCCGCAATTTCGTTGGTGAAATTAGATGTTATTGAATCAAGTTCGTTAAAATTTAGTTTATAAGAGTTCCGAATTGTAATATATGCCGAAACCACATTATTATTATTTTTAAGAACATAATCAATCATAAATTTCTTTGAAGCCTTATCATTTTCGTCATATTCTTTATCAATTTTTTTCATTAGCACAGTGTCACCGGCTTTTTCGGCCTCAGCCCATTGCTTGTAAAAATCACCGTTTTTATTTTCAAAAACTTCTGTTTTTTCTTTAAACTTTTTATAATCATTATTAGAAGCCGAACCGCTTATTTTTGTGTCGGTTATTTTGCCGGTACTATCGGTTTTTGAATCAACAATTATTTCGGATTCTTCAACAAAAACAGGAATAAGATTTTTCTCGGTAATTTGAAGATAGTATTGTTCCGGTAATTCGATGTATCCCGAAAATTTAAAGTTTCCGTTATTTAATTCAGTTGAATCGAGAATTATCCATTCACCATCAACTCTCTTTTTTAGGAAAACATTTCCGTTGGTTTGATTTTCGACAATACCGTTAATTGTGAAATTGTCTTTTTTTTCACTCATGTTTGTACATGAAACAATAATTGTAAGAATTAGTGAAATAATGATGAGTTTTTTCATTTTATTATTTTTTATAAGTGTATATGAAGCAAACCTACATAAAATTTTTTGATTGAATTGGAAAATAAGGAAAATATAGGAAATAGGGGTCTGCAATCCTTTACCCTAATACCATTATATCCCCTACGACTACAGGGCGTCCGTTTGGATACCTTTCTACCCTTTTGTTTTATAACTAAAAAGATACTGACTAAAAATTATCAATAAAATACTTAAACCACTACTGGCTAAAATCTGGTAAAATGTAAACCAAAAATTATGAAAACTAAATGCCTCCAAAAAGAAGAGAGCACAATGATGGATAAAAACTAAAACTAATGAATAATAAAAAAACCATGCAAATCCAAGGTCTCTGATTCCGGGTTTAATTCCGGTTTCAAATTCACGTTTTGATGTAAGGACAGTTATTAATCCCGGCCGTAAAAAAGCAATCAAAACACAAGCTGCCGAATTTATTCCAATCGAATTCGAAAAAATTCCAATACTCAAACCAAGTAAAAATGCCGAAGTTAGAAGGAGCCATTTTGGAGTTTCAAAAGGCAAAAGCAAAATAAAATAAACATAAAAATATGGATTGATATATCCGTTTATTTCAATATTATTTAAAATAAAAACCTGAAATAATATTAAAATAATAAACCTTATAATATTATTAATAAAAACATTATTCATCAGGTAACGAATCGATTAAATTATTTTGTTCTTCTCTCATTAAATTATTTATGATGTAAACATAAGACAAACTATTGAAATCGGTAGAAAATTTAATTTCGGTATTATTAAGGTTTTCACCGGTGTTTTCAATAAAACCTTTGCACGTTCCGATTAATATACCGTCAGGAAAAATCAAAGAATTTCCGCTGGTAATAATTGTATCTCCGGGAACAATTTCTATATGAGTCGGGATATCTTCAATGGTTCCTGTTCTGTAATCATCTCCCTTCCAGATAACATTCACCAATTGATTATTTTTTTTAATTTTTGCACTAATTTTTGCATCTTTATGCAAAACAGACATTACGGATGAAAAATTCTTAGATACCTGACAAACAATTCCAACAATTCCAAATGAAGAAATTACACCCATATCAATATTGATTCCATCGCTTTTTCCTTTGTTCAACATCAAAAAATTATTTCTATTGTTTGTTGAATTACTTATGACCTTTGCCGGTAGAAACAAAAAATTAGAATCATTAGCAATAATAAAACCCGAATCTGTTTCTATTGAAGTAAGTAAATTTAGTTTTGAATGGAGATTTGCATTTTCTACTACAAGAGTATTATTAGAATTTTTTAAGGATAAATATTCTGTGATATTATTGAATGTGGAAAACATATTTCCGGTTAACTCATTTGTTGAATTAATAATATGTGATCGTTGATAAGGATTATTATTTATGATAAGTAAAAACGAAATAAACTCAAAAATCAGAAACAAAAAGAAAAAATAATATTTCCATAAAAAGATGAAAAAATATCTCATTAGTTTATTTTATCAAAAATGTAAATTTATCGAAATTCTTCAGAGCAATTCCTGTTCCTCTGGCAACTGCTCTTAAAGGATCTTCGGCAACATGAATAGGAAGTTTGGTTTTTATGTGTAATCTTTTATCAAAACCTCTAAGCATAGAACCTCCACCGGCAAGATAAATACCTGTTCGATATATATCTGCTGATAATTCTGGTGGTGTTAATTCAAGAGCCTGGAGAACTGCCGTTTCAATTTTTGAAACCGATTTATCAAGGCAATGAGCAATTTCAACATAGTTTACTTTAATTTCTTTAGGTATTCCGGTTAGCATATCACGGCCATGAACAGCATAATCGTCAGGAGGATTTTCAATTTCAGGTAAAGCAGCCCCCACTTCAATTTTAATTCTTTCGGCTGATCGTTCACCAATATTTATATTATGATGTTTTCGCATATATTCCTGAATGTCAGAGTTGAGATCATTACCTGCCACACGGATTGATTTATTATTGACAATTCCACCAAGTGCAATAACAGCTATTTCACTTGTACCACCTCCAATATCAATAACCATATTTCCGGTAGGTTCAAGAACATCAATTCCAATTCCAATGGCTGCTGCCATAGGTTCGTGAATAAGTTTTACTTCTCTCGCACCTGCCTGTTCGGCAGAATCTTTAACAGCTCTTTCTTCAACCTCGGTAATTCCAGAAGGAATACAAATAACCATTTTCAAAGCCTGGGGAAACAATGTTTTTTTTACCCCAATCATTTTAATCATTTCTCTGATCATATATTCGGCAGCTTGAAAATCAGCTATAACCCCGTCCTTTAAAGGTTTAATTGTTTTAATGTTTTCATGGGTTTTCCCATGCATCATCATTGCTTTTTTGCCAATTGCAATTATTTTTCCCGAATCTCTTTCGAGCGCAATAATTGAAGGTTCGTCAACAACAACTTTGTCATTGTAAATAATTATGGTATTTGCAGTTCCTAAATCAATTGCAATTTCTTTGGTAAGAAAAGAAAAAAGCCCCATTTTATATTTTTTTTATTTTATTGATGTAATTATGTTTAATTATTATATTAAACCGGTGCCTAAATTTAATATGTTTTGATTAATGTTTAAAATGCCTTGTACCGGTAAAAGCCATGGAAATATTATTTTTATTACAAAAATCAATAGAATCTTTATCTCTTATCGAACCACCGGGTTGAATAACGGCAGTTATACCGGCTTTATGAGCAATTTCAACCGAATCGGCAAAAGGAAAAAAAGCGTCGGAAGCCATCACAGCACCATTTAGATCGAATCCAAATTCTTTTGCTTTTATTACAGATTGTTTCAAAGCATCTACCCGTGATGTTTGGCCGACACCGCTACCTAATAATTGCTTGTTTTTTGCCAAAACTATTGCGTTAGACTTAGAATGCTTTACAATAATATTTGCAAAGGCCAAATCTCTTTTTTCATTTTCATTTGGAGAAGTTTTAGTAACGAAATTCATGCTTTTAATTTCTTCTGTTTTTTTATCTTTTTGCTGTTCGATCACTCCGTTTAATAATGATTTAAATTGCTTACCGGAAAAATCAAAAGACTTTTTTTGCAAAATTATTCTATTTTTCTTTTGTTTTAATATGTCGAGAGCATTTTTTTCATAATCGGGTGCAATAATAACTTCAAAGAATAATTTGTTGATTTCAAGTGCCGTCTCTTCATCAATAACAGAGTTTGTAACAAGTACACCTCCAAAAGCCGAAACAGGATCACCTGCCAGGGCATCTTTCCAGGCGTCAATTAATTTCTGGCGGCTTGCAAGTCCGCAGGCATTCGTATGTTTCAGAATTGCAAATGTAGGTTCCGAAAACTCCTTAATCAAATTAATTGCAGCATCCAGATCAACCAAATTATTGTAAGAAATAGCTTTTCCATGAAGTTGATCAAAAACCTTGTTCAGTTCACCGTAAAACAAACCCATCTGATGTGGATTTTCACCGTATCTCAATGAATTTGATGATAATAAACTTTGTTTAAAAACTTTTGTGTTTTCTTTATCAAAATAACTGAAAATTGCAGTATCGTAGTGAGAGGAAATATTGAATGCATATGAGGCAAAAATTCGTCTGTCGGATAATTCTGTTTGTCCGTTTTTTTCTTTCAGAAGAGTAATTAAATCATCGTAATAATCCGATGAAGGTACTACCAAAACATCATTAAAATTTTTAGCTGCAGCACGAATTAATGATATTCCACCAATATCTATTTTTTCAATTATTTCGTTGTCGTTTTTACCTGAGGCCACAGTTTCTTCAAAAGGATAAAGATCCACAATAACAAGGTCAATTTCTGGAATATCGTATTCTTGAAAATGAATTTTATCTTCTTCATAATTTCTTCGGCCAAGGATACCACCGAAAATTTTGGGATGAAGAGTTTTTACACGTCCTCCTAAAATTGAAGGGTAGTTGGTCAGCGATTCTACTGTAATGGCATCTTTACCTAAATTTTTGATATAGTCATAAGTGCCCCCGGTTGAATAAATTTTTACATTATTCTCATCTAAAAGTTGTATTATCTCATCAAGATTATCTTTATGATATACTGATATTAATGCACTATTAATCTTTTTTAACATTTTTTAATATTTAATTTTACTAAAATGCAAGTTTATTAAAAATAGCTAAAAGAAACAATTAATAAATCTACAAAATTGAAAAATTTATATTATTTTTACGGATTACTTTTGTTTTTATTATTGTAAAGGTATGATTTTTTTAAAATTACTGAAAGAAAGTTTCATTTTCGCTCTCCAGGCAATTATTGTTAATAAAACACGAACCGGTTTATCATTGCTTGGAATTACAATCGGAATTTTTTCGGTGATTTCTGTTTTTACCATTTTTGATTCAATGGAAAGTTCAATTCGAACAAGCATTAATTCTTTGGGAAATAATGTTTTATTTATTCAAAAATGGCCATGGTCCATGGGTGGTGATTATCCCTGGTGGAAGTACTTTCAAAGACCCCAACCTAAAATGTTGGAATTGAAAGAAATTAATCGAAGAAGCATCACTTCTGAGAATGCTGCATTTATGATCGATGTGAGAAGAACACTAAAATATAAAAATAATAGTATAGATGATGTTGTTGTTTTAGCTGTTTCGCAAGATTATAACGAAGTAATGCCATTTAATTTGAGTAGAGGAAGGTATTTTACACCAATTGAATCAAAAGGTGGAAGAAATGTAATCATTATTGGAAGCGAAATTGCCGAAAATTTATTTGGGAATAAGGATCCCATAGGAAGAAAATTAACAGTTTTTGGCAGAAAACTTGGAATTATTGGATTACTGACAAAAGAGGGAGATGATATGTTTGGTAATTCTTCCGACGATCAGGTTATTGTGCCAATTAATTTTGCAAGAAATGTAGTTGATATCAGAAACATTAATTCAACAATCATAGTTAAAGCAAAACCATATATTTCAAATGAAGAAATGTGTGATGAATTAACGGGAATTTTGCGTTCTATGCGAAAACTAAAACCTACTGCTGAAGATAATTTTGCAATTAACGAAACCGATATCATAACAAAGGGTTTCGATAATTTATTTGGAGTAATTGCAACTGTCGGGTGGATAATTGGCGGATTTTCATTGTTAGTTGGTGGGTTTGGAATTGCAAATATTATGTTTGTTTCCGTAAAGGAACGAACCAATATTATTGGAATTCAAAAATCTTTGGGAGCAAAAAGATATTTTATTTTATTACAGTTTTTATTTGAATCGGTTTTTCTTTCATTATTTGGTGGAGTTATAGGTTTGATAATAGTGTTTTTACTTTCTTTGCTTATTTCTGCGGTTACGGAAATGACACTCATTCTGACTAGCGAAAATGTAATTATAGGTTTACTTGTTTCAGGTTTTATCGGATTGTTATCCGGAATAATTCCTGCCTATTCAGCCGCTAAGCTCGACCCCGTAGAAGCTATGAGGTCAAGCTTTTAGTTTTTTAGTAATTCTGAAACATTTTTTAAATTATTTTATTAGGTTTTTCGGAAAAAAAGTCAAAAATTTGTACTCTTAAATAATATCATTGAAATGATTATCGAAAAGCGTTGGGTTGAAAAGAAAAGTGGTGATAGTGAGATTGTTGAAAGCTTATCTCGAGCTTTGAATATTGATCAGGTATTATCAAATTTATTAGTTCAGCGCGGAATAAGTAATTATGATGAAGCAAAATCTTTTTTTCGCCCCGAAATATCAAAATTGCATGATCCATTTTTGATGAAGGATATGGATAAGGCAATTTCTCGTATTGAAGAAGCAATAAGAACTAATGAAAAAATTCTCATTTACGGTGATTATGATGTTGACGGTACAACAGCTGTAGCTCTTGTTTACTTATTTATAAAAGGTATTTATAAAAATGTGGATTTTTATATCCCTGATCGTTATACTGAAGGATATGGAATTTCTTATAAAGGAATTGAATATGCATTTAATAATGATTATAAATTAGTTATTGCTCTTGATTGCGGAATAAAAGCTATTGAAAAAGTTGATTTTGCAAAAGGTAAAAAAGTTGATTTTGTTATTTGTGATCATCATAGGCCAGGCGATGAAATACCTCAAGCCATTGCAGTATTAGATCCAAAAAGAGATGATTGTAATTATCCCTATAAAGATTTATCGGGTTGTGGTGTTGGCTTTAAACTGGTACAGGCTTTCGCACAAAAAAGAAACATCGCTTTTGAAAATGTTGAAAAATTTTTAGACCTAGTTGCAATTAGTATTGCGTCCGATATAGTTCCAATTACCGGTGAAAACAGAATTTTAGCATATTACGGGCTTAAATCTATTAATAAAAATCCAAGACCCGGGATAGAGGCAATTTTGAGATATAGTAATATTGTAAGAACAAAAGTTCCGAAAACAGACGAGGGAGTTTTAAATAAAGTTCTTACAATTAGTGATATTGTTTTCTTGGTTGGTCCGCGTATTAATGCCGCCGGTAGAATTGAAAGTGCTAATAATTCGGTTAAACTACTTGTTACAGATGATTATGATTATGCTAATCAAATTGGTCAACAAATAAATAATTTAAACACAGAACGTCGAAATCTTGATACACAAATAACACAGGATGCTATTGAGATGATTAAGAATGATAAATACATTTTTGATAAAAAAAGCACTATTGTTTATCAACCTGAATGGCATAAAGGTGTGATTGGTATTGTTGCTTCAAGATTAACAGAATTTTGTTACAAGCCGACAATTGTATTTTCAAAATCAAATGATTTAATTACTGGTTCAGCACGATCGGTAAAAGACTTTGATATTTATAATGCAATCGATGCTTGTGAAGAGTATCTCGAACATTTTGGAGGACATAAATATGCTGCCGGCCTATCTCTTAAAACAGAAAACTATATTCCTTTTTGTAAAAAATTTGAGAAAGTTGTTTCTTCAACAATAAAAGATAGTTTATTAATTCCTGAAGTCGAAATAGACTCAAAATTAAATCTTAACGAAATAAATTCCAAATTTTTCAGAATTTTAAAGCAATTTGCTCCTTTCGGTCCGGGAAACATGGCTCCGATTTTTATAACTAATAGTGTGATCGATACCGGATATGCACGAATTGTCGGGAAAAATCATTTAAAATTAAAAGTCGTACAAACTGAAATAAATGGCTTCCCTTTCGATGCAATTGCTTTTCAGCAAGGCGAATATTTTCATAAGGTTAAAAATAACACCCCTTTCAATATTTGTTATCATATTGATGAAAACGAATGGAATGGCCAAAAAAGTAAACAATTAAATATTAAAGATATAAAATTTAGTATTTAATTTATTCCTGGGTAATATTTTTCAGCTTGAATGAATATACTGTAATAAAAACTCCAAATAATAGTGCAAAAACACCAACAATGTAAGTCATTGCTGTTGCTGTTTCAAATGGCCTTATAAATAACACAATTGCAAATACAATAACTATTATTGCATTAATAAGCATTAACCACTTTGCAGATTGAATATGTTTGGTGTTTAGAGCTGAAAATAGCTGGGTAAAACCTACTGAAATTGCCCAAATCGCCAGGATGATAATAAAAATATCTAAAGATAATTTCGGATAAAAAACAACTACTAAGCCGATTATAATATCAAGAATACCTTCAAACATCCACATACCCCATTTTTTGTTATTTTTCTTGTGTGAAATACTTCCAATTATTAAAAATATTCCCGCCAGAATTATAAAAAGGCCAAAATAAATCATCAAAGTTATTAAAGTAACACCTGGAACAAAAGTTGCAAAAATTCCAAAAATTATTGCAAGAATACCTTTAAGTGTTAACAACCACCAGTTTTTGTAAATATTTGCTGCCATCGAAAAAAAATTTAATTAATATTTCTATAATTTAACAAAAGTAAAAATAATAGGTTTACAAGTAAGATTTATTTTTTTATTTTTTAAGTTTCCTATCCTTCCAATTGAAATTTAATAAGTTTCCTAAAATTCCTAAAACAGAAATATAAAACGGATAAATGAATTGAAGAGGTAAATAGAAAAATAATAGCTTCTTTTGTTTAGTAAACGATGTAATTCCAAGAAGAATCGGAAAATCCACAATAGATTTTATTGCCAACATAATTATTGCCAACCAAAGAAAACGTGTGCTAAACAAACCGATAATTATTGATGAAATAATTGAAAGATTAAATAACAGAACAGAAAAAGCAGTTAGGATCAAAAAAAGATTTTGATATCCACTACTTTTTGAAGTCCAGCGAATTCGTTGATTAAAAAAACTTTTTACCGAATTTTGATGCTTTGTATAAACAATTGCATTTTTGTTTTTTAAAAATCCAATTGATTTACTACCAAAAGTTTTCTTGATGTTTTGTAATAAAAACACATCATCACCGGATGAATATTTTATGTTATTTTTATAAGCTTTTATTTTATAAAATGCAGTTTTTGAATATGCTAAGTTTGCTCCGAAGCACATAATCGGTTTTCCAGTTTTGATTGAACCGGCTCCTGATGAAACCAGGCTTAGAAATTCCAGGGATTGTAGTTTTCCCCAGCAAGAAATAGTGTCATGAAAACAAACAGGGCCGGAGATCATTTTTTTTCCACTATTTTCATAGTAATCTACATATGTCGAAATCCATTTTGAGTTTAATCTGCAATCAGCATCTGTCGTAATAACAAGTTCACCTTTAGATTTTTCAATGGCTTTTTGAATGGCTTCTTTTTTAGAAAACTTACCAGATGATTCATTTTTCAGATCATAAAGTTGAATATTAACAGAGGTTGATTTTATAATATTTTCTATAATAAAAATTGTTTTGTCTGTTGAAAAATCATCGACAATTATTATTTCAAACAAATATTTGTCAAAATCCTGAGCTATCAAATCTTTTAAACAAAACTCTATATTATCTTCCTCATTCCGGGTTGCGATTATTACACTAACTTTTGTTAAAAGTTTTCTTGTTGTTGGATGGTATGTTTTTAGTCCAAACCATCCAATTGTAAACAAAGTAATTATGTATACATACACCAGGCATATAATTATGAAAATATATTGAAAAACATCAATCATTGATTGTTTTGAGGATTTTTTCTGAAAAATTTAAGATTAAAAACAAATAAAGTACCTAATAAAGCGGGTATTGCAAGGTTGATTATCCAAAGTGCAGAGGAGGCTAAAATTGTTCCGATGTTTGATTGTTCAATTGGGAGTCCGTGTTTTTCGAAATATAATCCGAAAAAATATAAAGTTACCGATCCTCTGATTCCCAGTTCGGCAAGTGTAACTGTTGGCAAAGCCGTCATTACTAAGAAAATAATGGAAACAATCATTATTGATTGTGAAAATATCACATCAACAGAGAAAGCTTTTAGTAAAATATAAAATTGTAAAGCGAAAATAATATATCGAAGAAAACTTAGCAATAAAACCGTAAGCAATTCTTTTTTTGAATATTGTGAAAATATTTTTATTCTTTTTCTGAATTTTATCCATTTTTTCTTTGAAAATGATTCCAAAATTGAAGTAAGAATTTTAATGTTAAAAAAGAAAATCAATAAGGATGCTAATATTGCAATTACAGAAATTACAAATCCGATAAAAAAATAACCATTGAAATATTCTGATATATCAAAAAACTCCGGAATAAAGAAAATAAGACTAATTGATCCGAAGATAATTGTAATCAATAATTGACTAATACTCCCAATGATAGTAATTAATATTCCTTCGACCCTGTTTGCTTTTTCAAGAATGAAGGCTCTTCCAAAATATTCACCAATTCGATTTGGTGTAAAAATACTTACTGAAATTCCGGAAAGAACAGCTTTTACGCTTTTTGAAAATGATAAAACTTCAATTTTTTCTATTAAATATTTCCATTTAAATGATTCAATTCCCCAATTAATAAAAACTAATACAAACACTAAACAAAAAAGTAAAATAAAATGTGCATTATTAAAAGTATCGTTGAGACTTCTCACAAAATCGGAGTAATTATTTTTTAGTATGATCTGTTTATAAATAAAACCATAAGTAGCTAAAATGATTGTCAGCCGAATAATTATGTTGTATGTTTTTCGTATTTTTGGGTTTTTTACCATTTATTAATTAAAAAATTGCATTTTCATTGAATACCGGCCGCATAATATTAGGAATTGACCCTGGGACTAACATCATGGGTTATGGTATTGTAAATATTAAGAATAAAAACATTGAATTAATTACCATGGGTGTATTAAATTTGAGCAAATATACTAATCATCCTTTAAAACTAAAAAAAATATTTGAACGGACACTTGGTTTAATAACTGAATACAAACCTGATGAATTGGCAATAGAAGCACCTTTTTACGGAAAAAATATTCAGTCGATGTTGAAATTGGGAAGAGCACAAGGAGTTGCTATGGCAGCAGCCCTATATCGTGAGATACCGATTTTTGAATATTCACCAAAAAAAATCAAACAATCAATTACCGGAAGAGGAAATTCATCGAAAGAACAGGTTGCAACAATGTTATTTAGTTTGCTTTCCCAAAAAGCACAAACAACACAACTCGATGCAACCGATGCTTTAGCTGCTGCAGTTTGTCATTATTTTCAAAAGGATAATCAAAGCCAAGGCAGTAAATATTCGGGTTGGAAATCATATATTTCAAAAAATCCGGATAAAATCAAATAATATATCAGAAGTTAACTCATTAACTTCTGATATGCCTGCCACCAACGATCGGGAATGTCATGTTTACAGGCAGTTTCATAATCCTTATATGAGCAGGGAATTAAATGATGCCTTTCATATTTTGTTTTTTTATCAACTTCTAAAGGTACTTCCATCCACCAACGATCAGTTTTTTTACTTTTATAAAAAGTTATATCGTCTTTATGATTTTCAATCGAAACAAAATATTTAATATAATTGTCTTTGTCAATATATGGCCAATCATTTTTTCGGTTAGAGAAACCATCTAAAAAATACCATATCATTTGAGCAATGAGCATTGAAGTCTGACCATTGTTATCAAAAACAGGATTTGTTTCATAAAAACCTATAGATGTTAATTTGTCGCTCATACCTGCGTATCTTACTATCTGACAGGCTTCATCACCAAAAAATCCATTTGGGGAAGCATTTCCGTTACCTGGAGCATCCGACTGCTTTACTGACGATATATCAAAACTCAGTAAATCTGCATTTCGAATGACCGGCTCTGTTTCTTCAATATTGTCTCTGACTTTTCCTAAACGATAAATATCGAAAAACAAATTACTCATAAGCTCAACGGCCTTCTTATCAACGAAATAAGATTGATAACCAAGATTTGAAAAGTTAAACAAATAATTTGGTTTGTGTAGTATAATTTTACTGAGATACGATCTCGAATCAAAATCTTTTATAGATCTTCCTAAATCAAAAAGTGGATCAATATCAACAATATTTATTATTCTGCCAATGCTTTCGTAAGCCATGTAATTAGCATAAGTCAAATCCTGGCTTCCACCTATTAATATGGGGACAATGTTGTTTTTTAATAATTCTGCAATAGTTGAAGAAACAGCAAAATAGGTGTCGCTGATAGTATGGCCTTGATCTATATTACCTAAATCGGCTATTCGAAGTGAAAAATCGCCTGCGAAAAGATTATAAAGATGTTTACGAATTATGTTTGGTGCATCAGCACAAGCTTTATTATTTACGGCATTTCTATCTTCTAAAACCCCAATTAATGCAATTTCAACTGAAGCAAGGTCGGGGAAATTATCATACTCGGAATAACATGAAATTTGATCGGCAATTTTTTTCCCGTGATTTGTATTCCTAACGTAAATTTCAGAAAGATCGAGAGGTTTGAAATAAATAGAAACATCCATAATAAGTATAATTAGTTTTAACTTTTGTAGCTACTTAATAACAGTTTAAAAGGTTAAGGTAATGAGACCGGTGTGGTAAATTGGTAATGGAAAGGAAGGTAATTTCCTCATAGGAGAAGAGCCAATGATTTTTTCACTTTACCCTAACCACCTTACAGTACAGGCTTCCTAACCATAACCCATTAATACAAATAATTGATTGTAAAATGGTTTTAATATAAGAACGTTATTTTTCAATATTTATATATTTTTTTATAATTAGCCGGTTGGCCATTATTCTTTTTTATTACTTCTTATTAGTTTTTTTGCAACTACTTTGTTAGTAGTATTTTTTGTACTTGTTTTTTTTGCTGTAACTTTTTTAGCGGCAGCTTTTTTTGTCGGTGCTTTTTTAGCAGTAGTCTTTTTTGCCGATGCTTTTTTTGTTGCAGTTTTTGTACCGGAACTTTCAATTATTTTTTTACAATCGTCAATAGTCAATTTTTCCGGTTCAGTGGTTTTTGGAATTTTGTAATTCTTTTTCTGATAAGAAATATAAGGGCCCCATCTTCCTTTAAGGATTTTTAAAGCGGCATCTTCCTTAAATTCTTTAATTATGCTTTCTCTGATTTTTTTACGTTTCTCTTCGATAATTTCAATAGCTCTCTCATTTTGAATAACAGAAGGATCATCTGTTTTTGCAAGGGAATAAAACAAAGATTTGTGTTTAACGTATGGCCCAAAACGGCCAATTGCAACAGACATTTTTTCGTTTTCATATGTTCCAACATTTCTTGGAAATTTAAAAAGATCTAAAGCATCCTCAAGTGTTAAAGTTTCAATGCTTTGACCATTTCTTAAACCTGCAAATTTGGGTTTCTCTTCAGTATCGGTATCCCCAAGCTGAACCATTGGACCATATCTACCGATTTTCACAAAAATATTTTTATCGGTTTCAGGATGTTTTCCTAATAGTTTTTCGCCACTGAATTTTTTCGATTTTTCGAGTGTGTCTTCAATTTGTGAATGAAAAGGAGAATAAAAACTTTTGATCATTTCATTCCAAACTTTTTGACCCTCGGCTATTTCATCGAATTCTTTTTCAATTTTTGCTGTAAAATTAAAGTTTATGATATTTTCAAAATATTGTAATAAAAATTTATTGACAAGAGTTCCGATATCTGTAGGAAATAATTTTGATTTCTCGTAACCGGTTTTTTCGGTTTTTTCGATCTCAGTAAGCTCGTTATTTTTCAGTGAAAGGAAATTAAACTTTCGTTCTTTTCCATCACGATCTTCTTTAACTACATATTCTCGTTTTTGAATTGTTGAAATTGTCGGTGCATAAGTAGATGGCCTTCCAATGCCAAGTTCTTCCATTTTTTTAACAAGACTTGCTTCGGAATACCTTGGTGGATGTTGTGAGAATTTTTCAACTGCAATTAATTCCTGCAAATTAAGTTTTTCTCCTTCTGTTAAAGGAGGAAGAATCCCTTTTTGATTTTCCGAATTTTCATCATCAGTTGATTCTAAATATACCTTCAAAAAACCGTCAAATTTAATTACTTCTCCTTTAGCAACTAATTTTTCTTTTGTTGTAGAAATTTTGATAGAAACATTGGTTTTCTCCAATATTGCGTCACTCATTTGAGATGCAATTGTTCGTTTCCAGATTAAATTATATAGCTTTTGGCCTGCATTGTCTCCGTCGATTTCATGCACATTAATAAAAGTAGGACGAATTGCTTCGTGTGCTTCCTGGGCTCCTTTTGCCTTAGTTTTATATTTACGGATTTTTACATATTTCTCACCAAAAAGAGATGCAATTTCATTTTTTGCAGTTGAAAGAGCAAGGTTTGATAAATTTACTGAATCGGTTCTCATATAAGTTATTTTTCCCGATTCATATAATTTTTGTGCTACCCGCATAGTATTTGCCACAGAAAATCCTAATTTTCGACTTGCTTCTTGTTGAAGTGTTGACGTTGTAAAAGGTGCAGCCGGAGATTTTTTTGCAGGTTTTTTCTCAATAGATGCAACTGAAAATTCAGCAGCTTTGCATTTATTTAAAAACTCTAAAGCTTCTTCTTTGGTTGCAAATCGTTTTGGTAATTCAGCTTTTAGAAGCCTGTCTCCATTTTGTGAACTAACTTTAAAATCAGCGGTAATTCTGTAAGTCGTTACACTTGTGAAATTTTTAATTTCTTCTTCTCTTTCTACAATTAACCGAACTGCAACTGATTGAACACGGCCGGCAGATAAGGCAGGTTTTACTTTTCTCCAAAGCAGAGGTGAAAGTTCAAAACCAACTAATCTGTCGAGAACTCTGCGAGCTTGCTGAGCATTAACCAAGTCTATATCAATGTTTCTTGGGTGATTAATAGCTTCAGTGATTGCAGATTTTGTAATTTCGTGAAAAACAATACGCTTTATTTTTTTTTCGTCAAGTTTTAGAGCTTTAACCAAATGCCATGAAATTGCTTCTCCTTCACGGTCTTCATCGGAAGCTAACCAAACAGTTTCAGCTTCTTTTGAAAGTTTTTTTAGTTCCGATACAATTTTCTTTTTATCGGACGAAATTTCATAATTTGGCATGAAATCATTCTCAATATCAACACCTAACTGTTTTTTGGATAAATCCATTACATGACCAAAACTTGACTTAACAAGAAAGTCTTTACCCAAAAATCTTTCTATTGTCTTAGCTTTTGCAGGAGACTCAACAATTACAAGATTTTTTACCATAAATATAAGAGAATTTGGTTTTAATTTAATAAAAAATTTTTGCAAAAGTAAAACAATAAAAATTCACACAAGCAAATCTGTTTTTTTTGGCGATGAAAAAATTCAAAATAAGCAAGATTATTTGTTTATTTTTGCAAAAAAATTATAATTAAAAGATTGATTTATAATAAAATGAATTTTTTATTTAAAAAGTAAAGAAAAATTGAAAAAAAAGAAGAAATTATATATTGAAACCTATGGATGTCAGATGAATTTTTCAGATAGTGAAATAGTTACATCCATAATGTTAGAAGACAATTATGAAATCACCGGTGATATTTCACTTGCTGATGTTATTTTTGTAAATACTTGTTCAATAAGAGATAATGCCGAACAAAGAGTTAAAGGACGTTTAAAAGAATTTTATACTCACAAAAGAAAAAAATCGAATTTGATTATCGGAGTTTTAGGTTGTATGGCAGAGCGACTTAAAACCAAATTGTTAGATGAAGAAAAATTGGTAGATTTAATTGTTGGTCCTGATTCATACAGAGATTTACCAAAACTAATGCCAAGTGTTATTGGTGGAAATCGGGAAATAAACACTTTATTATCAATCGAAGAAACTTACGCTGATATAAAACCTGTTAGAATAGACAGCAATGGAGTTTCAGCTTTTATTTCAATAATGAGGGGATGTGAAAACTTTTGTTCATATTGCGTTGTACCATATACAAGAGGAAAGGAACGAAGCCGTAATCCTGAGACAATAATTGAAGAAGCTCAAAATCTTTTTAAAAAAGGTTATCGGGAAATTACTTTATTGGGTCAGAATGTAAATTCATATTTTTGGAGAGAAAACGGATGGAATTTTGCTAAACTTCTTGAAAATGTTGCTTTGGTTCATCCTGAACTTCGAATTAGATTTGCTACTTCTCACCCAAAAGATATTTCTGATGAGCTTTTATGTACAATTGCAGAGCATAAAAATATTTGCAAGTCGATTCATTTGCCGGTTCAATCCGGTAGCGATCGTATCCTGAAACTGATGAATAGAAAATATACAAGGGAATGGTATTTAAACAGGGTTGATGCAATAAAAACAATCATACCTGATTGTACAATTTCAACTGATATTATTTCAGGATTTTGTTCTGAGACAGAATCCGACCACAATGATACTCTTTCATTAATGGAATTAGTTGGTTATGAATATGCCTTTATGTTTAAGTATTCGGAGCGGCCGAATACCGGTGCTGCAAAGAAATTAAAGGATGATGTGCCGGATGAAATAAAAACCAGGAGATTGCAGGAAATTATCACTCTTCAGCAAAAACTTTCATTAAAAAGTAATGAAAAAGACATTGGAAAAAACTTCAAAGTTTTAATTGAAAGAGAATCAAAAAAGTCGGAAAATCACTTATCGGGACGCAACAGTCAAAACAAAATTGTTGTATTTCCAAAAGAGGGTAAAAAAATAGGCGAATATGTTAATGTTCAAATTCATAAATGTACTTCAGCTACCTTGCTGGGAGAAATTATTCAAAATGAATAAAGAATCCGGTCTAAAGACTCATTTCACGCAAAGACCGCAAAGTTTTCACGCAAAAAATGCAAAATTAATACATCTATAATCTGCACTTTGCGTTTCGTCTACGAGTTTTGTTGAACCATTTTTTTCTTTTTATAACAAAGTTTAATCTGTTTTTAATTATAATATGTAGATTGTTAGTGTTTCATAATTAGGTTCAATTATTTTTTTATCATCGGATTTAACTGATTACTCGGATTAGTCTGCCAACGGCAGACGAAAAATCCGTTAAATCTGTGAAATCCGATGATAGAAATAAGGGTTTTAAATGAAAATATGAAATTTATCGTACATCCTATTTTTGTTTGCAGCGAAGTTGCGATATGAATAATTCTATGTTTTCACAAATAATTAACACGAAAAAATAGTTGGTATATAAAGAAAAAATAATATAGATTTGCAAATTGTTTTAAAATAATGTATAATAACGATCATCATAATATTTTTTTATAGAATGAATAAAATCGGAATCAAAAATTTAAATATCGGAATGATTATTATAATTTTATTAATAACTTCCTGTATTCCACAAAAGAGAATGGTTTATTTGCAAGACAAGAATCCCGAAGATACCTTAACAAAATTCTTTAGAGAGAAAGTGCCTGAATACAGAATTCAACCTGGTGATAATCTTTATATTAAAGTTCATAGCCTTGACGAAAATACATTTTCTTTTTTTAATACAACAAGTACACAAAATCAATCTCAATTTTCTGATATTGCTGTTTACTTAAACAGCTATGTAGTTAATGATTTAGGTTTTATTGATTTTCCTTTTGTTGGAGAAATTGAAGTGCAAAAATTAACAATTAATGAAACAAAAGACTTAATTCAGGAAATTATTAATAAATACCTAATTGAGACCACGATAACCGTTAAGCTTGTAAATTATAAAATTACGATGGTAGGAGAGGTAAAACAACCAGGTGAATATTCCATTTATCAGGATAACATAAACATTTTTGAAGCAATAAGTTTAGCAGGAGATTTAACAGATTATGCAAACAGAAACGAAGTATCTTTAGTCAGGCAAACAAAAAATGGTGCCGTTATTCAGCGTATTGATTTAACTGATAATAAAATTCTTGAATCGGATTATTATTATTTAATGCCAAATGATATTTTGTATATTAAACCATTGAAAGGAAAACAGTTTACATTTGCCAATTTCCCTTATGTTTTGGTGTTTTCTGCAATTTCGACAACATTATTATTAATTAACTATTTTAAATAAAAAAACGTGGAGAATAATTTCGACAATATAAACGCTCAAGAGCAAGAATCAATTGACTTTAAACTTTTATTTTTTAAGTTTTACAGATATTGGTACTTTTTTGCTTTAACAATTTTTGTTGCTTTGGTTATTGCATTTTTGTTTAATAAATATACAAAACCTGTTTATGAGGTAAATACAACTGTGTTAGTTCAGGATGAAAAGAATGCTATGGATGCACAATCCCTTATAGGTTTAGGTATGTTTGGTGGTCAAAAAAATCTTGAAAACGAAATAGGCATACTTCAATCTTATACATTAGCAAGCAGTACAATAAAAATGTTAGATTTTGATGTTTCTTATTTTATTGAAGAAAATTTCATTTCTAAAGAATTATATAAAGAAAGCCCGTTCACTGTAGTTTTTGATACAAATTCTCCTCAACCTGTAAACCTCAAATTTAAATTAGTCATACTTTCTGATAAGGAATTTGAATTAGAGGCTCAGGGAGAGAAAATCAAATTATATGATTATAAAACTTATAAAGTAGTTGAGGAGAGTGAAGTTGAGAATATTGTGATCAAAAAAAGGTTTAGGTTCAATGAGTATATAAGTGAACCAAATATGAAGTTTTTCATTTCACCGAATAAAAATTTTGATCCGAAAAAGAATCAAAATCAAACCTACTTTTTTGTTTTTAATAGTCTTGAAAGCCTGGTAAGCAAATTTAAATCATTCGATATAGAACCAATTAACAAAGAAGCTTCAATTGTTGAAATTAAATTAAAAGGAAATAATGTTGAAAAAGCAGTAGATTTTTTAAATATGTTGACTTATGAGTATTTGCAATCAGGGCTTGAAAAGAAAAACAAAGTTGCTATTAATACCATAAACTTTATAGATACTGAATTAAAAGGCATTGCAGATACACTAATATATGCTGAAAAAAATCTTCAGGATTTTAGAACAGCCAATGAGGTTATGGATATTGATTTTCTTGCTAATCAAATTTTTGAGCAAATGCAAGAATTAGAAAGTGAAAAAGCAGTTTTAATTGTTAAAAATAAGTATTATAATCATATAAAAAATTATATTACTGAAAATAAAGATAATATTAATAATATTATTGTTCCCTCATCTATGGGTATTGAAGATCCTATGTTAAGTCAATTAATCATGACATTAACAAAATTACACACCGAAAAAACCGAAAAACAATATAATACAAGAAAAGAAAATCCTTATTTGGTTGCTTTAAATTTAAAAATTGAAAATACTAAAAAAACCCTTCTGGAAAACATTCAAAGTATCGTAAATACTTCAAATATTGGCATCAATGATATTAATGAGAGAATCGACAAATTAATGATCAGGGTTGAGAAACTGCCAAAAACACAAAGACAATTATTTATTATTGAGCGACAATTTAAATTAAGTGATGCAATTTATACCTATTTGCAGCAAAAACGCACTGAAGCTCAAATCACAAAAGCATCTAATTTGCCTGATAACGAAGTGGTTGACCTTGCAAGAGAAGGTGGACAATCGCTTGTTTTTCCGAAGAAAAGCCTTAATTATATGATTGCATTAATATTAGGCCTTGTTATTCCTGTACTTTATATTTTCGGAAAGGATTATTTCAATGATAAAATTGTTGAAAGAAAAGATGTTGAAAAAATTACAAACCTACCTATTATAGGACATATTGTTCATAGCAATAAAGAAAGCAAAATAGTTGTTGCCGATTCCCCAAAATCATCCATTTCAGAATCATTCAGATCAATTCGAACCAATTTGCAGTATATTTCAAAAGGAAAAACAAAGCAAACAATATTGATCACTTCTGATATGGTGAGCGCCGGTAAAACATTCACTGCAATAAACCTTGCGTCAATTTTTGCATTATATGAAAAGAAAACCCTTTTAATGGGTTTTGACTTACGTAAACCGAAAATTTATCAGGATTTTGGCCTCACAAATACTGAAGGAATAAGTTCTTACCTGATCAACAAAAGCAAGTTTGAAAATATTGTTCAAAAATCATTTATCGAAAATCTTGACATTATTATGGCAGGGCCGGTTCCTCCAAATCCATCAGAGTTAATTGCTTCCGAAAAAACAGATGAATTATTTTCGAAGTTACATGAAATTTACGACTTCATAATCATTGATACTCCGCCGGTTGGATTAGTAACCGATGCTTTTCTTTTGATGAAATATTCTGATGCAAATATTTTTATAGTCAGGCAAAATTATACAAACAGGAAAATTTTCGAATCAATAATTACTGATGTCGAAAAAAGAGACATTCCTAATATAAGCATATTAATAAATGATGTAAAATTATCCAAAAACACTTATGGTTACGGCTATGGTTATGGGTATGGTTATGGTTACGGTTATGACTATGGCTATGGCTATGGTTATGGCTATGGCTATGGTTACGGCTATGGTTATGGGTATTATTCCGATGATAAAGAAAAAGAAAAAAAGCCTGTATTGAAAAGAATTTTCAGTAAATCATAAGTTTTCTTGAATAATATTAAAAATTGAGTAAATTTGTAACTCAATTAAAATTATGCTTGAGGCTTTAATAACATCAAAAACAAGATTGAAACTACTGCTTAAGTTTTTCTTAAACAGTAACTCAAGTTCCTATTTACGAAATTTAGAAAACGAATTTGGTAATTCATCAAACTCAATTCGCATCGAACTAAACAGATTTGAACAGGCCGGATTATTGAAATCAAAAAATATCGGTAATAGAAAATATTTTCAGGCAAATACCGATCACCCTTTATTTCCATCAATACATAATCTTATAATCCAACAAATTGGATTTGATAAAATTATTGAAACCGTTATTGAAAAATTGGGGAAATTAAAATGTTGTTATGTGGTTGGTGATTTTGCCCGTGGAATTGATAATAAAAAAATTGAAATTGTTTTTGTTGGAGATAAAATCAAAAGAGAATATTTAATTGGTCTTATTAGAAAAGCAGAAAAATTAATAAATAGAAATATTTATTTTGAAATTTATAATGAAAAAGAATTAGAGAAATCTAATATTAAAGAGGAAGGAACGCCAGCTTTATTATTATGGAGAGAGTAAAAATATTTGTTGAATTATGCAGATTGTTTCAAAAAATAAAAATAAATGGTTAGTAATTTATACCAGGCCCAGAGCTGAAAAGCAGGTCAATGAACGATTGATTGAGGCGGGTTTTGAAACATATTTACCATTACAAAAAGTTGTTCGACAATGGAGTGACAGGAAAAAGAAAGTTGAAATTCCTTTATTTAGTTCATATATTTTTATTTTCACAAATGAAAAGGAAAGAGAAAAAATATTAAATGTTTTCGGTGTTGTAAGATTTGTTTTTTACCTCGGTAAACCCGCTGTTGTTCGTGAAATAGAAATAGAAAACATTAAAGAGTTTTTACACCGAACAAAAGGTTCAGAGATAAAGTTTGAACGATATAAAATGGTTGAAATTGTCGAAGGCCCTTTAAAAGGAAAATCAGGTATTGTTGAACAAATAAGCAAGAGCACATTAAAAATAAATATTGAGCAATTAGGTGTTAGTTTAATTGCTAACGTAAATAAAAGTACAGTCAGACAATTGTCTGATTAAAATATATTCCCAATAGGGAAATTGATTTTCTGATTTTTAGAAAATCAACGAATACAACAAATTACAACACTCACTGTGAGTGACATGGCGAAGCTGTGTAATGAATGAAACTGGAAATTCGAAATTTGGACTACTATTTAAGTATGTATCAGATGAGACTATTCCGAAAAGTTGTAAAAATGAAATTTGCCACAGATTAACAGATTTATATAAAAATATAATCTGTGATATTTAGCGTAATCTGTGGCAACTTTTTTCAACAATTTCAAACAATTTTATTTTCGGAGTAAACCCATTAGATAAATTAATAATTACTAATTTCCAATTTCTCTAATATTTTTCGTATTACTTAAATTGTAAACCGGCATATGAAAAATGCCCTTTTTTCGAATTAAAAATTAGATTATGTCATCAAAACAATTAAATTTTGGGCTTATTGGGGCTGCAGGCTATATAGCTCCCCGGCATATGAGAGCGATTAAAGAAACCGAGAATAATTTAATTGCAGCTCTTGATAATAATGATAGTGTTGGAATTATTGACTCTTATTTTCCGAAAGCAGATTTCTTTACTGAACCCGAAAGGTTTGACAGACATCTTGATAAGTTAAGACGTCGAGGCGAAAAGAAGATTGATTATGTAGGTATTTGCTCACCGAATTATTTACATGATGCTCATATTAGAATGGCATTGCGTAATGACGCACATGCAATTTGTGAAAAACCATTGGTACTTAATCCCTGGAATGTAGATACTCTGGGTGAAATAGAACATGAATTCGGAAAAAAGATATATAATATTCTTCAATTAAGATTACACCCTTCAATAATTGAATTAAAAGAAAAGATCGAAAACGGGCCAAATGATAAGGTTTATAATATTGATTTAACTTATATCACAAGCCGGGGAAATTGGTATTATATTTCGTGGAAAGGAGATGTTGAAAAATCCGGTAGTATTGCAACAAATATCGGGGTTCATTTTTTTGATATGCTAAGTTGGATATTTGGTAAACCTATAATTAATGATGTTCATATTTATCAAAGAGATTTAGCAGCAGGTTTTCTTCAGTTAGAAAAAGCACGAATAAGATGGTTCTTAAGTATTAATTCTGATAACTTACCAAAAAGTATTAAAGAAAAAGCACAGACTACTTTTCGTTCAATAGAGATTGATGGTGAAGAAATTGAATTTAGCGGAGGGTTTAATGATTTACATACAACAAGTTATAAAAATATTTTGTCAGGAAACGGATTTGGTTTGGAGCACGCAAAAACAAGTATTCAAATCGTGCATGCCATACGAAACATGAAGCCCATTGGAATAAGAGGAGATTATCATCCTTTGCTGAAAAAAGTTAATTAATTTCTAAAAAAATCGATTTTAATGATTAATAAAAAGATAATATCAATTATTGGTTTAGGCTATGTAGGTTTACCGCTTGCCGTTGAATTTGGAAAAAAAAGAAATGTCATAGGTTTTGAAATAAATTCAAAAAGAGTTTCTGAATTAGAAAAAGGACACGATTCAACCCTGGAGACTACTGAAAAAGACTTAAAGGAAGCAAAATATCTTTCATATACTACGAATATTGAGGATATAAAACAAGCTCAAATTTATATTATTGCAGTTCCTACTCCAACAGATAAAAACAACCGGCCGGATCTGACACCTTTAATAAAAGCATCAGAAACAGTTGGTAAAGTTATAAAACAGAATGACATTGTTATTTACGAATCAACAGTTTATCCGGGAGCAACAGAGGAAGATTGTGTTCCTGTTCTTGAAAGAATTTCCGGTTTGAAATTTAATAAGGATTTTTTTGTCGGCTATTCACCCGAACGAATTAATCCTGGTGATAAGGTTCACACTTTAACTGCAATAAAAAAAGTAACATCCGGCTCAACACCGGAAACAGGAATAGAGGTTGATCATTTGTATAAAGAAATAATAACTGCCGGAACACATTTGGCCCCAAATATTAAGGTAGCTGAATCAGCTAAGGTTATTGAGAATTCACAACGTGATATAAATATTGCTTTTGTTAATGAGCTTTCTAAAATATTCAATCTGATGAACATTGATACTCTTGATGTTTTAGAAGCTGCCGGAACGAAATGGAATTTTCTTCCATTCAGGCCTGGATTGGTTGGAGGCCATTGCATCGGAGTTGACCCCTTTTATCTTGCTCAAAAAGCTCAGGAAGCGGGGTATCATTCCGAGATAATTCTTGCCGGAAGGCGTCTTAACGATTCCATGGGCCCATATGTTGCCGGTGAACTGGTTAAACTTATGCTTAAATCCGGCTTACCCGTTAAAGATAATAAAGTACTCATGCTTGGTATAACTTTTAAAGAAAATTGCCCGGATATCCGTAATACCAGAGCAATAGACATTTATAATGAACTAAGAAGTTTTGGGATAAATGTTGATATTTATGATCCGTGGGCAAGTACAAAAGAGGTTAAAGAAGAATATGATATTGATATTTTAAATAATTACCCTGAAAAGGATGGATACGGAGCAATTATTCTTTCTGTTGCGCATAATGAATTCAAAGATATTGATCTTAAAAAGCATAAAGAATCAGGTACAATTATTTATGATGTAAAAGGAGTTTTGCCTAAAGAAGTGATTGATGGGAGGTTGTAAGTTTATTTATTGTTGTCATTGGATGATTGATTATTAATACCTTAACAAATGAAAATTCTAATTACGGGTGGAGCTGGTTTCATCGGCTCAAATTTAGTTGAACATTTTCTTAAAAAAGAACATGAAATCATTTGCCTTGATAATTTGGCAACAGGTTATTTGCAAAATATTGAGGAATTTATTTCCAATCCAAAATTTACTTTTATCGAAGGGGATATCAGAGATTTGGAAACCTGCAAAACTTCTGTAAAAGGATGTGATTATGTCTTGCATCAGGCTGCATTAGGAAGTGTTCCACGTTCAATAAATGATCCTGCAACAACGAATGCAGTAAATATTGACGGTTTTTTAAATATGCTAATTGCTGCAAGAGACGAAGGTGTTAAGCGATTTGTATATGCAGCAAGTTCTTCAACATACGGTGACTCTAAGAACCTTCCAAAAGTTGAAGATAAAATAGGAAAACCCTTATCTCCATACGCTATAACAAAATATGTAAACGAGCTTTATGCAGATGTTTTTGCCAAGACCTATAATATGGAGTGCATAGGTTTAAGATATTTTAATGTTTTTGGAAAACGCCAGGATCCGAATGGAGCTTATGCTGCCGTAATACCTCTTTGGGTTAAAAATCTCCTTAATCACGAAAGGCCAGGTATTAATGGTGATGGTACTTATAGCAGGGATTTTACTTATATTGAAAATGTTATTCAGGCAAATGAATTAGCTGCATTTACACCTAGTGAAACTATTTTCGAAAACAGAAATAAATATTTTCAAAATCAACAATTACCAATCGAAGATCATCAATCATCAATCATAACAGAAATATTCAACGTAGCTTTTGGCGGTAATACAAACCTAATTCAACTTTTTGAGGCCTTACGTAAAAATTTGGCAGTATATGATAGTGAAATAGGAGAAATTCAACCAATATTTGGTCCAAATAGAGCAGGAGACATTCCTCATTCACAAGCAAGTATACTTAAAGCAAATACAATTCTCGGATATAATCCAAAATATGATGCAAAAACGGGATTCGAACGAGCTTGCGAATGGTATTTTGATGAATACAAATGATTGAATGCCAAAATAAAAATTAAATTTTTTAAATTATGACAAAAGAAATAACACCTCGCAGCACTAAGTCTGAAATATTGACTGCTTATGAAGAACTGATCAAGAATGTTAAAGAACAATCCAAGCAAAAACCACAAGAAATTAAAGAAACTGAGCTAAAGAAAACTACTGTGCAAAATGCTTCTGAAAATACTTCTGAAGAAATTGTGAAAAATATTGCAGGACTAAAACTTAGCATAACTGCTGAGTTGGAAAAACTTGAAGATAAATTAATAACCGAAAACAAAAGACTAAGCGGAATTCAGGAAGCAATTAAAATTGAAAATGCAAATCTCGAAGAATTATATCAGTTATCGGCCGAAACAGATTCTTTGGCAGCCATTCTTCTTGCTCAGAAAGAAAAGAAAAGGATTTTCGATGAAGAAATGCTAAAAAAAGAGGAGGAAGTGAAAGCAGGTATTTCTTCACAAAGAACTAATTTCGAGGAGGAAATAAATAAAAAACGCATTGCCTGGGAAAAGGAAAAAAAGGAAACAGAAAATGCATTAAAAGAAGGAAAAGCCGAAACAGCTAAAAGCAGAAAACGAGAAGAGGAAGAATATAATTATCAACTCGGTATTAAACGTCAAAAAGAACAGGATACATATTTATCAAAAAAAATAGCTGAAGAAAAAGAATTAAAAGAGAAAAAAGCTTCTTTTGAAAAAGAAATAAGCGAAAGAGAATTGCAGGTTAAAGCAAGTGAAGAAGAATTAAAAGAACTTCGAAAACAAGTCGAATTATTTCCAAAAGAACTTGCAACAAAAATAAAGGAAACTGAACTTGCAATTTCAAAGACACTTACAACTCAATATAATTTTGAAAAAGAATTGTATTCGAAAGAAGTTGAAGGCCAGCTAAAGCTTAAAGATCAGTCAATCAAAACCCTTGAAGCAAAAATCAAGGAACAGGAAATCCTTGTCAAACAATTAAGCGAGAAAACAGAAACCTCGGAAAAAACCGTTAAAGATATTGCTATTAAGGCTATTGAAAGCTCTTCAAAAATTCAGCTTTTCGATCAGGGTGGGACAAAAAATACAAGAGAGGAAAAGAATTAATGAGTCCAGTATAAAGTGTTAAAATGGTTCACGCAATTCCGATAATTATCGGAACGCAGACGAATCGCAAAACACGCAAAGTATTGATTATAAACGAACATATTTTGAGGTTTTTGCGTTATAACTTTCCTGTCTTTGCGTGAAATGAGTTTTTAGACCGGACTCATTAATTATCCGCAAAGTGCAAATAAACAGATTTTCAAAACATATATTTTGTTGATGAGCTTAGGAAAATCAAGCAGGATATTTAAGTAAAGAAGTTTTCTAAAATTAAATCGATGTATCAAAAATGCACGCTTAATAACTTACGTGAACTCGAAGCCGAGTCCATACACATCATTCGCGAAGTAGCAGCCGAATTTGAAAATCCGGTAATGCTCTATTCTATAGGAAAGGACTCATCGGTTATGGTAAGACTTGCTGAAAAAGCATTTTATCCGGGTAAAGTACCATTTCCTTTAATGCATATTGACTCAAAATGGAAATTTCAGGAAATGGTTGAATTTCGTGATAAATATGCCAAAGAAAATAGTTGGAACCTTATTGTTCATCATAATAAAAAAGCTTTTGAAGAGGGAGTTGGCCCGTTTTCACATGGAAGTAAGGTTCATACAGATATTATGAAAACACAGGCTTTATTAGAAGGCCTTACAAAATATGGATTTGATGCTGCTTTTGGGGGTGCCCGAAGGGATGAAGAAAAATCCAGGGCAAAGGAAAGAGTATATTCTTTCCGTGATCGTTATCATCAATGGGATCCAAAAAATCAACGCCCCGAGCTTTGGAATATCTATAATGCAAAAGTTCATAAAGGTGAATCAATAAGAGTTTTTCCATTGAGTAATTGGACAGAACTTGATATTTGGCAATATATACGTTTGGAAAAAATACCAATAGTTCCTCTATACTTTGCAAAAGAACGCCCTGTTGTAGAATTTAATAATGCTTTAATACTTGTTGATGACGAACGTATGCCAAAAGAAATAGTTGAAAATGCAAAAATAAAAATGGTTAGATTTCGTACTTTAGGATGTTATCCTCTTACCGGTGCAATTGAATCTGAAGCAAATACTATTGAAAAAATTGTGGAAGAAATGATGACCGTAACTCAATCGGAAAGAACTACAAGAGTTATTGATTTCGACCAGGAAGCGAGTATGGAGCAGAAGAAGAGAGAGGGTTATTTTTAAAATCACAAATCACAAAAAATAAAATTCAAATAAATCACAATAAGTAAAATTTTTAATTCCAAATATAATAATTGCATTGAGGTTTTATTATTGAGTATTAGAATTTGAGTTTTATTTGTTATTTATAATTTGAACATTGGAATTTAGGCAAAATGACTTCAAGAAAAGAGAATACTAAAAAACCTGTTTATGACTTAGAAGAAAGAACCTTTCTTTTTGCAAAAGAAGTACGGTTTTTTATCAAAACATTACCATATTCGACAGCTAATGAAGAAGATGGTCGTCAAGTAATAAAATCATCCGGATCAGTTGGAGCTAATTATCGTGAGGCAAACGAAGCACTTAGTAAAAAAGATTTCTTAATGAGGATCAAAATTAGCAGAAAAGAATCAAAGGAAAGTGCTTATTGGTTAAGATTAATTCATGAAACAAATGATTTAAAAAATGCCTTGGAGGTAAAAAGACTTCAAAACGAAGCAAATGAATTGAAAAAGATATTTTCTGCAATCATAGAAAAATCAAAATAAATAACAATGAATAATATGTTAAATTCCAGAAATACTGACTTCAAAGAGGTTTTGGTCATTGAATATTAGAATTTGAAATTTATTTGTTTTTTATAATTTGAACATTGGAATTTTAAAACCATGGATATCCACCAATTTCTTAATCAGGATCAAAAAAAAGACCTACTACGATTATTAACAGCAGGTTCTGTTGATGATGGGAAAAGTACGCTTATTGGAAGATTGCTTTTTGATAGTAAGAAATTATATGAAGACCAACTCGTTGCACTTGAAAGAGATAGTAAGCGAGAGGGCCATGCAGGAGAAGAAATTGATTATGCATTATTACTTGATGGTTTAAAAGCTGAGCGTGAGCAGGGAATAACTATTGATGTAGCTTATCGTTATTTTTCGACCAATAAACGTAAATTTATCATAGCCGACACACCCGGACATGAACAATATACCCGAAATATGATAACCGGTGGGTCAACCGCTAATCTTGCAATCTTGCTTGCCGATGCACGAAAAGGTGTAATTACTCAGACAAAAAGACACACATATATTACTTCTCTTCTTGGAATTAAACATATTGTGTTGGCAGTTAACAAAATGGATCTTGTTAATTTCAAGCAGGAAATTTTTGAGAAAATTTGCGATGATTATAAAGAATTTACAACCCGACTTGATATTCCGGATATTACTTTTATTCCTGTTTCTGCTTTAAAAGGAGATAATGTTGTTGACATTTCTGATAAAATGCCTTGGTACCATGGTAAAAGCTTATTGGAATTTCTTGAGACAATTCATGTAAGTAGTGATAGAAACTTTGAAGATCTGCGTTATCCGGTGCAATATGTTACCCGACCCGATTTAAAATACCGGGGGTTTGCTTCAAGGATTGCCTCAGGTATTATAAAAAAGGGTGATGAAGTAATGGTATTACCTTCAAAGAAAAGGGCAATAATTCAAAGTATAGACTCCTATGATGGAGAACATGAATATGCTTTTCCACCGCAAGCAGTTTCTGTAACGCTGGACAGGGAAATTGATGTATCAAGGGGTGAAATGATAGTACATCCAAATAATGTTCCTCGTATAGAAAGACATTTCGAAGCAATGTTGGTTTGGATGGATGAAAAACCTATGGATAAATATACACAGTTTTACATCAAACACACTACAAATAATACTAAAGCCCGAATTGACAAAATTCGATATAAGATAGATGTAAATACTTTGGAAGAATACAATACCGAAGGGTTTAAACTTAATAATATTGGAAGAGTAGTAATAACTACCGTAAAACCAATATTTTTTGATCCTTACAGAAAAAACCACAACACTGGTAGCTTTATCTTAATTGATCCTATTACAAATAATACTGTTGCTGTTGGAATGATACTTGACAAAGTATCTTCCGAACATTTTTCAAGGATTAGTTTACAGGAAACAGAAAAAATAATTAGAGGCGAATCATTAATATCAGATAATGAGCGTCAAAACAGCTTAAAACAGAAGGGTGTTACCCTTTGGATAAGTGGATTGCATGGAAGTGGTAAAAATGAATTGGCCTATACTCTTGAAAAAAGGTTATTTGATATGGGTGCTACATCAATTCTTCTGGATGGAAAATCAGTTCGTTCCGGGCTTAACAAGGAACTTGATTTTTCTCCTGCCGATAGAGCCGAACACCTGCGCCGCGTTGCTCATATTTGTAAAATACTTAATGATCAGGGAATAATTACAATATGTTCATTTATTTCCCCTCATGAGATTATCCGTGAACAAATTGCAGAAATTATCGGTAAGGATAAATTTAATCTAATATATTTAAAAGCTGATATAGAGTTTGCAAGAAAAAATGATAACTATTCTTTTTATATAATGGCGGATGAAGGTAAAATAAAATATATGCCTGGTGTTGATGAGGTTTACGAAGAACCTCAAAATGCTCATCTTATAATAAATGCAGAGGAAAATGCTAAGAATATCGAAAAGATCATTGAATTTATAAACAGAAAAAAAATATTCATCCTTCAACAATAAATTAATTTATCACTGAAACACAAATTTTATCATCTAATTACTCGAATAATAATTCGTTAAATCCGCTAAATTAGATGAAAAAAATATTCGCTGAAAAGAAAACATCAGAATAAGTTGAAAAAATTTAACAAATAATTAGCAAAAAAGGTTTTTACAAACAAAAAATTTTTATAATTTTGAGTAATATTATTACTCAATATACAATTTTTTAAATATGTGTGACTGAGGTGGCGAAGCTGTGCAAAGCAACAGAAGGAATAGGCTGTTGAGGAACAAAAGTGATGAAATCCCGATGAAATAATTATCTATGTAATTCGAACAAAATAATCACCTTAAAAACAAATAAAAGATCATCGGATTAAACACCTGCCTGCCGGCAAGGCAGGGATTAAGCAGATAAATTTCGCAAAGCGAAAACAAAAAATCCGTGATAATCTGTGTAATCCGTGGATCAGGTAGCAATTCTAATGAAAACCATAATAGAATTTGAAAATATAGAATCAAAATTACTTGAAATCAGAGAACAAAAAGTTCTTTTGGATTTTGATGTTGCAGAAATATACTGTGTTGAAACCAAACGGATAAATGAAGCTGTTAAAAATAATCCTGACAAATTTCCTAATGATTATTTGTTTGCTTTAACAACAGAAGAACTTAATGATTTGCGGTCGAAAATTTCGACCACAAAATTAACAAAGACCAGGGTCGCTCCAAAAGCCTTTACAGAAAAAGGATTGTATATGATAGCTACTATCTTAAAAAAGCAAACAGGCCATAAATGCGACTTTTGCAATAATAGAAACATTTGCTAAAGTAAGAGAATTAACACAAACTATAAAAAAACTATCTACAAATCCTGAAAAGGAAAAGCAACAGTCTCTGATGAAAAAAAGTGGTGAAATAATTTCTGAATTACTGGATAACGATTTACAAACAAGTGAAAGTGAAACTACAATTGAAATTAATTTCGCGGTACTAAAATTTAAACATATCATTAAAAAGAATTAAAAAGCCCACAATCCCCTAATTTCACTAATATTAATCCGTTAAATCCGCTAAATCCGCCTGCCCCGTAGCGAAGCGTATCGGGGATGATAAAATAATTCCATGACAAAACATCATCTAAATAAGTTGAAAAAAAACTTATCATCTACTTGAACTAATTACACTTAATTTGTTATTAAGCCATAAACTTTAAATCATGAACAATAAAGAAATCCGTTGGAAGCAAAGGCTCGTTAATTTTGAGAAAGCATATAAACTTCTCGAAAGAACACTTGCCATTGAAAACCCTTCTGAAGCCGAGAAAGGTGGGATTGTTCAGTTTTATGAAATGTGTTATGAACTTTCATGGAAATTGATGAAAGACTTTTTGGAATCTCAAGGCTTACTTGTAAAAAGTCCCAGGGAGGTAATTAAAAAAGCATTTCAAATTGATATTATCACTAATGGAGAGCAATGGTTCAACGCAATGGAAGACAGGAATCTGACATCACATACTTATAACAAGGAAACAGCTGATGAAGTAGTTAACAAAATCAGGAATATTTATTTTGGACTCCTGAGCAACGTTTATTTATTTTTTAAAAGGGAACTTGAAAAATAGTTTTGGGATATACGATAAGAGTTATTCACTCATCATGCAAGCATTGACCGAATATCCTCAAATTGAGAAAGCAATAATCTTCGGATCGAGGGCTATGGGTAATTACAAAAGGGGATCTGATATCGATCTGGCAATAATGGGCAAGGAAATAACTTTTGAAATTACTTCGCGCTTACATGGCAAATTGAACGAACAACTCTCAATTCCATATATAGTTGATGTAGTAAATTTCAACAATATAGACAATGAACAATTACGCCACCATATCCTGAATGAAGGAAAGATTTTCTTTGAGCAGGTTAAATGAAACTGATTCACTAATTGAACTAATTACACTAAATATTAATTCGTTCAATCCGCGAAATTCGCCTGCCCCGTAGAGAAGCGTATCGGGGATGATAAAAATATTCGATGAAAAAACAATCATCTGAATAAGTTGAAAAAACATCATCTAATTTCACGAATTACACGAAAAAAAGAAAAAAGATAAATTCGTTAAATCCGCGAAATTCGATGACAAATACATTCGATGAAAAAAAGAATAATCCATGAATAAACCCCAAGTACAATATTTTTCAAAACATCTTTTTTGGGACGTCAATCGTAAAAATCTTGATTTTGAAAAACATAAAGCATATATCATTAAGCAAGTTTTAGAATATGGATTGATAAATGATTGGGACTTAATTCAAAAATATTATGGTATTACAAAAATTGCCAAAGTTTCAAAAACCTTCAGAGAACTTGATAAAAAAGCACTCTCTTTTGTTTCCTTTTTGTCAAAAACTCCAATAGAAGAATTTAGATGTTACAATTATCAACAATCAAGCCCGCAACACTGGAACTTTTAAAGAAACTTATGTGTTTCGATGATTTTGCGAACATGAGGTTAGTTGGTGGTACTGCTTTAGCTTTACAAATAGGCCACAGAAAATCTATTGACTTAGATTTATTTGGAGATATTGATTTTGATAATATTAATACTGCCAAAGTTTTTGCTGACTTTAACAATACTATAACTCTTAAAAGGTCGAAGAATATAAACATTTTTAGTATTGATGATATAAAGGTTGATTTTGTGAATTATTCCTATCCCTGGTTACAAAACCAATTGCTTTTGGATGGAATTAGAATTGCAGGCATTGAAGATATTGCTGCTATGAAACTTGCAGCCATTACAGGCAGAGGAAGCAGAAAAGATTTTATCGACCTGTATTTCTTATTGCAAAAGTATAATCTAAAGGAAATGCTCGGTTTTTATAAAGAAAAATATTTCGACGGTTCCGAATATTTAGTATTAAAAAGTCTTACTTATTTTGCAGATGCTGAAAATGATATAGATGTAGAAATTATAATAGATGTTTCATGGAATAAAATCAAGGCTTATATTTTGGATTCAGTAAATCTATATAATCAGAGCATCCAATAGTATCCGAACATTATACAAATTTTAATCCGTTAAATCTGCTAAATTCGCCTGCCCCGTAGCGAAGCGTATCGGGGATGATAAAATATTTGATGAAAAAACAATCATCTAAATAAGTTGAAAAACAATTCCATGACAAAACAAATTCGTGAAAATCCGCGTAATCTGTGGACAGTAGTAATCCGCTAAAGCCGATGATAAAAATCTTTGAGAGCCATTGATAAAACAATCAAAATTGACTATCTTTGAAAAATGAAAGCTCCTCATAACAAGGAAATACAAAACTTCATAAAAGATCACAGCAGTCTTTTTTGGTACACTCCGGAAGAGAAAAAAAACCAGATAAGCATTGAGCTATTGTTGGAAACTATCTTAAACTATGGCGATTATGAATCGGTAAAGAGTTTATTTGAATTAATTGGTATTGATAAAGCCTCTGAAATATTCAATAAGCAAATTAACAATGAAAGAGACAATTATTTTGCTCCTGTGAAAAACTTCTTCCAACTGTACTTTGCCCGACATGCATAAGGAAATTTTAAACAGTAATCAAATTGAACTTCTCCCCTTGATTGGAGAATTCTCAAAACAGTTTATTCTGGTTGGGGGTACAGCAATTGGCTTGCAGATAGGTCACAGACAATCCATTGATTTTGAATCGTTTTCAAATAAGTTGATAAAACCACAAAGCATTAAAAATAAACTTTCAAGCCAAAACATCAGTTTTAATGTGCTTCATCAGGAGTACGACCAGTTACACTTAATTGTAAATAATGTTAAGCTTACTTTTTTTACATTCCCCTATAAAATAGAAAAACAAATAGTTTTCGAGGATATAATAGGAATGCCTGATTTATTAAGTTTAGCAGCCATGAAAGCACTTGCTTTGGGAGGCAGGGCAAAATGGAAAGATTATGTTGATATGTATTTTCTACTTAAATATTACTATTCGTTAAAGGAAATAGAACAGAAAAGCAGGGATTTGTTTGGAAATGCATTCAGCCCAAAACTATTTCGGCAGCTACTGACCTATTATAAGGACATTGATTATAGTGAAACTGTTGAGTATTTTGTTAAGCAATCATCTGACAAAGAAATTGAAGAATTCCTGATTGAAACTGCTATTGAAACACTATAGTATGGAGTTGGCGACACTAATATAATCTAACGAGGAAAAAAGAATAAGCATCAACGAATTAAACTAATCCAACAAAAGATTTCAAACAGCGAAAAAAAAAATCCGCCTGTCCCGTAGCAGAGTGGACCGGGATTAAATCCGCTAAATCCGCCTGCCCCGTAGCGAAGCGTATCGGGGATGATAAAATAATTCCATGACAAAACATCATCTAAATAAGTTGAAAAGAAGCTTATCATCTAATTGCACTAATTACACTAATATTAATTCGTTTAATCTGTTAAATTCGATGAAAAAAATATTCGATGAAAAAACAATCATTTAAATAAGTTGAAAAAAACCCCATCATCTAATTGCACTAATTATACTAATATTAATCCGTTCAATCCGCTAAATCCGATGATAAAATAAATCCGTGAAAATCTGTGGACAGTAATCTGAGGAAATTTAATATATTTGCCAGAATTTTTTCAAAAACCCCTTATTCTGCACACCCAAAATGTGGCTTACGTGGCGAAGCTATAATTGAAAACGATCCACTAATTACACAAATTTACCCCGTGTAATAGTATTATTAGAAATTGTTAGAAGTTAATAAAACAAATATTACACAGGGATTAACATAGATAAAAAGAGAAGAATTGCGTAAAACCTCTAATAAATAATCCGTATAATCTGCGTGCCCCATAGTGTAACGTACTGGGGTGGATTGATAATTCGTTTAATCCGCTAAATTCGATGATAAAAATCCGATGACAAAAACAATTAAAAATATATGCTGTATTGGCGCCGGTTACGTTGGCGGCCCAACAATGGCAGTAATTGCATTAAAATGCCCTGAAATTAAAGTAAATGTTGTAGATATTAATCCACAACGAATAGCTGATTGGAATTCAGATGACATGAATGATCTTCCAATATATGAACCCGGGTTGGCTGAAGTTGTAAAAGTAGCCAGAGGTAGAAATTTATTTTTCTCAACTGAAATTGATGAAGGTATTCGTGAGGCGGATATGATTTTTATTTCAGTAAATACTCCAACAAAGACCTATGGATTAGGTAAAGGTATGGCAGCTGATTTAAAATATGTTGAACTTTGTGCCCGTAAAATAGCAAAGGTTGCAAAAGATGAAAAAATAATTGTTGAAAAATCTACTTTACCCGTTCGAACAGCTTCTTCAATAAAAAGAATACTTGATGAAGAAAATAATGGAATAAAGTTTAGTATTCTTTCTAATCCTGAATTCCTTGCTGAAGGTACTGCAATAGATGATCTGTTAAATGCTGATCGTATGCTTATAGGAGGCGAAAACACTAAAGAAGGAAAAGAAGCAATTGATGCCTTAGTTAATGTTTATGCCCATTGGTTACCGAAAGACAAATTAATTACAACAAATCTTTGGTCTTCTGAGCTTTCTAAACTAACAGCAAATGCTTTTCTTGCACAACGAATTTCTTCCATAAATGCAATATCTGCATTATGTGAAAAAACTGAAGCCGATGTTGATGAGGTTGCACGAGCAATTGGTTCTGATAGCAGAATAGGCCCAAAATTTCTGAAAGCCTCCGTTGGATTTGGAGGTTCTTGTTTTCAAAAAGATATACTAAACCTTGTTTATCTATGTCGCCATTTTGGATTACCGGAAGTTGCCGATTATTGGGAACAGGTGATTATTATGAATGATTTTCAGAAGCACCGCTTTGCAAAAACAATTGTTGACTCTTTATTTAATACGGTTTCTGGAAAAAAAATTGCTTTTCTTGGATGGGCTTTTAAAAAAGATACAAACGATACTCGCGAATCAGCAGCAATATATATTGCCGATAAATTATTAGATGAAAAAGCTGAAATTTATGTATTCGATCCAAAAGTAACAAAAGAGAGAATGTATGAAGATATTAACTATCTTGAAACACGTTATGAAAATGAGAATAAGGAACTATTAACACATACAAACGATCCATATCAGGCAATAGAAAACTCTCATGCAATTGCTATTCTCACAGAATGGGATGAATTTAAGGATTATGATTGGCAAAAAATATATAAAAGCATGCAAAAACCTGCCTTTGTATTCGATGGCAGAAATATTCTTGATCATGATAAATTGAGAGGGATTGGTTTTGAGGTAAAATGTATTGGAAAATAGTCCACAGATTACACTAATAAAAAGAAAAAAACTATCCACAAATTACACAGATTACACGAATAATTTAATTTTTTTAATTCGATTAATCCGTGAAATTCGATGACAAAAATTTTATCATGAAGATACTTATCACCGGTACAGCCACGCTTAATAGTTACCACATTGCCAACCTCATTCTCAAAAGAGACGATGAAATTATCAGCCTTGGCCAATACCCTTTTTTGATTAAGGAAATTAATGAAATGTGATATGAACTTTGTAACTGATGAGCGAAGGCTTAGATCAAATACTCATGAAGTCTCTCACCTATAGTGTGGTAACCATCTATTTTCTTTTTTTACCGATTAACAACCAAAATACAGCAATTAGTGAGGACTTATAGAAATGATTAATCGGTTATAACAAACCATAAAATATTAGGAATTGTAAAACTGACATATAAACTAAAGCAGTAAAAAAGGAAACTTAAACAACATGAAAATTATCCAAAACGATACACTCCTTATTACCGGCGGTACAGGGTCATTTGGAAATGCCACCTTAAAACGATTTCTTCATACAGATTTTTTTAAAGAGATACGCATTTTTAGTCGCGATGAGAAGAAACAAGATGATATGCGGCAGCATTATCAGAATAATAAGATCAAATATTATATTGGTGATGTACGCAACAAGCGTAGTCTTGATAATGCCATGCGGGGCGTAGATTATGTGTTTCATGCTGCTGCATTAAAGCAGGTTCCATCCTGCGAATTTTTTCCAATGGAAGCTGTACGAACCAATGTTATGGGCTGTGAGAATGTACTTGATAGCGCACTTGACAATGGGGTAAAAAATGTAGTTGTTTTAAGTACTGACAAAGCTGTATATCCTATTAATTCGATGGGTATGTCGAAAGCGTTGAGTGAAAAGGTGATGGTGGCCAAATCGAGAAATCTGAATGGAACCGGAACCGTATTTTGTGGGACAAGATATGGCAATGTAATGGCATCCAGAGGATCTGTTATCCCACTTCTTGTTGATCAGATAAAAAGTGGGCAACAGCTCACACTCACAGATCCCCGGATGACCAGGTTTATGATGACCCTGGAAAGTGCTGTTGACCTTGTTTTATTTGCTTTTGAGAATGGGGCGAACGGTGATATTTTTGTGCAGAAAGCGCCTGCGGCTACAATTGAAACCCTGGCAAAAGCTTTATTGAAGTTATACAACGCCTCCAATCCAGTTTCTATTATTGGTACTCGACATGGTGAAAAGTTATATGAAACCCTTGTGAATCGTGAAGAGATGGTTAAAGTTGAAGACATGGGAGAGTATTTTCGTATTCCTGCTGATACACGTGATTTAAATTATAAAAAGTACTTTACAGAAGGAGAAGAGGAAGTAGCCGTTACAGAGGATTATACCTCTCATAATACCCATCTCCTGAATATACTTCAGACAATGGATCTGTTGCTAAAATTAAAATTTATTCGTGAAGACATTCAGGTTAAGACAGTAGAAAATGATTAGAGTTGGGATTACCGGACAGGCAGGATTTGTGGGTACACATTTATACAATACCCTGAATCTTTTTCCAGATGAATTTTTGAGAATTCCTTTCGAAGATGGTTACTTTGAAGGTACTGACAAGCTTGAAAAGTTTGTTCAGCAATGTGATGTTATCGTACACCTTGCTGCCATGAATCGCCATAACGACCCGCAGTTAATTTATGATACAAACATCCGGCTTGTGAAACAACTGATTTTTGCTTGTGAGTCAACCGGCTCAACACCACATATTCTATTTTCATCCAGCACCCAGGAGGAACGAGATAATGCCTACGGTAAATCAAAACGAGAAGGAAGACAACTCTTAGAACAATGGGCCGACAAGAATAACGCCCGGTTTAGCGGTTTTATAATTCCAAATGTTTTTGGGCCCTTTGGTAACCCATATTATAATTCTGTAGTAGCAACCTTCTGTCACCAACTAACACACAACGAACAACCCCGGATTGATGTAGATGGAGAAATCAATCTGATTTATGTCTCAGAATTAGTAAAAGAGTTCATTGATCACATTGAGGCAATGCAGGATGAATCAGGTGATCAAGGTATTATTGATACCATACCGGTTAACCACACCTCGGCAATTAATGTTTCTGACTTGCTGAAAAAATTAACGGAATTCAAGGAAAACTACTTCGAAAATGGCATCATACCCTGTCTGGATGATCCCTTTGAAAGATATCTCTTTAATACCTTACTCTGCTACATCAAGCACTCATCTTTCTTCCCTTTCCACCTGAAATTGAACACAGATGATCGTGGAAGTTTTGTGGAAACTTTGAAACTTAATAGTGGAGGACAAGTTTCTTTTTCAACTACTGTTCCGGGTGTCACACGCGGCAATCATTTTCATATCAGGAAGGCCGAACGTTTTGCAGTAATTAAGGGAAATGCAAGAATTGAATTAAGGAGAATTGGAACCGAAAAGGTTTTATCATTTGAACTGAATGGAAAACAACCTTCATTTGTTGATATGCCCGTTTGGTACACACACAACATTACCAATATTGGCGACAATGATCTCTACACAATTTTCTGGATCAATGAGTTTTTCAGCCCAAAAGACCCTGATACATTCTTCGAAAAAGTATAAACATGAGAAAGAAATCATCCTTAAAAATAATGACTATTGTTGGGACACGCCCTGAAATTATTCGTCTTTCAAGGGTTATGGGTCTTCTTGACCAGTATTTAAACCAAATTATTGTCCACACCGGACAGAACTATGATTATGAACTCAACCAGGTTTTCTTTGAGGATTTAGAACTTCGCAAACCGAATTACTTTTTGAGTGTCGATACATCCTCACTTGGTTCAGCAGTTGGTGACATTCTTAGAAAAACAGAGGAGGTTTTGAAAAAGGAAATGCCGGATGCATTGTTAGTTCTTGGGGATACAAATTCGTGTTTGAGTGCCTACATGGCGAAACGTATGCATATACCCGTATTTCACATGGAGGCAGGCAATAGAAGTTTTGATTTCAATGTTCCTGAAGAGGTAAACAGACGAATAATTGATCATATTGCAGATTTTAACCTGGTTTATACGGAACATGCCCGCAGGCATTTGCTATCGGAAGGCCTTCCTCACCGTCGCATTTACCTGACCGGTAGCCCTATGAAAGAGGTGCTTGACTATTATAAACCCAAAATCGAAGCATCCACAATAATTAAAAGTTTAAAGCTAAAAGCTAAAAGCTATTTCCTGGTTTCCACACATCGCGAAGAAAATGTTGACAATCCTGTTAATCTCCGCAAGATTATTCATGTATTAAACAATTTGGCAAATGACTATGATATGCCTGTGATTGTCTCAACACATCCACGCACACGAAAGCGGCTTGAAGCACTGGAAGGTGTTTCGTTTAACAAGCGGATACAATGGTTAAAGCCATTTGGCTTTCTTAATTATGTGAATCTGCAGATGAATGCTAAATGTACTATTTCAGATAGCGGTACCATAAGCGAAGAATCTTCCATCTTATCCTTTCCGGCGGTTTCTCTTCGACAGTCTATGGAAAGGCCGGAAGCCCAGGATACAGGAAGTATCATCCTCACCGGTTTTAATCCTGACCGGGTACTTGGTGGGGTGAGATTATCAATTGAAGCGAATCAAGCAGATAAAGCCACACAACTACCAACAGATTATGCCATTGATAATACTTCATGGCGGGTATTGAAACTGATGATTGGTAACGCAGGGTTAAGTAATTTGTGGCATGGGATTATTGAATAAATGAAGATGTTTAAAACTCAAGAAACAAAAATCAATAGAAACAACAATCTTTGCATGTGCTTCATATATTAGCTGGTGGATATGACGGAAGACTATGGCAACCCGTTTCAATTGTGAAGCACGCTTTTATTAAAACACCCACAACAAACCCTACCAAATGAAAACAGCTCTCATCACCGGAATCACAGGACAAGACGGATCTTACTTAGCAGAACTTTTACTTGACAAAGGATACGAGGTGCATGGAATAATCAGACGGTCATCGGTATTTACAACTCAAAGATTGTCAAAAGAAGTTTGGAATCACCCATGCTTTCATACCCATCATGGTGATTTGGCTGACTCGAGCAATCTTCATCGCCTGATTTCAAAACTAAAACCTGATGAGGTTTATAATCTTGGAGCACAGTCTCACGTAGCTGTTTCTTTTGAAGTGCCGGAATATACTGGAGAAGTTGATGCTATTGGCGCAATTCGATTATTAGATGCAATAAGGGATGCCGGGGTAAATACAAAATTTTATCAGGCTTCTACATCTGAACTTTTCGGTGGTTTACCAGATACTGTACCCCAAGATGAAAATACACCGTTTTATCCAAAGTCACCTTATGGTGCAGCAAAGTTGTACGCATATTGGGTTACAGTAAATTATCGGGAGGCTTATGGGATTTTTGCTTGTAATGGAATTCTATTTAATCATGAATCGCCCAGAAGAGGAGAAACTTTTGTGACTAAAAAGATTACAAAAGCAGTAGCGAATATTTACAAAGGAAAGCAGGAAAAGTTGATGCTCGGTAATCTTGATGCAAAAAGGGACTGGGGGCATGCCAGGGATTATGTAGATGCAATGTGGTTGATGTTGCAACAGGAATATCCTGTAGATTATGTAATTGCATCTGGAGAAACTCATACAGTAAGGGAATTTGTTGAAAAAGCATTTGCTGTGGTTGGTATTGAAATTGAATGGGTAGGGCAGGGAGTTGATGAAAAGGCTATTAACAAAAGAACTGGTAAAACTATTGTGGAAATAAATCAAAAATATTTCAGACCTGCTGAAGTTGAGCTTTTATGGGGTAATCCTGAAAAAGCATTTAAGGATTTAAACTGGAAACCAACAGTTTCATTTGATAGATTAGTGGAGGTCATGGTTAAATATGATCTTGAAAATAGTGATTATGGTGGAATAGAATTATTATAGTAGAATTAATTATGAGTTCTAAAGTTAAAGATTTTGAAATAACTAAATCAACAATTATTGATGGAGTATATACTTTTAAACCATCTGTTAATACTGATTTAAGAGGTACTCTTTATACTACTTTTTACAAGGATGTTTTTGATTCATTCTTGCCTGATAATTTATACTTTAAGCACGACAAGTTTTCAAAATCACTTAACAATGTTATTAGAGGTATTCATGGGGATATTAAGTCCTGGAAATTAGTGACAGCAGTTTTTGGTGAAATATTGCAAGTTGTAGTTGATTGTCGCAAAGATTCGTCCAGCTATTTACAACATGAAAAATTCATTATAAACGAGAATAATCAGTTATCTGTATTGCTACCTCCAGGTATCGGTAATTCATTTTATGTTATGAGTGATATAGCTATTTATCACTACAAACTTGCTTATCCAGGAGAATATTTAGATGCTGAAGATCAATTTTCATTAAAATGGGATGATCCAAAAATTGGTATCAAGTGGCCAAATTCAAATCCCTTGCTTTCTGATAGAGACAAATAAAAAACAATATCACATGGAAACTATAAAACACAACAATACAATTATAAGTATCATTTATCGTGATTCTGACTGGGTGGAGGGATTAAATTTTATTACCCCGGATAATCTTTTTATTCAGGTTGGATCATGGTGGTACGATGAAGGTAAGAAACTTGCCTCACATGTGCATAACAATTTTGACAGGGTGGCGAGGCGTACACAGGAAATGACCTATGTTAAAAAGGGTTCAATGAGAGTGCTTCTGTATGATGAAGAAAAGAACTACTTACAGGATTTTGTTTTGCAAGAAGGCGATTTAGCAGTTTTTGCCTTTGGAGGGCATGGCTATGAGATATTGGAAGGCGACACCAAAATTATTGAAGCAAAGAATGGCCCTTTCGTGGATGTAGAAACCGATAAAACAAAATTTTAGCATGGATAACATTTTTTTCAATCTGAAAGATTTAAAATCTTGTGGGAAAAATGTAATCATTGGAAAAACCGTGAGAATCAGATATCCTGAGTTGGTGGAAATTGGTAAAAACGTTTGCTTGAAATAAGCTTAAATAGCAGAATTGTTTCAGACTATACGAAATAGTACTACTATACATATTGGTAATATGCTTAATGAGAATGAGTTAAATATAATATTTAATAAAAAGGGTAAAGAATTAGTGTTATGATGAGTTTGCGTAATAACAAAATCAACGGAACAAAAGCTGAGACATTACAAAGTTTATCAGATTTGGGATTTCCAGTTCCAAATGTATATTTTTTCAATGTACAAGAATGGAATAAAAATCAAGAACAAATTTTATCGTACATCTTAAACAAATACAAAAACTATAATTACTTAGCAATAAGAAGTAGCTCTATTGCAGAGGATACCGAAAAAGATTCAATGGCTGGTGCTTTTGAAAGTGTTTTGAATGTACAAGCAAATAACAAAGACGAAATTATTAAATCAATAAATACTGTAATTGAATCTTTTGATAACAATTCTAAAAATCAAGTACTGATACAACCTATGGTTGAAAATGTAGCAATGAGTGGTGTAGTAATGACCAAAGTACTTGATGATGGCTCACCTTATTATGTGATTAATTTTGATGATTCAACAGGTAAAACAGATACAGTTACAAGTGGTAATTCTATAAACAAAACTGTTTATGTTTATAATGGTTTTAAAGATGAAGATTTTGATTCTCCATATTTATTGGAAGTATTAAGATTAGTAGGAAAATTAGAAACTCATTATAAAGATTTACCTTTAGATTTTGAGTTTGCAGTCAATAAGAATGAGGAAGTTTTTCTATTACAAGTAAGACCAATTACTGCTTCTGAAAGGTGGAAGAAAGAAGCAAATAAGTTAGTTGCAGAAAGACTCCCTTATCTTGAAGATTATATTCAACAGTTGATGAGCAGAAGAGTGGGTATTTATGGAAATAAAACTCTTCTTGGTATCATGCCAGATTGGAATCCAACAGAAATGATTGGTATAGTACCCCATCCCCTTGCGATGTCGTTGTACAGAGAGTTGATTACCAAAAGGGCCTGGAGTTTAGCAAGGGAAGGAATGGGATACAGAAATATGCCCGATGTAGAATTAATGGTTTCTTTATTTGGAATTTAACATGGGGATTTTATTAAAAACAATCAATCCATTTTTATTGATGATTCGTTTGCTGAAAGAAAAGATGTGTCAAAAAATTGTAATATTCATGTCTTTAGTCCTGATATGATTGATGTGCTTTTAAATTAAAGACTAGTTTTAATATGAAAAAAAGACTTTTAGATGTTTTAAACGATTACTATTTAAGAAAAAGGGCTATTCTCGCATTTAATGTTCAGAATTTATATCAAATACATGCTCTTAAACTTGTTACGGAAGAACTTAGGATTCCCGTTATTGTACAATTTTCAACTAGATACATAGATATATTCGAAAAAAGGTTTGGATTCGGGTTTCTTAACGAAAAATACAAAAATGACTTCATGTATTTTCATTTAGATCATTGTATTGATGTGCAACTAATTAAGCATTGTATTGATCTTGGGTTTGATGGTGTTATGTTCGATGGATCTTCAATGCCACTTAGTAAAAATATTAGTCTTTCTAAAAAAATAATGGCTTATGCTAGTAATAAGGTAGTTGTTGAATGTGAGTTAGGTGAGGTTAAAGGTGTTGAAGATGGATTTGGAACAGATAAAATGACCTATGCTAAACTTGATGAAATAAACGAATTTGTAAAGAAAACTAATGTTAATCTATTAGCACTTGGTATTGGCAATGCTCATGGTTACTATAAAAGTCTTGAAGGTTTAGATATTTCATTACTTTTCAAAGCCAAGAATTTACTCAATAATAATCAATTACTCGTTTTACATGGTGGATCGGGGTTACCAGACAAATTAATCTTGGAGTCAATCAAAGCAGGTGTTGTTAAAATTAATATATCAACGTTATTAAAATCATGTACAACTGAGGGTTTGCGTAATTATTTGGATAGAAATGAGTTGTTTAATGAAATTAATTTTGAAAAGGATGTTTTAAATGCATTGATTCCTGTTTTTAAATCATATATAAAAAAATACTCAAAAATCGATGGATAATTATTATTTAGTAATCAATTTAGGATTAAAATCAATTCGTGCTATTGTCTTTAATGAACTCGGCAATCAAGTATATGTGAATTCCATTAAAGTAATAACTAGTCTTATGGGAAAAAACGTAGAGCAAGATCCCAATGAATGGAATAAACATTTAAATGATTTAATGCAAGAAATTAAAGAAAAGACAATATTTGCAAAAAAAATAAAATATATCACAGCTACAGCAAGTTCCTCTTGTATTTTTGGAGTAAATGAAGAAGGTAGACCAACCACAAAAGTAATGATGGTTTCTGACAGAAGATCAGAAGATCAAGTCAAAATAATTAATACAAATCCAATTTTTGTTAAAAAAGCTTCAATTCATGGTTATAAGTGTTCAGCATCTTCAACTATCCCCAAAATATTGTGGTTTAGGAAAAACGACTATGAATCTTATAATAATACTAATAAGTGGATAGGTGCAGTAGAGTTTATTAATTTCTTTTTCACAAATGAATTTATTACTGATCCATTAAATGCTGGTAAATCGTTCTACGATGGACTTGACTATGATACAGAAATTTTAAGTGAGCTGCATATCGATAAAAATATACTACCCAAAGTGGTCAAAATAGGAGAAATATTTGATGTTAGTAAATCAAAAAAAAATGAATTAGGTTTACCTAATGATTGTCGTTTTATTCTAACTACTTACGATGCAATTTGCGCAGTGATTGGTTCCTATGATGGTCTAAGCACAACAGTTTGCGATGTTTCTGGTACTGTAACTTCCCTAAGAGTACTAACAACCGATCATATCAAAATTGGCACAGAATCAGTACTATTGAGTCAAGAACTAGGCATAGAAAACAAAAGACTAGTTGGAGCTTCAAACAATTTAGGAGGAGGAATAATGGAATGGGCGAAGCAAGCATTTTACGACGAAAGCAGCAAGGATGTTTATTTCTCAATGGAAAACAACGTAAAACTTTCTTCAATTGGTGCCAATGGGATTATCTTTTTGCCCTATCTGTTAGGAGAAAGAGCCCCTTTTCAATCCTTAACAGCAAAAGCTACTTTTTTCGGAATCAGCAGGTTTTCTGGAATTGAAGATTTAACAAGAGCTGTTTTTGAATCGACTGCATTTGTGACAAATGACCTTTTAAGATTGATATCAGATTCTGGATTAAACGTTGATAGCATTAGTGTTAGCGGAGGTCTGGCACAATCCGATATAGTAAATCAAATTAAGGCTGATGTTACTAATAAAACAATTAAAGTTTTAGAAAATTTTGAAAGCACTTCAGTTGGTGCATTTATACTTTTATCTCTTTCTATTGAAAAGTATTCTACAATTGAGGAGGCTTGTAAAACAACAATTAGACTCAGAAAAGTTATTTATCCATCAAGCGGTAATCATGAAATCTATAAATCCTACTTCGAATTGTACAAAAATCTAAATAGTCGATTGTTGGAAATATACGATCAACATTCTCAAATACTCAAAAGGATTGAACGTTTTTCGTCTGAAACATTAAGTAACCTATGATGCAAATTAAACCCCCAATTTATTTCTCAAAAATAACAAAAGATCACTTAGCTAAATCAATTGTAGGTAATAAGATTGCTGTCATATGTAGTAAATCTGTTTATCTTCATACACATATTTCAAACGTAATTGATGATCTTGCAAAAGATTATGATGTCAAATTGTTTACAGATATTCGACCTGAAGCTCCTCTTTCGGATTTAATAAATATTATTGATTATTATGGTAAGTTTCCTCCGCAGACAATTATTGGGATTGGAGGAGGTTCAGTAATTGATGCGGCTAAAGCTTTAAAAGTTAGCTTTGTAAATGGTCATATCGAAGAACTTCTTGCTAGAAAAGTTGCCCTACCTACATATGGAATCAATGTGATAGCAATACCAACGACAGCAGGTACAGGAGCAGAATTATCACATGGAGCTATAATCTTTGATGAAGCTAAATCTATAAAAGTCGGGCTTAGAGGTGAAGTTTTACAACCAAATGCTGTTTTTATTGATATTGAATTATATAAGACACTGCCAAAAAAACTTATGGCAGAAGTTGGCTTTGATTGTTTGACGCACGCAATTGAAACATACTTATCAACAAAAAGCACTTCACTTATTCAATTTCAATCTGTTTCAGCCATAAGATGTGTTTTTGATCATTTAGAAGATGCTATAAATGGTGACAATCATTCATTAAGTAAAATAGCTATCGCTTCTACATTGATGGGAATCAATTTAGCATATAGCACTACATGTTTACCTCACAGGATACAATATATTGTTGGTCCATTAACTAAAACTAGTCATGCTCAAGGACTTATAGCGATTTACAATGGCTGGCTAAAATTAGTTTTCCAAGATAAAAAAAAATCTAATTTAAGTAACTTGGAAAGGGATCTAAATTTTAAGGAGGATTTAAATGAAAAAATTCTCTTATTAACAAATAAGCTTAAAATCAACTTAACGCTTAGTGATATAGGTTTAGACGAAATTCATATAGAAAGCATTGCTGATCAAATTAATGGGCCGCTCGAGTATGATCCATCGTATAAAGACAAAAATACAATAATCGAAATCCTAAAACACTCAATGTAAATGGAAGCATTAATAATGGCAGCCGGTAGAGGTAGCAGGTTAGGTAATTATACCGATCAAATACCCAAATGTTTACTTCCGCTTAATAAGAATGGATTAACTCTTTTGCAATTCAATATTTTACGATTGCAGGAAATTAATATTGAAAAAATATTTATCGTTACAGGCTATGAATCTATGCAGATAGAAGAGGCAGTTAAAGGTATTACAAATATAGAAGTTATCTATAATCCATTTTGGAAGCATTGTAATGTGCTAGGATCAATGTACATGGCATTAGATCATATTAATGATGACTTTTATTTTCTGCATGCTGATACACTAATGGAAAATGGAGCTTGGGAACTTTTTTCTAAAAGCTTAAACGGCGAAATGGTACTTCCATATGAAGCAAAGAAATGTGGTGATGAGGAAATGAAAATTATAATTGAAAATGGAAAGGTGGTAAAAATCTCTAAAGTATTTGATGCCACACTTGCCTCAGGTGAATTTGTAGGAATAGCACTTTTTAAAAAATCTACAATTACTTATTTTAAAACAACCGCTGAAGTTTTTTTTAAAAAAGGGAATCTTAATCATTATATGGAGTCTGTTATTCAGCAAAGCATTGACGAGAGAAAATTTAACATAACTCCAGTTGATATTTCAAAATTTAAATTTGTGGAAGTTGATTTTGAAGAAGATTTAACAAAGGCAAGGCAATATTTTGGTTAATAGCATAAATCAAACTTTTTTCCATACATTATCCAAAATGAATATACTAAATTCTTTTAATTCAGTTAAATACCTTATTGCACCATTTGCTAAACTTTTAGATCTCTTATATAAGAAAGCGGACGACTTTTGGGGATTTACTGTCCATTATATTAAATCTGATCAATTTATTGAAAATGCTAGGGCATGACAAAGACTTTTTAACAGTTGGTTCAATGGGACATGCTTCTCAAATTGCACTTGGTATTGCACTGGCAAAACCCGATAAACAAGTGTATTGTTTCGATGGCGATGGTGCTGTAATTATGCACTCAGGCTCTTTGGGAATTATTGGAGCAACAGCACCCGTAAATTTTAAACATATTGTATTTAATAATGGAGCCCATGATTCTGTAGGTGGGCAACCTACGATTGGGTTTGATCTAAACTTTGGTAATTTAGCAGAAGAATTCAATTATAAGAACTCATTTCTCTCTACAAATAAACTTGAGTTAATGAAAAGTGTTAATGAGCTAAAACGACAAGAAGGACCTTCGTTACTTGAGGTTAGAATTAATAAAGGTGCTAGAAAAAATCTGGGTAAACCAATAATCAACCAATTGAGAATAAAAAAAGCTTTATGAATTTTATAGAAAAGATTTAATCATAAAAGATAATATTGTAGATTTTAACCTATGAATAATTGATTATTAATAGATTTTTAAGAATAAAGAATGAATAAATTCATATATGCATTGATGCACTTTGTTATGATGATTTGTTTAAAAATAAATATGATGTAGCACCAAACATTCTGAAGTTTTCAGAACAATCAATCAGTCTGCCAAAATATTTAGCGAATGCCGGGTCAACTCAATTTGCGTTACTCTCTGTATTTACATCTTCCTATCCTCTTGATTATGGAGGATAAGACAATGGTATAAGAAATCGTCATATGTCCCTACCAAAAATCCTAAAACAACAACAGATTTGAATATGAATAATAAGAAAAAGGAATACTTTTTTACTATTATGGATTTGATAGTTTGCAACATGTAAAAATAATGTCAGAATAATTATAAACAACTAATGATAACAAATTTTATTATACTATACATTGATCCGGGAACCGGTAGTTTGCTAATATCTGCACTAATTGGACTGGGTTTAAGCCTTCTATATTCTGTAAAGGGTTTATTCTACAAAATCTCGTATTTATTTTTAGGGATGGGAGGAAATAATAAGTTTGATTTTTCGGGTAGACTTGTTTTTTTTAGTGAGAGTAATGCGTATTGGAGCGTTTTTAAACCTGTAGTAATAGAGATGGTTAATAATAAGCAAAATTTTGTTTATTTATCTGCTGACAAAAATGATGAAGGACTATCAATTACAAGTGAGTACGTTGAAGCCTATTATTTAGGAAACATTATACGAGCAATATTTATTTTAAATCGATTAAAAGCAAAGATGTGTGTTATGACTACTCCCCAGCTTGATGTTATTGCTTTAAAACGTTCCAAGTATATTGAGCATTATTGTCATATTATTCATGCACCTACTGATATTCATGCGTATAAAAAATTTGCATTTGATTATTTTGACTCAGTACTATGTAGCAGTGAATCACAAATTGATAATTTAAAATTTTTGGAGGATGAAAGAAACAGCGCACCTAAACAATTATTACGAACAGGTTGCACTTACTATGATGACTTTTTATCTGATAATGAAAACAATGGAGATTCAGTTTTATTAGCTCCCACTTGGGGTGACAAAACCTTCTTCAAAGATTATGGTAAAGAAATGGTGAGTAATTTGTTGGAGGGAGGCCATAAAGTAATTTTTCGACCACACCCACAATCATGGATTTCAGATAAGGAACTATTAAGAGATATTGTTACTTCATTTGGTTCTAATGCTAATCTAACTATAGATAAAGAAACAGGAATGGATGAGGCAATTAGTAAATCAAAATTGCTAATATGTGATATTGCTTCTGGAATGCTATACGATATGGCTTTTCTTTATAAAAAACCAGTTGTTGCTGTAAAATTTGATTGGAAAGACGGCGGATATGAATCTTCAAGTTTATTAAAAGATATTGCCACAATTGACTTATTAAAAGATATTGGAGATGTAGTAAATGTTGAAATTTTAAAAGATATTTCAGCAATTGTTGATAAGTCTTCATCTAAGACTATTACCCAGGAAATAATTGACAAACATATTTTCAATTTTCAAGAAGCTGGAAAAGTAGCGACAGAGCAAATTATATCCATTTATAAAAATATTAAATAATGTTTCTAGTAAGGTTTCTAAGATATTTAATTGAGTTATTTTATAGCTTAACTGATAGTTATGGGCTTTCAATTATACTTTTAAGCTTAACCGTAACAATAATCATGCTGCCGCTGTTTTGGATAGCTGAAAAAATACAGCATAATGAGAGGGTAAGAAAAGCTAAAATACAACCCTTACTAGATGAAATCAGGGATGTTAAGAATAAACAAGAGAAGTACTATTATACAAAAGAGATTTACAGAAAAAATAATTACTCTCCATTATATTCATTAATAGGTTTATTGGGCTTACTTATCCAAATCCCGTTTTTCCTTGCTGCTTATTGGATGTTATTAGAATATACACCACTTCAAGGAGCTTCTTTTGGTCCAATCAAAGACTTATTTCAGCCGGACGGATTGTTGTCTTACGGGGGATGGTCAATTAATATCTTACCATTTGTAATGACCATCGTCAATCTATTTGCAGGTTATTTATATGCAAAAAACATGACCAAAAGCGAACAAATTCAATTGATTATAATTGCCTTTATCTTTTTGGTTTTATTATATAATCTTTCAGCGGCACTTGTGCTATATTGGACAATGAATAATGTATTTGCTATTGGGAAGAATTGGTTGATAAGTAGAAGCATTAAACCAATCAAGATAGATAATAAAATAGAACGATATAGCTTGTTTAGCGAAAGTGTTAAATGGTTAAAATTCCACAGTCCTCAAATTATATTTGTATTGTTTATATGGTCTATTTATTTCATTGGATTAAGCATCTTCTATAAAATTAACCTTGGGATATGCTTAACAACAGTTATGTCAATATTGACATCATTGTTTTTTTTAGAAATAATAAGCTCTCTGTTGTTGTTTAAAAACAAGCAAAAAAAACAATTAAGATGGTCCATGATAATAATATATTTGCTTCTAAATATTTCTCTATTTGTTTTTTTCTTATTAGTGGTATTTGATAAATTGTATTTTATCTCTGAATATTTGCTTTTGGCATTATTCTCAGTTGTTCTTTTGCTATTTGCTATTGTGTTGTTAGTACAAAACTATTCAATGCTTGCACTTGAACCTATTGCTAAGCCGGAAAACAGAAATAAACTATATTATTACTTTTCTGGTATTCTTATCATTATCTCACCTTTAATTCAATATTATCTAAACAATATAGTTTATTTTTCAATAACATCAGCTTTTCTGTATTTTATAATCCTGTTGGTAATACCCATTCTATTGCTTGCAGCAACGAATTATTTGAATAAAAACAACCATTCTATATATCTCATTTTTGGTGTTTTAATTGCTCTTTTCTTTACACTATACACATTGCCTATACTAACATATCTTGCTTCGCTAATTGCAGAAAATAATTTTTTCATACACATAATTTCATTATTGATAATAACATGCATATTTATATGGCTTTATCATAAATCGAAAACTGCTATTCTTCTGTTTAGTTTAATACTACTAATTGGGTCGTTTTTTCAAATAGTAACTAACTCAACTAAAGGTAATATCCAAACAGAAAAAGAACACAATCAGAAGACTGATTTATATAATTACTTATCATCATTGGAAATAAGAAGAAGTCCGAACATTTATTATTTGTTATATGATTCATATATCAATGAAAATTTAATGAAGTTTTATGATATTGATAATTCTAAGCAAATGAATTATCTGAGAGAAAAAAACTTTCAAGTTTCTGAGAATATATATTCTATGGGCACAGGAACAGCTTCTAGTACTGCACCCCTATTAGAAGTAACAAATATTGATATTGGGAGTCAATCTCAAAATATTATTTTGGGTAACTCAACTGTAGATAACTTGCTTCAGAAAAATGGATATGAAACGCATTATATTGTCGGTGAATATTATATACGGAGTTTAAATGTTCCATTTGGAGGTGATTTTTTAAATAATATGAATAAAGAGTTTTTATCAGAGTTAGAGAATGATTATTCATATAACTCAATGAAGACTGTTATGTATAGTACATTGATAGGAGAATTTAAGTTTGATAATGAATTTTTGCATGGAGAAATAACAGAGGATGTAAAAGCCGAACTAATAAGGGATAATGTCGCTAACTTTACTAGTGAACCCAAATTTTTGTTTTACCATGCATATTATCCAGGACATGGAACAGGAAATTGCCACCCAAATGAAAATGAACTATATGCAAAAAATGTACAGTTAGCCAACAATAAGATGAAAGCAGATGTTGAGAATATATTATCAATTGATAAGAATGCAATTATCATTATTGCTGGTGATCATGGAGCACACAGGATAGGAGATTGTCAGACAAGATTTAAAGGATATAAAGAGGATGAAATTAGAGTGGAACATATTCTAGATATGCATGGAAGTTTTTTGGCTGTTAAATATCCTGATAATTATATACAGGAAGACATAATGTTATTACAAAATGTATTTATTAATATCTTTTCTTACCTCTTTGATGTTAATAATCTTAATGATTATAAGATACCAGCAAAAACAGGGAGAGGACATTTTCCACAAGGATCCATCACTAACGGAAAAGTAACATTTGGTGCAGATAAAGGTAAAAGTCTTGAGGAAATTTTTTCTAAACATTCAGAGTAAAAAAGGAAAATAAGCAAAGTCAGTTGGTAACTCATTATATGTAAATTAAAATTTCCACAACGCTAACAGCCAAAAGGAATCCGTTATTGGTCTCAGGATTCTGTTTCTTGGTGTGGCCTGCAAACTAAGAATCAACGATGAACGCGAATCAGAATTGCCATACATGGGAAGCGATGGTTCAAAGCTAGAAAAACATGTAAATGGACTCCTAAAATATACATTCGAAACTTTACTTGACTAGATGACAGAGTTTTGAATGGAACAAATTAAATAAAAAATGTCTGAAAATATTTTTTTTGATTTAGGTAAGCTAAAATCTTGTGGGGCAAATGTTATTATTGGAAAAACTGTGCGAATCAGATATCCGGAGTTAGTAGAGATTGGAGATAATGTTATTATTGACGATTTCACCTATATATCAACATCTCTGAAAATTCATGATAACGTCCATATATCTGCAGGGTGTAAAATAATTGGCGGTAAAAAGGCTTTTGTAGAAATGAAAGAGTATTCAACTTTAGCGCCAAATGCTGTCCTTTCAGCAGGGACCGATGACTATTCAAATGGTATAGCCACTCCATTGGTACCTTTAGAGTATAAAGGTAATGCAATTATTGGAAAAATTGTTTTAAATAAACACTGTATTGTTGGAGCAGGTAGTGTGGTTTTACCAAATATTACTTTTAAGGAAGGGGCTTGTGTGGGAGCCCTTTCTTTGGTTAAAAAAGATTTGAAGGAATATCGACTTTATGTAGGTATTCCTGCTAAAGAAATTAAATTGAGAGATAAAAATGAAATCTTGTATTTAGAATCCAATTTAATTGAAAAGTATGGAAAATGATAAAGTATATGAAAGGGAATTAGAATTCTTACCTTTCTTGAATAATAGTTTCAAAAAGTAAGGAAGGAAAATTGATAAAAGTTATCCATATTTGAATGAGTTAAAAGAAGTTGTATACAAAGGAATAGTAATAATAAGAACAACTGTATATAAAAAGTCTTGAAATCTCCATTCAAATTATTATAGAAAATATTTAAGGAGTTTATTAATAAAATTATTAAGAATGATATTACAAATGCAACCATGGTTCGGAGAAGAGGAAAAAATTGCCTTGAATCAATATATGGAAGAAGGGGGGTGGCTCACAGAGTTTAAACAAACTGAGGAGTTTGAAAAGGCTATTACTCATTATACTGGAGCAAATCATTGCATTGCAGTTAATAATGGAACGATTAGTTTAACTTTAATGGCCATGGCAGCGGGAATAAAACCCGGAGATGAAGTTCTTGTCCCGAACTACACCATGATAGCCACGCCTAATTCATTGAAATTATTTGGAGCTATCCCTGTTTTTGTAGATGTTGAATCTTCAACATTATGCATGGATGTGGATTTAGCCAGAGAGGCAATTACAGACAAAACCAAAGCCATAATGTTTGTAAATGCTAACGGTAGAAACCCTGCAAAAGGAATAGAGCAATTTGTAGATCTTTGTAATGAAAAGGGATTGTATTTGCTGGAAGATTCTGCACAGTCATTAGGCTCATTTCACACAAACGGGCAACATCAAGGTACCTATGGTTTGGCAGGAAACTTATCTTTTAGTGCTCCAAAAGTTATTTCAACAGGACAAGGAGGAGCAATTTTAACTAGTAATGATGATTTGGCCTATCGTATAAGGAGATTGAAAGATTTTGGGCGTAGTGGTGGTGGAAATGATATACACGATTCAATTGGCTACAATTTCAAATTTACAGATATTCAGGCTGTTGTTGGAATAGAACAAATGAAAAAACTTCATTGGAGAGTTAATAGGAAGAAAAGGATTCTACAATTATATCAGGAAGCACTAAAAGATGTGAAAGAAGTTTCCTTTTTTGAGCAGGATTTGGAAATTACTACACCTTGGTTCATTGATATTATGGTTGAACAACGTAATGAGTTAATGATGTATTTGAAGGAATATGGTATTGGAACAAGGCCTATGTATCCACCTATCAATAAACAAGTGGCATATAATTATCCTGGTGAGTTTGAGGTTTCCAATGCAGTTGGGAAGTATGGTCTTTGGTTGCCATCAGCCAGTCAATTGAAGGATGAGGAAATCCAATACATTTCGGAAACAATAAGAAAGTATTTCAATAGTTGAAATCTTTAATAGTAAACTTTTTTAAAAAGGGAAGTGCACGCACCCTACGAGCAAAAAAAAATATTACGGTATCATTCATAAGCAAGGGTGTTTCAATAGTAATAAGCTTTCTTATAGTGCCATTAACTCTATCTTATGTCGGGAAAGTCGAATATGGTATTTGGATGACCCTGTCTTCTATCATTCATTGGTTTGCTTTTTTTGATGTAGGCTTAGGTAATGGGTTGAGAAATAAACTGGCCGAGGCGTTGGCATTAAATGATACAAAACAAGCCAGAATTTATGTGAGTTCAGTTTTCGCCATTATTAGTGGAATATCGCTAATGATGCTGGCTGGTTTTTTCGTGACGGCACATTTCGTTTCCTGGAACAAAATACTGAATACAGATGCCATATCAAACTCTTATCTATTAAATATTGTTCTAGTTGTTTTTTTCTTTTTCTGTGTTGACTTCATCTTAAAACTAGTATTAAGCATTTTAAGAGCACATCAGCGCTATGCATATACTGATATTATTGGTATTGTGGCACAGCTTACAGGATTGATAACTATTTTTGTTTTAGTGAAAACAACGGATGGTTCGCTCTTTAATCTATGCATGGTTTATGCAGGTAAAACTCCATTAGTAACATTTATAGCAGGGCTGTTGCTATTTACTGGTTCTTTAAAACACATTAGGCCTGCTTTCAGGTATGTTAAACTGAGGAAGACATTACCACTTATCAATCTGGGTTTAAAATTTTTCATAAATCAAATATTCTATTTAATAATTACACAAAGCAGTGTCATTTTAACAGTGCAGTTTTTTGGCCCAGAGGATGTTACAGTTTTTAATCTGGCAAAAAGATATATGACTATTGGAACCATGCTCTATATGATGGTGCTGACTCCTTTTATAACTGCCTTTACAGAGGCATACATTAAAAAGGATTATGTCTGGATTCGCTCTATCATTAAACAATTAAACACAGTTTGGCTTTTATTGTGTATTGGAATCATCGTATTTGTTTTTGGCTATAAATTGTTTTTTAAGTTATGGGTTGGGGATGAGATTATCGTACCACTTTCTCTTATATTATCATTAGGAGCTTCTGGGATATTACATACGTTTTATAATAAATATACTCTTTTCTTAAACGGGGTAGGAATTATAAAATTGCAAATGTATGTCTTGACCGGACAGGCAATTTTTTTTATTCCCTTGTCATATTTATTCTATAAGTTAAATTTTGGATTGTCTTCCGTAGTTATTTCACAAATAACCTTGTATATTCCTGCTGCTTTAATCTTTTATAAACAATATCACAGAATAATTAACGATAGAGCAAAAGGTATATGGGCGAAGTAGTTGATAAAGTCATTGTAAGAATAAAAGGAGGAGTCGGCAATCAATTGTTTCAATTTGCAACTGCACGGCAATTGGCTATTTGGGAGAATTCTGAACTTTACTTTGATTTATCTTTTTTTAGAAATGAAAAATTCAAGGATGTTTATAGGCTTAATAAGTTTAATATAAATTATAAGGTTGCAGATCCAGAAATAGTAGCACAGCTTAAAAACAAGCAAAATACACCACTTTTTTATAGGTTATTGAATAAAACTAATATTGCAAACCCTTACAATAAATCAACTCATTGGAAGCAAAGTCATCTTAATAAATATTTACAGAGTGGTTTAACGGCCCCCATATCTGTTTATCTAGATGATTGGTTTGCAAAGCCATCCAATTTTGAACATATACGTGAAGTACTCCTTACAGAAATTGCACCAACAACAATATCTGAACAGACAAAAGTTTGGCAAGAAAAAATTGAGAACACTAATTCTGTTTCTTTACATATCAGGAGAGGAGATTATTTAACTAATCCGCATTTTCATAATTTGTCATTAAATCATTATATAAAATCCGTTAGATATTTTGAGGAAAGATTAGATAAACCTTCCTTTTACATTTTTACTGATGATTCTGTTTATGCTAAAAAAGAACTTTCACATCTAAAAAATATTCATTTAGTTGATTCTAATAATAATAGACTAAATGACTATAGCACTAATGGCGATATGGAGGATTTATTCCTAATGTCGAGAAGCAAACACAATATTATTGCGAATAGTACTTTTAGCTGGTGGGGTGCCTGGTTAAACTCAAATTCTGAGAAAATTGTCATTGCACCAAGAAGATGGTTTGATAATAAGGAAGCTCAAGATAAGTATGAATTTGACAATCTAATTCCAAAGAATTGGATTAAACTTTAAAAATATGTCCAAAAAGATATTAGTTACACAACCAACACTTCCTCCTTTAAATGATTTCATTGAATCATTAAAAGATATTTGGGAAAGTAAATGGATCACAAATGGTGGGAAATATCATCAACAGTTCGAAAAAGAACTCGCAGATTTTTTAGGTGTGAAATATGTTTCATTATTTTCAAATGGAACTTTAGCATTAATGACAGCTTTGCAAACTTTAAGGATAACTGGAGAGGTGTTAACAACACCTTATACCTTTGTTGCAACAACTAACGCGATTTCTTGGAATGGTTTAAAACCAGTATT
>CAYWXI010000030.1:0-65629 GCA_964462015.1 uncultured Bacteroidales bacterium | reverse complement strand
TTAATTTAGAAAAATTCACTGTAAGTAGTAGTTGCCTGAGTTTTTTTCTTGTAATTTTCGGAATCAGCATCAATATGCGAGATGTGATTTACCCACCATTCTTTTAAAAATTCCGTTATTTCACTAAGATCAGGTGGATTGCTGCGATAAATTTCATCATAATATTTTGTCACTTTGTATTTAAAGTCCTTGTGATATTGCTTATGTTCCGTTGCTTTCGGATATCCAAATGCATTCATATAGGCTTCCTCTTTTCTAAAATGTTTTGATATATAATCAATCAACTTTGAAAGAGTATTTGCAAATTTTAAACGATTTTCGCTAGATTCAGATAAATCAATCAGTTCGTTGCAAATATCAAATAGGCAGGATTATTCGGCGAAGCCGCATTAATCTTGCCTAACTTTACCCACCCCCCACATCCACAACCCATTTTTCATATAAAATAAAAACCAGCGTCCCTAAAAACCCGCTTTTTTTATTTCTTGCTTTAATATTTAAATGAAATTTTTATATTTGTGAAAAATAGATTGAGAGGATAATGCTTAAAGGGGTGTTATTATTGCGGAGTTAGCGGTAATGCGGCACGACGGAAAATACAAGTTGACAAATTAGGAAACACAGAAAGACATGGTGAGAATAGAAAAAATTAAAGAAAATAAGAAACAGTTTCTTGACTTATTGTTGTTGGCAGACGAGCAGGAAAATATGATTGACAAGTATTTGCCGAGTGGAGACTTGTTTGCTTTATATAACGATGATTTGAAAACTGTTTGCGTTGTAGTGTCTATAAATAGCGAAACCTGCGAGTTGAAAAACATAGCCACATACGTGAAATATCAAGGAAAAGGGTACGGTAGATCATTGATAAATTTCATTTCTAATTTCTACAAAAACGACTACAAAACAATGCTTGTTGGGACAGGCGAAACGCCGACAATCTTGTCTTTTTATGAAAGCTGTGGATTTGAAGAGTCATATCGAGTAAAGAATTTTTTTACAGACAATTACGACCACCCAATGTTTGAAGATGGAATACAACTTGTTGATATGGTTTATCTTAAAAAGGATTTATAGGAATAGCAGGAATGTATTATAAACGAAATAAAAACACTGAACATATAAGCACTACCGCTAACACGCGGTCATAAAACATAGCCGCGTTTGTTACGGCCAGACAATTTGAATTCGAGAAAATGACGATATTTGAAACTTACAATATTTACGAACTGAAGGCGACTACGTTTCATACCGCCAACGTTACAGGGCGTTTTTCCTTATTTTGTAACCATTGCAAAAATCACATTATCTCCATTCCACATATCTCCTTCGGGCAAAATGTCTTCTTTAAATTTTACATCAATAAAGCTATGAGTATCTAACATTTTTTGCACATCGTTTTGAGAAAAGAAATGTGTCCAAAATCGGTAGGTTTCAATATTTTCTTCTGTATCAATAATGATATGCTGGAAGAGAATTACTTTCTCTTCCCGGTATAGAAACGATTCCGAAAGTGCTAAATATGGTGATCCTTTCCAAAAACCGTTGTTGCTTGCTTCCCAGGTCCTGGGAGATGTTTTCTTTTCAATTTCTTTGTCGTTAAGAACATCAAAAATGAATGTCCCGCCTTTTTTTAATACACGGAAAATCATTTTCAAAAGGCTCTCTCTTTCAGCCGGCATTAATACACCCAGGTCAGTAAATATCAACACAACTAAATCATATTTATCTGACTCCAGGTCTGTTTCCAAATAACTCGAATTTAAGTATGCAATATCCAACTTCTTATTTTCTGCAGACTTTTTAGCGTACTCAATTGAGTTTTTTGAAATGTCTATTCCTGTTACCTTATGACCGGCTTTAGCAAATATTTCGGTATATAGCCCCGGACCACAACCTAAGTCAAGAATATTCAGTTTTCCTTTTTCTTTTTGTGTATCCAAAATCCAGTTTGCGGTTTTTTCAATGCTTGACTTCCTTCTGCTTGCAAGGTCAATATCAGGATTCAAATGAATATTTAATAATTGTTTTGAAATATGTTCGTCAGTCCACATAAATGCTGTGCCCTTTTCATAGATTTCAGGCTTTTCAATCTTTGAGATAATATCTGCTACGTTCATTTTTATCAATTTCCTTGATTTTCGTTTTTTCATAATTATTAATCTACAAAAGTCTCTTTAATTACTGATTTTATTTCTTTCGATTCTAGTTGTGACAATCTGCCTAAAATTTTGAATATTCTCTGTTTGTCAATTGTCCTTAGTTGGTCTATAACTATCCAGCCAATTTTATTGTCATGTTTAATTTCAATCCGAGTTGGATACTTTCTCGATTTGGTAGTCATTGGAGCAACAACAATTGTACGAAGATATTTATTCATTTCATTCGGGGAAATAATTACACATGGTCTTGTTTTTTTTATTTCACTTCCAATTGTCGGGTCCAGATTAACCATTACTATTTGATATTGATTTAATTCCATTCTTCCAGATTTTCGTCCTCAAAAACATCATTAAACAACAGTTGGTCATCACCATTTTCATTCATCTCCTTAAAAGCTTTTTCCCAGTCTTTTCTTGGTCTGGAAATCGGTTTAAGTATTATGTAGCCTTTTTCTAAAATGAGTTCAACCTTGTCCTTAATGTTGTATTTCTCAATCAACGTTTTACTTAACCTAAATCCTTTCGAATTCCCTATTTGTATTATCGATAATTCCATAATTTAAACGATTTAAAAGTAATTACAAAGTTAATACATTTATTTTAATTGACAACAATGTTTTTCGTAAATTTTAATGATGGGGTAGAGTAGAGCCTGATAGCCTACTCTGATTATTTTCCAAAGATAGCAAACAAATTAGACTATCAATACCCCCTTCATCAAACCGTGTCCCGATGAAGAACCGGGATAAACTATGAAGTTTTTCCTCACATGACCAAAGGAAATCCCAAAGAGGTAGATCCTATTATCAAAACAGACAGTAATTCTATGGTTTAGCCCAACATGATTTAAAACTTGTAGAATTATCTTTTTCGGATTTTATCGTAAAAGCAAGAAAATTAAACATTATTCTTGTTTTTTTTTGTTTGTCAAAGAGCCTTAAATCCTAAAATGTTAGCAAAAGTCAATTTTTTAATTTTTCAATATTGATTCGATTTGTTCGATAGTTGGCCTATTGGAAATTATTTTTTTGTTCCTATCTATGATAAGATAAAACGGAATTTCAGAAGAATTTTCAAACTCATAGTTTATTCGGGATATGCTGTCAATCATCAGTGAAGGCTCATTGATGTTTAGTTGTTCACATGCCTTCATCCAATTTTGTTTATTCTTATCAAGACTTATGAAAACAAACTGAGCTTTATCTTTAAACTTTTCGGAGAGAGCTAACATTTTAGGTATTACTTTCCTACATGGCTCGCACCAGCTAGCCCAAAAATCCAAAACAATAAACTCCTTCTCAAAGTCAGATAGTGAAAAAGATTTTCCATATATGTTTTTTAAAGTAAATTCGGGTGCGAAATTACCTTTTGCAAGTTTTGAGTTTTGAAATTCTGATAATTTTCGTCTAATAATATTTTTTGATTTCTCAGAATAATCACCTGATAAGAACTCATTTAAAATTAATTCGAATTTCTCTTTTTCTATACGTGATCCGATGCCAAATGAAAGCTCAAAAACAAGGAGTAATTCTAAAGGTTTCCCGCTCAACTCTGATTTCGCAATATAGTATTTTTCAATATAGTCATTCTTATAATCACAACCAGGGCCCCAAATCTTTTTTAAATATAAATAGTTAATATAATTTTCAATAAAGGTTAAATAATTATAATTATTAATTGCATGATGATTTTGAATATCGATTGATTCAAGGAATTCAAAATAATTATTTTCGGTTTTTATTAGGTTGTTTGCATGCCACAAGGCATAATTTATCTTCTCCGTGGCTGAAAAATATGAAATATCCCATTGAAGATATTCTCTAAAGTTACTACTCAGGAGTATTTTGTTTTTTTCCACATATGATTTCATATCTTGAACGATTGAATCTATATATTGTGAGAAATGTTCTGCTTCCAGACTGTAGTTCAAATCGGAATTGAAATATAAAGGAAAATTGAGTTGATAATCAAGAAAAATAGCATTGTCATTATTACGATCTCCGACAATTAATGTTTTTAAGTCCTTTTTAATATGTAATCTCAAATCTTCTTCAGGTTTAAGATACACCATAAACATATTATCTTTTACCATCATCATAGCAGTTGTTGGGGTTGTTAAAGAATAGGATATCTTAAAAGTTCCGTCGCTATTGATCTTAACATTTTGCAATAAACTTTCATCATCTGCCAGGCTTTCTACGGGATAAAACAATACGCTTTTGATGTTATTGTCTTCAACTTTTCCTGATATTTTAATGGTTGACCAGTTGTTTATTTTAGTATTACAACCTATTAGAGCAACTAAAAAGAATATGGGAATGAGTTTTTTCATATATAATTTTTTATTTGAATATTTTCTGTTAATAAACCCAAACCGTAAAACATTCAATAACCAATTGTCCTACAAAATAAAATAATCTATTCCATATATCCTAATAAAATTTAAAATAAATAAAAAAAAATCTATTTGTTAATGGCTCACTAACAAACTACAGGGAAATATTCTCAATTTTTAATTCTCAAATCTTAATTCATAACTCTTAATTCTCAAATTTCTTTTGATGAAACGTTGATGCTTTTTGATGAAGCATTGATGCCTTTTGATGAAGTGTTGATGTTTCTTGATGAAGCTTTGATGCATTTTGATGAAAGCTTGATGCTTTTTAATAAAGCCTTGATGCTTTTTGATGAAACGTAAATCTCTTTTGATGATTCATTGATGCTCTTTGATGAAGCGTTGATTTCTTTTGATGAAGCCTTGATATACTTCAAAGAAGTAAAAAAATACTATTTTGCTTTATCAAAATAAATTTTTTCATCATCAAAAGATGTTTTTTTATCATCAAAATACTTCATTGTATTAAATAATAAACACTTTCATACATCAAAAGAACTTTTTAATTCATAAAAATGAATCTTTATTCCATCAAACCATATTTTTCAATCCTCAAAGAAAATTCAAAAAAAAAATAAAAAAAACTTGTTTGTATTAAAAATAATTATACATATATTTGCCACTGCGACACAGTCGTAAAATATAAACTACTTTATTATTATTAATTTAAATTTTTTATTATGCATAAAGCTAATGAAGTATTACGCGAATTTAATTTAAGGTATGGTGCGCTAATACAAAAAACCGATGATTTGATATCATCAGCCATACGTGATCTGATCGACCTGGCCTTATACGGCATGACGCAGGAAAAGTTAGATGAAACTCAAATTATTCGGGATGAGTTTTCCAACATGCCCACCGATGCCGAATTAATAGGCGATAAAATAGGTAAAACCGAGGCAAAAGCAGCTAAAGCCAGAGAGTTACGTGAGAGTATTAGTGATATTGTAAACCGTGTCGGGCTGAAATTTGGTAAAGGCAGTTGGCAATATCGAAAAATTCAAGTCGGTGAATTAGCCCGTTTGAACGATTCGGAATTATGTCGCAAAGGAAAAGCAACAGCGCGAACAGCGACAGGGTATATTGATGAAGCTGCAAATATGGGGCTTACACAGGAATTACTTGACAAGCTTAACATAATTACGCAGGAATTTGATGAACTGATCGACCTGCAACATGATGCCGTGAAAGAACGTGATATAAGCACACAAGAACGCAGATTAAAAGCAAATGAGTTGTACATTAAATTGATGCACATAAGCGAAACAGGTAAAGCCGCCTATATGAGTAAAAATGAAGCCAAATACAACGATTATGTTATTTATAATACCGCTTCGGGCAAACGTATTGCCAAGGGTTTCGGAATACTTACAGGCATAGTTAGCGGTAAGGATGATATTCTTTTGCAGGGTGCAACTGTTAAAGCCGAAGGTACTGAGCTAACAGCAACAAGCATCGAAAACGGTGAATATATTATCAATGATATTCCGGTTGGAACCTACTCATTTATTGCCTCTGCCGAAGGTTATAAAAGTTCGGTTATTAATAATATTGAAATCACCGACGGTGATAGTAAAGAAATTGATTTTGAACTTATAAAGGTTGAGGATTAGTAATATCGACAGTCTACAGTCTTCAGTTTTCAGTCAAAAGTCTTTGTCGACTTTTTATAAACTATCACTTTTGCTAATTTGTTTGTAGCTTTGTGCAACTCTGTGTCTTCTTTGTGAGACTTTGTGCAATAGCTATTTCACAAAGAGCCACAAAGGAGTCACTAAGAACCACAGAGAATTATCACATTCATAAAAATGTGAATTTTATATAATTACACATTTCTCATAAAAGCACGAAACTTCAGTAACTTATTAAGTAATTAGGAAAATTTGTCATACACCCATAAAATATATTGAGCCTAAAAGTTGTTAACAATATTATAATTTTGCAGTAAAAAAATCGTAATAAAAATATGCTATCATTCTATAACATACACTTGATAAACTAAGATATAAAAATGCATAATATAGAACCTTATTACTCCTGGCGCCACTATTATATTGCTTCGGAAGACGAACTTTCACCATTTTATGGCCATAATTACAGTGAATTTGAATTTTCAAATACTATTTATAATCATTTCATACATCCCCAATGGGATTCTATCGGATCATCTACTTTGTATATCAAAATACTGTATACAAATTACACAATGGGTTTTAGCATAATTGAATTGTTTGGTGAGTGGAACGACACACTTCATAATGATATAATGTATTTTAAGCGCGATATTATAGATGTACTAATCTCACACGGGATAAACAAATTTATTTTAATTGGCGAAAACGTTTTAAATTTCCATTCAGCTGAAGACGATTATTACCAGGAATGGTTCGATGATATTGAAGACGGATGGATAGCAGGAATTAATTTTCGCGAGCATGTTTTTCAGGAATTTTGTAGCAGCAATATCGATTATTACATTGCTTTTGGAGGTAATTTTAATGAATTTCCCTGGCGGAATTATAAACCAATAAAACTATTTGAGAAAATTGAAAGCATGCTTCAAAAACGATTAACCCCTTAAATGAAGGAATTATGGAAAAGTCCAATATAAAAAAACATATAAAAAGTTCACGCAAAGCTCGCTGACGAATCGCAAAACACGCAAAGTGCTAAGTTTAAATATATTTATTTTGCGGCCTCTGTATTATAACTTTTCAATCTTTGCGTGAAATGAGTTTTTGGCCTTTGAACTTTATTACTTTAGCCTTTAACTTTAAATTATGACAAAAATAGGAATCATCGGAGGATCGGGCCTCGAAAAACTGAATATTTTTTCCGATACAAATGAAATAGAAATTGAAACAAAATACGGAAAGCCAAGTTCATCATTATTTTGTGGAAAAATTGAAGAGAAAGAAATTATAATACTTTCGAGGCATGGTAGAGAACATAGCATTACACCCACTCATGTAAATAACCGGGCCAATATTACTGCACTCAAAACTGCCGGTTGCACTCATATTTTGGCGACTACGGCTTGTGGAAGCCTTCGAGAAGAAATGAAAAGGGGCGATATTGTTATTCTCGACCAGTTTATTGATTTCACAAAACACCGGATTAACACTTTTTATGATTATTTTGAGCCGGGAATTTTAGGCCATGTTGCAATGGCTGATCCATTTTCTGAAATCTTAAGAAATTATTTGATCGAAGGTGCTAAAGATATGGGTTTAGCTTATCATCCAAGGGGAACAATGGTAACAATTGAGGGGCCAAGATTTTCGACCCGTGCCGAATCGAATATGTTTAGGACTTTAGGTGCTGATGTAATAAATATGAGTATTGCTCCCGAAGCTGCCCTTGCAAATGAGGCTAAAATCCCATATGCTGCCGTAGCTTTATGCACTGATTACGATTGCTGGAAAACCGATGAAGAAACAGTATCCTGGGAAGAAGTTTTAAAAGTTTTCTCCAAAAATGTAGAAAAAGTTACAAATTTATTGGTTAAAGTAGTTAGTGTCATTCCATAAATTCATCTTTAGACACGAATTTTCACTAATTTAATTTGTGTTAATTTGTGCAATTCGTGTCTAAAGTTCTTTACGGATAGGTACAAATTAAGAAAATTGAATTTTAAAAGCCAAAATAAAATTTTTACAAAAAAACATCTTATAATATTTGGATTTACTAATTTTGACGTTTTTATAAATTTATTTTTTAAATAAAATACTATGAATATATTATCAGATAGAGTTATTGGGCTTTCAGAGTCGGAAACATTGGCTATGACACGCAAAAGCAGGGAATTAAAAGCCGAAGGTTTTGATGTTATAAATTTGAGTATCGGTGAACCCGACTTTAATACACCTGTACAAATTAAAAATGCCGGAAAATCAGCCATCAATGAAAACAAAACTCATTATCCACCGGTTCCGGGTTATCCGGAATTACGCAAAGCGATTGCCGGAAAATTTAAGAAAGAAAACGAGCTTGATTTTTTACCCGAGCAAATTGTAGTTTCGGCCGGAGCCAAGCAATCAATAGCTAATGCTATTTTATGTTTGCTAAATCCGGGAGATGAGATAATTGTCCCTGTGCCTTACTGGGTTTCATACAGAGAATTAATTAAATTGGCAGGAGGTGTGCCTGTATATGTTCCAACAAGTATTGAAACAAATTTTAAAATTACACCCGAACAATTAGAAAAAGCAATCACACCCAAAACAAAACTATTCATTTTTAGCTCTCCTTGTAATCCTTCAGGTACAGTTTATTCGAAAGAGGAATTGAAAGCTTTAGCCGATGTTTTTGCAAAACATGAAAATATTCATATTATTTCCGATGAAATTTATGAGTATATAAATTTTGTTGGTAAACATGAAAGCATTGCACAATTCGATAAAATAAAAGACAGGGTTATAGTTATTAACGGTGTTTCGAAAGGTTTTGCAATGACTGGCTGGAGAGTGGGATTTATGGGAGCTACTAAAGAAATTGCAAAGGCTTGTGATAAAATGCAGGGGCAAATTACTTCAGGAACCTGTTCGATTTCCCAATATGCTGCCATCGAAGCATTAAATGGTAATCCTGAAACCGCAGCTGAGTTTGAAATTATGAAAGCTGCTTTTCTTGAGCGTAGAGACCTTGTTTTAAGCCTTTTGAATGACATTCCGGGCATGAAGACAAATGTTCCCCAGGGAGCTTTCTATGTTTTTCCCGATATTTCTTATTACTTTGGAAAATCAGATGGAGAAAATGTAATAAACGACTCGAACGATCTGTGTATGTATTTATTAAATAAAGCAAATGTTGCTTTAGTACCGGGCTCGGCATTTGGTGACCCGAATTGCATCAGATTATCCTATGCAGCATCAAACGATACATTAATTGAAGCAATTGACCGTATTAAAAAGGCTCTTGCAAAGCTAAGATAGAATTGCTAAATTGTTATATTGTTATTTTAAAACCACTTAACAATATAACAATTTAACAATTGACTTACAATATAAACATAAGTTCCTGAATTTAGATTTTAAGTACTTTTGCCAGGGAAAAACCAAAATTCTGTTTATGTTAACCAAAAACGAATATCGCAAATTATTCGATTCATTTAGTTCCCAAAAAGTAATGATTATTGGGGATGTAATGGTCGATTCATATTTATTTGGGAAAGTTGAGCGAATTTCGCCGGAGGCCCCTGTTCCTGTTGTTTCCGTTAATTATCGCTCAAACCGTTTGGGAGGTGCTGCAAATGTCGCACTGAATATCAATTCAATGGGAGCAGTTCCCGTTTTGTGTTCCGTAATCGGCAATGATGAAAAAGCTGATACTTTTATCAAACTTCTGGAAAAAGATAACTTACCTGTTCAGGGTATTATTAAAAGCAAAAATCGAATAACCACTACAAAATTCAGGGTTATCGGGAATAACACTCAAATGCTAAGAGTCGATGAAGAAACCGAGTCGGATTTGGATTCAAATGAACGCCTCGAATTATTAAATAAAATTGAAAGTATTCTCGAAACACAAAAAATCAACGTTATAGTTTTTCAGGACTACGACAAAGGGATTCTCTGTCAGAAGGTGATAAGTTCAATAATTAATCTGGCTGATAAATTCAAAATTCCTGTTGTCGTTGATCCGAAAAAGAAGAATTTTAAAACTTATAAAAACATTAATTTATTTAAACCCAATTTAAAGGAATTAAAAGAAGGCCTAAATATTGATCTTGAACTTTCGGAAATTGAAAACTTAAAATTCGCTGTTGAGCAATTACATAAAAGTCAAAACATTGAGATTGTTCTTACAACACTTTCCGAAGCAGGTGTTTTTATCAGCTGTAAAAATGATAATAATACCTTTACTAACAATCATATTCCGGCTCATATCCGGTCAATTGCAGATGTTTCAGGTGCAGGTGATACGGTTATCGGGCTTGCTTCTTTATGCCTTGCTTCAAAACTTCCTTATCCCGAACTCGCAAAAATCGCTAATCTTGCAGGTGGATTAGTTTGTGAAGAAGTCGGTGTTGTTCCTATCAATATAGAAAAACTTTTTAATGAATTGGTAGGAGAAATGGAATAATTGGCTATATGACTATTTAAAATTCTATTTATCATACCTTTGTGTAAATTGGGTTTTCTTTATGTATATCTGTGACATAGCTATTACACAAAGAATCACAGAGTTTCGATAAAATCGAAAACACAAAGTTTCACAAAGAAAAATGAAGTAATATGCTTGAAAATAATTCCCAAAACAATAAAAAAGAGCAGGTAAGGAATATGTTCAATAATATTGCTTCTTATTATGATTTTTTGAATCATTTTTTATCAATCGGAATTGACCGACGCTGGAGGAAATATACAATAGGTTTAATAAAAGGGATGAAGCACGACAACATTCTTGATGTTGCAACCGGAACTGCCGACCTTGCGATCCAGGCAGCGAAAATTCATCCTAAAAAAATTATTGGTATTGATATTTCGGAGGAAATGCTGGAAGTAGGCCAGAAAAAAATCAGGTCCAAAAAACTTGAAAAACTGATCAGTTTACAAAATGCCGATTCCGAAAATTTGCCTTTCCCTGATGAAAGTTTTGATATTGCAATGGCTGCCTTCGGTGTCAGGAATTTTGAAGATTTAAATAAAGGTATTTCAGAAATGTGCAGGGTTCTTAAATCCGGAGGAGCAATAATTGTTTTAGAGTTTTCTAAACCGCAAATATTTCCTTTCAAACAAATTTATTTACTTTATTTTCAAAACATTTTACCTTTTATCGGTAAGATCGTTTCAAAGAATAAAACTGCATATTCTTATCTTCCCGAATCGGTCAGCCTGTTTCCATCAGGAGATGAATTCCTGAATGTTTTAAAGAAAAATGGTTTCTCAGAAACACATTTTCATCAATTGACAATGGGTGTAGTTTCTGTTTATGTTGGAAAGAAAGAAATAAATAAATCATTAATCCGTTAGAATAAAAATTAAAAAAATTAGCTGTTGAGATTAATTCAAAAAACAATAATAAGTTTATTTCTCTTGTTAACATTTTTAACGGTTGAAACTTATGCTCAGCGCAATGCTGTTCAAAACCTTCCGAGAAGAGATTATGAAAAAATTCATTTTGGCTTTGTTTTAGGAGCAAATCAGATGTTTTTTTCAATAAAACCTTATAGTAATTTTTCCCAGATATTTTATTATTCGGATTTTGTTAAGGACGATATCCCATGCGATTCATTAAAGATTTACAGTATAGAAAGCACACCTACTAATGGATTTACTGTTGGAATTGTATCGAATTTGAGGTTAGGAAATTATTTTGATTTGCGTTTTGTTCCATCGTTATTATTTGGTGAAAGATACATGAATTATTCTTTTATGAGATATTGGTCTAGTGATGTAAAAGATCCCATAGTATTACTTACTATTCCACAAAACATATCATCAACCTTTATCTCTTTACCTTTTACGTTGAAATATAAATCGAAAAGGCTGAATAATTTAAGAGGATATGTATTTTCAGGAGCAAACTTTGTTATCGACCTTGCGTCAAATGCCAAGAAAAAACAAAATAACGAAGATATTCAAATCAGGTTAAAGAGAAATGATATAATGGTTGAATTTGGGGCAGGCTTTGAATTTTATACTCCCTTTTTTAAATTCGGTACGGAGGTAAAAATAGGATACGGCATGAATGATATTTTAATACGTGAAAATAATATTTATTCCGCTGGAATTGACCGTATGAATTCAAAGATATTCCAGCTTTCATTTACTTTTGAGTAACAAACAAAAAAAAATCCTTATTTATGAATAATATTGACAATTCAAACATCTTTGAAAGCCTGAAGAAAAAAGCAGAATTGAAGCAGGAGGTTTATGCAAAAACAATTCAGACTTTTAAAATATTCAAGAATGTTATTAAGTCAATTAAGGATGAGTATGATAAAACTAACGATCCTAAACAAAGAAATATACCTTTTGAATATAAAATTAAGAGTGAGTTTGAAATAGAATTAAAATTTGGGGGTGATATACTGATATTTATGATGCACACCAATGTTTTCGAATTTCCAAGATCACATGAAGTAATGAAAACTTCTTATGTTCGTGAAGATATTGACCGCTCTTATTGCGGAATAATAAATATATATAATTTTCTGGGTGACTCATTTAAATATAACAGAATTAATGACATCGGTTATTTAATCGGAAGGATTTTTGTTAATAGAGACCGGCATTATTTCATTGAAGGCGAAAGTGAAATAAGCCTTTTGTTTAATAATTTCGTAAATCTGAAGATGAATGAAACTGAAGCCCGAAAAATAATCGAATCTGCTATACTCTACACAATTAATTTTGATTTACTGACACCTCCGTTTGATGCGGTTAAAGAGGTAAGTGTTTATCAGATAAAGACTACGATTGATAATATGAAGATGAAAACCGGCAAACGTTTAGGTTTTAAATTTCAAAGCGATCATAAAAAGACTGAAGGCTAAAAAAAAATTGAAAAAAAATTATAAAATGTTTGGAGAATAAAAAAAAATATTACTTTTGCACTCCGAAAATGATGGTCCGTTCGTCTAGTCCGGTCAGGACGCCAGGTTTTCATCCTGGTAACAGGGGTTCGAATCCCCTACGGACTACAACCATCCCTTATACCCGCTTGAATTTCAGGCGGGTATTTTTTTTGTGTTATAAAAGCAGCAATTAAAAAAAGTGCACGAGCCACTTCTTTCGTTGCACAAGCCACTTCTTTCGTTGCACGAGTCACTTTTTTCGTTGCATATATCATTTTTGTCAATGCATAAGCCGTTTTCTCCTTGCATATATCGTTTCTGTCAATGCATAAGTCATTTCTGTCGGTGCAAATGTCATTTCTTTTAATGCATAAGTCTTTTCTATAGATCACAAGCCTCTTTCTCCGATGCACAAGCCATTTCTTTCAATGCATGAGCCATTTTTTTCGTTTGACGAGCCTTTTTTGTCATTACACCATGCTTTTACATGGGCATTCGAGCCTTTTCCGTTCTATCTACCGGGTTCCATGCTCTAAAAAAAGAATTGATATAATTAGGATAAAATTTATAATCCGTTAATTAAAATATTCAATTTCTCGTTCCATTATGAATTTGGGTATTTCATCTCTATAATCAATTTTTTTAATCCAATTATCCATTTCATCGTATTCATATTTGTAAGTATATTTATAATAAAGGCTACCGTCTGAATTGTAATCAATATACTCAATTTGATTTCCCTTATCATCGTATTGGTAAGTTATTTTTCCAAGCAAGCTCCTGTCAGAGTTATAGCTATTTTCCTTAATTTTATTTCCCTTATCATCGTATTTGTAAGTTATTTTTCCATCAAAGCTGCCGTCAGAGTTATATCTATTTTCCTCAATTTTATTTCCCTTATCATCGTATTTGCAAGTTATTTTTCCATCAAAGCTGCCGTCTGAGATATAGCTATTTTCCTCAATTTTATTTCCATTGTCGTCATATTTGAAGGTATAAGTAGTAAGAGGGCTGCCGTCTGAACTGTAATTATTCCACTTAATTAAATTTCCCATTTCATCATATTTGTAAGTACTTTTACAAAAAAGGCCTCGGTCTGAAAAGATCCAATTTTGCTCAATCATATTTCCCTTATCATCATATTTGTAAGTAAATTTGTCCGAAGAACTGCCGTCTGAAAAGTCTCTATTCTCCTCAACTTTATTTCCTTTCTTGTCATACATCCAAGTACATTTATTATATAGACTTCCGTCTGAGGAGTACTTGTTTTCCTCAATTTTATTTTCTTTTTCGTCATATTTATATGTTTTTTTATTACCACGACTGCAATCTGATTTACACTCTAGTATCTCAATTTTATTTCCCATATCATTGAAGATAATATATTCATCTTGATTAAAATATCTTCTTGCTCTTTTACCTTTTGAAATCTTTCCAGATTTTTCAACTGCCACATAAGAAAATTCTTTTAATGATTTTACTTTTCCATTAAGATTCATTTCTTTCAGATCATTCTTTTCATTTAGTACATTCTTTTCACTTTCAAGATTAGTGCAAGCATTAAGGGTGAATAAAAAGAATAAAACAATAATAACTTTTGTTTTCATGTGTTTTGCTTTAATATTTATCGACAGTAAAAGTATAAAATAAATCCAAATTTCACAATAGATTTAGAATCATTCTCAGGGCAGGTCAATGCAATTAAATTTTGTTTACTTCTTAAAACTTTTCTCTGTGTAACTTTGTTTTACTCCGTGCAACTCTGTGGTATAGCTATTACGCAATTTGCTCTAAGAATCCTCAAAGGTTCACAAAGAAAACTTCCTTTTTATGTTAGATTGATATTTAGCATTAGAAGAAACCTTCTTTTTATAATATTTGAGAATTGAACAGCCCTGGAATCAATCTATATTCTTATAATTTTGATAGCGCATTGTAACCTAATTAAAGCATCTTCGATAACAGATAAAGGACAGGCAATATTAATTCTTTGAAAACCTTCTCCTCCAATTCCAAAAACAGGCCCGTCGTTTAAACCGATTTTAGCTTCACTGATCAGAAAATTTTTCAAGGTTTTATCGTCCATATTTAAATTCCTGCAATCTAACCAAATCATATAAGTTGCCTCGGGCCTGAGCATTTTAATTTCAGGAATATTATTTTTTAAAAATTCCTCAACAAAATCAATGTTTTTTTTCAGATAGGCCAATAATTCTTCAAGCCATTCGCATCCGTGATTATAAGCAGCTTCAAGAGCTATTGTTCCGAAAATATTTCCCTGCCCGACATGCACATCATCAAGTGCTTTATTGTACTTTTTCAACAATTCCTTATTTGAAATTACAAGAAAAGATGTCGATAATCCTGCAATATTATAAGTTTTGCTTGGAGCCATGCAGGTTACAGTAATATCAGCTATTTCTTTTGATAATGAAGCAAAAGGAATATGCTTATTGGGTGAAAAAATCAGATCAGAATGAATTTCATCGGAAACAACTATCACATTGTTTTTCAAACATAAATCGGCTATTCGAAGAAGTTCTTCACGTTTCCACACACTTCCGCCGGGATTATGAGGATTACATAAAAAAAGCATTTTTGCTCCATCGATGATCTTAGCTTCAAGATCATTAAAATCTATACATAAACGTGAATTATTAATTATCAGAGGATTATTTACAAGTTTTCGGTTATGGTTTTCTATTGCCGAAAAGAAAGGAAAGTAAACAGGTGGTTGTACAATGATCTTATCAGCTTTTTCAGTAAGTCCGGAAACAAGCATATTTAAAGCCGGCACCACTCCGGGACTAAATGAAATCCATTCCTTTTTTATATTCCATTGATGCCTGATTTTCATCCAATCAATTATTGATGTATAAAAAGATTCAGGCCGGAAGGAATATCCCAAAACCGGATGTTCAAGCCTCTTTTTTATTGCTTCAATTATCACATCTGGAGTTCCAAAATCCATATCTGCCACCCACATTGGAATTAAATCAGCAGTTCCGAAAATTGATTCCAGCAAATCGTATTTAACGCAACTTGTGTTTTCACGCTCAATTATTTTATCAAAATTATATTTCATTATACAATATTAAATCTCTTTAAAAAATTCAGGCAATTTTAAGATAAATAATTGATATAAATATCTGCAACAACTGACATTTTTAAATAAAAACATTTATCTTTGAAACAACATGAAAACACACAAACAATAACACTTAAATCTAAACACATGAAAAAACAATTTACTTTTTTTATCAGTATGTTTGTTTTGTGCAGCCTGGTCGTAGTTTCACAAAACATTTCAAAAACAAAATCTTACCCTAAACAAACTTCAAAGACCGAAATTAAAGGCGATGGAATTGATACCCTGGCAACAATAAATAGTTTTGAAGGATTAGAGAATTTTTATAAAATGGATTATGTAGGTGATTATAATGAATTATTGAATTTGCTTGACGATCAGATGACAATGAATAGCGGTTCTGATATCGAACCATTCGAATGCAGTCTTTTTAGTGCAAGCGGAGATGTTGATAATCAATTATTCGGGCGTAATTTCGACAATCCGAACAATGATGTTTTAATTGCCAGATATAGACCTCCCGATGCCTATTCCTCACTAGCATTTACAAGAATGAGTGATTTGGGTTTTGCTTTTGGAACTAATTACAACAACCTTACTTTAAATCAAAAAACACCTTTATTAATGTCGGCGTATTTTGTACCCGATGGTATAAATGAACATGGACTTACGGCAGCGCTGGCAACTATTAATCCGGTTAACGTAATTCTTAATCCGTTTAAGGATACAATATTTATTACGAGGCTTATCAGAGAAATATTAGATCATGCTCAAAATGTGGAAGAAGCTTTAGAAATAGCAAATTCTTTCAATGTATTTGATAATAATATCTACACAATCACCCACCATGTTTTAGTTGGATCTTCAAACGGAGAGTCAATTGTTTTGGAGTATGTTAATGGTGAATTCAAGGCAATTACGAATCAGGAATCCTGGCAGGTTGCAACCAACATACCAATTTATAATGTTCCTTTGCATCAACTAATGAATAATTGCTGGCGATTTAATTCACTTTATACGTTTTTGGAAAATAATAATGGCTCAATTACATGGGAAGAAGGTATGGAAGCACTTAATCAAGTCCATTTGAATTGCCCTTGGTCTGCCATTTACGATATGACAAACAAAGGTATTTATGCAGCTTTTCATAATAACTTTTATGATATTACTTATGTTGATCTGGAGGATTTTAATTTCATTATTTATGTTAATATAGATGCAAACTTCGAGGATAATTCTAACTATAAAATGGAGCAAAATATTCCAAATCCATTTAATTCTCAAACAACAATACATTTTGAATTAGCAGAAAAATCAGAAATTTCTCTAACAATATTTGATAATTCTGGCAAAGTAGTCAAAACACTACTAAATGAAGAAAAAGAGGCTGGGAATTATTCAATCATTTGGGATGGAACAAATGATAAAGCTATAAATGTAGAAGGAGGCATCTATTTTTACCGAATAAAAACCGGAAATAAATTTTCTGAAACTAAAAAAATGTTGTTTTTGAGAAATTTATAAAATTTGGAATAAAGGTATAAGAATCACAAACATTCTGTACGGCAACGTTCTGAGCAGTGCGATTTTGAACAAATATCTTAGAAACTTAATTTGATTTATGTAGATAAGGGGCAATTAAACCCATATTCAGGTCAATAATTCTAAAAGATGCTATTTATGTATAATAAAGATTATCTTCTTTGTTTCAATATCTTTGAATCAGTCAATAAGATTCTTGAAATTCAGGAATATAGTTGCACATGATTACTTCGGAATTGATGATAAAGTAGTATGGCAAATTATTAAAACAAAAATATCGGATCTTAAGGAATTTCTAAGTAAATATCTCAATCCTTATGATTATTCTATTGATTATAAGGAACAACACGAGTGGCTAACATTGGAGAATTTATCGACTTCATGCCATCGCTTAGCAGTAACATCCAATAAAAAATAATTATTGATGTTGAATATATAGAATATTTTTTACCTTTGAAAAAATGCTATAAGTATTTAATTTCGTGAAAGAAAATATATTATTGATCTGTGTAAAATAATTAAACAATGGAGTCACTAAGTGCTATTAAAGAACTTGTTGAACAACTAAAACCTGTAAATATTATTGAGGGAAAAGAAATCTCCAATATTTCTAAAATTCCATTTAAATCGCAATCATTAAAAGAATTAGTACTATTTAGGACTACGGATTTTTGTGAATGCGTTTTTATATTAATTCAAAATAATAAATTCATCCCAAGTTTTGTATTAATCAGAAGTATTATTGAAAACTTGGCAGTTCTAAATTACTTATCAGTTATAATTTTCAAAGCAATTAATGAAAAATCTGTTAAAGAATTTGATAATGAAATAATGATTCAAATATTAGGTACAAGAGATGATAATGAAAATGAATACTGGTCTAAAAACATACTCACTCTCCTTGAAAAACTTGATAAAAGATATGCAAATTTTATGAACTATTATTCAATTCTAAGTGAAATTGCTCATCCAAATCATGACGGATTACTTAATGTTTACAGTGACTGGATTGATGATGGTAGTATTCTTAAAATACATAATCGAGTTGATCTAAAAACCAATATTACTCAGTTTGGACTTAAAGTTCTTAAAAATTCCTTAAAAATTCATTATGATTTATCAAATGAAATATCGTCAAATCTAATTGATTTACTTGAATTATGTGAATCTCCAAAAACCTATTAAATATTATCATGAAACAGAATTGAAAGAAAAGGCGGCTCACATCGGTCCCGCAAAATGTTGTGTACAATTTTTAAAATGAGATTTTATAATGAAAATCACTGATAAAATAAAAGAAGATTTTTTATTATTCACGAAACAAGCAAGTAATACAAAACTTTCAAAATGGCTTAATAAAGACAATGTCTCAGATTCTGTTGTGGGATTAAAAATGATATTGGTTATAGTTGGAGTAATCATTATTTCTTTTTTTGGACGATATTTTCCTATTATTTATTCTTTAATTTGGATTCTTATTCCTGTGTTTCTAATTGTTACAAATTTTCTTAATGTAAATATTTTCAAATCAGTTAGAAAAATCTTGATTGCAATCGTGTTTTTTCAAAGTATTGGAATATATTTTTGTAAAGATGAAATTCGAGATTTTATTGGTTATAACGGAATTAAAGGATATCATTCACATTATGAAATGGTTCCTGTAACATATTTTTCAGGATCAGAAGCGTCATATACTGAAGGAGAAGAAGTACAAATTTATGATTGTGACCACTGGACAGGTATTATAATTATAGAAACTTTTAATTATCTCTTTATACCATTGATTCTCATATTACCTTATATAGCATGGAAATTTGGACAGACAGTAAAAAAGGAGCTTCAACAATAAATATTATTGAGAATAACATTTGGAAAAATAAAAAGTAAAATAATGCGAATAATATAGTAATTTTTTGTAAGTTAGCAACAATTCTTAACAGAAAATAATTACAATAATTAAAAGACATGAATGTATTTTATGACACACTCATTTTACTCACCTTAAAATTAGGGGTGATGATAGGTTTTATTTTTTTAATTAAATTATGGATTAAAAAAACGAAAAATATTGCCCCTATAATTATTTATGCTGTGCTAGGAATATTTTTCGTTTTAATGATGTCACAGCATATTTTTGAATATTTCTTGACAATATTATTTTTTAATGGAAATAACATTGAAATGATTAAAACTACTGGTGTAATACTTGGATTAATTTTTTATATTTTAGTGTACCTAAAATATTTAAAAAAATATAGAAAAAAATAAGCAAAATGAAAAGATTTATAGTTATTGCTTTTTCTATTACTATTGGATTAATTTCATGTGATAATTTGGTTACGAAGAAAGCAAGTGAATTTCAGAAGTCATTTAAAGAAAAATCCGAATCCAGTTTTTATGAGTATTTAGATTCAACGACAAATATCTATTCAAATTTTTACTACCATGTTTCTTTTGACGCTCCAAATAACTGGACAACAGATGCAGGCGTATCCGAGCACACAATTTTCAGAGCCTTTCAAAGAGACAGCAGTTTAACATTTTCATTAAACATAATAGAATTAAATTATGGAAAAAACGAAAAGACCAGTAATGTTGATATATGGGAATTATATCAGAATAATCAAAAGAAACTGGATTATCCAATTATAGCATTAATTGAGCAACAATACAACACAAAAGTATCGAATTTCGAAGTTAGTAAGTCATACATTAAAGGTAATATTGCGTTAAAAAGAACTTTAAACTACAATGTTCGTGATTTAGATATAATGTATAATATGAAAAACATTTCATATCAAGTCATGACTAATAGATATATGTTCTCCTTTGCTCTATCAGTTCCGACAATGTTTTATAATAATAAACCAAATTATTTTGATAACATGTTTAGAAACATATACTTTTTAAAAGATACAGAAACACTTGAAAACTTTATGGAACAAATGGATATACGATAAAACAAATAAAAGCCTGATTAAACAAAGAATGAGCATAGAAGAATTATAAATATAATAAAAACAAAAACTATGAATAAAATAATTGGATTGTTAGTATTAATTGGATTGTTGGGGTGCTCGAATTCAAGAATAAAAGAGAATTTTGAAGCGATACAATGTGATAATTCTGTTACTTATGGTAATATAAACATTTGTTTACCAGTAATTGATGGCATGGAAGAATGCTATTCTGTTCCTAATGTCAAAAAATTAGCCGACCAATTTGAACCTGAAGTGAGTACTGTACTTGGTTTTTACATTAATAACAAGACATATAATCAAGTTGATAAACTTAATGAAATTTCATTTGATGATTATTTCAAAATATCTGCTGCAAATAACCTAAAAGAATTTGAAGCTGGCAAATCACAATTGAATCAGATGGCAAATATGCTTGAAAGCAATTTTTTAAAAGCAAATTGGAGCGAAATTAAAGATAAAATAGATAATCAACTTGATTTTATTTCTATTGGACAACCTGTTCTAATAGAAAGCTATTCACCACATAATGAAATTAAGACCTTTATAATGATAATAAAATACCAAGGTGAAGATTTTGAATATGTAATGATTATGTCATCAAATATGCTGATTATAAAAGAGCGTCTTATTTACTTAAATTATTACAAGATTTATGAAGGAGAGAAATCAATTACTAATCTTAAAGCAAAAAATGATTATATAGTTTTACGACTGATGGAAGAGAATTATAATTAACCAGTTTACATAATAATATGATTAAGCAGTTTATTATAAAAAACCATTTTCTATTTATATTGAATCAAAAAACCATAATGCAATGAAAGAAAAGAATGAATTGACTTGGAAAGAAATATTTATGAATTTCTTTCTTATCAGAACCATAATTCCATTGGTTTTAACAATTATTTTCTTTGTGGCTTTTGGAAAAACAAGTAGTAAAGGTAATGAATTAATTGTTGGATTAGGTGTTATTTTAGCCATAGGAACTATTTTTGGCTTTTTAAAATTCCTTAATATAGTGATTATTAAACTTTTTAAAACTAAAAGAAGTGAAGAAGATTAAAGTCAAATTCAAAATAAAATATATTTAAAGCAATTGCAAGTTCATCCGTACTTGAAAGAAAAATGCTCTGAAACTGACTATATTTCAAATATTTAACCTCACATAACAATTTAAAAATTATAAGATATGGATTTAGAAGAAATGAAAAATTTAAGAAATGAAACTGGTATTCAAGATGATAATTTTTCTATAATAACAAAAATGATTGCCTCTTATTATATGGAATTTAATTCTTCAAAGTACAAAAGACGTTTTACTGATGATATTGCATTATTAACTACTGTTGGAGTATTAGATGCTCAAATTTATGTTTTTCAAGAAAAAAATATTACTATACAAGAAATTAAAAATCTTGCAAAAGTTTCATTAATTGAACAAAATCCGTTACTTGAATTTACAATTAGTCTTGGGATTATTATTAGTAAAATAGAAGAACCTGATTTTGAGATTGAAGATATAGAGTATTCATGGAATTCTCAAAGAAATAGATTAAGTATTCTAATAGAAGAAATAATAAATAATTATCCTCAAGGTACACCTGAAGAAAAACTGGTTAAATCTCATGCAAAATTATTCTTAAATTCTACTCAAACAAAAGGTTTTAGAATTGAGATTGGAATAAAAAATAAATCATGGTTTTGATAATATAAAAAAATTATGAGTTTTTCTAATATCTCATAATATTGTTTAAAATCACAAAAGCCATCAAATATTTATGTGTTAATAATTAAAACTATTTAGAAATTAAACCATTTAACCAAAAACTCCTTTAAATATTTCGATTTCAGAATATCGCTTTATTTTCATTAATTAAAAAAATATCCCTCCATATTTCTTAATAATTTATAATTTTGAATCCTAATTTTGATAAATAATAAAATACCAATAATACTATGAATTTAATAGAAAAAATAATTACGAATCACTCAAAATACAAAAGAGTAAAACCGGGTGATATTGTTGACATTGAAATTGATGCTCGCGTAGCCCGCGATTTTGGGGGAGCAAATGTTGTAAAAAACATTATTAACAACGGACTAAAAATTGAAAATCCGGCGAAAACATTTTTTACATTCGATTGTAATCCGGGCGGTTCGGATCAGAAATATGCTGCGAACCAACAATTTTGCCGTTTGTATGCCCGTGAAAACGATATAAAAATTTATGATATCGATTCAGGAATCGGGACTCATCTTGCAATCGACAAGGGTTTGATCCTTCCGGGCGGAACATTTGTTTCGACCGATTCGCATGCAAATATTATGGGAGCAATCGGAGCATTCGGTCAGGGAATGGGCGATCAGGATATTGCCGCAGCCTGGGCAAAAGGTTCTTCATGGTTTAAAGTTCCAAAATCCGTAAAGATACATCTTGAAGGAAAACGCCCTGAAAACATTTCGGCCAAGGATATTGTTCTAAATTTACTTTCAATTTTCGGAGCAAATAAATTATTGGGCTGTTCGGTAGAGTTTTATGGCGAAGAAGTTGACAAACTCTCCCTCGACGAAAGAATTACAATTTCTTCTATGGCAACCGAAATGGGTGCAATAATTATTCTCTTCACTCCTACTGCCGATATAATTAAACAATTTGAAGAAAAAATTGGGAAAAAGATCAATCTGATCGCTGCCGACGATGATGCTGTTTATGACAACGAATTCAACATTGATATTTCAAAATTCGTTCCTATGGTTGCTAAACCCGGACAACCTCACGATGATACCGGATTGGAGAATGTTAAAAAAACAAAAATTGATTCGGCTTTTATCGGTAGTTGTACCAACGGACGAATGGAAGATTTGAGAATTGCTGCAGGAATTTTAAAAAATAAAAAAGTTGCACCGGGTGTTGTACTGAAAATTGTTCCATCAACCGATATTATTTGGCAACAAGCACTTGAGGAAGGATTGATCAAAATATTTAAAGATGCTGGGGCATTGGTTTCAAATGCTGGTTGTGCCGGTTGTGCGGCCGGACAAGTTGGACAAAACGGGCCGGATGAAATTACTGTCAGCACAGGAAACCGAAACTTTCCGGGCAAGCAGGGAAAAGGCGAAGTTTATTTAGCTTCTCCGGCAACGGTTGCAGCTTCGGCAGTTGCAGGTTATCTTACAAACGAAAATGATCTGCCCGAAAATCCCGCTGTTTTTGTGAAAAAAGGTTTGAAAACCGAAAGTGAAAAAACCGAAAAGCCTGTCAGCGAAAAGAAAACCGTCGTTGAGGGAAAAGTTTGGTTGATTCAAAAAGATGATATTGATACTGATATGATCTTTCATAATCGCTACCTTACAATAACTGATATTAACGAAATGGGGCAGTATGCTTTTGATAATCTTGAAGGATACGAAGATTTTGCAAAACAAGCCAAACCCGGCGATATTGTTATGACTGCAAAGAATTTTGGTGCCGGAAGTTCACGCCAGCAAGCTGTTGATTGTTTTAAAGCGCTTGGAATTCAATGTATTTTAGCTGAATCTTATGGAGCAATTTACGAACGAAATGCAATAAATGCTGCCTTTCCAATACTTACTTATCAACCTGAAATTATTAAGGAAATTGATCTCAAGGACGGTGATAAAATTAGAATTGATTTTGTAAACGGCGACATCACCAACCTTAAAAACAATAAATCATCAAAAATTAATAAGTTCTATGATGTTCAATTATCTATTTATCAAAATGATGGATTGTTAGGGTAGAAGAATGAGTAAATGAGTAAATGCTTGATTGTTAAACGAAATCAAGAAAATATTTATTTATAATGTTATTGATAAACCATTAAAATGGTTTCCGAACCTACATATTTTAAGCAGCCCACGACTTAAGTCGTGGGCTACTAATGAAATATAAAAACATTTAACCGTTTTAACGGTTTTATAAATTAAATAAATAATTTTCAAAATTCTGCGTTAGTAATTTATTGTTTAGTAACTTTGCACCAAAATATTTTTTAAAATAAAATGGACGATAACAAATCTCTTAGAGAAAACTTAATTGAGCTTGCCAGACTAATGAATAAAGTTAAGGAAAAAGGCCTGCATCAGAACATCCCCGGAATGAACCCGATGTTTTTTAAACAGTTTGATATGATCTCCGAAAATTTTGAAATTATTCAGGATGGAATGGCTGATGATATGTTTAAACAATTCGGAATTCCGATTGATAAAATTATTGGAGAAACTATTAAAGCATTAAAAAAAGAATTGGGTGAGGATGATTTCACAGAGGAATTAACTGAGAATTCAATTGAAAATCAAATTGAAGAAAAAAGCATCACCGCTGAAGCTGAAGATAAAACTTCGGAAATTGAATTGATTGATCAAATGCTGAAAAGACCGGGACTTTCTGAACCTGAAATAGACAAATTACTTGATCGCCGATCGGGCTTACAGAAAAAAACTTAACTGCCGGATTCAGATTATAATTGTACTTTTAATCATTGAGCAAACAAAGCTTACTTTTTTGATATAATACCTCAGGATCAAAATAAGCTCCATTATCACATTCTATTGAGTCAAAGCTTGTTTTAACCGTGTTAAACATTTTCGAATCTTTTAATTCTTGAAATACCCCAAAGTTAAGATAAGGTTTCATATCAAAATATCTATTTTCACCATTCTCAAATGTCAATAGTAGAATGTAATTATCTTGTGGTTTAACATTTTTAATTGCTAAATACATATATGTCATTTTAAAGGTTCTATTTTAAAAGGTTTCTCACCATTCTGACATAGTTTCCAATCTGCTAATAATTCATCTCTATGTATTTCAATCCATACTTGAATTATTCTTGACTGTCGTTTAGGCATTTGTCCTTCGAGCATTTCACAATCATTAACACCAAAGGTTGCTATATTTTCATCATAATATGTATGAATATGTGGTGGATTATTATACCGAAAAACATTGAAATTGAAGGCATATTAATGCATTTTTTAAATCAAAAATAGTAAATAAATTGTAAAGGGATTTCTATAATTTTCTTTTTACAAAAACCCATCCAAATTTAATACATTTGCATTTTTAAAATAATATTATCGCATTTATTTTAAAGAAATTTAAATTGCTTTTTGTGAGATTATTAAATATTTAAAAATGCCTATTTCCAAAAACCTGAAGATTGAATTCGCTGAATTAAAAAGTAAAATTAAAGGTGATATTTATCTTGAAGAAAAAGATAGATTATTGTATGCAACCGATGCTTCCGCATATCGTGAAATGCCTTTGGCTGTGGTAAGGCCAAAGAATATTGAAGAAATTAAGGAGCTAATAAAATTTGTAAAAGAAAACAAAACTTCCTTAATTCCCCGAACTGCCGGAACCTCACTTGCAGGACAAGTTGTTGGTAATGGCATTGTAGTTGATATTTCAAAACATTTTACAAAAATTATTGAAATCAACGAAAAGGAAAGATGGGTCAGGGTTGAGCCAGGTGTTGTTCTTGATGAATTGAATAAGATCCTTGCTACTAAAGGATTGTTTTTCGGCCCTGAGACCTCAACTTCTAATCGTTGTATGATGGCCGGAATGCTCGGGAATAACTCCTGTGGTGCTCATTCACTCATTTACGGAAGCACCAGAGATCATACAATTTCAGTGAAGGTAATTTTAAGCGATGGTTCGGAAGTTGAATTTTCTTCCTTATCGAAAAACGAATTTCATGAAAAATGTAAAGGAAATTCTCTTGAAAACAAGATTTATAAAAATATTAACAACATTCTTTCCAATAAAGAAAATCAACATAATATCAGAACCGAATTTCCCAACAAGGAAATTAAACGAAGAAATACCGGCTACGCCATCGACCTTTTATTAGAATCCAATCCTTTTACAGAAAACGCCGAAGACTTTAATTTTTGCAAACTCATAGCCGGGTCGGAAGGAACGCTTGCATTTATTACCGAGATAAAATTAAATCTTGTTCCACTTCCACCGAAAGAAAAAGCCCTGATGTGTGTCCATCTCGACACAGTGATTGATGCAATGCACGCAAATATTATTGCATTAAAACATGACCCGGTCGCAATTGAATTGATGGACGACATTGTAATGCAATGCACCAAAGGAAATATTATTCATAATAAAAACAGATTCTTTGTAAAAGGCGATCCTGGAGCAATCCTTATTGTTGAATTTTGTAAAGAAACAAAAGATGAGATTCTAAAACTTGCTGCCGATTTAGAGAAAGACCTGCGAAAAAATAATCTCGGCCATCACTTTCCTCTTGTTTTTGGTGAAAACATTCCAAAAGTTTGGGCATTGCGAAAAGCAGGTTTGGGTTTATTATCAAATATTCCCGGAGATGCCAAACCCGTTCCGGTTGTTGAGGATACTGCCGTAAATCCTGAGGTTTTACCTGATTACATCAAGGAATTTGATGAAATGCTTGCCACTTATAATCTTAGTTGTGTTTATTATGCACATATCGCGACCGGAGAACTTCATCTCAGGCCGGTTCTAAATTTAAAGGATCAAAAAGATGTTGAACTATTTCATACCGTTGCACTCGAAACTGCTAAGCTTGTAAAAAAATATAATGGCTCATTAAGTGGTGAACATGGCGATGGCCGCCTGAGAGGCGAGTTTATTCCTTTAATGATTGGTGAAAAAAACTATTCTTTACTTAAAGAATTGAAAAAAACCTGGGACCCCGATAATATTTTTAATCCCGAAAAAATTATTAACACACCTGCAATGAATACTTCACTAAGGTATGAAGCGGGCCAGGTTACACGGGAAATTGATACGATTTTTGATTTTTCGAAAGACCTGGGAATAATGCGGGCAGTTGAAAAATGCAATGGATCGGGTGATTGTCGTAAATCGGAGATCATAGGCGGAACAATGTGCCCGAGTTTCATGGCTACCCGTGATGAAAAAAATGCAACACGTGCAAGAGCTAATACTTTACGCGAGTTTTTAACTCACTCACAAAAAGATAATCCTTTTGATCATAAAGAAATTTATGAAGCTATGGATATATGTCTTTCATGCAAAGGATGTAAATCGGAATGCCCTTCGAGTGTGGATATTACAAAACTTAAAGCAGAATTCTTACAGCATTTTTATGATAAAAACGGAATTCCTCTACGCACAAGATCAATTGCCTATATTACTTTGTTGAATAAAATCGGGTCGCTTCTACCCCCGTTTTACAATTATTTTGCAAAAAATGAATTCTATTCCGGGATATTGAAAAACATTCTTGGATTTGCTTCAAAACGCTCATTGCCTTTACTGTATAAAATGACTTTACAGTCATGGGCAAAGAAAAATCTTAATAAAATCAATCCCGGACAGAATGCAAAATCCAAAGTTTATTTTTTCATTGATGAATTTTCAGATTTTAATGATACCGAAATTGGTATAAAGGCCATAAAACTACTTTGTGCTTTGGGCTATAATGTTGAAATCCCAAAACATTGTGAAAGCGGACGCACCTTCCTCTCGAAAGGTTTGGTCAGAAAAGCCAAAAAAATTGCCAATAAAAACATTTCTTTATTGAAAGATGTCGTCACATTCGATGCTCCTTTGATAGGTATTGAGCCATCCGGAATTCTGACTTTCAGAGACGAATATAAAGAGCTTGCCAATGAAAACAATAAGGATGCTGCCGGTTCACTTGCTCTTTCTTCTTTTATGATTGATGAATTTTTGGTTGCTGAATTTGAAAAAGGTAATTTCAATAAAGACATTTTTAACGATAAAAAAAAACACATCAAACTTCACGGACATTGCCACCAGAAATCACTTGCTTCAACAGGGCCAACAAAAGAAATGCTTTCCATCCCTCAGAATTATTCAGTTGAGGAAATAAAATCAGGTTGTTGCGGAATGGCAGGTTCATTTGGTTTCGAAAAAGAACACTACGAACTTTCGATGAAAATAGGAGAAATGGTTTTATTTCCTGAAGTAAGAAAATCATGCGAAGAAATAATAATTTCAGCTCCGGGTACAAGCTGTCGTCAACAAATAAAAGATGGAACCGGCCGAATTGCTCTTCATCCGGTTGAGGTGCTTTATGATGCTTTGATTAAATAATTATACTATTTCAAAATGAGAATTAGAACTAAAGTCAATTCTCATCTTTATGCTCGCTTTTAATGCCGAAAAAACTTTCATAATTGTCGAAAACCTCACATCTTTTGTATTATTCTCAATTTTAGAAATTTGTGCTTTCTGAACCCCGACAAGTTGACCTAATTGTTCTTGAGTAAGATTTCTTTCTTTTCTGGCTTTTTTAATCATATCACCAAGCATATCAGTTTTCAATTCAAATTCAAATTGATTTCGTTCTTTAGAACCTTTCTCTCCAATATATTTATCCGTCAACTCTTCTAATGAATATGTTTTCATTTCAATCTCCTTTCTTTTTAATTTCAAAATACTCTTTCCTTATTTGCATAGCTTTTTCAATTTCACCTTTTGGTGTCCTTTTTGATTTTTTAATAAATCCATTACTTGCAATAACCAATGTTTCCTTTTTATCTGTTTTGTCCCAAAATGCCAATAATCGAATCTGTTTTGATAAAAATTTAGTATTAAATTCCCAGATTTCACCCGATAATTTTTTAAATAATTCAGGATCATTAACATCTTTCGATTTCCAAATATTGAATAAAACCTTCTTTCGTGCTTAATAATCAAGTTTATCAAGGAATATTTTTGCAGGCTCTAAGAATTTTATTTCATATTTAATCATTAAGCTTTTTATTGCAAAAGTACAAAATGTTTCCTTAATAGGAAATAAAAAGTAGTGATTTTTTTTACATAAATTTGCAAAATGCAAATGCATTATATTTTTAAAGGAAATATTTATTGGGTTCTGATATTAAGGCTTGCCATAATTCTTGATCTTTTTTGGATGTCAAGATTATTTTTATGGGTTTGTAATCCCTCCTACTTCTCAGGATTGGGGTTTGCCGGTTTTATCGAAGTCCTTTTTTATGGCCTAAGATTCGACATTTCTGCTTTGATGATGGTAAACCTGCCAATCATTTTCTTATGGTCTTTACCATTTAATTTTACTTATAATAAAACTTACCGGCAAATTACCAACTTTATTTTTTATTTATTTAATTCTATTGCACTTGCAGCAAATTTTATTGATATTATATATTTTCGGTTTACCCTTAAACGAACAACCGGCGATATCTTTAATTATTTTGCAAATGAAGATTTGCAGTTTTTAGGATTAATTCCACAATTTATAATTGATTTCTGGTATGTTTTTCTCCTTTGGTTGGTTTTTATTTTCCTGATGATCTTTTTTTGCAAAAAAATTCAGCCTGAATTAAAAACACCTTCACGGTCAAAAATAAAAGTTTATGTTTTGAAAATATTATTTTTCTTATTGTTTTTATTCTTTTCAATTATCGGGATTCGTGGAGGCTTTCAGTTAAAACCAATTAGCATTATTCATGCCGGACAATATGCCAAAGGCAAAAGTCTGCCTTTAATATTGAATACTCCTTTTACGATAATAAAAACCATAAATCAAAACGCTTTACCAGCTGTTAAATATTTTAAAAATAAAGAAGATGCATTTAGAATTTATTCACCCGAACATATAATTTCTCCTGATTCCGTAACAAAAGAATTCAGGAATTTTAATGTTGTTATAATTATTATGGAGAGTTTTTCGAGTGAGCATATTGCTGCTTTAAATCCTGGCCCTGATCCCGATAACCCGGGAGGAAATTATAAAGGTTTTACTCCATTCCTTGATTCCTTGATTAGTGAAAGTTTGGTTTTCAATGGTTTTGCTAACGGGAAGCGATCGATTGAAGGCATTCCTGCAATTCTTTCTTCGCTTCCTACTTTAATGAATTATGATTTTATCACTTCTATTTATTCCGGAAACAAAGTTAGTAGCATTGCAACTCTTTTAAAAGAAAAAGGCTACTCCACAGCTTTTTATCATGGTGGAACAAATGGTACGATGGGTTTTGAAGCTTTTACAAAAATGGCAGGTTTCGACAATTATTTCGGCAGAAGCGAATATAATAACGAAAACGATTATGATGGAAAATGGGGAATTTATGATGAAGAATTTTTTCAGTATTTTTCGAATAAGTTAAATAAAACAAATAAACCATTTCTATCTGTTTTCTTTTCACTTTCATCGCATCATCCTTATTCAGTCCCCGAAAAACACAAAAACAAGTTCAAAAAAGGACAACTGGATATACACGAGAGTATTGCTTATGCTGATTATTCCCTCGGTGAATTTTTCAAAACAGCTTCGAAAATGCCTTGGTTTGAAAATACTTTGTTTGTGATCACCGCTGATCATACTTCCGAGAATTTTTTCCCGAAATACCAAACTATGATCGGTAATTATTCAATCCCGATAGTTTTTTATAAACCAAATAGTGATTTAAAAGGTTTTACTAATAAAATTGCACAGCAAATTGATATAATGCCAAGTGTCCTGGGCTTTTTGAATTTTGATAAAAATTATATTGCTTTTGGCCAGGACCTTTTTATGGAAAAATCAGATAACTTTGCGGTTAGTTATTTGAATGGAAATTATCAGATAATTAAAGATGATTATGTTTTAAGGTTTAATGGTAAAGAATCTGTTTCGTTGTTTAATTTCAAACTTGATAATTTATTAAAAAACAATTTAATTGAAAAAGAAGATAGTGCCGGGAAAGAAATGGAAACGTTCCTAAAAGCAATTATTCAGCAATATAATGATAGATTGATTAATAATGATCTGACAAATGAATTAAAAAACATAGAACGCTGATGACGCGGACGAAACGGATTAACACTGAAAAAATCATCAGCGAAAATCAGCGTAATCTGTGTAATCCGTGTTCTATTAAATAGTTTAATTATTTAGAATAAGTACATGAAAAAGAAAATCCTATTTATTATTAATCCGATTTCGGGAAGCAAACCTTCGATAAAAGAAAAAATTGAAGATTTGATTGATGATATTTTGGATAAAAAAAAATATAATTACAAAATAAAAAAAACCGAACGGGCAAAACATGCAATTGAAATAAGTAAAAATGCAGCAAATAAAGGATTTGACATTATTGTTGCTATCGGGGGCGACGGCTCAATAAACGAAATAGCACAATCAATTATTAATACTGATGTTATTCTTGGAATAATTCCTCTTGGCTCGGGAAACGGGCTTGCACGCCACCTGAATATTCCTTTGAAACCCGAAAATGCAATAAAACTCATCAATCAATCAAACGTGAAAAAAATTGATACGGCAAGTTGTAACGATAATGTTTTTGTAAGCATTGCCGGTATTGGTTTTGATGCTCTTGTTGCAAAAAAATTCGCTAAAATGAAAAGACGAGGATTTTCGTCTTATCTCAAAATAATTACTAAAGAATATCCCTTTTACAAACCACTCGATTACGAAATAAATATTGACGGGAAACAAATTCTGCGGAATGCATTATTAATCAACTTTGCCAATTCCGATCAGTTCGGATATGATACTTCAATCGCCCCAAAAGCAAAAATAGACGACGGTTTAATTGATGTTTGTATTGTAAAAAAAGTACCGTTAGTTGAATTACCCATCTTAGCTCATTTACTTTACTGGAAACAAATCGATAAATCAAAATTTCTGGAGATCATAAAGGCAAAAAATATTACTATCAGGCAAAATAAAACATCAACAGTTAACATCGATGGCGAGCCTGTAGAACTCAGAAAAGAACTTGAAATAAAAATTAATCCTTTATCGTTGAAAGTTATAGTACCATAAAAGAAACTGGAAATTAGAAATTAGAAATTTGGACTTCTCCTGAATTTCTAATTTCTAATTTCCAATTTCAATAATCATTCAAAAATAATCAATCAAAAATAATCAATTAACCCAATGTCGAAAAAGAAAAAGAAAAGCGGTGGAATAGTTTATTCAACCAATCCTGATTATACTTACGAACATGATGAAGATGAAAGTATAGAAACACTACCTCCACAACAACAAAATTTGCGATTAATGTTGGATAAAAAACAAAGAGGTGGCAAAAAAGTAACGTTAATCACCGGGTTTGTCGGAAATGATGACGACCTAAAACAATTAGGAAAAGATTTAAAATCGAAATGCGGGGTTGGAGGAGCCGTTAAAAACGGTGAGATTTTAATTCAGGGTGATTTTCGGGAAAAAGTTTTTGAAATATTAATAAAAACGGGATATAAAGTTAAAAAGGTTGGGGGTTGAAACTTAGGGCCTAAGCCCCCGAAATGAGATAAGTCAGTGAATCTATGAATTTTTCTTACAAGGTTTGGAAAAAATGGGGGCTTAGGCCATTCAACCAAACACTATGAAAAAGTTCAGCAATTTTAAATATTTGTTTGTAGATTTGCGCTTAGTATGCAATAAATGAAAAACACAATTCAAATCTTTATTTTATGAAAACACTAAAATTCTTTACATTAATTATTTTAATAACAACAGTATTAATTTCCAAAGGACAAACAAATAAAGAAGGACAGATCAGTCAGGAAATTTTACAACAAATTAAAAGCTCGGTTAAAGATAATTCTGAAACCAGAGCATTAATTAACGCAGTTACAAATAATGAAATAAAAAAACTTGCAGTTAATCACAGCAATGTTGGTAAGATCAATCACTTTTTCACAAATAAAATTGAAACGAAAGGAATTACAGATCAGAAGTCTTCGGGCCGTTGCTGGCTTTTTACAGGCTTAAACACTTTGCGTCCCATTGTTACCGAAAAGCTAAATCTTAGTAAGTTTGAATTCTCAGAAACATATTCGTTTTTCTTCGACCAACTTGAGAAATCAAATTTATTTCTGGAATCAATAATATCAACCCGCGACCGCAAAATCAACGACCGCAAAGTTGAATGGCTTTTTAAAAATGCTATCGGTGATGGAGGACAATGGACAACATTTGCCGATATTGTAAATAAGTACGGTCTCGTACCAGGTAATGTTATGCCTGAAACTTCTCACAGCGAAAGTACAGGAATGATGTCGCGTCTATTGAGACGAAAACTTCGTGAGGATGGGGTTTCATTAAGGGAAATGCATCAAAACGGTAAAAAACCTAAAGAAATCAGATTAGAAAAAATAAAAATGCTTTCCGAAATTTATAAAATGCTCGTTTTATGTCTTGGCGAACCCCCGGTGGAATTTACCTGGCAATATAAAGATAAAGACGGCAAGATAAGTGAGGAAAAAAAATATACTCCAAAATCATTCTATAATGAATTTGTCGGTATTGACTTAAATGAATACGTTATGATCATGAACGATCCTTCACGAGAATATTTTAAACTTTATGAAGTTGAATACGATCGCAGTTTACAAGATGGGAATAACTGGAAATATATAAACCTCCCGATCAAAGAAATAAAAGAATTTGCTAAAAATTCAATTCTGGGCAACGATGCGATGTATTTTTCGTGCGATGTCGGTAAACAATTAAATACAAGTTTCGGAAGCCTTGATCTGAATAATTACGATTATGGTGATTTATTTGGTGTTAAGTTTGATATGGATAAAGCACAAAGAATTTCTACTTTTGAAAGCGGATCGTCGCATGGAATGGCTTTAGTTGGTGTTAATATTCTTGAGAACGGTGAAATTGACAAATGGTTGTTGGAAAATTCATGGGGTGCCGACAACGGCCACAACGGTTATCTCACAATGACAGACGATTGGTTTGCAGAATATCTTTTCAGAGTAGTGATCAACAAAAAATATATTGATAAAAACACTCTAAAAATTCTCGACACAAAAGCTATTTTATTGCCGCCATGGGACCCTATGTTTGCTCCTGAAAAATAGAATAATAATTTCCCGATTTCAAGAAAAAAGTCACTTAATTTCTTTTGACATCGCACTTTTTATTCTGATGACTACAAATTGCCGATTCGTGACAATTTGTAGTCATTTGTTTTTATTGCCTTCCCGGGTTTTACATTTCCTTTTTGTTGTAAGAAATTATTAATTTTGAAAAATATTAATTCTATAAAACATGATCACTTATATTGGAAATATTATTAGAAAATGGTTAATCAGCCTTAATGTCTCTGAGGAAGTAGCCCACGAAATTACCGATTTTACAGCTTTGATTTTGGTTTTTATTCTTGCCTGGATATCATTTTATATTGCAAAGCGAATAATAATTCACACGGTTCATTTGATCGTAAAAAAATCGAAAAATAAATGGGATGATATACTGGCTGAAAATAATGTTTTTAACAGATTGGCCTATCTTGCACCTGCAATTATTATTTATTTATTAACTCCCCTGGTCATACCAAAATATGAGTTTGCTATTACGGTTATTGATATTATCACCAAAATATATATGATCTTTACTGTTTTGGTGGTAATAAATTCATTCCTTAACTCACTTAGCAATATTTATCAAAACTATGAAATATCAAAATCGAAACCTATTAAAGGATACATACAAGCGATAAAAGTTATATTATATATTATTGGTGGTATCCTTATCATAGCTTCATTGCTAAATAAATCTCCAAATGCTTTGTTTGTTGGCCTGGGAACTTTATCGGCAGTACTAATGCTTGTTTTCAAAGACCCTCTTCTGGGTTTTGTTGGTGGAATTCAGCTCTCGACAAATAATATGATAAAAATAGGTGATTGGATAGCAATGCATAAATATGGTGCAGATGGCAATGTTATTGACATTTCGCTTACTTCGGTAAAAGTTCAAAATTGGGATAAAACAATTACAACAATTCCGACTTATGCACTTGTTACCGATTATTTTCAAAACTGGCGGGGAATGGAAGAATCGGGTGGAAGGAGAATTAAACGCTCGATCAATATTGATATGGATAGCGTTAAATTTTGCACACCCGAAATGCTTGACAAGTTTTACAAATTTCAATATCTGTCGAAATATGTAGCGAATAAAGAAAAAGAAATTGAGGAATTCAACAAACAGCACAAGATCGACAATAAATATCTGGTAAATGGCCGTAGGCAAACCAACCTTGGAATATTCAGAGCATATTTAAAAGAATATCTTCATAATAATCAAAACATAAGTGACAGTATGACTTTTTTAGTCCGACAACTTCAACCCACCGAACTTGGAATTCCAATTGAGATTTATGTTTTTAGTAAAATTCAGGAGTGGGCAGATTATGAAGATGTTCAATCGGATATTTTTGATCATGTTTTGGCAATCATTCCTGAATTTGAATTAAGTGTTTTCCAAAATCCAACCGGGAAAGATTTTATGAATGCCTTTCAAAATAATCCCAAAAAAAATGCTTAAATAATGATTAAATATATTACATCCATTTTTCCTTATATTTTCTTATCCCGAGAATTCGGGATGGTTCAATTTTTAAACTCATGAAAATCTATCTAATCGCAGGCGAAGCTTCCGGCGACTTACACGCATCAAATCTGATTAAAGAAATGTCAGCTATTGATAACTCAATAAATTTTCGCGGTTGGGGTGGCGATTTGATGCAAGAACAAGGCCTGGACTTGGTGAAACATTATCGCGATCTTGCATTTATGGGTTTTGTTGAAGTCTTGATGAATATTCGCACGATTTCAAAAAACCTGAAATTTTGCAAAAAAGATATTCTTGATTTCAAACCTGATGCTTTGATTTTGATCGATTATCCCGGTTTCAATCTTCGGATTGCTGAATTTGCTCATAAAAACGGGATTAAAGTTTTCTATTATATTTCTCCACAGGTTTGGGCATGGAAAAAGTCAAGAGTTAAAACTATCAGGCGCGTAGTTGATAAAATGCTTGTAATTCTTCCTTTTGAAAAAGATTTTTATAAAAGCTACAATTACGATGTTGATTTTGTAGGACACCCACTACTTGATGTAATAGAAAATGATGATGTTACAGATAAACAAAAATTTTTAAAAGTAAACCGGTTATCTGAAAAACCCATTATTGCATTACTACCCGGCAGCCGAAAACAGGAAATATCAAAAATGCTTGATATTATGCTACGTGTTTGCAAATATTTTCCTACTTACCAATTTGTTATTGGAGGTGCACCCTCAATACGCAAATCTTATTACAAAAACTTGTTTAGCAGATTTAACATTAAAATTGTTTTTAATCAAACTTATGACTTATTAAAAAACTCGGAAGCTGCACTTGTAACATCAGGAACAGCAACCTTGGAAACTGCTCTGATTGAAGTACCTCAGGTTGTTTGCTATAAAGGGAATAAACTTTCTTATCAAATTGCACAACGAATTATTAATGTAAAATATATTTCGTTAGCAAATCTGATAATGGACAAAAAAATTGTGGTTGAACTAATTCAAAACGAATTTAAAACCAGAAAACTTAAAACCGAATTAAACAGAATTCTTAATGACAAAAATTACCGCGAAAATATGCTAAAAGACTACAAACAACTAAAAGAAAAATTAGGTGGTAGCGGAGCTTCGGAAAATGCTGCAAAAATAATTTTAGAATCAATAAACAATCAAAAAATAAAAATCGAAAATCATCAATAATTCAACATGCCTGTTTTTAAAACAAGAGAAATAAATATCGGGAATATCCCCCTTGGAGGAAATAATCCGGTGCGTCTTCAGTCAATGTGTTCGACAAATACAATGGATACTTTAGCAACTGCGGCGCAGTCAATCAGAATGATTGAAGCAGGTTGTGAATATGTAAGAATAACTGCCCCCGGAATTAGGGAAGCTGAGAATTTATATAAAATAAAAAATGAGCTTCATAAAGCAGGATATAATAATCCACTAATCGCCGATATTCATTTCAACCCGAAAGCAGCAGAAATTGCTGCGGGAATTGTTGAAAAAGTCAGAATAAACCCGGGAAATTATGTTGATAAAAGGAATGCAAGAACTATTAATTACAGCCAACAAGAATATGAACAGGAACTTGAACGAATAGCTGAAAGGTTGTTTCCACTGATTGAAATTTGTAAAAATAATTCAACAGCCATGCGGATCGGGATAAATCACGGTTCTTTGTCCGAACGAATTATGAATCGCTATGGAAATACAGCAACCGGAATGCTTGAGTCTGCAATTGAATTTATAAAGATTTGCGAAAACTTCAATTACAATAACATTGTTCTTTCGATGAAATCAAGCAATATTCGGGTTATGCTTCAGGCTACCCGGCTGCTTGTTAAGAGAATGCACGAATCAGGGATAAACTATCCTTTGCATCTTGGAGTTACTGAAGCAGGCTCTGGAGAAGACGGTAGAATTAAATCAGCCATCGGCATCGGAAGTTTGCTTAAACAGGGAATTGGCGACACAATTCGTGTTTCGCTAACCGAAGACCCCGAATTTGAAATACCTGTTGCAAAAACAATAGTAAAATATTATGCATTAGAAAGATCAAATGATCAAAATTATAATAATTCAAAGATATTCTTTGATAATTCATATGATAATTTTGAATTTTCAAAACGAAAGACCATTTCAATAAAAAAAATCGGAGGAAACAACCAATCCGTTCTTATTTCAAATCAAAAATCCGAAGAAGAAGATTATTTGTTTAATAATAATTTCTTAATCGAAAGAGAAACAAAAAACATACTCCCAATTTTCAGTGTTGATGAATATTTACAGAAAATTAATAATGCAGAAATTAATTTTATTGACATTAATTTAGATCACGATTTACCTTTAAAAGAATCTTCTATTAAGAAAATAAAATCGGATGAAACCGCAATTTTAATTGCTAAATCAGATGATAAGTCAGGTTTTAAAAAGTTTACTGCATTTTTTAATAACTTAAAAAAAGAAAACTGCCAAAATGCAGTTATTCTGAAAACAACTTATAAAGATCAAAATTTTAACGAATTGGTGATTCGAAGTTCTGTTGATCTTGGCTCATTATTGATTGATGGTTTTGGTGATGGAATTTGGATTGATTCGGATATTGATTCAAAAACTTTTAATTTAAATCAACTTGCTTTGGGAATTCTTCAAGCCTGTGGAAGCAGAATTTCAAAAGCCGAATATATTGCTTGTCCTTCCTGCGGGCGAACATTGTTCGATATTCAAAAAACTCTCAAGAAAGTTCAAAATGCTACGAGACATCTTAAGGGTTTAAAAATTGCTATAATGGGCTGTATTGTAAATGGCCCCGGCGAAATGGCAGATGCCGATTTCGGTTATGTAGGTGCAGGCCCCGGAAAAATTACTCTTTACAAAGGCAAACAAGTCGTACGAAAAAATATTGAACAGGAAAAAGCCATTGACGAATTATTAAAATTGATAGAAGAAAATGGTATTGAGGGAATCAAAGGTAAAAGGGTATAAAGGTTTAAGAGTATAGAGGAAATAAGGGTTTAAAAGTTGCAGTTACACATATTTCCCATAAACCCCAATAAAATAAAAAATAAATGCCAACGTTTTAGTTTTTTGTTAATTTTAGAGAAAAATATTTTATGATGAAAAAAAATCTGATATACTTAATTTTGATTATTATAGCATTTACAGTTGCTTGCAAAAAGGATAAAACGGATCCTCCTGATAATCCGGTTTCAAATAATGAATTTGAATTATTTATAGATTTTTGGAATCCTGATGGTGACAATCCGGAAATTAGTTTTGATGCATTGAAAACTTCACCTGAAATTAAAATTGACTTTACAAGAACTTTTGCAGGCTTTGCAGTTCCGCCACATTTTACAAATGTAATTATTGATAATCTTAGAATTATTAACAATGAAAATGTTAATTATGAAATTCAGGATATAAATGCTTATGAATATCGCGAAGAATTGGGTGGTTGGAAACATGATGTTGAGTTCACAATGAGCTATGAACCAATTGAGGATTTGAATGTTATGTTGGTTTTAGACGCAAGTGAATCTTTAGGAGAAGATTTTCCGAAGGTTAAGGAATATGCAATTAGTTTTGTTGATAGTATATTTGGAACCGTTCCTGTAGTAAAAATAGGAGTAGTAGCCTTTTCCGACGTCATTAATGTTCATGGATTATCAAGTGATAAATATGAAATAATTAACTATATTCAAAATATTGAACAAGGGCTTTTTACTTCTTTATATGATGCCATAAATGTTGGAATTGATACCTTACAAAATAATGCTGCCGAAAGTAAATCATTATTGATTTTTACGGATGGAACCGATAATAATTCTGATCCCGAAATAACGTATAATTATTTATTAAACAAACTTGAAAACGATCCTAATGTGATAAAAATAAACAGCTTTACTATCGGGCTTGAAGGAAAAGGTGGTGTTGATAAACCTGTTTTGGAACTATTAGCAACAAATGGGGGAATTGCCGAATTTCCAGAAAATGTCGAACAATTAGGAGTGGTTTTTTCAAGATTCTCAAAATCAATTTCAAATGTTTATAATTTGATTTACACCCGTAATCAGCAACAAATTCCGATAAGTTCGCCTGCTAAACTGAAATTTGTTATAAATGCACTTCCGAAATAACGGCCTTATCTTAAAGCTATTATTGAATTTACTTGTGTCAATTGGTTAGGGTTATGAAGCATGTGTAGTAATATGGTTAGGGTTTGGTGTTAGAAACCCTTGACATCCCCAATGTATAAAGCAGTTTCTTACCTTAACCACCAAACAATACTGACCTCATAACCCTAACCTAACCCAAAGACAATAACATTAAAATTAAAAAGCTTTTATTAAAATTGTATTACTTTTGAAGCAATTTAAATATTAGAATTTATGTTGATAATTGGTATTGCAGGTGGTTCAGGTTCGGGCAAGACTACGGTTGTAAAAAAAATGGTGAAAAGACTGCCTGCCGGTGCAGTAACTGTAATTTCACAAGACTCTTATTATAAAGATAACGGCCATCTTTCGGCCGAAGAACGAGCAAAAATAAATTTCGATCATCCTTCATCTATTGAGTTCAAACTATTAGTTAATCATGTTGATGAATTAGCTAAAGGAAATAAAATCGAAATGCCGATTTATTCTTACCTGACGTGTTCAAGGGCAACTGAAACAATGCCTGTTGAACCCACTAAAGTGCTAATTGTTGAAGGAATCCTTATTTTAACAAATCCCCGCATGCGCGACCGCTTCAACATAAAAGTTTTTGTGGATGCCGATTCCGATGATCGCCTGATGAGAATAATCTGGCGTGATATCGAAGAAAGAGGGCGCTCGTTTAAAGAAGTCCTAAATCATTATGAGAAATATGTAAAGCCTATGCATCAGTTGTTTATTGAACCATCCAAAAGATTTGCAGATTTAATAGTCCCGCAAGGTGGTGCAAATCAAGTTGCAATTGATATTCTTGCTTCCCGGATTCATATGAAATTGAATGATGAATAGAAACTGAGAGTTGAGAATGACTGACAAAATCAATTCCACAACGTGTTGTGAATGAGGCTTTACACGGTAATAAATATTTTCAATATTGATAATATTCTTAAATACCCAAAAAAAATAGAACAAAATATTGAAAAGATTTTAAAAAAATTTAGTAATTTTATAAAAAATAAAAAAAGACATGACTGTAAATTATATATATAATGTAAAAGGGCAAATAGAATATGCTGTTATTCCATATTATCTTTGGAATAAAGTAAAAGAATATGCCGAAAATTCTGAAATAGAAAAAACTACACAAAAAAAAGAGAAATTTAATCCGTCTGAATTTCGAGGAATTTTTTCGTATAACAATAATGAAATTGAACAAGAACTCAATAATATGCGAGACCAATGGACGAGGGATTTCTAATCGATACAAATATTATCATTTATTATCTTAATGATAATATTCCTGATAAAGAAATTGAAAAACTTGAAAACATTTTTAGAGTTTCTTTTAATATTTCGACTATTACAAATATTGAAGTTTTAGGATGGCATAGAATAACCCAAAATGAAAAAATAAAGATAGAAAGATTTCTAAATAATGCTCAGGTATTTTATATTGATAACATAATTGAGCGAAAATCAATAGAAATAAAACAAACATATAAAATTGCCACACCTGATACAATTATCGGGGCAACAGCCATAATAAATAATTTAACGATTGTATCAAGAAACGAAAAAAACTTCAATATGATAGATGAATTGAAAATTTACAATCCTTTTAAATGATGATAAATCAGGCTTATATTAAGAGATAAATCACAATTCAATATTAAAATAGTTACAAAGAAATTAATGTCGTTGATTTGACCCCAATTCATACCCATTCTAAACACTAAGATTTATTTCATGGAAAAGCAAATAAAATTTCAAAATAAAAAAATAAACTTCACCGACGAAGGTGCCGGAAACACATTAGTATTATTGCATGGTTTTTTGGGTTCGCTTGAAATTTGGAAAGATTTTTCAACAGTTCTTTCAAAGAAATACAGAGTGATTTGCATTGATCTTCCAGGACATGGAAAAACTGAAAATTTCTCAGAAACACATTCGATGGATTTTATGGCCGAAACTGTTAAAGCCGTTCTTGATGAATTGAAAATTGAAAAATGCGTGGTGGCCGGTCATTCGATGGGAGGTTATGCAACTTTATCGTTTGCCAAAAAATATCCTGATATTCTTCAAGGCTTATGTCTGTTTCATTCTCATGCAATGCCTGATACGCCTCAAGCTAAAGGTAATCGTGAAAGAGCAATTAAAGCTGTTAATCTGAATCGTAAAAGTTTTATAAATCAATTTATCCCTGAATTATTTGCTCCTGAGAATCTTGAAACATTAAAAGAATATATTGAAGATCAAAAAGATAAAGCAAGACAAATACCTAAAGAAACAATTATCGCAGCCCAAAACGGGATGAAAGAAAGAAGTGGAAAAATCAATTTATTAACTGAAATTTCAGTTCCGGTTTTGTTTATTGCTGGCAAAAAAGATACAAAAATTCCAATTGATAAAATACTTGTACAAACCGTTTTACCTTCTCATTCTGAAGTTCTAATTTTAGGTAAGGTTGGCCACATGGGGTTTATTGAAGCAAAAGAGGAAACAATGAAAACATTGGATTGTTTTGTTAAAAAAACTATTTCCTGATTCAACAGATATAATTCAAAATACTATATTAAAAAACAATTCGTATATACTTCGATATTTAAGACAATTCCAGAAATTTTTTCTTAATTGTTTTTTTCTTAAATATTTTCCTCCTAAAAACATCAAAATATCATTTATTTGCTTACTTTTGGACACTTAAAATTAAAAACAGTAAAATAGGGATGTAAAATTCAGATTATCAATAAAAGGGGGGAGAGCTTATGATTGAAACCATTAAAATAGGTGCTTTAAGATGGCATCATATTCTTAATCCAACAGAGGAAGATTTTCAATATTTAATTGACAATTTCCATTTTCACCCTCTTGATATTGAAGACTGTCGAAGCCAAAATCATCGATCAAAAATTGATATTTACGACGATTACTATTTCCTGATTCTTCATTTTCCGAGTATAAAGAAAAATGAAGTTTTTCTAAATACTAAAGAAGTTAAAATTTTCTGGGGCGAAGATTATATTATTACAATAGGTAAATCGCATTGGGTAGTTTCAGAAATGTTTGAGGAAGCAAAACTCCAGGAAAAAAACAAGAAAGAATTTGAAGTTGGAAGCAGTGATGCTTTATTATATAAAATACTTGAGCGATTAATGGCTGATTCTTTGTTAGTAATAAGGAAAATGGGAATTGAACTCGAATATATTAACAGAGAACTATTCAGCAAGAAAGCAGAAAAAATTATTGAATTGATTTCTATAATTCGAAAAAATATCATTTTACTGAATACAACTTTTAAACCTCAATTACGACTTTTCCATAAATTTGAAACCGGACAAATTGAAGGATATGCCGAAAATATGGAAGAATATTGGGGTAATATTCTTGACTACTATCAAAAAATCTGGGATTTGACTGAAGATTACGGTGAATTAATAGAAGGTTTCTCAAAAACTTTCGATTCATTGCAGGCCAATAAAATAAACGAAATTATGAAGGTTCTCACTTTGGTCTCCTCCATTTTGCTTCCATTAACTTTTTTAACAGGCCTTTACGGTATGAATGTGGGATTACCTTTTCAAAATAGCCCGTATTCGTTTTGGGTAGTTATTATTGCAATGATTATTATTGCTTTTACAATGATAACGTTTTTCAAGAAAAAACGCTGGATGTGAAATCTTTTCGCAATTCCAACATTCCAATACTCCAACACTCCATTACTCCTACACTCCCTATTTATTTCTATATGTTTTAGAGTTTTTCACAATATTCGTCTGTCGGCGAATTGATTCTAAATGTAGAAGTTCAAGAAGTTTAACAAGAAAATCTTCGTACAATCCAAGTTTTTTACCTGATTTTAATCTATCATTAATTATAGAATTCCAACGTTGTAATTGCAAAACAGTGATTTTATTTTCTTGTTTGTATTCCCCGATTTGATCAACCACTTGCATTCTGTTTGCTAGTATCTCAATTAATTCCCTGTCGATTTCATCGATTTGAGACCGCAATTCTTCTAATTTATTTTCAAAATCAATATCACCTTTCTGCTTTCTGATAACTAATTTTGAAAGTAAAGACTTTAATTTTGCAGGTTCGATTTGCTGGTCAGCATCACTTAAAGCTTTCACCGGGTTTGGATGTGTTTCGATCATCAAACCACTCATTCCCAAATCCATCGCGCGTTGAGAAACTGCAGAAAGCATATGCCGGTTTCCACAAATATGACTTGGATCAACAATTATGGGAAGCTCAGGTAATAATCGCTTCAGTTCAATGGGGATTTCCCACATCGGTTGATTTCTGTAAACTTTGTTATCAAATATATAAAAACCTCTGTGAATAGCGCCAATTTTTTTAATGCCGGCATTATAAATTCGCTCGATTGCCCCAATCCATAATTTAAGGTCAGGGTTTACCGGATTTTTTATCATCACCGGTATATTTACTCCTTTTAAAACATTCGAAATTTCCTGAATCGAAAAAGGATTAACAACCGTTCGTGCTCCAATCCATAAAATATCAATATTATTTTCAAGGCATTTTTCAACATGCCCGGGGTTAGCAACTTCAACTGTTGTCAATAAATTGGTTTGTTGTTTTACTTTTTTCAACCATTGTAAACCGACATCACCAACACCTTCAAAATCTACGGGTCTCGTTCTAGGCTTCCAAATTCCTGCCCTAAATATTTTTACGTTTGGGATTTTTGAAAGTTGCCGGGCAGTTTCCAAAACCTGATTTTCGGATTCTGCACTGCAAGGGCCACTAATTACTAAAGGATACTTATATTTACCAAGCCATTCTTTTAGTGGACTTATTTGTAAATTCAAACTCATATTTTAAGAAGGATAAATTTTTAGCAAATATACGAAGACTGAAATAAAAAAATTTTGAGATTTTTCAAAAAAGAACAAAAGTCTACTACTTTTCATAAAAATAACCATAACTCATGCATTAATTACTAGATCGAATAGACTGATTTTACAGAGATAAAGATCAAAATAATTTATATTTTCCTGTAAATCAAGAGCCACAGAACAACATTGTCCCTTTGCATTTTTTTTTGATTTAATGAGTAAAAAATTGTTTTTTTGCAAAAAATTTCAGTTAACGAATTAATTTATATTTGCTTAATACTTCAAATAAATGATACAGCTTAAAAGAATTAGAGTTTGTGATTTGCTAAAATCAAAAGATTTTGAAAAAGATGTTCAGGTAAAAGGATGGGTTAGAACAAAACGGGGAAATAAAAAAATTGCGTTTATTGCACTAAATGACGGTTCGACTATTCATAACATTCAGATTGTAGCTGATATTGCAAATTTTGATGAAAATATTATAAAACAAATTACAACCGGAGCTTGTTTGTCGGTTACCGGAAACTTTGTTGAGTCGATGGGTAAAGGACAAAATGCCGAAATTCAAGCAAAAGAAATTGAAGTTTACGGCACAGCCGACCCCGATACTTATCCTTTGCAAAAAAAAGGACATACTCTTGAATTTTTAAGAGAAATTGCGCACCTTCGTCCACGTACTAATACTTTTGGAGCAGTGCTAAGGATCAGACATGCAATGGCTTATGCTATTCATAAATATTATAATGACAATGGCTTTTATTATCTTCACACACCAATCGTTACCGGTTCGGATTGTGAGGGAGCTGGAGAAATGTTTAGAGTTACTACTTTAGATAGCCAAAATCCACCTTTGAAGGAGGATGGAAGTACCGATTATTCAAAAGATTTTTTTGGAAAAGAAACAAATCTAACTGTTTCCGGGCAATTGGAAGGTGAAACAGGAGCTTTAGCACTTTCCCAAATCTATACTTTTGGGCCAACTTTCAGGGCAGAAAACTCAAACACACCACGACATCTTGCAGAATTTTGGATGATTGAACCTGAAATGGCTTTTTACGACAATGATGATAATATGGATTTGGCCGAAGATTTCTTAAAATATCTTACAAAATATGCTTTGGATAATTGTTATGATGATCTGGAATTTTTAAATAAAATGTATGATAATGAATTAATTGAAAGATTAAAATCAATTCTTATACATAAATTTGAGAGATTATCATACACCGAAGCTATTGATATACTTATAAAATCAGGTCAAAAATTTGAATTCCCGGTAGATTGGGGGCTTGATTTACAATCGGAACATGAAAGATATTTGGTTGAAAAGCATTTTAAAAAACCTGTTATCCTTACAGATTATCCAAAGGAAATTAAAGCATTTTATATGAAACAAAACGATGATGGTAAAACTGTCAGGGCTTTAGATGTTTTATTTCCTCGAATTGGTGAAATTATCGGGGGATCGCAAAGAGAAGAAAATTACGATAAACTATATTCAAGAATTAAAGAATTAGAAATTCCTGAAAAAGATCTTTGGTGGTATCTTGAAACCAGAAAATTCGGAACAGCTCCTCACAGTGGTTTCGGACTTGGATTTGAACGATTGGTTTTATTTATTACGGGCATGAGTAATATTCGTGATGTAATCCCGTTTCCGAGAACTCCCCAAAATGCCAACTTTTAGAAAAAAAACGAATTTAAACACATTTTTTTAAAAATTCTTACTTTTTTTTTTGAACCATCGGAAAAAAGTTGTATTTTGCATAGAAAATAAAATTTAAGTATAAAACTTAAAAAGATTGAAGGATTATGTTAAACCTTAAACTACAACAAAAATTATTACAGAAATTATCACCACAGCAGATACTGGTAATGAAGTTGTTGCAAATACCTTCTATTGCACTTGAACAAAGGATAAAACAAGAGATCGAGGAAAATCCTGCTTTGGAGGAATTAGGCGATACAGATGATGCTTTTGATGATAATGAGGAAATGGAGATTCAGGAAAATCCTGACGAGACTTTTGATGAAGAAAAAACTGACGAATTCAACAAAGAAGATGAATTTGATTTGAATGATTATATAAGTGATGATGATATCCCGTCATACAAACTAAACACTTACAATTCAAGTCTCGACGAAGAAAGAAAAGAAAATCCGTTTGTCTCAGGTACAAGTTTTCAGGAAATGCTGATTTCACAATTAGGGTTACGAGAACTTAATCAAGAGGATTTATTAATTGGTTTAAATATTATTGGTAATCTTGATGATTCGGGATACCTGGTTCGCGACATTTCAGCAATGGTTGATGATCTTGCTTTTACTCAAAACATTAAGGCAACAACTGAGGAGATTCAGAAAGTTTTACAAATCATTCAGGATTTTGATCCTTCGGGAATTGGGGCAAGAAATCTTCAGGAATGTTTATTGATTCAATTGAAACGTAAAAAACAAACAAAAGATATTGAATTGGCTATTACAATTGTTGAAAGATACTTCAATGAATTAACCAAAAAACATTACGATAAGATAATAAAAAAAGCACGAATTACTGAAAACGAAATAAGAGATGCTCTTAATGAAATATTAAAACTCAATCCAAAACCAGGTAATTCCCTGGCTGAAACCTCAAAAACCAATCATTATATTTTACCTGACTTTATTATAAATAATAACAATGGCGAATTAGAATTAACATTAAACTCAAAAAATGCTCCCGAGCTACGATTAAATAAATCATATCTCGACATGCTCGAAGCATATTCAAATAATAAAAAAAGTAAAAAAAGCAAAGACGCTTTAAGTTTTGTAAAACAAAAAATTGATTCTGCAAAATGGTTCATTGATGCTATCAAACAGCGACAAAACACACTTTATATTACCATGAAAACAATCATGGAGTATCAAAATGCCTATTTCCTAACAGGCGATGAAACCAAATTAAGGCCAATGATACTCAAAGACATTGCTGAAATAGTAAATCTGGATATATCAACCATTTCAAGAGTAGCAAATAGCAAATATGTTCAAACTCCTTTTGGTACATTTCTTTTAAAAAGTTTCTTCTCCGAATCAATGCAAACCAACAATGGTGAAGAAGTTTCGACTCGGGAAATCAAAAAAATTCTCTCCGATTGTATTGAAATTGAAAACAAAAGCAAGCCTCTTACAGATGAACAATTAACTAATATTCTTAAAGAAAAAGGCTATTCTATAGCTCGCAGAACCGTAGCAAAATATCGTGAGCAATTAAACTTGCCTGTTGCACGCCTTCGAAAAGAATTATAATTTTTTCTTAAGATTATTTATCGGCCCGTATTACAAACTTATTTTATGGAAACAAAAATTGCAAAAATCATTTCTTATGTTTTTCATCCTATATTAATGCCGAGTTATGCACTTTTGTTTTTGTTTTTTTTTCAATATTCTTTTTTTTCATTAGCTATTCCATTAAAAATAAAATGGCTAATTCTGACAATGGTTTTCATTACTACTGTTCTGTTTCCTTTACTTTCAATATTTATAATGTTACGAAGAGGGATGATTAATTCTTTAAATATGGAAAGTCGTCAGGAAAGAATATTTCCTTTTATAACAACTGCAATCTTCTATTATTTAACATATTATCTTTTAAGCCGAATACAAATATCATACATATTTCATGTTTTGATACTTGGCTCGACTTTATTAATAATTACTACCTTATTTATTAATTTTTTCTGGAAAATCAGCATTCACATGGTTGCAATAGGCGGAGTTTTAGGAACTTTTCTGGGCCTTTCAGCTTTAGCAATTCTAAATATTCCTCAATTTATTCTTTTATTGATATTTATATCCGGAGTAATAGGCTTTTCCAGAATAAAACTTAATGCACATAATCCTGCACAGGTTTATACCGGATTTTTAACCGGTACATTAATAATGTTTCTTCTTGTTTTTTTTATGTAATTAGAAAGGCATAAAAGTTATCCCAATAGAAACCGGATACATTTCATTAGTTTGATCCTTTTTAAACAATTTCGATAGCGAATAATACCCATATAAACTGAAACCTCCTATTCCGATTCTAAATGTAGCACCATAGCGTAAGGTCTCAAGATTTTTAATATCTTTACGTTTCTCTTTAATTTTCTGTGTTTCATCATTAAGGTTGTTGCCTTTATATTTTGCATTACTATTAATTAAATATCCGGCTTTAAAACCCATTGACATTTTAAATTTCCCCTTAGTTTTAAACCTAAATTCTAATGGAACATCCAAATATGTTACCGAAATTTTACTCTTTTTATAGCTTATTGAATCGGGTATTGCAGTAAAAACAAGAGAATCATTTCTAACATCTTCAATCATACTATTACTAAAAAAATTATGAGTCCCTAAACCTGCTCCTATTGCAAAACTAAATTTACTTTTTCCGATTTGATAGTTATACATTCCAAATATATCAAAACCTTTGTTAATGGTTCGTTGAGATATATTATCAGGAACGTCAAACCAAATATCTGAGAATAAATCAACACCAATACTAAATTTCTTTTTTGTGCTTTCACTAATCATCTGTGAAAAGCTATTTGAAACAAATAATAAGCAAAATAAAACAATCAGTAATTTTTTCATAAATATTTTTTATTAAAATTTTTTTTACAAATATACTACTTTATTTTGTTTGGAATTAAAATATAAGCATTTCAATAATGAACAAACAATTTTTATTAATACGCTGATTAAATTGATTTATTATGATTTAAAAATAAATTATTTGAAAAATAATGAATTCAAATATTTTTTTTATAAATTTGAACTTTGATTAAAGAACTTAGAAATTCTTTATTAAGTTTATCATTAATAACCAAAAAACCTATACGTATGTCAATCATTAATGTTGTACACGATCCTCAGGATCCCCGGGAACATGTTGAAACCTGGAGCCGGTGGCTTGCCCTGGCTGCTTTTGTCCTCCTGATCACATTGTTGAATATGGATGCCACGGTTGTAAACCTAACCATCGATCCCATAGAAAAAGAGATGAGATCCAGTCTGAAGATCCTGCAATGGATCATCAGTATCTACGGGATTGCCTGGTCGGTATTTGTGATAATTTCCGGGAAATTTGCCAACATTTTCGGTAAGAAAAAAATGCTAATTACCGGGATATTGATTTTTATTCTGTCATCTGTGCTTTGTGCTATTGCCAAGGATGTCTGGTTATTGATCATCGGCCGGTTTATCCAGGGTGTTGGCGCTGCAATCTGCATTCCACCTATTTACGGATTGGTTTATGATAAATTTCCGGCCGGGAAGCGGGGTTTTCCAATTGGGCTTCTGGGAACCGGAACAGGTGTCGGATTAGCCATTGGGCCGACCATCGGAGGCTTCATCATGGAACGATTCCCCTGGCCATGGATCTATTATTTAAATATACCACTGGGAATCCTGGTTCTGTTAATTGTTTTGTTCACCATCCGGAAAGAGTCGCAACAATTAAGCAAATCACTTGATCTGGTCTCCAGTCTGTATGTTGCATTATTTGTTCTACCTCTTAGCTATGGGATTAACAATGTGTCTACCTGGGGTTTACTCAGCTATCAAACATTGATTGTAGTTGTACTTGTTACCGCCGGTCTGATCCTACTTCATCAGCATTCTAAAAAAGTAACTGATCCGTTGATTCCAAAGGGAACATTCTCCAATAAATTGTATGTTTCCACACTAATCGGGTTCATGTTTCTTTCATTCATTCTGGGTACCGTGTTAGTACTAACAGGACTCTATATGGGAAATGTGCTTGGTTTTACCAGTTTTCATAATGCATTGATCTTTATCGGCTTTGCCGCTGCTTTTTCGATGGTATCACCGCTTGGAGGGAAGTTATCTGAGAAAATGGATGCCCGGATACCGGTCTGTATCGGACTGGGGATAAGTATCATTGGCATTATTATGGCTCTGTTTTACGGACTTCATACGACCAGCACATACCTGGTAATCAGCCTGGCACTGATGGGATTCATCGGCCTCTCTATTGCACCGTATAATGCAACTATGTTAAAAGCAGTGAACAGGAATACGGTCGATTCACTATCCGGCCTTTACAATATGTGTGGTTGCATGGGCTTCTCCATCGGAGTGGTAATCAGCACTAATGTACTGGTTCAGGTATCGAAAGCTCATTTGAAGGGCATGTTAAACAAAGCAAATGTTGTGATTCCGGAAAAAGCACAGGCAGAATTCGATTCGATGATCACAGCAGCACATCGGAATTTTCAGGAGATAACAGAACTGACAAACCTGTCAAAGGAGAAGATCCTGCAATTGATCAACGAATCGTTTTTAAGCGGATTCCATGCCTCCATGTATACAATAATTGGCGCTGGAATGGTGGCTATTGTGCTGACCCTATTGTGGATGAAAGTACCTGCTGCAAGCTCTGGAAACAGTAACAAATGAAAAAATTAAGTTTTCAACAATGTGTCTGTTTTAATTAATATCTTCGCTAACAAAAATTAAAATACAGAAATGGTCTCGATGAGGTGATTTTAATATTAATTATTTCTGAATGAAAAAAAAAGCTGCCATAATTAATAATTATAAATCAACAATATTAACATGGGTTATTTTTGTCTTACTGGTTTTAACATGGGGTAGTTCATTTATCCTGATAAAAAAAGGTTTAACCGTCTTTTCAAGTAACGAAGTAGGTGCATTACGAACTGCAATTTCAAGTTTGGTTTTATTACCAATTGTTGTTTTTCGGTTTTCAAATATTTCACTAAAACAATGGAAATTACTAACGATACTTGGTGTTTTAAACGGAGTTTTACCTCCTTTTTTGTTTGCAAAAGCCCAAACAGGAATAGACAGCCATCTTGCCGGTGTTTTAAACTCCCTTACTCCTTTACTGACCATGATAATCGGATTAATGTTTTTTCATCTCAAAACAAAATGGTTTAATATTTTGGGGATAATAATTGGTTTTTGCGGCACACTTGGCCTTTTAAGCATTAGTGGCGGAAAATCATTCGAGTTTAATTTTAGTTTTGGAATATATATTATAATTGCAACCACATGTTATGCTATCAGTGCAAATATTATAAAATCTTTACTCGCCGATGTTGATGCTGTTTCGATTGCTGCCTTTTCATTTTTTATTGTTGGAATACCATTAATTATTTATTTGATGTTATTTACTGATTTTTTACACCAATTAAATTACGACAATAATTTCACCGAAGGATTTATTTACATTGCTATATTAGCGGTTTTTGGTACTGCAATTGCACTAATTGCATTCAATAAATTAATTAAGATGACTAATGTTATGTTCGCAACTTCAATTACATATCTAATCCCTGTTATTGCATTACTTTGGGGATTTTTTGATGGTGAACATTTTGGCCTTATTAATTTGTTGTGGATTTCAATAATAATTATAGGTGTAGTACTTGTAAATACAAGCAGCAAAAAGGTTACGAAAAAATAATTAAGGAATTTATAATTACAGCAAATGCCTAATTGGCAACAAGAGCCATTCAAAAAATTTTTGAATCAGAGGCCTCCTTTTCCATTTTTCGTAATCAAATCTCTCACAGTCATTTAGGGTTTCTTTAATATGAGTTTTTAGCTGTGATAAAATTGAGATTTCGCTTCCTAATAAAGCTATTTCATGCTGGTATCTGAAACTACGATAATCGAAATTTGCCGAGGAAATTGAAAACACTTCATTATCAATCATAAGGATTTTAGCATGCAGGTTATGTGGTAGATAAAATAAAAATTTAACATGATTTCTGTCTAATTGACCTAAATATTTGTTTCTAAGAATATCAATTAATCCGATATCAGAATGCTTGGGTATTATTACTTTGACATCAACTCCTCGTTTTCCGGCATCCGCCAATACCTTTCTTAGCATAAAACCCGGTAAGAAATATGGTGTCTCAATTGTTACCTGAAACTTAGCATTTTTTATTATTTGGATATATTTTCGGTTTATCCTTTGCTTTGTAATAGAAGGTACTTCACGCAAAATTTCAAAACCATTATGTTTTATTGATTGTGTATAACCAACCTTATCAAAAATATATTTGTTATATATCTTATAATCATAGTTAAATATTCTCTTAAATGAAGCAGCAATATCTCCCGTCAATCTAATAACCAATTCCCTCCAGTTCAAATTGTATTCTGTAATATTTGATGAACCGATATAGGTAATATTATCATCTATTATTAGAATTTTTCTGTGGTTACGTCTATGGTTCCTTGTGAATATGTCAATGTTGATCTTTATTTTTTTAAAAAACCGAACTTCGCCACCAAATTTTTTCAGATCATTAAAAAAATTATCAGACAAGGCACTTCCACCCCATGAATCTATTAATAATTTTACTTTAACTCCCTCTTTACATTTTTTTGTCAGAGTATCCTTAAAACGTATCCCTATTGAGTCGTTTCCGATCCTGTATGTTTCTAAACAAATGTTATCTTTCGCATTTTCAATATCTTCAACCATCGAATTATAATAGCGAAGCGGATCGTCGAATATTTGATATTGCTTATTATTTACCATAAAACCTGTTTTTTCAATATTTCAAAAATAAGAAAAAATACTTATTCTTTAATAGTAAATCTGAAAAGTAATTTAATTCGATAATTGTTAAGAATTTGTTAAATAACATAATCATAGGTTACAATTTATTTAAAAAAAGAATTAATAGAAGAATCCAGGTTATTAAGATAGCAAATATTTATTTATAATTAAACATATTATTATTAACCTTAAAAAAAAATAAACATGAAAAAATTGAAATTTATTACCTGCCTTTGCATTTTTGCATTAGTTGCCGGAGTTATTGTGATGAATTCTTGCACAAAAGAAAATAGTGCAATAACCGAAACAAAAGAGAACTACGATCTTTCGGTAAAAGATGGAAAGATCAATCGCTTGATCAAGGATTTTATTAACAAGATGGAATATTTAAACGAAAATCCATCTTTGAAAAGTGGTGAAGAAGTACCGGCAGATAGCGCTTTATGGTATCTTAGTGCCACTATTAATTACATGCATTCATTTCCGAATGAATTTTATTTGGGATTTGAATTAGATACTTCTTATCTGACTGTAACAAAAAATAGTATCGGAAATATCGACTTGCTTGAATTAACTACAAAATTCTCTGAAATGAAAGAAAATGTAAGTTCTGATTATTATAATTCTGCTTATGACGAAAAAGGCCTTTCATTTGTTGATTTAACCGAGATATCGCAAAACGAAAATGAGATAACACTAATAATAGAGACTGCAACGGGAAATAGAGGATCGAATGATCCACCTCAACCAGGAATTGAAGGCCCATTTATAGAAGGTGATAACTGGTGGTATGGTGAAGATGTTGGGAAATGTGATGAAGCTTCCGGTGAAGGTTCGGATGCAGCAGAGAAATTATATATTGAAGCAAGTAATACAATTCCCGATCCTACTGGATATTATTACTTTGTTGAACCCTTTGTTGAAATAGATATAGAAGGAGGCGATACTGATCTTAGAATGCCAACAGACCCTGTTCCGGCTGATAATCACCTAGATTATTACCTGTTTTATGCAAGTACAGAGATTGGCGTATGCACTGATGATACTTTATGTATAGAATGGACTGAAATGAATCATTATTTTACTCGCTTGAAATACCTGATGTATAATAAATACCTCAATCAACCAGGAATGGAAAATCATGGTATTATGTGTATTTTAGAGTTTTATGATTGGAATGAAGGATATACAGGAACAAATAATCAATATTACATAAAATATTATCATAAAGGAAAATTAAAATTCGGTCGTAAGGTTTATTATGACGAAGGTGAGCAATATCCTGAGGAATTATAATTTATTTTTTTAGCAGGTGATTGATTTCATCACCTGCTAAAAATCTATACTTATTATGAAAAAATTAATACAAATATATTTATTACTAGTAATTGTTTCAAATTCTATTGCACAGGATTCTTTTGAAATACGGTTCTATTATCCCGGTTTTGAAATTGGATTATTTTCATTTGAAGATAAAAGCGGGAATTTTATTACAATTGCAGGCAAAGCACCAAGTTTAGGAACTCCAAGTAATCCTCTTTTAATTAAATATTCAAATCCTCAGGATACTATTTTTCATTTGGTTCAAAAACAAGATACTTCAGTATCAATCAAACTCGGATTTCAAAAGTCAAATGAAAATTATTTATTTATCGGAAACCTGGTATTTCCTGTTATTTCTAAAAGTGGTTTATATTTATGGGAAACTACACAGGATTTTGAAACTGTCTGGGAAAAATATTATCAACTTCCTGAACCCTATTTGGGCTTGGAAGTACTAAACTATCTAATTGACAGCGATAGTAATATTGTAATAAGTGGGAGAGCTTATTATCCGGAAAATGGTGCTAATTACACTCATTTATATATGGGCAAAGTCAATATAAATGGTGATTTACTCTATTATAATATTCCGGCACCATTGGATAGAGATCAAGGTATGGCATTGTTATCAAAACCGGATAATTCGGCTTATTATCTAATAGGCTGTAGTGAATCGGGAACTTTTGCAAGAGAGTGGGTTGAGTTTGACCTTAGTTTGAATATTATAGGCTATGGAATAATGAATTGGAATAATGCTTTGGGTGGGCGAACATCAGCTAAGTGGTTATCTGACGGAAATTTGCTTATTGCTACAAATCATCAAAATAATCTTGAATTAAGAATAACCGATCAGGATTTTAATACAATAAATGATACATTAATAATTGAAGGAGGTGATTATACACCTTTTTATTTATATGCTCTTGATTACACCGATGAATCAAATATTTGGGTTGGAACTTATGATGAGGATCCCTATCATTATCCGGGTACTACATATTATCACGTTTATATAATTGATTCACAACTTAATTTACAAGGAGCAAAATATTATTGGGGAAGATCAAGATGTTGGATGGCTCATTTGCAAGCTACAACTGATGGAGGTTGTATAATGACGGGAATGGTGCCTGATTTCTCAGGGAGTTGGGATGTTGACATTTATGTTAATAAAATATTATCGGGCGATATACTCTCCATTGCAGAAGAAACCGTATGTGAGTACGATAATGATGTATGGATATATCCAAATCCGTTTGATGAATATCTTAACCTAGAAACTTTCAGAAAAGGATTACTATTCAAATTATACTCCCCTACATGTAAAGAGGTAGTATCAAAACAACTTACCTCTATACCAGGCACCACTATTAAAACAAGCTTTTTACAAGCAGGGTTTTATTTTTATACAATTTCGGATAAAGGCCGTATAATTCAAAACGGCAAATTAATAAAACAATAAATTTTACACTTAAATTCAATAAAAATGAAAAAAAATATAGGAAAATTTATCATAATAGTATTTGTTCTCACGGCTAATAATTTAAATCTATCTGCACAATGTGTTCAATGTAGTGGAACAAGTACTCCTGGCGAAACAGCCAGTGCTATTGGAATTAATAACATAGCTTCCGATAAAGCATCTTTTGCAGGAGGCATTGATTCAGAAGCTGTTAATAAATATTCATTTGCTTTTGGCGATTCGGCAAAAGCCTGGAGCAGGAATAGTATAGCTCTGGGAAAACAAGTTTCGGTATTCGGGGCATATTCATTTGGTGTAGGTGAAAATGTGGGAACAAATTCCACTTCATCAATGGTTATTGGAAAAGGATATAACGATGATAACCCATTGATTAACAGCGAAGGGTATTCATTAATGGTTGGCTTCAACTCAACAAAACCTACTTTTCTTGTAAGTAGAGCAATAGGAGGAATTGATAAAACCGGTAAAATCGGTATAGGTAACATAACCGAACCATTGGCAAAGTTGCATATAAAAGCCGATACTAACGAAGTGGCTGCAATGTTAATAGAACCTAACTCATGGATTGGTGCAAATGGGGCTGAAATCAGGTTTGGAAATGTTAATAATGCTGTTAGAGGACAAAATTTACAAGGCCTTATTTTCAGAACCGAAAAGAATTACTTGTTTGCTTCAACAGATGCTAAGTTTGGCATTGGGACGTATGCTCCATCAGAAAAATTAGAAGTAAATGGAAATATTAAACAAAGTGACAATTTTCACATCGAAACCGAAAAAATATTATCAACAAGCCATGATGGTTTAAAATTATTCAACGCTTCCAATCAAGGAATATTTATTGACGACAGGGGATCAGTGGGAATAAATAAGACATATCCCAATGCAACACTTGATGTAAACGGAAAAATTAAAACCACATCATTACAAATACCGGAACTTTACCCTCCCGATTCATCAAAAAACATAACAGGAAATATTTTACAATCATCCGACAGCTATGGTAATGTAAGCTGGATAAGCCAATCTTCAATTGATGATGGTGATTGGACAAAGAGTGGAGGAAATATTTACAGGAATACGGGTAATGTTGGGATAGGCACAACCCTAACTTCTGGTTATAAACTTTCAGTTGCAGGCAAAATCCGGGCTACTGAGGTAAAAATTGAACATATAGATACCTGGTACGATTACGTTTTCGAAGATGATTACAAACTTCCTTCTGTAAAAGACCTTGAGAAGTATATTGAAAAAAACAAACACCTACCTGATGTTCCAAGTGCAAAAGAAGTAAAAGAAAATGGTATAAACCTTGGCGAAATGAATGGAATCCTGCTAAAAAAGGTTGAGGAGTTAACACTTTATATGATTGAGCAGCAGAAAATGATAGACAATCAGCAAAAGATGATGGAGCAGCAGAACAAAGAGATTGAGAAATTGAAGAAGAAAGTGGGAAAATGAAAAATTACTACCAATTACAACTAAATTACAATTAATTACCTCAAAATTACAATAAACCATGAAAAACCTCAATTCAATTTTAATAATAGCAATGCTGCTTGCGGCAAGTTTTCATGCAACAGCACAAGAACCTAACACAATAGTTTTTACTTATGATGATGCAGGAAACAGGATAACACGGGAAGCTATTTATATTCCACCCGGTAAAGATCCGGATAAAGAGGAAAATACAGATACTACAGGAATTACAAATCCTGAGATATATAAAACCGGGCCCATAAAACATTCGGCAAATGTTGGAGCAATTACTATTAATATTTATCCCAACCCCAATGACGGTATGTTTAAAGTAATATTAGAAGGATGGGAAACGGAAACCAAAGCAAGTTTACAATTACATTCCCTGTTAGGAACTGAAGTAGAAAAAGCAGAAGAGCTCCGACAGGAAACAAATATCGACATTACTTCCCAACCCAATGGCACTTATTTGCTTACAATAACTGTAAATGGCAAAAAAGAAACCTGGAAACTAATTAAACGATGAAAAGATGGCTAATGATTAGAAATTTAAAAAAAGAAAGAAATATGAAAAAAATATATCTTGCATTGTTACTAATAATTATTTTGGTACAAGCCAATAGCCAAAAAATTATAAATGAAGAAACCGGAATGAGTTTTATTCTTGATCAACCATTAGAAAACAGCCAATCTTATGAATATACTGCGAGTGAATACATAAAAATGATTGCTGATGAAGAAAACGGTTTTCAGTATTCACCCCTACCGGGCAAGTATTTCCATGCGAAAATTGATCCGTTTATGGTACTTCCTCCGGATTCGAATATATATGGCGGCCCTGTATACGGTGATGATGGCGTAGTAGGGAGTTTAGAAGGAAATTTATCTGTTGATCAGGGTGGAGCAGCGGTTTATTCTATTCCAATAAATATTCCGGAAGGCATGAATAATATGACCCCAAAACTGGGTGTAGTATATAACAGTTCCGGGGGTACAAGTGTTTTAGGGCCGAAATGGAACTTATCGGGTTTTTCATCTATTAACAGGACCATGCCAACAATTTACTATAACAACGAGATAGATGATCTTGATTTTGAAGATGATCAAATGATACTGGATGGTATGATGTTGATTAAAATTTTTGAAAACACGGACAGTATAATTTACAGAACAGAGATAGATCAAATTTCGCAAATCATTTATTACACTAACAACAGTCAAACATTAGACTTCGATTATTATAGGGTCAGGACTAAATCGGGCCTTGAAAAGGAATATGGTAATAGTTTGGATTCCAGGCAAATTTATAATCCAAGTAAAAGCAATTCGGAAGAAACACCCCTAATTTGGCATCTTTCGAAAGTTAAGGATAAAAAAGGAAACTATATTAGCTATGAATACATTAGGGATGTTGAAACCGGCGAATTACATCCTGATGCAATAAGATATACAGGATTTGAATCAAATGGAAGTATTGAGCAACAACCTTATTACAAAATCACATTTGAATATGACACACTTCCTGAAAGACTTAGGAGAATGCATTTTTTTTCAAAGGATGCAAACGTTTATATTAATAGAAATACCAGCCTGCTGAAAGATATTAAAGTATTTTATAATGAAACCAGTGAAATTAAAAAATTCGGTTTTGAATATGATGAATTAATGAGTGCTACAAAAGAAACATTTCTCAGCCAAATTACAGAATATGTTATGCAGGAGGATAATCAATATAAACATTTCAATCCTACACAAATTCACTGGGATTACTTTTCCCCTGAATATACTAATGATGACATAAGCACCAATTCAAAGTTACATGAAGATTATCTGAATCACCCTATGATTACCGCGGATATAAACGGAGACTGCAAAGATGAGATTATAACAGTTATTGCTGATTTGTATGTTAGCGGGAAGGCGTATATTAACGTGTATACCGATAAGAACCCACTTAAACTCACTTTTTACAACTATCTGAGTTATTGCTTTTCTGATTTTAATAACGATGGGGCCGGTGAACTGGCCGTTGCTGTTGAAGACTCAATATTTATTTACGACATTCTGTATAACCCTTCTACTGAATGGTATTGGGCATCAAAGGTAAAGACTTTACTAACTACTGAAGTACAGGTTCCCATTATCTCGAATACATCAATTTCAGCAATAGATTTCAACGGGGATAAGGCTTTTGACCTGGCAGTTAATCATAATGACAGTATTGTGTCATTCCTAAAGGGTGAACATGGAACCTTTAATTTTACCCATCAAACTAATTTTAATATGCCCACGGATCACGAACTGCAAACTTATGCTGATTTTAGTGGTAATGGCAAAACCGATATTTTTACCTGGAAAGACGAAATAACAACCGACAGGGAGTGTTATGTCTATTCTTATAATGGTGACGGGTTTGTACAAACAGCACACTTTACTGATTTCGATTATGAAGGATATTATACCTATGGTGATTTTAATGCGGATGGTAAAACTGATATTTTTAGTTTAATAGCCGGAGGGGTAATAAAAGAAGTATTTTTCTCCTATGGAAATGGATTTTATGAAAGTGATACAATTATTTGTGATGGGGGTTTAACTTTTGATAATAAAATTTTGACTTGTGATCTCAACAATGATCATAGGGCAGATCTTGTTGATATTGACAAATGGGGCCCTAACTCAATCAGGATAAAAGGATTTTTTACCCAGCCTGACGGAAAACATTATCAATCACAAGTAATGGAAAATGCATTAATTGGATATGATTTCGATGCTGTCAACTTTGCCATTGGCGATTTTAATGGGGATAATCTGTACGATGTAGCTGTTGAAATAATTGAAGAAAATCCAAATTCGAACTTGTGGAATACCTCAATCAAAAAATTTTATTACGTTCCTAACGAAGGATTTGTAATGGATTTGGTAGGTGGTATTAGCAATGGCATGGGCGAAACAAGCATTATTAACTATCAGCCATTTTCCAATTCTTTACCTGAGAACAAACAATACACATTTCCAATGTCAAAAACTGTGAAAAACTCCTTTTTAGTTGAATCAACATGGATTGAAGGAGGATTTTCAGGGCAATATGAGTACTATCATAATGAATACCGGTTTTATCAACCTATTAGTCATTTAGAAGGAAAAGGGTTTTTGGGGTTTGAAGAAGTAATTAAAAAAGACTGTCATAACGGGGTGGAAACCATTTCGTCTTATGATATATACACTACAAATAACAGATACTATTTTCCCTTTGAAGATACGGTCCGGAAATATTCTTTGAATTTAGCGTGTGAAAGGCAAAAAAAAATCAAGCATACCATAAATTCATTTGTCCATAAGGAAACTGTTTCTAACATACCTCTTATCTTCCAACCATTGAAGAGTTCGAGCTTTATTAAAAGCTGGGATGATGATAACGAACATTCCTTTATCAGGACAAGCAAAATAATCATTGATATATCTTCTGTTGATATTTATGGGAACATCGGAAAAGCAATTAGGTTGGATGATACTGATGAATTGTCCATAAATGATCCGGCAAGTGCTTATGACTATAAGGTTGAAAACGAACAACAATATTACCCGGCCAACGAGAATGATTGGTTGATCGGTATCAGACAAAATGAAAAAATCACAAAATCATTTTCAGAAGATGAACAGGATGATATTAAATTGACAGAATTTACATATTTTACCAATGGGGAATTGGGATATCCATCATTGAAAACCGAAATAAAAACACCAAATAACAGTAGCCAACACAGGTTGGAAACATGGTTTACCTACGATAAATATGGGCATGTATTAACCGAAACGCTTAAAGTTCCCAATGCCATTCCTTCTATTAATGACCAAACTATAACTTATGAATACTCAACAGAAAACGATTATAAAGAACGTTTTCTTACCAGAATGATAAGAACTGCGGATGGTATTGAGTACGTAGAAAACATGAATTATGATATACTTTTTGGAAGGCTTATAAATTCAACCGATATTACAGGGTTAACAACTAATTTTAAGTATGATGCAATGGGAAAACTATATAAAACAGTATTTCCTGGCCAAACACAATCTGTTGAGGTGTTACGATGGTCAGAAAACCATGATGATTCACCTAATGGCTCTTTGTTTTATATCTGGAAAAAGTCATCCGGAACAGCAGAAGAATTGTTTTTTTATAATAAGCATGGACATGTATTAAGGCATGTAAATATAGGTTTAAATGAAAATAAGAGAATTTATACCGACTACAGTTACAATAGTAGGGGGTTTAATTATAAGGTAACCGATCCTTTTTTCTCTGATGAGCTTGAACAAGGAGCACATTATATATCTCGAGATAATCGGGGCCGGATAGAAAGGATAGTCACTCCTGATAAGACCATTAAATATACTTTTACCGGGAACCAGGTAACCACATTAAATATACAATCCGGAAAATCGGTTTCTGAAACTGTAAACGCAATTAACCTGGTTGATAATGTAATAGACGAAACAGGTAGTATATCATATAATTATAATAGTGCCGGAAATGTAATAGAAATAGCTTTACCTGATTCTGAAATTCATTATTCATACGATGATGCCGGATTTATTGAATCGATGGTAGATCCAAATTTTGGTCCCTTATCCTATATCCATAATCCATTGGGGCAGTTGATCGAACAAACCGACAATAAAGGAAATAATAGCCAGTTTAACTATGACGATTTAGGGCGAATGGAAACCGTACAGATTTTGAATACAGGTGAAATAAGCACATGTCTATATTATAATACCGAAGGTGAAAATGGCTTTGGACAGTTAAAAAGCATAAGCGGGACCAATGGCGTGGAGTATTCATATCAATATGATGAATTGAACAGGTTAAACTCTTACCAGGAGCAAATTGATGGCAATTTTTATACTTACCACCATACTTACGATATATTTGGAAGACAAAAGCAACTTACTTACCCTTCAGGTTTTGCTATAGAAAACAAATACAACAAGAATGGGTTTCTGATTAAAATTAAAGATTATGAAACGTCAGCAATATTATGGGAAGCCCTTTCTGATAATGCAAGGGGGCAGTTGGAAAGTTATAGCCTTGGAAATGGCTTAACAACTACCCTTCAATATGATGAATATGGCTTCCCCTGGAAGATACAAACCGGGAGTATTCAAGACCTGGAGTTTAACTTCTGCCCTCATACCGGCAACCTGAACTGGCGAAAAGACAACAAGCATTCATTGGTCGAGAATTTCACATACGATACTGATAAACTAAGCAACAGGCTTACAGGTTGGCACGTGCAGGGCCAAACAGCATATTCATTATCTTTGCACGATAATGGGAACATCATTTCAAAATCGGACATTACCCAGGCAGGGGGAACTTATAATTATAATACCGGAAATAAACCCCATGCCGTTACTGCAATTAGCCAACCAACCGATGAATACATGTCAGCGGCCAGCCCTGAAACAATTGAATACACGGCATTTAATAAAATCAGCTATTTAAAACAGGAGTATGAAGCCAAAGAGGATTTAGATGTTAATGAACTATTCTTTTACTATGGTCCTTTATACCAACGGAAAAAAACGGAGGAGTATTTAAACAATGCTTTGCAAAAGAAAAAATACTTTATAAGCAATAATTACGAAATAGAAACCGATGGCCAGGGGAACGAAAGAAAATTACATTATCTTTACGCCGGCGATGGATTGTTTGCCATTTATGAAATATATAATAACCAAAAAGAAATGTATTATATTCACAAGGATTATCTCGGTTCATATCAGTCGGTTACTGATGAAGAAGGCAACCTTGTTGAAGAATTAAGTTTCGACCCCTGGGGACGCAGGCGAAACCCAAGCGATTGGAGCTATAACAATGTGCCGGAAAACAATTTATTCGACAGGGGCTATACAGGCCACGAGCATTTAAACCGGTTTGGCCTTATCAACATGAACGGCCGCATGTACGACCCCTACCTTGCCCGTTTTCTCAGCCCTGACCCAATAATCCAGAACCCAAAATATTCCCAAAACTTAAACAGATATAGTTATGTGCTTAATAATCCGTTAAAATATGTTGATCCAAGTGGATATGATTGGGTGTTGCTAAGTGGATCCACCCAAAGCACATATTATTATATTACAAGTGTTCATGATCAGGAAAGTCTCGATCAGTTTATCAAAAATAACCCACAATTTAGTGGTGCTACTTATTTGTTTCCCGAAGGAGTAGTGTCTTGTGGTTATGGTAATATTTGGTTAAAAAGTGATGGAACTTATGAGGTTATATTGAATGAATTTGAAATTACATCATCAGGTGAATACTATATAAATGAAACTATAGATGAAACTTATTTGAGATACTTAATGGAATCTTTTCAAAATTCAAATAATAGTGTTGTTGATGATTGGATGTATGGTCCGCAGAGTGGCCAAGGCCAGACTGGTGGGGGTGATATGACAAATAACCAATTTAGTGGCAGTGAGAAAGCTGCTTTAGGATTGGCTGCAACAAGTGGGTCTATTAATTTAACTACTGGATTGATTGATAAACTAAGCGGAACAGTAAAAAATGCTGATGTAGTTAATTTTGGTAAATCTGTAACGAAGAAGTTTGGATTAGTTGGAGTTGGTATGACAACATATAATTCTTTTTCAGATGGAACTTTTACTGTGGGAGATGGAGCTCGTATACTAATGAGTGGTGTAACATTCATACCCTATGCCGGATGGATATATGGTGCTATTGACATGGGAGTGTTGCTAACTACAGGAACATCTGCAACAGATAGAATCGGTAATTATGTAGATGTGCATTGGGGACCAGGGCCTATACGTCCATAACAAAACAATGAATATTATGAAATTTTTAGATATATACTCCTATATGTATTATAGGTTGGCAACTTGGTACTTTAAGTTTGAGAAAAAGGGGAAAATTTCTTACGGAGCATCTATACTTGTTTCTTTATCACAAGTATTAATATTAACTGATATATTTGGCTTTTTATTATTGGAATTCTATGAGCAATCTGAGAGACAGGCTTTCATGAATAAACTCAAGCCGTTTTATATAGTTTTTATTTTAGTAATAGCATTCGCTAATGATTTTAGGTATAAGAATAAGTACGATGTCTATAAGGAAAAATGGGAGAGTCAAAACAAAAATGAGAAGAATATTTATGGTGTTATAATTTTCTTATTAATAATTCTTCCCTTGGTTTTTGCTCCAATTATCTTGAATGTATTCGATTACAGTAGGTAAATCATTTTAAGGCTGTGTAAAGATTATTTAAAAGGCTGTCTCACAAGGGCAGCCTTTTTTTACAGCGCCAGTTGTTTAAGCTTGCCTTTTGTTATGAAAGCATCCAAAAACACCTTAACCACGTTTTTATCTTTTTCGGAAAGTTTTTCAATGGTTTTAAACTGGTTTAGCAGTTCTTTATCTGTAAGCGTACTGTCGGCAAGGTCATCGCTTGTACCATTCATTAAATAATCGGTGGATACTCCCAAAGCATTGGCCAGTTTGGCCATTACATCAGCAGAAGGCTGTGCGCCTTTTTCTTCATATCTGCCAATTTGTGAATAATGAACACCCCTGCTGAGCGGAGTTTGTAACTCCGCTCTAAATAAAAAATAATTTTCTACATTATATTTAAAATTTATATCTTTAGAAAAAATTTTAT
>CAYWXI010000029.1:0-65849 GCA_964462015.1 uncultured Bacteroidales bacterium | reverse complement strand
TAAATTATTCTTTAAATTGGTATCATTGTAAATCCGCTTAGGTCAGTTGTTCTGATTTTAATGAAGACAAAGTAGTTATGGAGAAAAACAAAGCAAATCATGAAAATAACAGGGAAACCATGGATGCGCTTCAAAAGGAATTTGAAATCCAAATTGGAGAGCTACTTACAGACAAACAAAAAGCTGAATTGGAGGCTTTCATGAAGAACCGGAGACCACCAAAGAGAATGAAAGAAAAATCCTTTCATAAGTGAACAGAAAATAATATAAAACCATTCCTTCAAAAAATTGTCAGGATGTCATCGGAATTAACACTGACTTTATACCAAATCCATTAATGAATCTTTGATAACGGATAGTAAAAACAATTGTATATTTGTAATATGAATTTTTTGAGAAGGAATGAAAATCTTTGAGAATTTCCGGAAATATCTTAAAAACAGACAGACAGTAGAAAGAAATTGAAAAATATTATGGATGATAAACGTTTACAATCACTCGATGCCTTGAGAGGATTTACAATTTTTTGGATTATAGGAGGAGGGGCACTAATTCTTGCTCTGAAACAGGCAACTGATTGGGAAATATTTCATTATCTTGATCTTCAATTAAATCATGTTGAATGGAATGGTTTTCATTTCCTTGATTTAATATTTCCTCTCTTTATGTTTGTTTCCGGTGTAGCTATTCCTTATTCAATAGGCCGAAAAATTGTCAAAGGATACAAAAGAAAAAAGCTTCTGATTCGGGCAGCAAAAAGAACATTAATTCTAATTATTCTCGGAATTATTTATAATAATACTGTTTCATTTGATTTTGCAAATCTAAGGTATGCAAGTGTCTTAGGTCAAATTGGAGTGGCATATTTTTTCACTGCAAGTATATATTTGTATGGAGGTTCCACTATAAAACAAATACTTTGGTTTGTTGGAATTCTTATTGGTTTTTGGGCTGCAATGGTTTTTATTCCTGTACCTGGTTTTGGAGCAGGTGTACTTACACCGGAGGGTAATCTATCCGGTTATATTGACAGGCTTTTATTGCCCGGCAAAATGTATCGTGAATTCTATGACCCACAAGGAGCTCTCCTTATGTTATCAGCAATTACTATAACACTTGCAGGAAGCCTCACGGGAACATTCCTGAAAAATGAAAAATATAGCGGAACAAGAAAATGCAGAGATATAGCCATTTTCGGGATTTTTCTTGTAATATTAAGCTTAATATGGAATATTTGGTATCCTATAAATAAAGAAATATGGTCAAGTTCATTTAATGTCCTGACAATTGGTTTGTCAATGATTTTGATGTCTCTGTTTTATTTTATTATCGATGTTAAGAATCTTAAAAGATGGTCATTTTTTTTCGTTGTTATAGGATTAAATCCAATTACGATATACATGGGATATCGTATGCTTGACTTTTATTATACTTCTGAATTTCTTCTTACAGGGGTAATGAGTTTATCCGGTAAATACTCAAATGTAGTCGTTACAACTGGTGTAATCGCTTTAGAATGGGGTTTCCTTTATTTTTTATACCGAAAAAAAATCTTTTTAAGAGTTTAATCCCGAACTCACGAAAGCAAGTGGTGATCAAAATAGATTCGCAATTACACTTATGCTAAATTAAAAATGTTAACAGTTTAAATAATTGCCCTTCTTATTTTCAAAAGTTTAACAATCAAATTTTCAAGTTTGTCGAGTTTTAGCATATTTGCTCCATCTGATTTTGCTACGGCAGGGTTAGGGTGAGTTTCGATAAATAATCCATCCACACCGGTTGCAATTCCTGCTTTAGCCATACATTCAATCATTTCGGGTTTTCCTCCTGTTATTCCTTCGGCTTGATTTGGCTGTTGTAAAGAATGAGTTATATCAAGAATTACCGGAACTTCATTTTGTTGCATTACAGGAATTCCACGAAAATCAATGATCAAATCCTGATATCCGAACATGCTTCCTCTTTCGGTAAGCATTATATTTTGATTGCCTGCCTGCCTGACTTTTTCGACGGCAAATTTCATGGCTTCAGCCGATAAAAACTGGCCTTTCTTTATATTTACCGGTTTGCCGGCTTTTGCTGCGGCTATTAATAAATCGGTTTGCCGGCAAAGAAAAGCCGGGATTTGTAAAACATCAACATATTTTGCGGCCAGATTTGCTTCTTCAGGGCTATGAATGTCAGTAAGAACAGGTATGTTTAAACTTTCGCCAACATCCCGTAGAACTTTAAGGCCTTTTTGATCTCCAATTCCCGTAAAAGAATCTAACTTTGATCTGTTTGCCTTTCTGTAAGAGGCTTTAAAAATGAATGGAACTTTATGAATATTACAAATGTGATTTATTTTTTCAGCGATTTCCAAAGGCATTCTATCGTTTTCGATTATACAAGGCCCTGCTATCAGAAAAAAATTATTTGTATCAGTGTATTTAATATTATTAATGTTGCAGATCATTTAAATAAAATTAATTTTGTTTTCAAAAGTAAGTAATTTAGTAATCTGTAAAAAATAAATTTAAACTTTAGATTTAAACTTTATCCTTAAAATGCAACTAAATGAAATTAACTTTTGTCTAACTAAATAATAAATAGTCAATAAAATAAGTTCAAATACTAACAAATAAATTAATCTAATAAACGTTATGAAAAAAACTCTATTAATTTTTCTAGGTGTAATTTTTTTTAACACCTTATTTTCACAATTGCCTTCAACATTTGATTTGCGGGATTATAATGGTGAAAATTATGTGACTTCAGTTAAAAACCAGCAAGGAGGCACATGTTGGACATTTGGTGCAATGGGTGCAATGGAGGGTAATTTATTAATGACCGGAGCATGGGCTGCTGCCGGTGAAATAGGTGAACCTAATCTTGCAGAGTATCATCTTGATTGGTGGAACGGTTTCAATCAACACAATAATGATGATATCGATCCTCCTTCAGGTAGTGGACTTGAAGTTCATCAGGGGGGCGATTACCGTGTAACATCTGCATATCTTTCACGTTGTGAAGGTGCTGTTCGTGATATTGATGGACAGTCCTATAGTTCACCTCCCGAAAGATATAATGAAAGTTATCATTATTATTATCCGCGGGATATCGAATGGTATATTGCCGGACCTGACCTTGAAAACATTGATTTGATTAAAACAAAGATCATGGAAGAAGGTGTTATGGGAACATGTATGTGTTATAGTAGCCAGTTTATATCAAATTATATTCATTATCAACCTCCATCAAGTCCTCTTGATCCTAATCATGCAATTGCTATTGTTGGTTGGGATGATAACAAAGTAACTCAAGCTCCACTACCTGGTGCCTGGCTAACTAAAAATAGCTGGGGAAGTAGCTGGGGAAATAACGGTTACTTCTGGATTTCATATTATGACAAACATTCATGCCAAAACCCTGAAATGGGAGCTATTTCTTTTCAGGATGTTGAACCTATGCAATACGATAATTGTTATTATCATGATTATCACGGTTGGCGTGATACTAAAACTGATGTTTCAGAAGCATTTAATGCTTTTGTGGCAACTTCAAATGAAGCCCTTAAATCAGTAAGTATTTTTACGGCTACAGATGATGTTGATTACACAATTAAAATTTATGATACTTTTAATAGAGGTAGGGGAGACCTTGCGGATGAACTCTCAATAATTTCCGGAAATATTGAATATACCGGATTACACACCATTGATCTTATAACTCCGGTTGAATTAGAAACCGGTAATGATTTTTATATTTATCTTGAACTATCTGGTGGAGGACATCCTTATGATCGTACTTCCGATGTTCCCGTTCTTCTTGGAGCTTCGTATCGCACAATTGTTGAGTCTGCTGCAAATCCGGAAGAAAGTTATTATTATGATGGAAATGATTGGGTTGATTTTTATTATTATGATGATCCATCAGGTTTTTTGAATACGGGAAACTTTTGCATAAAAGGATTAACCGTAAAAACACATTCAATAAAATTATTAGATAATCAAATCCTTGATCCTACAGGAAATAATAATGGACGGATTGACCCGGGTGAAACTGTTGATATCGCAATAACTCTTGAAAATGATGGAGCTATGGATGCATTCAATGTAATAGGTGAAATATTCTCTAACGATCCGTACACAACAATAAATACGCAAACAGTTAATTTTGGTGATTTAGTTTCGGGTGCAGTTTCACAAGGTTTATTCTCAATTTCTGTAAGTAATTCTGCACCGGTTGGCCATAATATTGCGATTGACCTTACTGTTTTGGCAAATGATGGTGATCAGGAATACAATTTTGACTTGAATTATACTGTTGGATTAATAGTTGAGGGTTTTGAAACGGGTGATTTTTCAGCTTTTGAATGGGAATTTGGAGGTGATGCCGATTGGACAATTACAAGTACCAATCCTTATGAAGGATCGTATTGTGCAAAATCAGGTACTATTAGCCATAATAAAACATCCGAATTAATGATAACACTTGATGTTTCCGGCGATAATAATATTTCGTTTTTCAGAAAGGTTTCCTCAGAGGCTGATTATGATTATCTTAGGTTTTATATTGACGGTTCGTTAAAATCAGAATGGGCTGGAGAAGTCGCTTGGAGTGAGGTTAGTTTTCCTGTAACTGCCGGCCAGCATACTTTCAAATGGGTGTATTATAAAGATGGTTATGTTTCATCAGGTCAGGATTGTGCCTGGATTGACTTTGTTATTCTTCCTGCAGGCCCATTGTCAAATTCTCAAATAATTTCTTTGGAAACCGGATTCCAGTTTACTTCCACATATTTGCAGTCTGCTGATCCTGATATGCTTTCAGTATGTTCAAATATTTTAGATAATATTGAATATGTTAGAAACAGTGAAGGTTCTATGTTAAGGAAAATTGGTCCGAATTGGGTTAATAATATCGGTGACTGGATAGTAACTGAAGGTTACCTGTTCAAAGTAATTAGTGCTGCAACACTTGAAATTTCAGGTACAATGATTTCACCTCAAACACCAATAGAACTCTCTTTTGGTTTTACTTTTATTAGTTATTTACCTGAAACACCAATGGATGCCCTTCTTGCTTTTGAAACAATATTAACAGATAATTTGGAATATGTAAGAAATTCTCAAGGTTCTATGTTAAGAAAAATTGGCCCAAACTGGGTTAATAACATCGGAAATGCTAATCCCGGCGAAGGATATTTAGTGAAATTGTTAGGAGATGAAACCTTAGTTTATCCTGCAGGTGGGAAATCATCTAAGCTTTTAAAAGAAAAACCTAAGCATTTTATTTTTGAAGGTGGAAATGCTGCCGATCCCGTTTATACAATTTATGTTAACGGATTGGAAATCGGCGATGAACTTGCTGCTTTCGACGGTAATAAAATGCTTGGTTCGGTTTGTATTTCGTCTGATAATACTTTCGAAAATGCAATGGCGGTTTTCCAAACATTGACAAATGAGAATGGATATACACCCGGAAATAAAATTTCATTGAAAGCATGGAACTCAGCTTCAAAAACTGAAATCCCTGTTTCTTTTAATTTTGAAAATACATTTGGAGCTTACACTTTAAATGCATATCCTGAAAGTGATGGAGAGTTTAGTATTGTAAATATCTTCAAATCATCAGCTAATGATATTGAATATGTTGAGTTTTCTGTTTTTCCAAATCCTGCAAACGAACAACTTAACCTTGTTTCAAATGAAAATATCAAGCATGTTATGATTTTTAACTTGTTAGGAGAGAAGATTTTTGATCAGAAATTAAATTCTGTTTCTGCAACAATAGAGACAGAATCTTATAAATCCGGAATTTATTTTATCAAAATTAATGTATTTGATAGATGGATGACAAAAAAAATAACTGTTGAATAATGGTTATATGTTTGTTTTATACAAACAATGTGTAATTTTTTCTTAAGCATTACTGAAAAGGGGGCGATTTTGCCCCCTTTTTTATTTTTCAATGAAATTATTAGCTACCCGTTTAAAGTTGGACAAATTTAAACCATCCTGCATGTAGCGGGATAAGGTAATATAAGTCTCTTTCTTATATGTTCTTATATACTATTGTATTGTAAAACTTTGTTTTTTTGACAAAGTTTATTCTGTAAAACATGTTAAATCAAAATATAAAACTTGTTTAAAAATCCGTGTAAATCTGCGTAATCCGTGTCATCCGTGTTCTATTTTATGTTTGCAGTGAAGCTGCGATTTGCCTTATATGGTTCAAGAAAAATATCATCAGGATATTCAATTTTGTAAAGAAAAAGCCCGTGTCCGGGAACTGAATATCCAGCTTCCGAACGATTTTTACTTTTAATAATATTATTAAAATCATCTAATGAAATTCTTTTGCGACCAACATCTAAGAGTGTTCCAACAATTGCTCTAACCATATTTCTTAAAAACCTGTCAGCTTTGATAGTAAAAATCAATTTATCATTTTCCTCAGTCCATTTTGCCGACATAATTTTGCAATTATTGGTTTTTACTTGCGTGTCGGCTTTTGAAAAGGATGAAAAATCAGAATAATTAAACAGAAGTTTTGCTGCTTCATTCATTAAAGCAAAATCAATTTCACCTAATAAGAAAAATGAAAATTCTCTCCCAAATGGATCTTTTTTTTGTGTGATAAAATATTTGTATGTCCTTGAGGTTGCATCAAAACGGGCGTGAGCCTCTGGTTTCACGGAAATAATGTTGTGAATAGCAATATCATCGGGAAAATATTTATTTAATCTATAAACAAGATTTTTTCGTTCATCTTTTGAAAGATCATTTAAAGTATTGAAATGAGCAAAAAATTCTTTGGCATGAACACCGGTATCGGTTCTGCCGGCTCCGCAAACATTGATTTTTTCTCTAAGAATTCGTGAAAGGCCTTCGTTAATTACTTCTTGTACAGAAACTGAATTATTTTGCATTTGCCATCCATGATAGCTTGTACCATTAAAAGAAAATTTTAAGAAATACCTGGGCTGTTTCATGTATTGTAAGTAATCAAATTCTATTTATGAATTTTTCTATTTTTTAAAAGTACGATTCATTTAGAAATAAAAAAAGCCCCAAAATTTGGAGCTTTGTGTTTATTTTGAAATAATTCTTTTTTCTTTAATTCTTGCTTTCTTACCTCTGAGTTCGCGTAGATAGAAAATGCGGGATCTCCTGACCACACCTCTTTTATTTAAGGTAATTTTATCAATAAAAGGAGAAGAAACAGGAAAAATTCTTTCAACACCTGTGTTACCTGATATTTTTCTTACGGTGAAAGTTTCTGTTGGTCCACTACCAACCCTTTGTAAAACCACACCCTGAAAGTTCTGTAAACGTTCCTTAGTACCTTCTTTTATTTTATATGTTACTGTGATAGTATCACCAGCTTTAAACTCAGGAAAATTTTGTATTTCAACCTGATCTTCAATATATTGTATGAGTTCTTGCTTGCCCATTTTTAATTAATTTTTAAGTTTTCTAAAAAAGAGTGCAAATATACAGTTTAAATTTTAATAACAAACAACAAAGAAGAAATATTTTTTCAATTATTTATTATGTAAGCTAAACAGATGGATATGACACCATTTTTCATAATATAACCATCATTATTATCATTATCAATGATAGATGATAATCCGGAGTCGTATTTTACTTCTGCCCGTATTCGTTCCATGAATTCAACGCCTGCACCTAAAACTAAACTCATATTAATATATTTGCAATCTTCCAAATAATCGGTGTTTGATTCTGACTCCCCATAGACTTTAACTGTAACCTTCATTTTTGAATTCATTAAATATCCTAATGAAGGCCCGCCAACCAAATAGAGCTTGTTATTCCCGGGAAGGAGAGTTAATTTGAATAATAGAGGCAAATCCACATAATCGGTTATCATTGTAATTTTTTCTTCAATAAAAATGTTTTCATAAATTCCCTCTACGTTAAATATTGTTCCTTTCTGAGAATAAAATATTCCGGGTTGAAAACTAACATTACCTGAAATTGGAAATCCCATATTGAATCCTAGGGTAAGTCCGGCTCGGGACTCGTTTTTGAATTTGAATTCTGAAAATCCTTCCTGTTGTACCAGAAATTCCGACAGATCATTAGCAAATCTGTTTGCATCATCTGTCCATTTTGAAATGTTTAATCCGCAATAAAAAGCGGTTGTTTTTTCCTGGCTAAATGAAAATATAGTCAAAGTTGAGATAAAAATCAGAGTAAAAATAATTTTCATAATTAATAATCTTTTAAATTATTTAATGGTTGTTTGAATTATGTTTCTTAATACAGAATTAAAATTGATGTTGTAAAGATATAAAAAAATTAATTATTTTCGATTGAATTTCAATTAAAAAATTTCTTATATTTGTATATATAATTAAAATTCACATAATAAAACACTTTTGCCATGAAAAAGAAAATATTATTATTAATTACAATTTTGCTTGCGTCTTTTTATATAATCAATGCACAGTCAGCAAAAAATTTCTATAAAGCCGGGCTAAAAGAATTTAAAAGTAATCAATATAATAATTCAGTTATAAATTTTTCGGAAGCAATTAAACTTGATGAAACCCTTGTTGATGCCTATTTTTACAGGGCAACGGCATATTCAAAATTGGATAAAATGCTTGAAGCAATTGCTGATTATAATGTTGTAAACAAACTTGAACCAAAAAATGAAGAGGCTTGGTTAAATAACGGAAACCTGAATTTTGAGTTAGAGAATTATAAACAGGCATCGGAAAAATATAAAGCCTATTTGGATTTAGAAAAAAAGGATTTGAATATTTATTATAAACAAATAGAATCGTTAAAGAATATTGAAAATTATAATGATGCACTTTTTTATGCTTTAGCAGCTCTTGATGTAAAAAAATCGGCAAAAAATTATTTTGAAATTGCCGAGCTACATTTTATTCTTAAGAACTTTAAAAAATCGGAAAACTTTTACCGAATGTCCTTAATTGAAAACCCTAATTTGATTGATACACGAAACGGGTTATCTAAAGCCTTGTACGAGTTATTTTTATATGATGAAGTTATCAACGAAACAAATTTAATATTCGCTCGTGATAATAATAACAAACAAGCATTTCTGACACGATCTTATGCTTATCATAAAAAACTTGATTATATAAATGCCATCAACGATTTATCGAAAGTACTTGTTCTTTATCCGGATGATAATGATTATTTGGATAATCTTAATTATCGTGGCGATCTATATCTTGAATTTAATCAACACATGAATGCTATTTCCGATTATTCCAAAGTATTAAATAATGATCAAAACAATGTGCATGCGTTATATAACAGAGCAAAAGCTTATGAAGAGATCACACGAACCGATGCAGCAATCGGTGACCTTAGTAAAATTGTTGAAATTGCAAAAAACGAATCAACTGTGATTAATGAAGAAATTCTCAACAATTCTAAATCAATTCTGTATGAGTTGAAAAGAGAGAATGTTAAGCCCGTTATTTCCATTGAAAATGAAAATGTGAAAGACAGACAAATTCATGTTGCTTTTAATAAAGAGGAAATTGAATTAAATATTGTCCTTACCGATAAAAGCGACATAAAATCATTAAGCATTGAGGAGGAGGTGATAAATGCCGAAAATGACACAGATTTACTAAATTATTCTTATGTAATGAATTTAACGGGTAAAGAAAATATTACAATTAAAGCTGAAGACACTTATGGAAATGTTTCATCAAAAACATACAAGATAAAACGTGTTGAAAATGACATTCCTCAAATCAGTTTTATTGTTCCTTACACTAACGAGAATGATGAAATGATTCTTGATAATGATGAAGCTATTGTATATTTTGAAGGTAAAATTTATGATGAAAGTTTGATAAAATCAGTTACTTTCAACGAGGTAATCATTCCTTTTGATAAAACCGAAAAGAACCCGGACTTTTCAATATCCATCGACTTACAGGATAAAACTAAAATTACCGTAAGAATTACTGATATTTATGATAATACTTGTATGCGCGAATTTTATTTGAATCGTGAGGGCTCTTTATTTTCAGAAAACAATCCAATGGGAAAAACATGGGCAATATTTATCGAAAACTCAAATTACGAAACTTTTGCTTCATTAGATGGCCCTATAAAAGATATCCGCCTTATGAAATCGGCGTTTGCTAACTATGAAATCCATAATATTCTTCATTTTAAGAATTTTACTAAAAGGGATATGGAAAAATTCTTTTCTATCGAACTGCGCGATCATGTAAAAAAGAATAATATAAATTCATTGGTGATCTGGTATGCAGGACATGGTAAATTTCAAAACGAAACAGGTTACTGGATACCCGTTGATGCTGATCGTACCGACGAATTCAGCTATTTTAATATCAACAACCTGAAAGCATCAATGCAAATCTATTCAAATTATATGACACATATTCTGGTGGTTACTGATGCCTGTGAATCAGGGCCAACCTTTTATCAGGCAATGCGATCCGGCACAGCGCTTAGAGATTGTGCTGATGAAAAAGCAAGTAAATTTAAATCGTCTCAGGTATTTTCGTCAGCGGGTTATGAATTGGCATCAGACAATTCACAATTTACCAAAACTTTTGCCAATTCATTGGTTAACAATTCAGGCCGTTGTATTTCCATTGAAGCAATTGTTTTAAAAGTATCTGATGCCGTAGCAAAAGACAATACTCAAAAACCACAGTTTGGAAAAATTGTTGGACTGGAAGATGAAAACGGTACATTCTTTTTTATTAAGCGGCAGACAATAGAGGATACGGAAAGTAGATAAGATATTAGATTTAAGATTTTTGATTTTAGAACTTCGATTTTTCAAATGAAAAAGTTTTCGGTTTATCATGATGGTGCTTTTCTAAAAACAATTTTAATAATTTTGTTTCTTGTTCCGATTTTCATTCAAGGACAAAATTATTATTTTGAAAATTATAGCGTTCAACAGGGAATCCCAAATTCTAAAGTATATGATATCATTCAGGATAACAATGGTTATGTTTGGATTGGAACTCCCAGTGGTTTGAGCAAATTCGATGGAAGTAATTTTATAAGTTTTGGTAAATCGCATAACCTGCCTGAAAGTACGTTAAGAACATTATTTATTGATAGCCGGGAGAAGTTATGGATAGGATTTGAAAATGGCAGAGTATTCGTGAAAGACAACCCGGGTTTCATGGAAATATTAAGCGATTCCATTAATTCAAATGCACCCATAAACAGTTTTGCTGAAAACAAAAACGGTCATATTTATATATCAACAGTTGGTGGTGGATTATTTATAATAAAGAATCAAGGGGAGCAAAATGAAGAAATCATAAATTTCAGTAGTAAAAATAATTTAAGTGATATAATTTATCAAATCATATGCCTTGAAGATGGTGCAGTATTTTTTGCTACCGATGTTGATCTTAAATATATTCCGGTTGACAGTAGTGAGATTTTGTTTTTCCGCCCCGAAGGATTTCCGGCCTTTTTTCTTACAACAAGTATTTTACAAGATTCCAAAGGAAATCTATGGATTGGGAAACATAACGGAGGTTTATATAAATATAATTTCAAAAACAGGGAATTTACCTTTTTCGATCATCGTGACGGCCTCGCCCGAAATTTTATCAGCACATTATTTGAAGACTCACAAGGAAATATCTGGGTCGGAACATGGGGTGGAGGAATTTCCATTATTAAAGATGATAATATTGTTATTAATTATAATGTAAGTAATGGGCTTCAGGGTCAGAATATTCATAATATTTGTGAGGATAGTGAAGCAAATATATTAATAGCTACGCATGAAAATGGATTTTATATTTATAAAGGAAATCAATTTTTGTCATTTACCGAAGAAAACGGATTGCATAGCGATCAAATATGGACACTGTGTTTGGCTGATAGTAATACACTTTGGATCGGAACCAATCAAGGCATTACTGTTTTGTCAATTGATAAAGAAGAAAAGTTTCGAATCATTAAAACATTTCAGGTTGAAAACAGTAGTTTGATAGATAATAAAATCAGGCATTTATGTCGTGATTCCGATGGGAATATTTGGATTGGTACAGCTTTGTCGGGAATTCAAAAATTTGATATATCAAAAAATAAATTTATTTATGACCATTTTCTTAACTCCAATATTCCCAAAGGTGCAAAAATAATTTCATCAATGATAATCGATCGAAATAATTTATATGCAGGTACAGTCGATGGTTTGCTTAACTATGAAATTTCAAACGGTAAAACCTTTCGCATTTCACAGGAAACCGGACTTAGTGGCAACGATATTTCATCATTATATGTTGACTCAGAAAATACGCTTTGGATAGGTATCAGAAACAAAGGTATTTCATTTATAAAGGAAAATATTGTAAATTCATTACCAAAGACTTCCGGTGTTACTCCTGTAACATTTTGTGAATCACCCGAAGGAGATTTATGGGTTGGAACATATAAAGGCGTTTGTATTCTGCAAGATGATAGTTTAAAACTTTTCCTCGACAAGCAGGCAGGTTTACTTTCCAATTATGTTACATTACTCACTTTCGGAAATAAGGGCGATCTTTTTATTGGGAGTAATAACGGATTAAATAAATATGATTTTAAAAATAAATTTATTAGAAACTTTACAGAAAATATTGGTTTTACAGGTATAGAAACAAAAACAAATGCAGTTGTTAAACTTAATAAAAGTAGTATTCTTTTTGGGACTACTTATGGATTAATGATTTATAATCAAGAAGCAAATCTGTTTAACACTAAAGAACCGTTTATTCACATAACCGGAATAAGCGTTAATTTGAAAGATCGAAAAATTATTCAAGATCAAAATTTTCCATATTCTGAAAACTCTTTTATATTTACTTATCATGGAATTTGTTTGAGTGATGAAAAAGCCGTGAAATATCAAATTATGCTAAAAGGTATTGATAATGATTGGCGGACTGCCACTACACAACAAACGATATCTTTTTCGCATTTGCAACCCGGTGAATACGAATTTCTGGTTAAAGCTTGTAATAATAATAATATCTGGAATAAAACTCCTGTAAGTTACCGTTTTAATATAAAACCTCCATTTTGGAAAACCGGATGGTTTATTACTTTAATATCAATTTTGATTGTTTTTATTTTAGTATTTGGAGTACGATACCGTATTTATATATTGAAAAAAGAGAAGGAAGTGCTTGAAAATAAAGTAAAAGAACGTACTTTAGAAATTTCGGAAAAAAATATTTTGCTTGCTGAGAAAAACAAACATATTACAGATAGTATCAATTATGCCAAACGAATTCAATATGCTACAATGCGCTCTGAATCCGAGCTTTATGATATCTATCCAAATTCGTTTATTCTGTATTTACCAAAAGATATTGTTAGTGGCGATTTTTATTGGTACATAAAAAAGGGTAAACACCTGATAGTAGCTGCAGTCGATTGTACAGGACATGGTGTGCCCGGTGCTTTTATTAGTATGCTTGGTATTGCACTGCTTAATGAGATTACGGGTAAAATGAATCGTTTTCAGGCAGCCGATATCCTGGAAAAACTTCGTGAAAATGTTATCAAAGCCCTTCATCAATCAGATTCTTTCGATTCTACAGATGCAGCAAATGATGGTATGGATATAGCTCTATTAGTTTTGGATATTGATGGCAGAAAATTGCAATATGCCGGAGCATATAATCCCTTATTTATTTATCGCCAAAATGAATTGCTTGAATATAAAGCCGACCGTATGCCTATTGGAATTCATATGAAAGGAGACAGAAACTTTATAAATCATAAAATTCAGCTTGAACAAGATGATCAGTTGTTTATTTTCACCGATGGATTTGCTGATCAATTTGGTGGCCCAAAAGGTAAAAAATTTAATATTAAGAATTTCAAAAAACTTCTTGCTGATACGTGTACAATTGAAAAAATGGCGGATAAAAGAAAATACCTTCTTTATGAATTTAATGAATGGAAAAATAATTTGGAACAGTTGGACGATGTTCTTGTTATTGGGATTGAGGTTGTTTAAGTGCTAAATTTTTATTCCAACAACCAAGATATCATCAACTTGCTCATTTTCTCCAATCCATTCATTTAGTTTATCGGAAAGTTTTTCTTTTTGTTTATCAATATCCAAAGTGGATACCTCAACTAACAATTCTTTAAATTGTTTACTTCCGAATTTTTTATTTTTACTTCCTCCGAACTGATCGGAAAATCCATCAGAGGTCATATATAAAATATCATCTTTTTGTATAGTGATTTTTGCCTCGGTAAACTCTTTATGGAATCCCGGAAAAAATTCTCCGATCGTTGCAACAGAGCCTTTGTATTCAATTAATTCACCATCACGAATTAGAAACAATGGCCGTTTAGCACCTGAAAATATTATTGAATTTTTCTGAGTATTGAACGAACAAATTCCAACATCCATACCATTGCCAAGATTGGAGTCTTTGAAAACTTCATTAATTTTATTATCAAGATAATCTAAAATTTTTGATGGATTTTCAATATTTTTATTCAAAGCCTGTTGAATATAGGTTATCCCAAGCATAGTTAATAAAGAACCAGGAACACCATGTCCTGTGCAATCGGCAGCGACAATAATAAAATTTTCAAATACTTTTTTGAAAAAATAAAAATCACCGCTGACAATATTCTTAGCTCTGAGAAAAATAAAAGAATCTGAAAATTGTTCTTTTAGTACATCAAATGAAGGAAACAGTGATTGTTGAATAATATTAGCATAATCAATACTATCCATCAAATTCTTATTTTTTTGTTCAATAATATTTAACTGATCATTAAGAATACTATTTAACTCCTCTTGCTTTGCAGCATATTTTTTTATCCTTTCACGATTAACCTTTAGTTCTAAATGTAATCTGACTCTTGCCAAAAGTTCCTCAGTATTAAACGGTTTTGTAACATAGTCCTGTGCTCCCAGGTTAAAACCTTTAACAATTGAATTGGTATCGACTTTTGCAGTCAAGAATATTATTGGTATTTCTTTTGTTTTAATATCGCTTCTTAGGATTTCACATACTTCAAAGCCATTCATGTTTGGCATCATTACATCTAATAAAATCAGATCAAAATCATTGGTTTTTGCCATTTTAATTGCATCTTCTCCATTTGATGTGTACGATATTTTGTATTCTTCAGCTAATAAAATACTTCCCAAAACCCGAATATTTTCCGAAATATCATCAACAATAAGTATTTTATGATCTTTATTTTCAGTCTTGTTGTTCATTTGTTTAGAATTTGTTTCCTGCAGATAACGCAGATCTGTTTGCCGACAATGCAGGTTTTCGATGATAGTTTTTCTGCGCAACCTGCGGAAAATAGGTTTTCTTTGTTATCATTCCTCTTTCATTTTTTTCAATTTCTAATTTTCAATTTCAATGTTCTGTGAATGATTACTTTTATTCTATAAAGAAATAGCTGTTTGATAATACTCTCTGCATTTCAAGCTACTAATTTTCTTTTTCTCTCTCTTTTAAGCAATGAATATTCCAACAGCATTTCAGCAGGTTTTATCATTAATGCAATTAATAATTTAATAATAAGAGCAGTGGTGAAATTTGTGTAGCTTTCGATGTATGGTTCAATCACTGCTTCAACAAATAGAAATAATGCAATAGCAATAATAAAAACAATTGTTGTGGCTTTGCGGCTAATACGTGTTTTTACTAGTTCGCTTATTGTTTCCTGCAACTCAGAGTTTTTTTCATTGAGTTTGTCATTTGTTCTATCTAAGCGCCCTTGCAAACGGTCGCTGATGCGTGTGATAATCTTTATCTGGCCTAAAATATCCTCATAATTAATGCAAAGGATTTTGAATTCGTTTTTAAGTTCTTCTAGAGTAAATTTTCCTTTTTCAAGAAAAGATTTACTATGATTCAGGTTATCAATTTCTTTATAATAAATATCTTGTTTGCTCACATTTTATTCATTTGCAATTAATATTTCGAATGGTAAGTCAGTAACATCTTTGTAATCTTCACCGGTTTCCATCATTTCTTCATCATCTTCATCATAATACCACATAATAAGGATTTTTTTCTCCCTGATGTCCATTATTTTTTTAAGCTTCTTAAATATTTCTAGAATACATTTCGAAGAACTTGTATTAAAATATTCAAGATAAATTTTTACAATTGTATCCTCAACCGGATTGTTTATATATTCTTCTATCCATGCAATAATATTAGTGTAAAATTCAAATGAATTTTCCGACATTGATCTCCCCCGTATTGATAAAACTCCCGTTTCATTATTAAAATCAATTTCGGGAGTTTGCCGTGTGCTTTCTATTTTCAATAATTCCATATTTATTTTTCTACTTTAATCATTAATTCAAAAATCGAAAAATTGTTATTTACTTTAGTAAAATTGTATTCTAATTTATTTCCTGATTTTCGTGCTATTTCTATTATTCCTAAATTTGCTCCACCTTTTTTGGAAATACTATTGTTTTTCAAGGAAAACCTGTAATGTTTGCGTAAATCATCTTTTGATAAAGAATTCACTAATTCGAGTTGCTTTGATAATGACTGAATGTTATCGTTTAGAATATAGTTTCCGGTTTTTACGTAAAAGTAAAACTGGTTACACCATGAAAGAACTTCTACCTCTTTTTTTTGATCATTATTATTGTTAATAATTTCGGCATGATGATATAAATTCTGTAAACACTCAACAAGGATATTAAATACTTTTTTTCTGGTACTTTTCTTTTCGCAAAGGATATTAAGTTTTTTCTCAGCCATTTCAAGGGATTGTGAAATTGTTTTTAATGTAAAATCTCCCCTGACTTCAAGGATAAGGTTTTCTTTACTAATTGTATGTGCTTTTACAAAAGACGAAATCATTTAATGTATGATTGTTAACATGCAAATATATACAATTATTCCGGGATAAAAAATAATGAAAATAAAAAAAAATATTGTTTATTATAATTTGTTTAGTATTTTTGTATTCATGATCTTTTTCCAAAATATTATAATCACAAAAAAAGAAAATAATGGCGAGGTTTAATTATTTACAGGTTATTTACGGTGGAATGGTTGCTGTTGCAGGAGTTAATGGAGTTGTTGATGCACATGAAGTAGAAAATATTAATAAGGTTTATGACAGGTCTATCAAGCTTTCGAGAAAAGATAAAAAAGAAGTGCTGAAGATTTGGGATGAATTGAAAGAAGATAAATTTGTAGAGTTAATTATTGAAGAATTAAAAGTTTTTGAGAAAAGAGATCAGTTGGAAGCGTATAAATTTATGATCCATTATATAAATTTTACAAACCATCAATATTTTAAATCAAAAAAGAAACTTCCAAAAGGTGTTGATCCCGAAAGAGTAGAAATGAGCCAGTATTGGGATAAAGCCGATTTTATACGGCAGGGATTAGGAATTTCTATCGTTGAATATAATGCTTATATTGGAAGGAAGTAGGTGATTCAAAACTTCCATCTCAACTGAAAAACCACATCCGTTTTTGTATTTCCTTTAATTTCATCTAATCCTGAACCGATTGTATTTTTATTACTGTAAAAGGTTTGAGCAATGCGGAACCAGATGTCAATATTATTAATAATTCGATATTTTAACAGAAAATAATATCTGCTTCCTTTTGAATATAATGCAGGGACTGAAAACGCATATAAAACATCGTTTTCGTAAGCGTAAATTCTTGAATCATAATTATCCGTATCAAAAATGGCAAATCTGAGCCTGAAAGATATTGGCTTGTTTACCGGAGTGTAGCAAACATCCTGATAGACCAGATAACCATGAAATATTTCATTTTGAGTGTTGTTTTGAAATGTAACATATTCCATCCTGTTTTTCAAAACTATTGAAGGTGAAATACTATAATCAATTTGATATCTGAAAGATCGCTTGTTTTCGTTTGTTAAAAAATCTAGATTTTTATCATCAATTGAATGGTTTGATGGTTTGTTTTTTTCACGGAAGCGAAAATACATTTGTGTTAATGCCGACAATTGATAATTAATTTGTACAAGATATTCGTTGCCTTTTGACGGAGCGTCAACTAAATATTTTAAATATGGAAAGGAAAACTGATCGGTATAGGCATAAGCCGATATCTTTGGGGTTAGCTGGGCTGAAATTCCAAAATACAGACCTTTTTCATTATTGTTTCTATTGTTTTCACCAAATGCATTGCTTAATAAATTCTGAAAATCCTTTTGATAATTTCTATAAAGAAGTGAAAGTGAAACTCGAGGATCGGGCATAAAAAGTCCTCCGATAAGCCAGGCTTTCCCTCCGTTCTTACTTCCTGCAACTTCTCCGAAAAGATTAATATTGCGAATGATAACATTATAATCTAAACCAAAATTCAGATTTTGCTTTCCTGAGAATTCAAACTGATTATAAATATTATTTGGATTTAATAATTCCGAACCGAGACGGGTTTCAAAAGAAGTAGCTCCAATGTTGAAAAAATTCTTTCTAAATGAAACCCTTCCTCCAAAAATGCTTTCAGAGATCATGTTTTTATCAAGTATTTCGTTTAAAGTGCGGTGATAACCGGTTTCCTGAAATGAACTGAAAAATGTTTCATCTTTCGGAAGTGTATCTGCAATGATAATATTTCCATCAATATTTTTATTTGAATAGAATGCCGTAATGTCAAAATTTGCAATATTAATTGTTGCAGCCGCTCCCCGCATAAATCTGTTTTCATTAGCCGAGGTATTGGGCCTGATCTCTTTAAATCTTTTTTTGATATTAATTGCATCGGCTGATTTTCCAAAAGCAAGTCCCGACCACATTGTCAGGCCCTGCCCAAATTCGAGGTGATAATCACCGACAATAAAAGTTTTAATTTTTGATATATCTTTTAAGTATAAATAAGCTGAAATAAATTCAAAAGGATTTCTTAAAGTGTCGTTAAAAAATACTTCTCCAGGATCTTTTTCTGTAGTAAATCCAAAGCGGATTTTATTTCGGTAATTAAAACCATAGCGGCCATAAAGATATTGAGATCCACCTGCATAATATTTATTTGAGTTATTTCGTAAGAGGGAATCCTCTTTGTTTTTATAAGCTTGTCGTTTTTCAAGAGTCTGTTTAAAACGAATTATGAATTGATTTTTTCCATATTTGAAAATATCCTTAAAATTGATTTGATCTCTGGTTTTTATTTCTGAAATTATAACAAAAGGTAAAATTCTTTCAATAGTTTTATTGTCGAAGCCTTCGATAGCCTTAAGCTCATAAATTGTAAGTAATTTCCCGTTTTTATTTTTATATTCGGTTAAATTGTTGATATGTATATCGTTTAGAAGCAATAAATTGGAAAGCTCATATACATCATCAGAATTCAAATTAATTGGATTTTCAATATAGTATTTGTAGTTTTCAAGCAAATCGTTATAATCCAATTCATTTTCAGAATTTTCAGCAATGTTTTCGATTTTGTTGAAAAGTTTTTCCTGTTCTTTAGAAAACAATGAATCAGGAATTTGTGAATACCCTGAATAGGATATTAACAAGAAAATCAATATGATCATATTTTTTTTTCTGATGATCATTTTATTATGTGTTTATATTTTAGTAATTGATACAGTTTTAATAAATTATATCTTATTAAATAAAATTTAGAAATTTGAAACTGGAAATTAGAAATTGGGTATTACCCTGAATTTCTAATTTCCAATTTCAAGTTTCATTTAGAATCATGTACATGTTTGTTTAAAATCTAACATAGGTATTTCATTTATTTAAAAGTATAAACCACTGAAATTTGTGGTGAATATCCAAGTGTTTGATGTATCGAGGATGCAAAATCAATTTTGAGTTTATTAAAGTTTATTCCAAACCCAAATGTATATAAAGTAGGATCTGTCGTAATCCCTCCACGAACATATATTTTTTCAATGATCCGGTATTCAATGCCGGCTTTAAAAATTGCTTTTTTGTCAATATCTTTCTCGGTTTCGAGCATAGTTTGAAGCCTGTCGGAAAATTTATATGATAAACCAAACTTCAAAATTGTCGGTATTCTTTCGTTATTATAATCGTTAAATTTTATCCGAATCGGATTAAATACGTGAGCCGCAATATTTAATTCATCATTTATTTTTGTAATAATACCGGCTTCAAAACTTATCAGGTTATTACTGCCATAATTTTCACCAATGCTTGTTGAAAAATAATCTAATTGAATTCCTGCAGAAAAGCGTTCCCCAAATGACTTTGAATATGCAAGCCCGGCTTTTGTTTCGTTATAAGATTTATTACCAAAATATTTTACGCTAAGGCCAAACACACCTGATTTTGTTGGTAATACAAAAGCACCGAAACATAATCCAAGTTCTTTTATCAAAAACCTGTTCTCGAAATAAAATCCTCCTGTAATATTATTCATTTGCGATAAACCTGCCTGGTTGTTTTGAATCGACCAAAAATCATATAAAGCAACTGAAGCATTGCCTATTCCGGCTGAACGAGCTCCGGCAGGCGTATTATCATTTGCTGCAAAAATGTAATTTACAGAAATTATGCTTATTATTGTAATCCACAAAATCCTCATAATATATAGAATTAGTGATTTGATAAATAAAAAATTATCTTATAGTCCTATTAATAAGTAAAGATCAGTACCTGCTTTGTAAATTTTACCAACAAATATAAATAGCATACCTGTAAAATCAGAATTTACTTTAAGTACTGATATGATACTAATTAATGTTTTTGCTAAGATAGTAATAATTTTTATAAATCTTAAAAATGAGTAACATTTTTTTTATTTTTACTTTTTATTTATTTGAAAACATTGAAATACTATGAACGCTCTTCGAATGCTTGATTTTTTGGATAAATTGAAAGTTAACAATAACAAAGAATGGTTCCATGAAAACAAACCTGAATATGAAGTTATCAGAGATGATTTTAAAAGTTTTATTGGTCAATTGATTGAGAAGATCAGTAAATTTGATAAGGAAATTATGTTTTTGAGTCCTACCAAGTGTGTTTTCAGGATTAGCAGAGATGTTCGCTTTTCGAATGATAAAACGCCATATAAAATTAATTTAGGTGGTTTTATTTCCAAGGGAGGAAGAAATGCAGGAAATCCGGGATATTATTTTCATCTGGAACCCGGAAATTCTTTTATTTCGGGAGGTATTTATATGCCTCGGGCCGAAGCCTTAAAAGCAATTAGAGAAGAAATTTATTATAATGCAGAGAAGTTCAAGAATATTATTAATGATGAGATATTTGTAAAATATTTTAATGAAATTCAGGGAAGAAAACTTATGAAGGGCCCTCGTGGTTTTTCACAGGAGTTTTCGGATATTGATTTGCTTAAATATAAAGATTACTATGTAACTCACCCAATTTCAGATCAAAAAATATGCTCAGAGGATATTATTGATTATACAATTGAAATATTTAAAGCAATGCTTCCTTTGAATCAATATATTTTACAGGCTGTTAGCAATCCTCTTGCATGATAAAATCAATTAGTTTATTATTATTTTTTGAACAATAGAGCTTTCATTGCTTTGGACTTTTATCAAATATATTCCTTGTGTAATAGATGCAAGGTTTATCTGTTTTGTGAATTGATTACGATCAGAGCTGATATTTTCTTTATAAACCGATATGCCCTGCAAGCTGAATATTTCAATTAAAATGTTTTTATCAAGCTGAGAGTCAAAAGCAATATTGAATATGCCTGTGCTTGGATTTGGGAAAATAGAAACATTTTCCGTGTTTATTGAAATTTCATCAATTGAGCTAACTTCTGTTACCGATGGGAAGGCAATATAATCTATCCAAACCCAATCGGTTGTATCAATTGTTCGATAGAATTTTTCATATTCCCATTTAAAGTTATGAATTCCGGCTTTTACGGGGAAAACTTCCCTGCTCCAATCAATATTTCCGAACCAATATCCCTGTAAAACACTGTCAATTTTAAAAACAAGGTAGTTACCTAAACCCGACATATAGGATGTCTTCTTATAGAAACTAATATATCCGTCGGATAAAACATTTAAATTAAGTTCAATGATTGACTTTTCGCCCAGTGAAACAATCCCTGAGCGTGCACAGTATTGACTATTATAGGCATTAACCGAATCAATTATCCAATCCGAATCGCCTGTGGTCAAATTCCATGGATAAAGCTGAAAATTACCTGTTTCAAAATTCTCAACCGAATCAACAACCTCAATAATAAACGAAGACAAGGTAGAATAATAATCGGCATTCATTTCAAGAATAAACGGAATATCGGTACAAACCGGCACAGATGTAATGAGATGGAAGTTTAATTCAGCTTCATTATTTACTTGAATCTGATCAACGCTATCAATAAAAGAATAAATTGAAAGAGGATTACCGGCAAGATCTGAGGTGAGCAAGCCTTTTAAGTTTTGAACAGGAGCACCTCCGGTGTTTTTAATATTTACAGTGATTTTTGCAGAATCGTTTGACATAAGAGTCTTACGCTCATTACATAGTATTTCAATATCATTAATTTCAATTATGGGGGAATATGCCGTCAAATTAAAATTAAAAATTCTTTGGGAATTATTATCGTTGATGGAAGAATTTAAAGTGAAGTAGTAATTGTCGGGAATATAGCCGCTGACATCGAAATTTACTATATTGGATTTTAAAACAATTTCTCCCGGAGGAATAATACCGATTGAATCGCCATAGCTATTCAGGCTTATATAGTCTTCATCTTCAGAAACATGAAATTGTGTGTTTAATGCCGTATCAATCCCGATGTTTTTAAGTTCTACTGAAATGTTTACTTTGTTGCCATAGAAAATTGTTGATTTTCCTTCAGCATCAATTGAATAACTATCTAAAATCACAACTGCATTTTCGGCTGCACTAATAAAAATAGTATCAACTGCAAAAATTTTATTATGAGCACTTGCTGTAACTATTATTGGATCATAAGTTAGTGGAGAAGGAGCAATGGATAAATTTCCTGAAAAATCAGTATCACCGCTAAAGTAAATATCATTTCCATTATTTAAGCAAATATTAACTTGTGGTTCTCCCGTATTTATTATTATTTCCTGCAAATTCCCAAGCGGAATTGAATCGGGACAATTTAAAGAAATTTGAGTTGGGTCATCAGTAAAAACATCCAATTCCGTATCACCTAAAACATTTAAGGTAAATTGCAACCATCTGTAAGAGTTATCAATTGTTGAAGCAGCTAAAAAATGGATTTTTGTTTTTGCGGCAACAGCCCCCAGTTTATGTTTATTTGTGAATGGTTGTCCGCTAAATAAACTTTTAAAAAACCATGCAGAATGAAGAAATGAAGGCCCCAGATCACTCGATGCTTCTGCTAATCCAAGCCCAAACCTGGAACTGCCGTGATATGCAACTGCCCCACCTGCATCATATCTTAAAAATGATTCACTTAGACAGGAATCAAACAGTATCGGGTAACCGGTTGAAGTACTGTACCCAATTATATCATCAAAAGCATTAGTAAAACAAGCAATAGTAACAATTATTCCTTGCTCCTGAGGATTGTTTAGCTCATAAACATCTTCAATATCAAAGATGGAAACTGCAGGTGGATGCAGAAATTCATTAGGTTCGCCATGTGAAGCCATAAACATAAAATTATATCCTTTGTTTATCTCGCTTGTTAATAAACTATCACCAATTTTATAAGATGTTCCGCTCGAGTCGATTTCATAAAAACTATGATGAGTGCCGTTCCAGTAAGGGTCGATATAATCATCAAAAACTCTTTCGGTCAACCAGGCTGCGTCACATCTTCCGCCCCATTGGGTAAAAACTTCAATCCCGAAATTTACCATTTCGTTTGCGAAATTATTTAATGGCGGATTTTTCTCATAATTAAGAGTTTTATTTACAAAAGCATTGGTATGTGAAACTGCTTCTACGGGTGCGCGGCTAATAAATACTTCCGGCGAAAGATCAACATTATCAGTAACTTCACCATATATTTTGTTATCATTTCCATCCCAGTTAAAAGCATTATCGAAACATGAATAATATAAATCGCAGGGGATAGTGTTATCTGCAGGATCAATTGCATTGCTATAAACTCTTTGAACCGGAACTGTATTAACGCCTCCACCAAGTAAAACAAATAAAGTTCCTTTATTTTCATAATAATCTTTAATGCAATTTTTGATTTTTAATTGATCAGTAACTCCACAATAATTGGAATAAATTTGCTGTGTTGAAATTATCTCTGTTTTAACTCCTTTTTGATCTTTCCATTCTTTTAAAGGCATGAAAGCTTCAATTAATGAGCTGTCCGTGATAATTAAATAATTTATTCTGTTTGGGATATAATTTGAATTCTCAAAGTTTAAAACTTCGGGATTTACGACTTCATCTTTTAAAATGTTATAAAAAGTCCCATCATCAAAACGATTTGAACCGGCTTGTGAGGAATTTAAATTATAACTAATGTTAACCCGAAGGTTTTTAATAAGATATATTTGTTTCTCAAGAGGATAATAAATAAACGGAGAAACCTCAAAAGTAAAAAACTCATATTTACTCATCCTTTGGGTTGAAGTGTTTTCGATAATTGTTTTTGGAAATGGATCGGAGGACTTATAAATATTTTTCAGGGGTTTTACTTTCTCGGGTAAACTGAGGTTTGGAATTAAAGGAATAATTTGTTGAGTAGGTTTTATTGTAATATTTTCTGCAAACAAGACCGAATCATAAGTAAAATCAATTGTTACAAATTCTGAACCAAAAGGAACAACATAATTAACAGGCAGGTAAGGTAGAGCGGGTTTGCCTGCACTTGTTTCCATAATATATTCGCTTCCATTGATCTCGAATTCCGAAAATTCACCTGACTCTTTCAAATTAAAATCAGTTTTTTCAAAACTAATTGTATAAGCTGAGTTTTGTGAGAAAATGTTTGTTGTGCTTAACAGCAAGAATGCTATTAAAAATCCGAAGGCTAAAGTCTTTGTTTTCATCTCATTGAGTTTTAAATTACAGATAATAATTTTAATAAACATAATGTTTAAAACAAAAATATAAAAATTTGGATTAGAAATCAAATCAGAATTCACAAAAATAGGCAAGAATCAAAAAAGATTCGCAAGCTTACGATATTGTTTCAGGGCTTACTGAAATTTTTTGGGAAAGTTGTTGAATTAACACAAAAAAATTAATACTTATTTGCGCTTTAACATCACAATACTATGACTTTTGTGAATTTTGGTAAACCACTTCCTGCAATACTTATACCATTACCTTAAACAATCAAACCGAACTCTGATTTGTTGTTGTGAGATCGCTATTTCGGTGATATCTTTACACGTAAATACAAAATAAATAAGCTTCTCACGCAGTTAATTTTAGTTGTTCTGCCCTTAAAATATCCCTTTTTTAAGGGCAGATTCTTTTTAGGATATTTGGACTCACGAAAAGAAATGATGATCAAAAAAATTCACAAGTTTACCTTGTAATGAAATATTATAGGACCTCAATAATTATATGGAAAAAATTGTTATATATTTCCATTGTTGCTGTTTAACAAATTAGCAATAAAACAATTTAACCATTAAATTTTAGACATCAATATTTGCATAGCGAGCATTTTGTTCAATAAATTCCCGCCGTGGTGGAACTTCATCACCCATAAGCATAGAAAAAACTCTGTCGGCTTCCATAAAGTTTTCTATTGTAACTTGTCTGAGAGTCCGAAATTCGGGGTCCATGGTTGTTGTCCAAAGTTGTTCGGCATTCATTTCCCCAAGACCTTTATACCTTTGAATATGAACACCTGTATCTTTTCCGTTTGGCGACAACCTTGTTACGGTTTCTTCTCTTTCTTCTTCGCTCCAGCAGTATGTTTGGTCTTTACCTTTTTTTATGAGATAAAGTGGGGGAGTGGCAATGTAAACGTATCCGCTTTCAATCAATTCTTTCATGTATCTGAAAAAGAAAGTAAGGATAAGAGTTGCAATATGGCTTCCGTCAACATCGGCATCAGTCATAATAATAATTTTATGATAGCGCAATTTTGCGAGGTTAAGGGCTTTGCTGTCCTCTTCCGTTCCTATTGTAACCCCAAGAGCAGTGAACATGTTTTTTATTTCATCGCTTTCAAATATTTTATGCTGCATTGCTTTTTCAACATTCAATATTTTTCCTCTTAAAGGAAGAATTGCCTGAAATTTTCGGTCGCGTCCTTGTTTGGCAGTACCACCCGCCGAATCACCCTCCACGAGATATATTTCGCATAATGAAGGATCTCTTTCAGAGCAATCGGAAAGTTTTCCTGGTAATCCCGAGCCGGAGAGAACATTTTTTCGTTGAACAAGTTCTCTTGCTTTACGAGCTGCATGGCGGGCCGTAGCGGCAAGAATAACTTTGTTAACAATGGTTTTGGCCTCTTTTGGGTGCTCTTCGAGATAATTGGATAGCGATTCGCTGACCATTTGATCAACAGAACCCATAACTTCTGAGTTCCCAAGTTTTGTTTTTGTTTGCCCCTCGAATTGAGGTTCGGCAACTTTTACTGAAATAATTGCTGTAAGCCCTTCACGAAAATCATCGCCGCTAATGTCAAATTTAAGTTTTGACAGCATTCCTGATTTGTCGGCATAACTTTTCAAAGTTCTTGTCAAACCTCGCCTGAAGCCCGATAAATGTGTACCGCCTTCGTGTGTGTTGATATTATTAACATACGAATGAAGATTCTCTGAAAAAGAAGTATTGTATTGCATTGCAATTTCAACCGGAGTATTGTTTTTTTCGCCTTCGATACAAATTGGCTCGGGCATTAATTTATCACGGGCTGCATCAAGATAGTTAATGAAATCTTTAAGGCCCTCTTCCGAGAAAAATGATTTATGTAGGTTGTTGCCTGATTCGTCTGTTTCTCTTTTATCGGTAATAGATAATTTTATACCCTTGTTAAGAAAAGCTAATTCGCGCAAACGGGTACTAAGAATATTGAAATCATAAACTGAAACAGTGAAAATATTATCATCTGGCATAAAAGTTACTTCTGTTCCAGATTTTTCAGATTCACCTATAACTTTTACATCTTCTGTTGGTTTTCCAAGACGATATTCCTGGTGGAAAATTTTCCCTTCCCTATAGACTTTTGCTGTTAACCATTTTGAAAGTCCGTTAACACACGATACTCCCACACCATGTAAACCTCCTGAAACTTTGTACGATCCTTTATCGAATTTTCCTCCTGCATGAAGAACTGTCATTACAACCTCCAAAGCCGAACGGTTTTCTTTTTCGTGCATTCCGGTTGGAATTCCCCTACCGTTGTCAATGACTGTAATTGAATTATCTTCATTAATAAATACTTCAATTTGGTCGCAATAACCTGCGAGGGCTTCATCTATCGAATTATCAATAACTTCATATACTAAATGGTGTAATCCGCGGTTCGAAACATCACCAATATACATAGCAGGCCGCTTACGGACAGCTTCAAGGCCTTCAAGAACCTGAATATTGTCGGCGGTATAATTATTTTCAGCAAAGTTTGCTTTTTGTTCATCTGTCATAATCAAATACTTATGAGTTTTTATTTATCACGCAAAGGTAGTGTTTTTTTATTGACTATTTTATGTTTTTTATCATAAAAAATGAAAGAATTTTGAAGTTTTTTTGTCATCAAATTAATTCAAAAAATATTGTCAAATATTGAGAAACTCAAGTTTGATTTTTATATAAAAAAAGGAATAAAACCTGATACTAAAAAAACCAAAGAACAAGAAACAAAGAACAAGGAACAAAGAACAAGGAACAAAGAACAAGGAACAAGGAACAGGAAATTTATCCGCCGAAGTTTTAACGAAAGCGGACAAGCAATAACTCAAAACTCAAAAACTCAACCTACATCCAACCCTGATTATTCTTGGAATACCATAATGTTGTGGGTTCTGTAATTTTAATTGGTAAAGAGTTCTGTAGGAATCTGGATCAAGAGTTTGATTTATCTCAGATTGATAAGCTGCACTTGAAAGATATCCATCATTATCAGGTTGTCCTGTATACGGATAAACATAAAAAATATTTTTATTGTTTAATAAATTCTCAATTAAAAAATAAACATTTATTCCCATTCGGTTTTTTAAGTAAAAACTTTTTTCCAGTTTTAGATTGACCATGTTAAAAGCGGGAGTGTATTCATCCGATTTTTTTGATATATTTCGATAAGGAGTTCCTTTTCTGAATTGATAATAAATACTTAAACCAAAGTTTTCAAGTACAGATTTCATGCTTGTAGCCGGGCCAACATAATCAGGGCCATTTCCGAAATTAAAACCTGCATAAGAATTCACAACCAGGTCTGAAATTTCGGTATAATTCAAATCCTCTTTATCAGGAAAAAGTTTTGTAACACTTGCACTTAAATTAAAACCTGATGTTTTGGGTGAAAAATAATTTAAGGAAGCAATTATACCTGTGTTAGTAATAGTTTTATTATGGTTCAGAATTGTGTAATAATCACGTGGGTAAGCACCAACAATTCTATCAATATAAAAACTATTTCTAAGAAAAGTCATCAGAACACTAACATCAGCGTATATAGTTTTATAGACCGGCCTTTTTATACCAAGGTTCAGTTTTTCTACTCTGAGTGGTTTTAAATTGGGATTAGTAAATATTTTATTAATAGTTTCAAAAAATTGATACATTTCCGGGCGGAACTGATTGATATATCTTGGATTTTGAGTGTAGGTATTATAAGTAAAATAAATATTTGTATAATCTTTTAATGTGTAATCTATGCTAATTTGTGGAAGAAGATTTACTACAGCTTTATAATCTTCGAATATCATGTCCGGTGTCCATCCTTCATCGCCAATCCATAATTTCGGATATTTTAGGTAAGGTTTTATTCCCGAAGGATCTATGATTGAGGGATCTGATATAATATTCCCGTCCCTATCAAACCAAGTGTCACTTTTTCTATATCCAATTATTCTGCTTGGGTAATAACAATCGTCTACATAAACATAATAATCATCACCAATGTTTTCAGGAATCGTCCAATCTTCACCATTTTTACGCAATTCACCGGCATTGTATGCCTCCATTAATAAATATTTGTCTTTTAAAACCGGCTGGTTTGCATCATATCTATCAATTCTTAATCCAACTGATATATTTAAGTTTTTCCATGAAAACCTATCCTGAATATAAGCCGATAAATAAAGCGGTCGAAAAGCATCAGTTGTCCTGTCACGAAAAAAACTATACGGATCTGATTTTCTATTTATTTTGTTTCCGATATAATCATACCCATAATATTGTACATAAGAATTACCATCATTCAATAACTCATCAGGTGAAAACATGTCCAACGTATAAAGTTCATCGCCAACATGAATAGTCTGCATAATTCCATCTTTGTCATAATAGCTAATGGTTTGATTGACCATATCATAAGAGTCTGTTAAAATATAATCTGTGCCGTCGGTTGGTAATCCCAATTTTTTTCTTAAATTATAATCAAATACTCTTTGTGCATTCTCATCATATTTTCTGAAATAAAAGATAGTATCTTGAAATACACCGTTATGATATACTAATTGTGGGTTTTGTGTATCAAGTTGTTGTATATGAAGATTTGTAACTCCCCTCATAAGTCCCCATAAATTAGTTGCATTTACCGTATATTGACGTTGAATTTCTTTCATATATTCAAATCCGGCAGTAAAATGATGAGATTTATAATCTAAATTAAAATTGAAATTTCCCCGAATTTTTTCCTCTGAATTTTCCAAATAACCGGGAAATTGCGTTCCTATATTGTACCATAATCCATAAACTGAATGAGGGTTTTGACCATTTAATATACCACCGGCAAGCTGTAACTGATCGCTATTCATCCAATTGCCATCACCTCCCGTGTAATAATTACCCCATTTATCAGGATATAACTCATAATATTGTTCGGTGATTCTGGCTGCCTCAGGATTAATATTAAGATTTTGAAAAGTATAAGCTGTATCATAAAATCCATTATGAATCCAAATGTCATGCATTCCGACTATTGTGTCAGTTCCAAAACCGTAGGATTTAATCGTATAAGTGTCAAATTTTCCAAGATAACCATATTTTAAAAAATCATCCTTATGTTTTTTGCTTTGCAGTTTTAGATGATAATTGGAGTATTGAAAATGAATTTGATAGCCAATACTCAAGTCTTCTGAGATTTTAATTTTATGCTCAAAATTCAGATAATTATCGAAATTTCTGACTATTCTTTCAGGATTGTTCGATGAATTGAAAAGCGCATTTTCAAAAATAAATTGGTCTGAATTTTCAATTTTTGAAAAATTACCAAGGCTTAGATTTATGTTGTCTGCGAGAGGAATATTTAATTTTGCATAAAGATTCAATGCATCCTTTCCGGCGTTTTTAGGTGATTGCTTAGTTGTAAAATTATTCATCCTGACAAAATCTGCATTTTGATAGATTCCAAAGCCAGTCCCTGAAACACGCACAGGGTTTTTTTTAAGGTTTTCTAAAATCCCGGATTTTAACATATATTGATCTTCCCAAATAGGATCGGTGTTATTTGTATTATAATAACTTCCTGAAATAAAAATTGACGGATTTTTCTTTTTATTAACAAGTTTTATGGGTGTTGCTACGTTAAATTCAAGAAGATAATCATTATAATATTTTTTTAAATCTGTATTGAATTCAGCCTTTAAAATAAGCTTGTCTCCAATTTCGGGTGATTTAATATTTATAAATCCTGCTAATGAATTTCCAAAATTTATGGGAGACGATAAACCGTAAAAGTTATACGAACCAATGCTTCTGAATGGGAAATCACTTGCATTGTTTATTTGCATTCCGTCAATGTAAATGTAATCGCCCATTGCTTCAATTCCATAAAAAAACATCCGGCCACCTTTAAGGTAATAAGCCGAAGGATTCAGCATGCTTAAAGAATTTATTGAATTAAAAGGCATTTGATTGATTTCGCCGGATTGTATTGGAAAAAGATTTAAGTCGGAGGATTTTTTGTTTTTTAATGAATCGGTTTTTATATCTGTTTGTGCTATTGTCTGGTAGCAAACAAAAATACTCATCAGAATAACAAGGAAGATTTTATTTTTCATAGAAAGGTATTTGTTAAATTCAAAAAGTGTAAATATAATTAATTTAAATAATTTCTCTTGTTTTATAAAAACAGCATTTAATTTCAACAATATAGCAATGTAACAATAATTTTTTGATAGCAATAGAATGCTGAAAAAGTATCCATTGAACTTTGCCTGGAAATAATTCTGTTTTTTTATTCTTCGTCTTTTCTGATTATTTCGATGGTGAAATTGCTTGCAAGAGCGGCAATTGCTCCAACGGCAGCAAATACAGGTAATAGAACCGCACCTATTACTCCAAATGTAATAGGAATTTCAATAAAGGTTTTACCCTCATCGTTTTTTATTATTATCCTTCTGACATTTCCTTCATGAATAAGTTCCTTGATTTTTTTTAAAAGGTCTTCGCCTTTTACTTTGAATTCGTTTTTGTTTTCTTTATTCATAATGTTTTAGTTTTGTTTAATGATTGGTGTTCAATTTATGCTTAGTATATTAATAGCCGCTAATTCGCGAATTAATATTAGCGTATTAGCGGCTGTTATTTAATCATTCTATAGTGTGTTTAAATTAAAAATCCATATTCTATTTCGAAACAATTATCTTTTGCGAGAACACCTGTTTTTCGGCCTCAATTCGTAAAAGATATAATCCCGGAGGAACATCTGCCACACTAATTGAAACTATTGATGAACCAATATCTGACGAAATCGTAAAAGATTTTACTATTTGCCCTGTTTGGCTAAACAATTCCAAATGATAATTTTTATCCTGCCAGGCAGGGTCTATCTCAAGATTTATTTGGTCTGTTACAGGGTTTGGGTAACAACGGATTGGAGGATTTTCTAAACTTGTTTGGGGGTCTTCAATTCCTGAAATAGCTGTATAGTAATACTCAAGGTGGCTTGCAGAATGAGAAAAGACATTAATCCCTCCCATTATAATATCAATAAAACCATTTATATCTATTATCCAATAGCCATTATTTTCTTTAAAGACATTGGCCTTTACCAGTCCCGGAAGGAAAGTATATTCAATTTTTGAATCTCCTATCCATGTTTCGTTAATCCAACTTTGAGATAAATCTATCAACAAATTCTCACTGTCGTCGTAGGTATAGATATATTGATTGTTATTCTCCCAAACATTATTATTCCAATTTTGAATTAGTTCAGTTGAGATATACGCGTTTGAGTTGTAAGTGAATGTACGTAACAATCCATTTTCCCATGCATCATTTTCCCAGTATTGGTCTAAATCAGTTAGCATATTCCCATTGTTGTTATAGGTGGAGGTCCCTAACGAGGAATTTGCCCATACATCGTTTTCCCAAACTTGAGTTAAATCTGTCAAACCATTTCCATTAACGTTGTAGGTGAAAGTATGGAGTCGGTCATTTACCAATGTATCATTATTCCGGTTTTGAGATAGCTCAGTCAGCTTATTTCCATGTTTATCGTAAGTGTAGGTTCTAAACCAATCTATAATCCATTCATCGTTTTCCCTTTTTTGGAACATCTCAGTCAGCCTATTTCCTATGGAATCATAACTATATGTGTATCCTATGGTATTCCTCCAGGCATTGTTTTCCCAGTTTTGTTGTAAATAAGTTAATATTTTCCCGATAGTATCGTAAGTGTTGGAATTCATTAAGTAATTTACCCATAAACCGTTCTCCCAGTTTTGACTTAAGCTACTCAAAGGTTCTCCGCTAGTGTCCCAAGTGTGAGTTATCTTGAAACTATTATCCCATGAGTTGTTAGTAAAATTTTGGTGTAGCTCGGTCTTCATTCTACCATTGTCGTTATAAATATAGATTTGCAACATTTCATATACCCATGTGTCATTTTCCCAGTCTTGTGTTAAATAAGTTAGTATATTTCCATTGTTATTGTAAGTGTAGGTATCTAACTTGTCATTCACCCACATGTCGTTTTCCCATTGTTGCCAAAATTCGGTCAATTTTTTCCCATTTACATCGTAACTGTAGAATTTTTTAAATTCTTCATTATTACACTTGTAAAATATAGAATCTACTCGTATGACTGTCTCAGTATTTTGCATATTTGGCAGAAGAAAATCCATTTCACCGGAAATCATTGTGTTTTGATCCGGATTAGTATATTGTTCCATAACAGGATAATCGTGCATTCTGTGTTTTATTTGTTGTAACACATCTGATTGCTGTTGTGCCCAAAGCGAGCCGGCCAGCAAAATAAAAATAAGAGAAAAGAATACGTTTTTCATGGAAAATTATTTTTTTTGGTTTTTATAAGAATGAATTGTCAAAGTCAAAGATACATAAAAATTTATTTAATTTATAATCTATTTCGAAACAATTATCTTTTGCGAGAAAACCTGCTTTCCTGCCTCAATTCGTAAGAAATATAATCCCGGCGCAACATCATCCACTTTAATTGAAAAAGTTGTTATGCCCAAATTTGATGAAATCTCAAAAGATTTTACTTTTTGCCCTGTTTGGCTATACAATTCTAAATGATAAACTTCTGCCTTACTTATTTGGTCTATTTCAAGATTGATTTGATTTGTTACAGGGTTTGGGTAACAAAGTATTGGTGAATATTCTGAATTTGTTTGGGGGTTTTCTATGCCTGAAATGTCTGTGTAATATAATTCTATGCTAATCGCCATAGATTCAAATAAAGATTTTCCTTCTTTAATAATTTCTAATTCATGGTTGAAATAGCTTCCAATCCAATTACCTTCTCTCCAAATATAAAACGTAGCACTTATCTGACCAGTCAGGAAAATATATTCGTTTTTTTCATTATTAACCCATATTCCGTTTTCCCATTTCTGAAATAATTTAGTCAACCAATTCCCATTACTATCATATATGTTTGTATATAAGCTAATATTTACCCATATATCGTTTTCCCACTCTTGGCGTAAACGAGTCAGCCTATTCCCATTACCATCATACGTATAGGTAATTAAATAGTCATTTACCCATTCCCCGAATTCATAGTTTTGGCGTAAATAAGTCAGCCTATTCCCATTACCATCGTAAGTGGAGGTACATAAATAGTCATTCACCCATCCTTCATTTACCCATTTTTTGTTTAAACTAGTCAACATTTCTCCATTGGCATTATAAGTATAAGTGATTAGCCAATAGTGAAGTGTACTACCTTCAAATAAATATGAAAGCCTGTTTCCATTATTATCGTAAGTATATTTACGTAACTGATATAGATGCCATGTTTCATTATTCCAGGATTGCTCTAATTTAGTTAGTATATTTCCATGGTTGTCGTAGGTAAAAGTATCTAACCATGAATTTACCCATTCATCACTTTCCCATTGTTGATATAAATCAGTCAGCATATTCTCATTGCCATCATACGTATAGGTAATTAAATAGTCATTTACCCATTCCCCGAATTCATAGTTTTGGCGTAAATAAGTCAGAATATTCCCATTACCATCGTAGCTATTAGTATATAAACTGTTATTTATCCATCCTTCGTTTTCCCAGTATTGATATAAAATAGTTAGCCTATTCCCATTACCATCGTAAGTACGGGTGCTTAACGATGAATTCATCCATGTATCGTTTATCCATCCTTGGTGTAAACTAATCAACCAGTTCCCATTACTGTCGTAGGTTCTGGTATTTAACAATGAATTCACCCAATTGTTGTTTGCCCAGTATTGATTTATAGAAGTCAATTGATTTCCCATATAATCGTAGGAGAAAGATGTTAAATTGTAATTGACCCAATTGTTGTTTCTCCAGATTTGTTCTAAAGAAGACAAATGATTCCCGTTTTCATCATATATGTTAACATTTTTAATTTTTTTACAAGTATTATCTTTCTCATAAACTATTGTTACAGAATCAACCCTAATAACTGTTTCAGAATTTTTTATTTTTGGTAAAAGAAAGTCCATTTCAGTAGTAGGCAAATGTTCTAGATCAGGATTTGCATGTTGTTGCATTACAGTATCATTGTGTATTCTGTGTTTCATTTGTTGTAACACATCTGACTGTTGTTGTGCCCAAAGCGAGCCGGCCAGCAAAATAAAAATAAAAGAAAATAATACGTTTTTCATGGAGAATTATTTTTTTGGTTTTTATTAGAAAGAATTGTCAATGTCAAAGATACATAAAAATTCATTTAATTTATAATCTATTTCGAAACAATTATCTTTTGTGAGAAAATCTGTTTTCCTGCCTCAATTCGTAAGAAATATAATCCCGGCGGAACATCATCCACTCTTATTGAAGCTATTATTGTACCAATATCTGAAGAAACAATAATGGATTTAATTTTTTGCCCTGTTTGATTAAACAATTCCATACGATAATCTTTTGCTTGCAATGCTTCATCTATCTCAATATTAATTTGGTTTGTAACAGGATTTGGGTAGCAAAGTATTGGGGAGTTTTCTGAATATCCTTGAGGAGCTTCAATATCGTTAATAACTGTATAATAAAGTTCAATAGAGTTGACATGACGACAAAACATATGTCTTCCCTTCATTAATATTGAAATCTCAGGATTTCCTGAACCCTTTATCCAAGTGTTTCCTTCCCATTCATAAAATACAGCATTCACCTGGCCTGGAAGGAATATATACTCAAATTTTTCATCATTCACCCATTTGCCATTTTCCCAGTTTTGGCTTAAATGTCTCAGTAAATTGCTATTGGAGTCAAAGATACTGGTAATTAATCCATAGTTGACCCAATGGTCTTTCTCCCATATTTGACCTAAAGATTTCACTAAATTGTTTTTGGAGTCATATATACGTGTTTGTAAAGATGAATGTATTAACTTGCCATTTTGCCAGTTTTGTATTAAAAATGTCAATAAATTACCTTTGGAGTCATATGTAATTGTATAAACAGATGATTGTGTTATCTCGCCATTTCTCCAATATTCTGTTAATAAGGTTAGAAGATTGCTATTAGAGTCATATGTTCGGATGCTTAAAGAAAAATTCACCCATTTTCGATTTTCCCAATTTTGGATAGAAGATGTCAGTAAATTACTATTGGAATCATATGTCACGGTATATAAACGAAAATTTACCCATTCCCCATTTTCCCAATTTTGTATTAATAATGTCTGTAAATTAGTATTGAAGTCATATGTACGTGTTTGTAAACATGAATCTACCCATTCACCATTAATCCAGTTTTGTCTTAATGAAGTCAATAAATTACTATTGGAATCATATGTACGTGTTTTTAAATATGAACTCACCAATTCCCCATTTTCCCAGTTTTGTTCTAAATAGGTCAGTATATTATTATTTGAGTCATATGTATGTGTTTCTGAATATGAATTCACCCATTCGCTATTTTCCCAGTTTTGTTCTATATAGCTCAGTATATTATTATTTGAGTCATATGTATGTGTTTCTGAATATAAATTCACCCATTCGCCATCTTTCCATTTTTGTTTTAAATAGTTTAGTAAATTATTATTTAAATCATATGTGTAGGTTTTTAAATATAAATTTTCTAATTCGCCATTTTGCCAGTTTTGTACTAAAGATGTCAACAAATCTCTATTGGAATTATATGTACATGTTCTTGAATATTTAATAACCCACTTATCATCATCCCAGCTTTGACCTAAGAATGTCAACAAATTTCTATTAGAGTCAAATGTATAATTAAATAAATCTAAATTCACCCATTCGGCATTTTCCCATTTTTGTTTAAGTTTACTAATTACGTTTCCATTAGAATCGTATGTGCGTTTTTCTTTAAACTCTCCATTATCAAGTGAATAATATATTGAATCTACTGTTATCCACAAATAAGATTGTTTCATATTTGTAGCAAGAAAATCCATATTACCTGAAAATATTGGTGTTGTTTCAGTAATTTTATATTGTTCCATTAACGGATCATCATGCATTCTGTGCTCCATTTGTTGTAACACATCTCGTTGTTGTTGTGCCCATAGCACGCCGGTCAGCAAAACAAATATCAAAGAAAGTAAAATGTTTTTCATGAACAATTATTTAATGGTTTTTTAGAAAAAATTATCTACTTCAAAGATATATAAAATTTTATTATAAAAGATAAATCTATTAAATTATTTTGAGGAAGGACATTCCGCTCCCCCAAACGAAGTTTCCACCCTTCTGACAATATTCTACACACTCCCGATAAAGATTTCCACTCTCCCGTTAATGATTTCTACCCTCCCGACAAGAATTCACTCTTCCGACAAGGATTTTCACTCTCCCGACAAGAGTTTCACTCTCCCGACCAAGATTTTCACTCTCCCGACAATGATTTCCACACTCCCGATAAGAATTTTCACCCTCCTGACAATGATTTTCGCTTGTTTGTTCAAATTATCATTATTCCAAACTATAAAATACTTATTGATGTTATATGATAGGAACCTCTGCTTATTGGTTAATGTCTGTCTCAATCAAACAATATATAAAACTATCAAGAAAATTACCTTCAAATAAATAATTCTCTCTAAAATGAGCTTCTTTTCTAAATCCTTTTTTCTCAAGTAAGCGAATAGATTTTGTGTTTTTAGGATTAACATTTGCTTCAATACTATGAATTTGCAGTTTCCTGAAACCAAAATCAATTAAACTGTCAAATGATTCCTTCATAAAACCTTGTCCCGAATTTTCTGGTTTCAATGCATAACCGATCTCGGCTCTGCAATGTTGTTTTATTAATCTCCAAAATCCAAAATATCCAATGAACTCATTGCTGTATTTCTTGATTATTGCCCAGTTTATTCCGGTTTTTTCATAAAATGAAATATTAATATCTTCAATCATTTTTATTGAATCACGAATACTTTCATGCTTCGGAGAATCCATATAATTCATTACCCTTTCATCCGATCTGAGCGCAAACAGATCAAGTTTATCTGTTTTTTTAAACTTTCTGAAAATCAATCTTTCACTTTCTAATTCCGGGAATTTCTCAAATATATTTTTGTTAATCTTTTTATTCATTAAATTGATTATTGAAATCGAAGCCCGAAACCCGAAACCCGAAACAAAATATAGCGAACTAATTTTCTTTACCTTTGGTTTATGTTTACGAAACTATCCCGGTAAAGCATCAAAAAGCAAATCAATATTTTGAAAAGGAAGCCCAAACTGATCGCTTATAAACTGTTTTACAATCTTGCCATTATATAGGTAAACTCCATTTCTGAGGCCAAAATCTTTTCTGATTAAATTATCAACTCCGCCTTCTTCACCTATTTTAATTAACATTGGAGTCAGAAAATTACTTAAAGCTATTGATGAAGTTTGTGGTATTCGTGAACAAATGTTTGGAACACAATAATGAGTAACATTATGCTTGATGAAAACAGGGTCTTTATGTGTTCTTAATTCCGAAGTTTCGAAACAGCCGCCATGATCAATACTAAGATCAATAATAATTGATCCTGCTTTCATTTCTTTCACCATTTCTTCGGAAACTATGTTTGGGGATTTCCCCTCATTAGCTCTGATAGCACCAATTACAACATCAGCGGTTTTTAATGATTTTCTTAAAATGCCTGGTTGAAAAACAGATGTATAGATTTTATTATTCAATTTTGTTTGCAGTTTTCTAAGCTTTGAAATCGAAATATCAAAAACTTTAACGAATGCTCCTAAACCCAATGCTGCTCTGGCAGCATTTTCACCGGCAGTTCCGGCTCCTAATATTACAACTTCGGCCGGATTTATTCCGGGAACTCCACCTAATAAAATTCCCTGGCCAAATTTGGGATTGCTTAAATAATCAGAAGCAATTATTATTGAATAATTACCGGCAATTTCACTTATTGACTGAACTACAGGGAATGTTCCTGATTGGTCTTTGATAAATTCACTTGCAATTGTTGTAGTTTTTTTTTCTGCTAAACGTTTGAAATATTCTTTTTTTTGATTAGGCATTTCCAGCTTTGAAAATATTGTTTGCCTTGATTTAAGGCTACTTATTTCATTTAATGATAGGGGGCTGACTTTAATGATAATATCGGCTTGAAAAATTTCATCACGATTTTTTACAATTTTTCCGCCTGCATCACTGTATTCAATATCCGAAAAATTTGCTTCTTTTCCTGCATTTGATTCAATTAAAATTGTATGGTCATTTTGAACTAATAAGCCGACTGCGTCCGGTACCAAACAAATCCTGTTCTCAAATGCAGAAGTTTCCTTCGGAAGTCCAATAATAAGTTTACTTCGTTTTTTCTTTGTTTCAAGCATTTCTTCCTGAGGCAGGTAACGCTCAAAATGTGAAGGATGCAAAAATTCATTCTTACTATTAGCCATAACATTCTATGAATTAAATTATTCAAAGTGCTTCATACCTTTGTTACATTTTGCAAAGGTATTAAACTGTTAACTTTATTATGCGACTATTGTCGTTTTCATCTTCTTCAATATGCACATATACGAAATTTTCAGGTAAAAGTTCTTCGATTTTTTCGGGCCATTCAATAAAACAATATGAATCACTGTAAAAATAATCTTCATACCCTATATCAAGAGCTTCGACAAGGTTTTTTATTCTGTAAAAATCAAAATGAAATACACTTTCATCTGATGAAGTTTTGTATTCATTAATAATGGAGAATGATGGACTTATTATATTATCCTCAACATTTAATTTTTTACAAATATGTTTTATTAAAGTAGTCTTGCCAACACCCATTTTACCAAAGAAAGCAAAAACACGATATTGTGAAAAATTTTCAATAATTTGATTTGCAATTTCGTCTAAATCATCTAATGATTTACAAATGATTGTTTTTTTCATGTGTATTAATTTTTTCCCGTACCCGCCTGAATGATAAAGTCAGATAGGAACTGCGCAAATATATGCAGAAATTGGAAATTAGAAATTGGAAATTTGGAAGAAAAGCCAAATTTCCAATTTCTAATTTCATATTTCACATCTGTGAATCTGTAGTTTTTTGTTTTTTTAACTCACAATAAACCAAAAATACCTAATTTATTTTGCTTTCAACGAAATTATCGGGATCATAAGTTCCTCCATTGAAATCCCCCCATGTTGAAAAGTATTTTTGTAATAATTTGAGTAGTAATTAAAATTATTCGGATAAGCGAAAAAATCATTCTTTTTGCAAAACACGAAAGATGTACTAACGTTAGTTTGTGGAAGGTAAGCATTCTTTGGATTTCTAACATCAAAGACCTCTTTTTTGATAAAATTAAGATTTTTACCACATTTATATCTAAGATTAGTGTTTGTGTTTTTATCACCGATAATTTTAACGGGATTATTCACCCTGATCGAACCGTGATCGGATGTAATTAGCAGCTTTGCCTTTTTTGAGGCTATAAACTTTATAACTTCCAATAATGGAGAATGTTCAAACCATGAGAGGGTTAGAGAACGATATGCAGGATCATCGTCGGCAAGTTCACGGATAATTTCCATTTCGGTCCTTGCATGTGAAAGCATATCAACAAAATTATATACAATAAAATTCAATTGGTTTTTCATAAGGTTGTGGATGTTTTCAACCAGACGTTTCCCAATTGTCAAATTAAGAACTTTTGTGTAGGAATGCTTGATGTCTCTGCCAAACCGTTTCAACTGCTCAGTCAATAATTCATTTTCAAATTGGTTTTTCGTTCCTTCATCTTCTTCGAATTTCCAATATTTGGGATATTTTTTTGCAATTTCGGTAGGCATCAGGCCCGAAAAAATTGCATTTCGTGAATATTGGGTTGTGGTGGGGAGAATGCTGAAGAATATTTCATCGGACTCAACATGATAATATTCCTCGATAATAGGTTGAATAACTTTCCATTGATCATATCGTAAGTTATCAATCAGAATAACAAATGTTGGAGTATGATCTGAAATGTGTGATAGTATTTTTTCTTTGACCAAAGTATGAGACAAAACAGGCCGTTCACTACCTGATGAATTTAGCCAATCAATATATCTCTTTTCAATAAATTTGGAAAAAACCTGGTTAGCTTCGTCCTTCTGCATCTTAAGAATTTCTTTAATGCCTTCATCGTTCGATTTTTCAAGCTCAATTTCCCATTTTATAATTTTCTTATAAATGTCAACCCATTCTTTATAATTAAGTTGATTTCCAATTTCCATTCCAATATTTCTGAATTCCTGCTGATAAGCGTGAGTGGTTTTTTCACTAACAAGCTTTTTGTTCTCCAGATTCTTTTTCAAACAAAGCAGAATTTGGTTAGGATTCACGGGCTTGATCAGGTAATCTGAAATCTTCGATCCGATAGCTTCCTCCATAATTGTTTCTTCTTCGCTTTTAGTAATCATTACAACCGGAAGATTTGGATGGGTATCTTTGATTTTCATAAGTGTTTCGATACCTGAAAGACCCGGCATGTTTTCATCTAAAAAAACTATGTCAAAGGTTTTGGATACCAAAAGTTCGAGAGCTTCATCACCACTCGTTGCCGTTTGAACCGAGTATCCTTTTTGCTCAAGAAAAATAATATGAGGTTTTAGTAAATCAATTTCATCGTCAGCCCATAAAATATGTATATTGTCCATTTATTATTTTTTATAAATTAAATAATTTAATTGTTAGAAAGAAAAGCCATATTTAGAAAAAATCGTATTATTGAAATGTTGTTTTTTTGACTTTATTTATCAATAATAAAAACTAAAATGCTTTTTTTATTCTTTGATTTTTTTGTTTATTAAAACGGTAATTTTATTTAAAAATTGTTTGAAATGTATTTGCAATCCGACGAAGAAAAAGATAATAATGCAGGCCCACCACTTAAAAGAAAAATATTTAATGATCCAGTTTACGGTTTTATCACGATACCCGATAATATTGTTTTTGAAATAATTGAACATCCGTATTTTCAGCGATTAAGAAGGATTAAACAAACAGCATTAACTCATTTGGTTTACCCGGGAGCTTTGCACACAAGGTTTCATCATGCTATTGGCGCTATGCATTTAATGGCTCAGGCAATAAATGTTCTTCGAATGAAGGGGAAGAAAATCACCGATAAAGAAGCCGAAGCTGCAATTATAGCAATTCTTCTGCATGATATCGGGCATGGGCCATATTCTCACACTCTCGAAAAATCAATTACTTTCGAAACCAGCCACGAGGATCTTTCCGAAATTTTTATGGACAGGCTTAATGAATATTTTAAAGGAAAATTAAGCCTTGCTATCGAAATTTTTAGAAATACGTACAAAAAAAAGTTTCTTCATCAGCTAATTTCAAGTCAACTTGATGTTGACAGACTTGATTACCTGAAAAGAGATAGTTTTTTTACGGGGGTTTACGAAGGAATTGTTAGTACCGATCGTATAATTAAAATGCTTGATGTTGTTGATGATGAACTTGTTGTTGAGGTGAAAGGGATTTATTCAATTGAGAAATTTATAATTGCCAGACGCCTTATGTTTTGGCAGGTTTATTTACATAAAACCGTTCTTGCTGCCGAATATATGCTGATGAAGGTTTTAAAAAGGGCAAAATTTCTCAGCGAAAATGATGAAAACCTTTTTGCAACACCGGTTTTTCAATTATTTCTTAAAAATAGTTTTACAAAAAGTGATTTTTTAATGAATAAAAACTTGCTTGATAGTTTTTCTCAACTTGATGATTACGATATTTTTACATCATTGAAAGTATGGTGCAATCATCCGGATAAAGTTTTATCGGAATTGAGCAAAGCAATAGTTTATCGGCGTTTGTTTAAAATTGAATTACAAAACGAGAAATTTTCGAATGAATATTTGCAGAAGATCAGAATTCAAACGACCGAAAAATATAATCTTAAAGATGATGAGCTTGAATATTTTGTGTTTTCCGATATTACATCAAACTATGCCTACGATCCTCATGGCGGAAAGATTAAAATTCTTTATAAAGATGGAAAAATTCTTGATATCGCTGAAGCCTCCGACCAACTAAATATCTCGGTATTATCAAAACCGGTAACAAAATATTTTATTTGCTATCCAAAAACAATTAATTTTGCTCTTTGAAAAAATGCGAGAATGATTGAATGTGAGAATGATTGAATGCGAGAATGATTGAATGCGAGAATGATTGAATGAGAAAATGCTAAAATAAAAATTATAGAAGAACTTAATTTAACAGAGAAACATGGAATTTACGGCTCAAAAAATTGCTGAATTATTAAACGGTGATGTTGAAGGAAATAAAGATGTAATCTTAAATAAACTGTCGAAAATTGAGGAAGGTGAGGAGGGTTCATTAAGTTTTCTGGCAAATCCGAAATATACAAAATTCGTTTATTCAACAAAGGCTTCTGCAGTAATCGTTGCTAAAACCTTTACTCCCGAAAAGCCTTTTAATACGACATTGATAAAAGTCGAAGATCCATATACGGCATTTGCTCAATTACTTGATTTTTATAATCAAATGAAATTTAATAAATCGGGAATTTCAAAAATGGTATCTATTCCCGATTCTGCTAAAATCGGTAAAGATATTTATATCGGAGATTTTGTCGCAATAGGTGAGAACGTTATTATTGGTGATAATGCAAAAATTTATCCTCATACATATATTGGTGATAATGCCAAAATCGGTGAAAATGTAGCTTTATTTTCAGGTGTAAAAATTTACCCGGATTGTGTACTCGGGAAAAATTGCACGATTCACGCCGGTGCTGTGATAGGCAGCGATGGTTTTGGATTTGCTCCACAAAGCGACAAAAATTATAAAAAAATTGCTCAGGTCGGTAATGTCATTCTCGAAGACGATGTTGAAATAGGTTCAAATACAACCATCGATCGTGCAACTCTCGGCTCAACAATTATCAGGAAAGGAGTTAAACTCGACAATTTAATTCAGATTGCTCATAATGTTGAAATAGGTGAAAACACAGTTATTGCTGCACAAACAGGTATTTCCGGTTCAACAAAAATCGGAAAAAATTGTATGATTGGTGGGCAGGTTGGAATAATCGGTCACCTGATTATTGCCGATGAAGTAAAAATTGCAGCTCAATCGGGTTTATCTAAAAATATTCATAAAAAGGGAAGTATCGTACAGGGTTCGCCGGCATTTGATATTAGAAAATACATGCAGTCGTATGTTCATTTTAGGAATCTTGGAAATATTGTTGAGAGAATTAGTAAGCTTGAAAAGAAGTGATTATAATAATGGTTTTAGAGGAAAGTAGATTTTTTATTTATAATTATTTATTTTTACCTTTGTAATCAGGATGTGTTAATTACTTAATTTTTTTATGTTTCCTCAAATTTTCTAAATTTGCCATGTTTTATTAAACATTATACTATTTTTGTAATTAATTCTATGACAGAAAAGCAAAAAACAATAAAAAACGAAGTTTCAATTTCAGGTTCAGGTCTGCATACCGGGGAATATGGTACATTGACCTTCAAACCTGCCGAAATAAATTCAGGAATTAAATTTTGCAGAATAGACATCGAAGGTAAGCCAGAGATAGAAGCAATAACTGAGAATGTTGTTGATACATCAAGGGGAACAACAATTGGGAAAAATGGTGTGCAAATCAATACTGTTGAGCATGTACTTGCTGCTGTATCAAGTTTTGGAATTGATAATTTAATTATTGAAATTAATCAGATAGAAACTCCAATAATGGATGGCAGTTCAAGGTATTTCGTCGAGATATTAAAAGAAGCTGTTGTTGTTGAGCAGGATGCGGAAAGAGAATTTATTCACATTGATTCGGAAATTCGGTATTATGATGAAAAAAACGATATCGAATTAATTGCTACTCCGCATGATTCTTTTACTCTTGAAGTTGATATTGATTACGGATCAAAAATCTTAAAAAAGCAAAAAGCTCATTTAAATTGTTTAGATGAATTTGAGAGAGAAATATCAAAATGCAGAACCTTTGTTTTTTTGCATGAACTTGAATACCTCCTTAATAATAATTTAATTAAAGGAGGAGATTTGAATAATGCAATCGTTTTTGTAAATAGAAAAGTGTCTCAACAGGAATTGGATCGTCTATCGGATTTATTTCAAAAACCAAAAGTAAAAATTTGCGATGAAGGTATATTAAACAATCTTGACCTTCATTATGATAATGAACCTGCCCGGCATAAATTATTAGATATAATTGGCGATCTTACTTTAGTAGGTAAACCGATAAAGGGCAGAATATATGCAAAAAAGCCCGGCCATTATTCAAATATTGAATTCGCAAAGCTGATTAAAAAACAATATAATAATAACAATAATAAAAATAAGAAAATGACTAAAGTTCATCAATTTGATTTAAACAAAACTCCTTTGTATGATATCAATCAAATTAAGAAAATTCTTCCTCATCGGCCACCATTTCTTTTAGTTGATAAAATATTGGAAATGGGTGAAGATTATGTTATTGGGTTGAAAAATGTAAGTATGAATGAACATTATTTCGTTGGACATTTTCCTGATGAACCAATTATGCCGGGAGTTCTTCAAATCGAAGCTATGGCTCAAACAGGTGGAATATTATTATTGAGTAATGTTCCGGATCCGGAAAATTATTTAACTCTCTTTTTGAAGATCAATAATGTAAGATTCAGGCAAAAAGTTGTTCCGGGAGACACAATTATATTTGATTTGAAACTCGTTTCACCGATAAGAAGAGGCATTTGCCATATGAAAGGAGTTGCTTATGTTGGAGACAATATTGTTATGGAAGCAGAAATGATGGCACAAATTGTTAAAAAATAAAATGTTTAATCCTTGTTAACTATTTGTGTTAGCAGTATTTATATTAATTAGATGAATCAACCATTAGCATATGTTAATCCTCAGGCAAAAGTCGCAAAAAACGTTGTAATTGAGCCTTTTGTAAATATTGAGAAAAATGTTGTAATTGAGGAAGGTACCTGGGTGGGATCAAATGTTACCATCATGGAAGGTGCCAGAATAGGAAAAAATTGTAAGATATTTCCGGGCGCGGTAATTTCAGCAGTTCCCCAGGATTTAAAATTCAGAGGTGAAGATACTTTAGTAAAAATTGGAGACAATGTAACTATTCGTGAATTTGTTACAATAAACCGGGGTACTCAGGCCAATTATGAAACAATAATAGGCAGTAATTGTCTTTTAATGGCTTATGTGCATGTTGCACATGATTGTATAATTGGAAATAACTGTATACTTGCTAATGCAGCTACTATTGCCGGCCATGTAAGAATTGATGACTGGGCAATAATCGGAGGCCTTGCTGCTGTTCACCAGTTTGTAAATATTGGGGCTCATTCGATGATTTCCGGAGGAGGAATGGCTCGAAAAGATGTGCCTCCTTTTACTAAAGGTGCACGTGAACCGTTATCGTATGTCGGGATTAATTCAATTGGCTTAAGAAGACGGGGATTTTCCAGTGAAAAAATTAATGAAATACAGGATATTTACAGAATAATATACCTTAAAGGATATAATGTTTCACAGGCTGTTTCAATTATCGAAGCCGATGTTCCGGCTACAGCCGAACGCGATGAAATACTAACGTTTATATCCCGTTCAACAAGAGGTATTATGAAGGGTTATTCAAGATATCAAAGGCCTGAACAGACTTAATGAATTTATTATTGACAATAGATTTCAAATTAAATTTATCTTTGCAAAAAAAACCAAATTAATAAAATATATATTTTATGGCTAATACTTCTGATTTTAAAAATGGCTTATGTATTGTCTTTAATAAGGAACTATACACAATTGTGGAATTCCAGCATGTTAAACCCGGGAAAGGGCCTGCCTTTGTTCGTACAAAACTTAAAAATCTAAAAACCGGAAAAGTTATTCCCAATACTTTTACTGCAGGTGTTAAAATTGATGTTGCAAGAGTAGAAAGGCGAAAATATCAATTTTTATATAATGATGATTTAGGATATCATTTTATGAATTCTGAAACATTTGAACAAACTTATATTGATGAAGATATTATTTCTGCACCAGCTTTATTAAAAGAAGGACAGGATGTTGAAATTTTGTTTCATGCTGATACTGAAACACCTTTAACATGTGATATGCCTGCTTATGTGGTTCTGGAAATAACTTATACCGAACCAGGCGAAAGAGGAAATACTGCCACCAATACTTTTAAGGATGCAAAGGTTGAGACAGGTGCAATTGTTAAAGTTCCATTATTTATCAACACCGGTGAAAAAATAAAAGTTGACACACGTTCAGGTGAATACTCTGAACGAGTAAAGGAGTAGTTTTTTAAAAAAATATAGATGCAATTTAATCCTTCTTTAAAACTAAAAGAAGTCGCAGCTATCATCAGTTCCAGATTTATTGGTGATCCTGATTTCACGGTTTCAGGCCTGAATGAGATTCATATGGTTCAGCCTGGAGATATTACTTTTGTCGATCATCCAAAATATTATAATAAAGCTTTAAAATCAAAGGCTACTATAATATTAATTAATAAAGAGGTAGAATGTCCTGAAGGTAAAGCATTATTGATATCACAAGATCCTTTTAGTGACTTTTTAACTCTGATAAAGAAATTCAGAAAGTTTGAAAAATGTGATAACCCGGTCAGCAAAAAAGCAGAAATAGGAGAGGGGACAATAATTCAGCCCGGAGCTTTTATCGGTAATAATGTGAAAATAGGGAAAAACTGCCTGATACATGCAAACGTAAGCATTTACGACCATTCTATTATTGGCGACAATGTAATTATTCATTCCAATTCTGTCGTTGGTGCTGATGCCTATTATTTCCAAAGAAGAAAGGATGCATATAAGAAATTTGAATCCTGCGGTAGAGTATTAATTAGTGACGATGTTGAAATAGGAAGTTTATGTTCAATAGATAAGGGTGTTACAGGAGATACTAAAATTGGTAAGGGTACAAAGTTCGACAATCATGTTCAGGTTGGCCATGACACTGAAATTGGTAAAAATTGTTTGATCGGTTCGCATTCAGCAATTGCCGGTGTTACTAAAATTGAAGACGATGTTATTCTTTGGGGAAGAGTTAATATTGATAAAGATATTGTAATTGGAAAAGGCGCTGTATTATTGGCAACTTCGAGCGTCGCAAAATCACTCGAAGGTGGTAAAACATATTTCGGAGCTCCGGCGATAGAAGCCGGGAAAAAATGGAGGGAAATGGTACTTATTAAAAAACTACCGGAATTATTTCAAAAAATTCAGGATTTATAAATAAAAAAAACGCTTAAAATCTTTATTGATCTTAAGCGTTTTTTTTAGTACTTTTCAGAAAACGTTAATTTCTTCGTTATGTTCGTTCATTAATCAAGGCTGTGAACAACCAGGCCACTTCTTAATTTTGGTTCGAACCAGGTTGTTTTTGGTGGCATTATATTTCCCGTATCCGCAATATCAATTAACTGCTTCATCGAAACAGGGTATAAAGCAAATGCAACTTCCATTTCACCATTGTCAACTCTTTTCTTTAATTCTCCTAAACCTCTTATCCCCCCTACAAAATCAACTCTTTTGTCGGTTCTAAGGTTTTTAATTCCAAGAATATCGTCGAGAACTAATTTTGAAAGAATTGTAACATCAAGTACACCAATTGGATCATCATCATTATAAGTCCCTTCTCTGGCGGTCATCGAATACCATTTTCCGTCGAGATACATACTAAAGTTATGTAGTTGATTTGGTTTATAAATATCAGCACCAATTTCTTTTATTTCAAATACTTTATCAAGCTTCTGAATGAATTCTTGGTTTGTAAGCTTGTTTAAATCAGTTACAACCCGATTGTAATCAATTATAGTTAATTGATTATCGGGAAAATGAACAGCGAGAAAGAAATTATATTCTTCATTGCCGGTGTGATTTGGATTGTTTTTGCGTTTTTCGTTACCAACTAAAGCTGCTGCTGCAGTACGATGATGGCCATCAGCAACGTAAGTATAAGGAATCTCTGAAAAAAGGTCAATAATTCTTTTAATCGTTTCTTTATCATTTATAACCCAAAAATGATGTCCAAAACCATCATCAGCAGTGAAGTCATAAACGGGTTTGTTATTACTAGTAAAATCCTTAACAATATCATCAATCTCTTTAACAGCTGGATAAGTAAAGAAAACAGGTTCCATATTTGCATTTGTAATACGAACATGTTTCATTCTGTCTTCTTCTTTGTCGGGACGAGTAAGTTCGTGTTTCTTGATAATTTCATTTAAATAATCATCAACTGCAGCACAACCAACTATTCCATATTGAGTTTTTCCGTTCATGGTTTGAGCGTAAATGTATAAGTTGTCGCTTTCATCCTGAACAAGATATTCCCTGTTCTTAAATTTCTCGAAGTTTTCTTTCGCTTTATCATAAACCGTTTGAGAATGAATATCTACCTCTTTAGGTAAATCAATTTCCGGTTTAATAATATGCAATAAGGAATATTTGTTACCTTTTGCTTCTTCACGTGCTTCATCCGAGTTTAATACATCGTATGGCCTTGATGCTAAATCTTTAACAATATTTTTTGGTGGCCTTAGTCCTTTAAATGCTTTTAGTATTGCCATAAAAATTTGATTTTAAATTTGTAAAAGTAATAGAAATCTTGGTGGTTTATTTCTGAAAAAATTATCAAGAAATAAATCTTCCAAAAAAACCTTTTAGACTTTTTATTACAAAAACGTTATTTTATAAATTATTATCTTATGTATTTCCTACTGAAAACACATGTTAAAATTCGTTATAATCTGAATTGTTATTGTTAGAATTGGTGTTAGGATAATTATGATTGCTTGGTTCTCTGTTTAAATTCCTTTGCAGTGAACTTATTAAAGCTCCAATCATCTTAGTCATCTCAATAAGTATATTCCTTGATTCTTCTTCGGCAATTTGAGAAATATATTGTCTGTTTTTTGCTAAAGTAGTATAAATAAGGCATTCACGCACTGAGCTTTTAGCTAATTTCAAATAATGAATAAACTGATTTTTATTCCTTGACGAACCTTCGGCAATTTTTAGTGCAATCGACTGAGATGTTTCAATCAATTTTGTTTTTAAGTCATCGGCTTCATGATCAGGAAATAATTCTGTGTTATCATAAACCATTTCAATATACTCAATTGATTTGTGATAAATCCTCAAATCCTCAAATCTGAAAAATGTATATGTTTTTTCAGTTTGGTTTTCAACTTGATTTTCCATTTCTTTTGTTTATTAGTTCACCTGAAAGGTATTATCTCCTTTTTCAATGAAATTGATAATTTGATTTGCTGATGCAATTCCTGCATTGATGTTAGCTTCTGAGGTTTGAGCACCCATTTTTTTAGGTGTAAAGAAATATCTTCCATCAAATTTTTCAACAATTTCATCTTTGCAACCCGGTGCAATGTCGGAGATATATTTGAAATCGGGCCTGTCGACAAATATCTTTAATAATGATTCTTCACAAATAACTTCTTTTCTTGCAGTGTTAACAAGTGTTGCATTCAAAGGCATGATTTTTAGAAGATCATAATTTATTGATCCTTTTGTTTTTTCATTAGCCGGTATATGCAATGAAATATATTGGCATTTTTCGTAAAGTTCTTCAACTGAATCTAAAGCCTTAACTCCATCAGCTTCGATTGCTTCTTTTGGGATAAAGGGATCGAAGGCATATGTCTCCATTCCAAATCCTTTTGCAATTTGCGCAACATATTTTCCTACATTTCCATAAGCATGAATTCCAAGTTTTTTACCTCTTAATTCAGTTCCGGCCTTTCCGTTAAATTGATTTCTTGCAAGATAAACCATCATTCCAATAGCAAGTTCTGCTACAGCATTTGAGTTTTGTCCCGGAGTGTTCATTGCTACAATTCCTTTTTCAGTAGCAGCTTCAAGGTCGATATTATCATATCCGGCTCCTGCTCTGACAATTATTTTAAGATTATCGGCAGCTTCGATAACTTCTCTGTTTGCTTTGTCGCTTCTTATAATTAGTGCATCAACATCCTTTACAGCTTTAATAAAATCTGATTGATCGGAATATTTTTCAAGGAGAATAACTTCATAGTTTGCTTTTTCGAAAATCTTTTTGATTTCGATAACTGCAGCCGGTGCAAATGGTTTTTCGGTTGCTATTAATACTTTCATGTGTTTATATTTTAGTGACTGGTTTATATTTAGTTATTTGTGTTTTTTGGAAAACTAGAAATTGGAAATTGGGAATTAGAAATTTGGTTATTCTTGAATTTCGAATTTCGAATTTCTAGTTTCATTAAATAATCATTCTTTTGCGTGTTTAAAAATAATTATGGAAGTTTCATTTTTTCAAATTCTTTCATAGCTCCAACAAGTAATTCAATACTTGATTTTGGCATTGCATTGTAAGTTGAAGCTCTGAAACCACCAACTGATCTGTGTCCCTTAATTCCAACCATACCTTTTGAAGAGGCAAATTCAAAGAATTCTTTTTCAAATTCTTCATAACCGTCATTCATAACAAAACAAATATTCATCAACGAACGGTCTTCTTTGTTCACCGTACCTTTGAACAATGGGTTTCTGTCGATCTCATCGTATAAAATACCGGCTTTTTCAATATTTATTTTTTCCATTGCTTCAACACCGCCATTAGCTTTAAGCCATTTCAATGTTTGAAGGGCAGCAAAAATAGGTAAACAAGGAGGTGTGTTGAACATTGATTCTTTTTCAATATGTGTTTGATAATTCAGCATGGTAGGTATCTTTCTGTCAACTTTACCAAGAATATCATTTTTAACAATAACGAATGTTACACCGGCAGGAGCGAGATTTTTTTGAGCACCTCCGTAAATAATTGCATATTTTGAAATATCGATTTTTCGACTGAAAATATCTGATGACATATCAGCTACCAATGGAATCCCAACATCTAAGTCTTCTCTGATCTCCGTACCATAAATTGTATTATTTGTAGTAATGTGAAAATAATCGGCATCCTGAGGAACTGTGTAATTTTTTGGGATATAATTGAAATTTTTATCCTCAGAGGAAGCAACGACATCAACTTCGCCAAAAAGTTTTGCTTCTTTTATCGCTTTTTTTGCCCATGCTCCGGTGTTTAGGTATGCAGCCTTTTTATTTAATATATTAAAGGGAACCATAGCAAATTGTGTGCTTGCTCCACCACCTACGAATAATACTGAATATCCCTCGGGGATTTCAAGTAATTCTTTGAATAATGCAATCGCCTCATCCATAACTGCAATAAATTGCTTACTTCTATGTGAAATTTCCATAATGGAGAGATCCATATCAGCAAAATTTAAGATTGCTTCCGAAGTGTTTTTTATTGTAAATTCCGGTAATATCGAAGGACCGGCATAAAAATTATGTTTTTTCATAAGTAATTGCGTTTTAGTTAAAATTATTTTTAATTAGTTTGTTTAAAATTTATAAAAAAGCAAAGTTAAAAATATTTTTGTGAAACATTGAAATTTTTTAGATGATAATTTTAAAATATTTTAATATTATTTAATAAATAGATTTTTATTAATGTGTATGAATAAAAAAGCAGTACAAAATCATTGTTTTGTACTGCTTTGAAAAAGAATTTTATTGGGTTTCAAAGCCCCAAAGGGATTGGAAACCCTATAATTTTGTTAAGCCTGAGCTGTTGGGCCACCAAGATTAAAAGGCATTGGGTCTTTAGCTTCTTTAATATGGCCATGAAGAGCCTCATACTTAGAAACATTTTCGTTTAAAGCTTTTAATAAACGTTTTGCATGTTGAGGTGTCAGGATTATTCTGGATTTAACTTTTGCCTTGGGAATTCCCGGCATCATTTTAATGAAATCAACAATAAATTCTGAATTTGAATGTGTAATGATTGCAAGGTTTGAATAAATACCCTGGGCTATCTCATCACTAAGTTCAATATTTATCTGCTTTTTATTTGGATTTTCTGCCATGATTAAATATTTTTAGGTTTTAAATTCTTGATTACGTTAGCAATATTATTTAAAATCATTTATTTTTCAACGTCATAAACCTCATCAATAACTTCTGCTTCATCCTCGGTTGGTTCTGATAATGCAGCAAATTCCTCTTTTGAGCCAACAATGATGTTTTTAAACTCACGTAAACCTGTACCTGCAGGTATCAAATGTCCAACTATTACGTTTTCTTTCAATCCTAATAATTCGTCACGCTTAGCGTTAATTGACGCCAGAGTTAAAACTTTTGTAGTTTCCTGGAATGATGCTGCTGAGATAAAACTCGTTGTTTGAAGCGAAGCTTTCGTAATACCCTGCAAAACTTGTCGTGCAGTAGCAGTTTTAGCATCTCTTGATTCAATAAGTAGTTTATCTTTTCTTTTTAATAAGGAATTTTCGTCACGTAATTTTCGGGCACTAACTATTTGTCCTGATTTAAAGAATTCAGAGTCTCCCGGATCAATAATAACTCTTTTGCCGAAAATTTCATCGTTTTCGTTGAAGAAATTGATTTTATTAACAAGTTCACCTTCTAAAAATTTTGTATCACCCGGGTCTTCAACTTCAACCTTACGCATCATCTGGCGAACAATTACTTCAAAATGTTTATCGTTAATTTTCACTCCCTGAAGTCGGTATACTTCCTGAATTTCATTCACAATATACTCCTGAACTTTCATTGGCCCTTTGATGGCAAGTATATCAGCAGGAGTCATAGCTCCCTCCGATAAGCAAGTACCGGCTTTTACGTAATCGTTTTCCTGTGCTAGTATTTGTTTTGAAGTGGGAATAAGATATTTCTTTTCTTCACCTGTTTTTGATGTAATAATCACCTCTCGGTTACCTCTTTTAAGTTTCTTACCAAAGGAAACAACTCCATCAATTTCAGAAACTTTAGCAGGATCAGAAGGATTTCTTGCTTCAAATAATTCAGTAACCCGAGGCAGACCTCCTGTAATATCACCTGATTTTCCAATAGCACGAGGAATTTTAACTAAAATTTCTCCAGCTTTTATTTTCTTGCCATTTTCTACGATGATATGGGCACCAACGGGAATATCATAAGATTTAATTAGCTCGTTATCCTTAGTAAGAATTTTTATGTTTGGATTCTTAGCTTTTTGTCTGGTTTCAACAATAACTTTATCGTGATAACCGGTTTGTTCATCCGATTCTTCTCTATAAGTAACACCTTTGATAATATTTTCGAATGAAATTTTACCTGTTACTTCCGAAATAATTACAGCGTTATAGGGATCCCAATCACAAATCACATCATCTTTTTTAACTTCATCTCCGTTCTGGAAATACAAATTTGATCCGTAAGGAATATTTCCTGAGGTAATTACGATTTGAGTGTTTTTATCAACAATTCTCATTTCAGCTGATCGACCTATTACAATATCGTATTTATTACCTTCTGCGTTTTTATACTCAACACATCTTAATTCATCTATTTCAAGAATACCATCATATTTGGCAAGGATTTTTGAAGATATTGAAATATTGGATGCTGTACCCCCAACGTGGAAAGTACGTAAAGTTAACTGTGTTCCGGGTTCTCCAATAGATTGAGCTGCAATAACACCAACTGCTTCACCCTTTTGAACCATTTTTCCGGAAGCTAAGTTTCGTCCGTAACATCTTGCACAAACACCTTTTTGGGCTTCGCAAGTTAATACCGATCTTATCTCAACTGTCTCGATAGGTGAGTCTTCAATGATTTTACAAATTTCTTCAGTAAACTCTTCTCCGCCTCTAATGATAATCTCACCTGTTTGAGGGTGATAAATATCATGAACAGAAACCCGTCCGAGAATTCTATCATAAAGTGTTTCAACAACTTCTTCGTTTCTCTTAAGAACTGATGTTGATAAACCCCTTAATGTCCCACAATCTTTATCTGTAATAATAACATCCTGAGATACATCGACCAAACGACGTGTTAAGTAACCGGCATCGGCAGTTTTAAGCGCTGTATCGGCAAGACCTTTTCTGGCACCGTGAGTTGATATAAAATATTCGAGAACTGAAAGTCCTTCTTTAAAGTTTGAAAGAATTGGATTTTCAATAATTTCACCACCTTTTGCACCTGATTTTTGAGGTTTTGCCATCAATCCCCTCATTCCTGAGAGCTGACGAATCTGTTCTTTTGAACCACGGGCACCCGAATCAAGCATCATATAAACAGGATTAAAACCCTGATTATTACTTGATAATTTTTTCATTAATGTTTGGGTAAGGTGTGAGTTAGCATGTGTCCAGATATCAATTATCTGATTATATCTTTCATTGTTAGTGATGAAACCCATGTTGTAGTTGTTCATTACTTCATCAACTTCAGTATTTGCTTCAGTAATTAATTCTTTTTTCTCTACAGGAATTAAAACATCACCAAGATTAAATGATAAACCACCTTTAAATGCCATGTTGAATCCAAGTGATTTAATATTATCAAGGAATTTAGCAGTTACATCTGTTCCAGTACTTTTTAAGATATCACCAATAATGTCTCTAAGAGCTTTTTTTGTTAATAATGAATTTATATAACCATATTCTTCTGGAACAATTTGGTTAAATAATATTCGCCCGACAGTTGTTTCAATAGTTTTGATTTCACCTTTATCCTTAATCTTTACATTGATAATTGCATGTAAATCAACCCTTCTTTCATTATGAGCTATTATTACTTCTTCGGGTGAATAAAAATTAAATCCTTCTCCTTTAACAGGATGACCCGGTTCACTTCTACGAGCTTTAGTGATGTAATATAATCCTAATACCATGTCCTGTGAAGGTACGGTTATAGGTGCACCATTAGCAGGATTAAGGATATTGTGAGAAGCAAGCATTAAAATTTGAGTTTCAAGAATAGCTGCATTTCCAAGTGGAATATGAACAGCCATCTGGTCACCATCAAAGTCGGCATTAAAAGCCGTACAAACCAATGGGTGGAGTTGAATTGCTTTTCCTTCAATTAATTTTGGCTGGAAAGCTTGAATACCAAGTCTGTGAAGGGTAGGGGCACGGTTTAACATAATTGGGTGTCCCTTTAAAATATTTTCAACAATATCCCAAACAACAGGATCTTTGCGATCAACAATTTTCTTTGCTGATTTAACAGTTTTTACAATACCTCTTTCTAAAAGTTTACGGATTATATATGGTTTAAATAATTCAGAAGCCATATCTTTTGGTAAACCGCATTCGTTGAGTTTTAAATCAGGACCAACAACAATTACCGAACGACCTGAATAATCGACACGTTTTCCGAGCAGGTTTTGACGGAACCGGCCTTGTTTTCCTTTTAGGCTGTCGCTTAAAGATTTCAATGGACGATTCGATTCAGTTTTTACTGAGCTTGCTTTTCTTGAATTATCAAACAATGAATCAACGGCTTCCTGAAGCATACGTTTTTCGTTACGCATAATAACTTCAGGTGCTTTGATTTCAATTAATCTTTTTAATCGGTTGTTTCTGATAATTACACGGCGATATAAATCATTGAGATCTGAAGTAGCAAATCTGCCTCCATCAAGAGGAACTAAAGGACGTAGTTCGGGAGGAATTACCGGTACTACTTTTACTATCATCCATTCAGGATTGTTTTCGATACGAGTTTTAGCATCGCGGAAAGCTTCAAAAACTTGTAATCGCTTTAAAGCATCAGCTTTACGTTGTTGGGATGTTTCGGTATTTGCTTTATGACGAAGGTCATAGGAGATTTTATCCAAATCTAAACGAGCTAAAAGATCATGAATAGCTTCGGCTCCCATTTTTGCAATAAATTTATCAGGGTCGCTATCGTCAAGATATTGGTTTTCGATGGGAAGAGAATCCATGATATCGAAATACTCTTCTTCAGTTAAAAAATCAAGATACTTAACCCCATCAACAGCTTTAACACCAGGGTTTATTACGGCATATTTTTCGTAATAAATAATTGTATCAAGTTTTTTTGTTTGTAAACCAAGTAAGGCACCGATTTTATTTGGTAATGAACGGAAAAACCAAATATGAGCAACAGGAACAACTAAATGAATATGCCCCATTCTTTCACGACGTACCTTTTTTTCAGTAACTTCGACTCCACAACGGTCACAAACAATTCCTTTATATCTAATCCTTTTATATTTCCCACAATGACATTCCCAATCTTTAATCGGACCGAAAATTCTTTCACAAAACAATCCGTCTCTTTCGGGTTTGTAGGTTCTGTAATTAATGGTCTCAGGTTTAAGTACTTCTCCGCTTGATCGTTCAAGAATAGTTTCAGGAGAAGCAAGGCTAATCATTATTTTTGAAAAAATACTTCGTACGGGATTTTCCTTTCTAAAAGCCATAAGTTGAGATTTTGCTTAAAATGTTAAATAAATATTAATTATTTAATTGCGTAAAAGCTAAATTATTAATGCAATTATTCCTGAAAAGTTATATTTAGCCCAAGTCCTCTTAATTCATGCACTAACACATTAAAAGATTCCGGGATTCCTGGAATAGGCATATTTTCACCTTTTACAATAGATTCATAAGCTTTGGCTCTTCCGACAACATCATCAGATTTCACTGTGAGAATTTCCTGTAGCACATTAGAAGCGCCAAATGCTTCAAGTGCCCAAACTTCCATTTCTCCGAATCTTTGTCCTCCAAACTGTGCTTTACCTCCAAGAGGTTGTTGAGTAATTAAGGAATATGGTCCAATTGAACGGGCATGCATTTTGTCATCAACCATGTGATGAAGTTTTAGCATGTAAATATAACCAACAGTGGCAGGTTGGTCAAATTGCTCTCCTGTTCCACCATCACGTAGATAAATTCTACCATTCTGAGGTAGGTCTGCTTTGTCGAGATAATCGTTAATTTGTTGAACGGTAGCTCCGTCAAAAATTGGAGTAGCAAAATTTGTGTTCAGCTTTTTACCTGCCCAACCAAGAACTGTTTCATAGATTTGTCCAAGGTTCATTCGTGAGGGTACTCCAAGTGGGTTAAGAACTATGTCAACCGGTGTACCGTCTTCAAGATACGGCATGTCTTCTTCTCTAACTATTTTTGCAACAATACCTTTGTTTCCATGGCGACCGGCCATTTTATCACCTACCTTTAATTTTCGTTTCTTGGCTACATATATTTTAGCCATTTTAACAATACCGGTAGGTAGATCATCACCAACAGTTAAGGTGAATTTTTCGCGATTGAATCTTCCGACTAATTCTTTGTATTTAACATTATAATTATTGATGAGTTCTTTTATCAGATTATTTTTTTCTTTATCTGTTGTCCATCTATTTGGATTGACATTTGTATAGTCAATACTCATTAATAATTTTTGTGTGAACTTAGATTTTTTCGGAATTAATGCTTCTTTAAAGTTATTGAAAACTCCTTGAGATGTTTTACCAGCCACAAAAGAATTTAGTTTTTCAACAAGTTTTGTTTTTAATTCAATAGCGTTTTTATTTAATTCCTGATCTATTTGATCAATTATATCTTTCTCTTTAACTTTTGATTTTCTGTCTCTCAAGACACGTGAAAAAAGTTTCTTATTGACAACCACACCTCTCATAGAGGGAGGTGCTTTTAATGATGCATCTTTAACATCACCTGCCTTATCACCAAAAATTGCTCGTAATAATTTTTCTTCAGGTGTTGGGTCTGATTCACCTTTTGGTGTAATTTTCCCAATTAAAATATCTCCTTCATTTACTTCGGCACCTATCCTAATTAGTCCGTGTTCGTCTAGGTTTTTTGTTGCTTCGGCACTTACGTTAGGAATATCATTGGTTAGTTCTTCGATTCCTCGTTTTGTGTCTCTAACTTCAAGTGTGAATTCTTCGATATGCACTGAAGTGAAAATGTCTTCTTTAACAACTTTTTCTGAAATAACAATAGCATCCTCAAAATTATAACCTTTCCAGGGCATGAAAGCAACCATGAGATTTCTTCCGAGAGCTAATTCGCCGTTTTTAGTTGCATAGCCTTCACAAAGAACCTGATTTTTCGTTACTTTATCGCCTTTTTTAACTATAGGGCGTAAGTTAACTGAAGTATTTTGGTTTGTTCGGGTGAATTTAGTTAAAGTATAAGTTTTAACATCGTCCTCGAAACTAACCATTTTTTCGGCTTCACTTCTTTCGTACCTGATAACAATTTTATTTGCATCAACGTATTCAACAATGCCATCGTTTTCAGCTTCCAACAAAGTTCTTGAATCTCTGGCAACACCTGCTTCAATACCTGTTCCAACAATAGGTGCTTCAGGATTCAGCAATGGTACTGCTTGTCGCATCATATTTGATCCCATCAAAGCACGGTTGGCATCATCATGTTCGAGGAAAGGAATCAACGAAGCAGCAATTGATGCAATTTGATTAGGCGCGATATCTATTAGGTCAACTTTTTCCTTTTCAATTATTGGATAGTCGGCCAGATATCTCACTTTTACTTTATCTCTTACAAAACTACCATCATCATTTAACAAAGTGTTTGCTTGAGCAATAATTTTGTTTTCTTCTTCTTCGGCACTAAGATAAATAGGTTTTGCACCTAAATCAACCTGACCTTCAATAACATTATGATATGGAGTTTCAATAAAACCTAATTTATTGATTTTAGCATAAACACAAAGTGATGAAATCAATCCGATATTCGGGCCTTCTGGTGTTTCAATTGTACAAAGTCTTCCGTAGTGAGTATAATGTACGTCACGAACTTCGAAACCTGCACGTTCACGAGATAAACCTCCCGGCCCTAATGCGGAAACTCTTCTTTTGTGAGTTAGCTCAGATAATGGATTTGTTTGATCCATAAACTGAGATAATTGATTTGTACCAAAAAATGAATTAATTACCGATGATAATGTTTTAGCATTAATAAGGTCAGTAGGTGTAAATACTTCATTGTCCCTGACATTCATTCTTTCACGAATCGTGCGAGCCATTCTTGCCAGTCCGACACCAAATTGGTTATGAAGTTGTTCTCCAACAGTCCTTACTCTACGATTACTCAAATGGTCAATATCATCAACATCGGTTTGAGCATTAACTAGAAGAATTAAGAATTTAATGATTTCTATAATATCCTCTTTTGTTAATATTTTTGTATTGCTTGGAGTATTAAGTCCGAGTTTTTTATTTATCCTGTAACGTCCGACATCACCGAGATCGTAACGCCTGTCAGAGAAGAATAATTTATCTATAATGCCTCTAGCAGTTTCCTCATCAGGTGGTTCGGCATTTCGTAACTGACGATAAATAAATTCGACAGCTTCTTTTTCAGAATTTGCAGGATCTTTTTGTAATGTATTGAAAATTATTGAATAGTCAATAGAATCACTTTCTTCGCTATGAATCAGAATGGTTTTAATACCTGCATCAATAATAACTTCAATATGCTTGGCTTCCAATTCTACTTCACGGTCAATTAGTACTTCTGTTCTTTCAATAGATACAACTTCTCCGGTATCTTCATCAACGAAGTCTTCAATCCATGATTTTAGAACCCTTGCAGCTAATTTTCGGCCAATAACCTTTTTTAGGCCTGTTTTGCTGACTTTTACTTCTTGAGCTAATCCAAATATTTCAAGGATATCTTTATCGCTTTCAAATCCAATAGCTCTAAGCAAAGTTGTTACAGGGAGTTTCTTTTTACGGTCGATATAAGCAAACATTATATTGTTTATATCGGTTGTAAATTCCATCCATGAACCTTTGAATGGTATAATTCGGGCTGAATATAAGGTTGTACCGTTAGCATGCAGATGTCTCCCGAAGAAAACTCCCGGGGAACGGTGCAGTTGTGATACAACAACCCTTTGGGCACCATTGATAACAAAGGTGCCTTTTGGGGTCATATACGGTATCATACCAAGGTACACATCCTGAATTATTGTTTCGAATTCTTCATGATCGGGGTCGGTACAATAAAGCTTAAGTTTAGCTTTAAGAGGTACGCTGTAAGTTAGACCTCGTTCGATACATTCTTCAATAGAATATCTCGGTGGATCAATGAAATAATCCAAAAACTCGAGCACAAAATTATTTCTTGCATCAGTGATCGGAAAATTCTCACTGAATACTTTAAATAAGCCCTCGTTAATACGATTTTCAGGATTTGTTTCCAATTGGAAAAAATCCTGAAATGATTTTAATTGTACATCTAAGAAATCCGGAATTTCGGAATGAATCTTTGTAGATGCGAAATTGATTCTGTCAGTTTTAAATGTAGCCAAAGTATAAGTATTTTAAGTAGTTAAACGAAATATTAATGTTACCAAATTCAGAAGTAGTTCTTTATAATAAAGAAATAAATCTTAAGTAGTCTAAATTTAGTAAATAATTTACAACCACTTAATCTTTATTTAACCTCTACTTCTGCTCCGGCTTCTTCTAATTGTTTTTGTAATGCCTCAGCTTCGTCTTTTGTTACACCTTCTTTAATTGGAGCAGGTGCCGAGTCAACTAATCCTTTAGCTTCTTTTAGCCCAAGGCTGGTTAATTCTTTAACAAGTTTAACTACAGCTAATTTTGATTGTCCGGCAGTTTTGATGATAACATCAAACTCCGTTTGTTCTTCTTTAGCTTCTTCGCCACCACCTGCGCCAGGAGCTGCCATTACGGCTGCTGCTGCTGCCGGTTCAATTCCGTATTCTTCTTTTAGTATGTTAGCTAATTCATTAACTTCTTTTACTGTTAAATTAACTAATTGTTCTGCAAAAGCTTTTAAATCTGCCATTTTATTTTAGATTTTGATTGTTTTAGATTTAATTAAAATTTAATTAATTTTTTTTAATAAAATAATATTATGCCTATTCAGGTTTTTCTGATAAGGTCTTTAGGATTCCGGCAAGATTTCCGCCACCAGATTGTAGTGCAGAAATAACATTTTTCGCCGGTGATTGTAGTAATCCGATGATATCACCGATTAATTCGTTTTTAGATTTTATTGATGATAAAAATTCAAGTTGATCATCACCTAAATAAGTCATCTCTTCGACATAAGCGCCTTTAATAATAGGCTTCTCAGAAGTTTTTCTAAATTCTTTAATAAGCTTGGCAGGCGTATTTCCTGCCTCGGCAAACATTATTGATGTAGGTCCTGTTAAAGCTTCATATAAAGATTCAAAGTCTTTGTCGGTTTTTTCCATTGCTTTTTTAAGCAATGTGTTTTTAATAACCTGTAATTTAACATCTTTTTTGAAACATAACCTACGTAATTTAGAAGTAGCCTCTGAATTTAAATCGGAGATATCTGTCAGGTAAAAATAATTACTATTATTTAGCTTTTCAGCCAAAGATTCGATAATTTTTTGTTTTTCTTCTTTAATCATAGTTTTTTCTCCTACATTTACCGGACTTTATTTACATTGTTACCGATTTTGGTTCAATTTGAACTCCCGGACCCATAGTACTTGATGCGTAAATTGATTTTACATAAGTACCTTTCGCCGAGGAAGGTTTAAGTTTGATAATTGTTTGAAGTAGTTCTAATGCATTATCAAATAATTTTTCTTTATCGAAAGAAACTTTACCTACTGCAGCGTGAATAATTCCGAATTTATCAACCTTAAAGTCTATCTTACCGGCTTTGACTTCTTTAACAGCATTGGCAATGTCCATTGTTACTGTACCTGTTTTTGGGTTTGGCATTAATCCACGTGGTCCTAATATTCTTCCCAAGGCACCAACTTTTGACATTACGCTCGGCATTGTAATAACAACGTCGATGTCAGTCCAGCCGTCTTTTATTTTTTTAACATATTCGTCAAGTCCATAAAAATCAGCACCGGCTTCTTTAGCTTCATCTTCTTTTTCTGGTGTACATAAAACCAAAACACGTTTGGTTTTACCAGTACCATGTGGAAGGGTTACAATACCTCTAACCATTTGGTCGGCTTTCCTTGGATCAACTCCAAGGCGTACATCGATATCAAAAGAAGCATCGAATTTTGTATAAGATGTTTTCTTTACAATATCAATTGAATCAGATAATGAATAAATTTGAGTTTTATCAAACTTAGCTAAAGCCTCTTTTTGTTTTTTTGTCAGTTTAGCCATTTTATGTTTTGTTAATAATTATAACTAATAAACTATTATGTTTTATTAAAACATTTTTAGTTTTCCGAAAAAGGATTTTCTCCTTTTACTTTTAGTCCCATACTTCTGGCGGTGCCAGCAACCATACTCATTGCAGATTTAACTGTGAAAGCATTTAAGTCAACCATTTTTGCTTCAGCAATTGTTTGAATTTGCTCCCATGTAACAGTTGCAACTTTTACTCTGTTAGGTTCAGCTGAACCTTTTTGAATTTTAGCTGCTTCCATTAACTGAACTGCAACGGGTGGAGTTTTAATGATAAAGCTAAATGATTTATCTTTGTAAACAGAGATAATTACCGGGATAACTTTACCGGCACTATCCTGCGTACGCGCATTAAATTGCTTGCAAAACTCCATGATATTAACACCTTTTGCACCTAATGCAGGTCCAACAGGTGGCGATGGGTTTGCAGCTCCACCTTTGATCTGTAATTTAATTAATCCGCTTATTTCTTTAGCCATTTTTTTATTCTTAATGATCTGTATAATGAGAGAATTTCCCTGATAACTTATTCTTTTTCGACTTGCATAAATCCTAGTTCAAGAGGTGTTTTTCTACCGAAAATCTTAACCATAACTTTTAATTTTTTCTTTTCTTCGTTAATTTCTTCGATAATCCCGCTAAAACTATTGAAAGGCCCGTCAGTAACAGTAACGGTTTCTCCAATAATATACGGAACGTTTACTTCTTCTCCTTGTTCGGCCAGTTCGTCAACTTTTCCTAAGATACGATTGACTTCTGACGGACGAAGAGGATTAGGTACACCGCCTGTGCCTAAAAACCCAAGTACATTAGGTATGTTTTTAATTACATGAGGTATTTCGCCTGTTAGGATTGCTTCTATCAAAACATATCCGGGAAAATAATTTCGCTCTTTGCTAATTTTTTTCCCTTTTCGGATTTGATAAATTCTCTCCGTTGGAATAAGTACCTGTGTAATATATTCCTTCCAGCCTAAGCGGTTAATTTCATTTTCAAGGTATTCTTTTACCTTTTTTTCTTTTCCGCTTATGGCCCGGACAACATACCATTTTTTTACCTGGTCGCTCATACAAAATAAAACAGTTAATAATCTGTTTTTGTTATCAAGTAAATAAATATTAGATAATAAATATTAGAAAAGACTATAAAAATTTTCTAATATTTTTTGAAATGAAATATCCATCATATAAACAACAAGTGCTATAATAAGGGAAGCAATGGATACAACAATTGCACTGTTTTGTAATTCACTCCAAGAAGGCCATGATACTTTATGTAATAATTCATCATAACATTCTTTTACATAAGAAACAATTCTAAATTTTGCCATTTTATCTAATATTTTGCACGGGTGGTAGGATTTGAACCCACAGCCAATGGTTTTGGAGACCACTACTCTACCAATTGAGCTACACCCGTGTATTAAACATTTTTTAATATAACATTAAAGATTTCTAATTGATTTTTCGAAACCTTCTTTGTTATTGTTTTTTAATTATTCAATAATTTCGGTTACCTGTCCAGCTCCAACTGTTCTTCCACCTTCACGAATTGCAAATCTTAATCCTTTGTTCATCGCGATTTCAGAAATAAGTTCTACATTAATTGTGAGGTTATCACCAGGCATAACCATTTCTACTCCTTCAGGTAGCATGATTTCACCAGTAACATCAGTTGTTCTGAAATAGAATTGAGGACGATATCTGTTGTGAAATGGTGTGTGACGTCCACCTTCTTCTTTCTTAAGGATATAAACCTCAGCTTTGAATTTTTTATGTGGAGTTACTGAACCGGGTTTGGCAATTACCATACCTCTACAAATTTCATTTTTGTCAACACCACGTAAAAGAAGTCCTGCATTGTCACCTGCTTCACCTCTGTCTAATATTTTTCTAAACATTTCAACACCGGTAACAACTGATTTGAGTTTATGAGCACCCATACCAATTATATCAACAGGGTCGCCTGAATTAATTACTCCGGTTTCAATTCTTCCGGTTGCAACTGTTCCACGGCCTGTGATTGAGAATATATCCTCGATAGGCATTAGGAATGGTTTATCAACATCTCTTTCAGGTAATGGAATCCACTCATCACAAGCATCCATTAATTCAAAAATTTTGCCAACCCATTCTTCTTCTTTGTTTAATCCGCCTAAAGCTGAACCTTGAATGACAGGAGTGTTATCACCATCGAATTTGTAGAATGAAAGAAGGTCTCTTACTTCCATATCAACTAATTCTAATAACTCTTCATCATCAACCATGTCAACTTTGCTCATAAAAACAACAATTCTGGGAACACCAACCTGACGAGCTAAAAGAATATGCTCACGAGTTTGAGGCATAGGTCCGTCAGTTGCAGCAACAACTAATATTGCACCGTCCATTTGAGCAGCACCAGTTACCATGTTTTTAACGTAGTCAGCGTGACCAGGGCAATCAACATGTGCATAGTGTCTGTTATCAGTTTCGTACTCAATGTGGGCAGTATTTATAGTAATACCTCTTTCTTTTTCTTCAGGAGCGTTATCAATTGCATCAAATGAAGTAAAAGTAGCTAAACCTTTATCTTGTAGATTTAAAGTAATTGCAGCGGTTAATGTAGTTTTTCCATGGTCAACGTGACCTATGGTACCTATATTAACATGCGGTTTTGTTCGTTCGAATTTTTCTTTTGCCATATCAAAAAATGTTTAAATTATGTGATTTTTTTTATAATAATTGAATTAATAATTATGTATTAGAGCCAATGACGAGAGTTGAACTCGTGACCCCTTCCTTACCAAGGAAGTGCT
>CAYWXI010000028.1:0-66674 GCA_964462015.1 uncultured Bacteroidales bacterium | reverse complement strand
AAGGATAAAACTAAAACGTCTTTATCCGTCAATTGAAGGTTGACTTGACACTAGTGCAACTATCAAAACGATAGAAAATAATTAACAAATATGATATTTCCAAAAGCAAAGAAAATTGCCAAAGATCTTGACTGGTACAAAACAAAGGACGGAGTATTCGGACTTTACAAAGGATATTTTTTCAATGTTGCAGACGCAAGTTTATTAAGCAATCCACAATACAAATTTGTAACAGCGACAATCGACAACATAACAGAAGAACAAAAGTTAAGTATCAAAGCAGAATTAGACACTAACAAGAAAATTTTAAAGTTCACAAACTTTGAAATTAGCGACAATAGTATCTTTTTTCAATTTGCTGAAAACTTAACTTTCACTAAACTCAAAACAGTTTATACCTTATTTGACTTTTTGGTTGACTTATTTAGAAAAATTGGCATTTCCGAGCAAAACAAATGTCATAATTGCGACACTAAGGACAACATTAAGTATTATGACTTAAATGATAATGGAGTATTACTTTGTAATTCATGTTTCAGTCAAATAGAAAACAACTATTATGATATTGAAAGGGAAAGAATCTCAGAAGAGAAAAACTATCTAACAGGCTTTTTAGGCTCTATTGTTTTCTCAATTCCAGGAATTATAGCTTGGGTTTTAATAGCAGTTTACTTTGAGAGACTTGCTTCTGTAATGGCAATTGCAATTGCATATCTTGGACTCAAAGGTTATAACTACTTCAAAGGGCAACACGGAAAGATAACAAAGTACATAATCGTTATTTCAAACATTGTAAGCATATTAATTGCCAATACTGCAACAATAATTGTAATGTTAATGAACGAAGGACTTACTATAAGTGAATCATTTACGGAATTGCAAATTAATGAAGTTGCTAAGGACTTGTTTTTCAAAAACACAATGATTTCGTTCGTCTTGGCTTTCTTTGTTTGGATTTGGCTACTATTCCTATTAAAGGACAAAAAAATGACTATTAAACTTGCCGAAAAACTTAAGAAAGAATATTTAAAGGAAAAGAAAGGAGATTTATAAAATGAAAAACGTAAAAAGATTTGAAGACATATTAATAGAAAAGTATGGAGAAAAAGGAACTCCGTTGCGAGATAAATACGATGCTGAATCATTAGCTTTCAGGTTGGGAATTATGCTAAAAGAAGCAAGAAAAGAAGCTCAATTGACACAAGAAGAACTTGCAGAACGGACTGGAACAAAAAAAAGTTATATTTCCAGAATTGAGCGTGGACTGAGCGATATTCATATCTCGACTTACTACAAATTGATTGAACTTGGACTTGGTAAAAATTTAAAAATTTCAATTGGATAAAAAACTACTGCTGCCAATAAATAGACAAGATTATTCAGCGTAGCCGCATCAATCTTGTTCCCGGGTTTGGGGTTAGTGTTTCAGAATTATTCCGAATACATCATCTATCCATCCACTTTTTAAAATCAGCCACACGCTCACGACTCACTAATATTTCTTCAATATCGTTTGCATTTTTCAATGTGATTTTTAGCCTGCTCGACGAATAAGCTAAAATATCTTGAATCGCATTGAAATTAATTATAAAGTTCCTGTTCACCCTGAAAAACATTTTCGGCTCGATCATTTGCTCAATTTTTTCAAGTGAATAATCAATTGCATAGTTATTTCCTTCGTCAATTTTTATAAAATTGCATCTGTCTTTAATATAAAAACAGTTAATATTTCCGATTGGAATGGATTTATAATGCTCACCTATTTTAACTAAAAATCTTTCCTTTTTTGTAGTTTGCAATTGATTTATAATTAATTCAAATTTATTATAATACAGTTGTTTATCATGGATCATTTTGAATTTTTCAATTGCCTTTTTCAACTCTTCAAAATCAATTGGCTTTAGTAAATAATCAACACTATTCACTTTAAAAGCTTTTAATGAATATTCGTCATAGGCGGTTGTAAAAATCACAGGTGTTTTTATTTCACAATTTTCAAAAATCTCAAAACAAATTCCGTCATCAAGCTGAATATCCATAAAAATTAATTCGGGATAAGGATTATTGTGGAACCAATTGATTGCATTCTCAACCGATTCCAAAACATCAACAACCTCAATTCCTGAATCAATTTCATCAAGTAACCGTTCAAGCTTTTTGGAGGCTCGATATTCGTTTTCAATTATCAACACCTTCATTAAATCTGTGTTTTACGGGTAGTTTAACGGTAAACATATTATTATTTTCTAAAACAATTAACTCTTTATTCATAATTAACTTCAATCTTTCATTTAAATTTGACAATCCTAAACGGGTTGAGTTTTCAATGGTGTTTTTTCTTTGAATATTATTTGACACAATTACATTTGAATTATTAGCAGAAATGCTTATCGTTAGTGGTTTATTATAAGACATTATGTTATGCTTTAATACATTTTCAACTAATAATTGTAATGAAACAGGTATTATTTCATAATCCGAAATATTATCAATATCAATTTCCAATAATATTTTATCATTATCTCTTTCTTTCTGCAAGCTAAAATATTGACGAACAAACTCTATCTCATTTTTCAGAGGTACAAATAAAGTTTCTTCATTTTCTAATATGTAACGGTAAATACCTGAAAACTTTTGAATAAAGTTGTCGGCTTTTTTTGAATCGCTATAAACTAATTCCGAAAGAGTATTGAGGCTATTAAACAAAAAATGAGGATTTAATTGCGATTTCAGGGTTTTATACCTGTATTTCAAATTTTCTTCACGCAATAATTGCTCCCTGTCAATTGCTTTACGCCAAATTATATAGAAAAAGAAAACCGAACCGATTAATATCCAAATTGAAAATTGTTTTAAGGCTCCCGCAAGCTCTACTTTAAACAAATGAGTTAAAAATTCAGAAGTATTAAGTCCTTCGAAAACGAAAAACAAATACACCCCGAAACTCACTAAAATAAGAGAACTAATTAAAACTATTAAAACAAATAAAATGAAAATCGGGATAAGTTTTTGTTTTAACTGAATTGATGATTTTTTTGAATATTTATTATAAAAGAAAAATGCAATTCCTGCTGTAACTAATATATTAAGAAAAATTACAGACCCATACATTACGGTATCCATTCGAAATGGATCGCCTGTTTGTAGCCATTTGAAAAGCAAGGAGAAAACTACACTAAAAAAAAGTGCCGCTAATAGAGCAAAAACTTTGTTCTTTTTTTTCATTTCAGTACAAATGTAGTTATTATTTAATTTTCTCAAAAACAATCTCTCTCTGGAGGTCAATCAATTGCTCTTCAGGAAACGATGAACTTCTTAGCTTCATTACAACATCTTCGAGCATTATAGCATATTCAAGCTGTTTATCCTCCAATGAAATCCATAATTCGCCATAATACAATGAGCGGCCTTTTATTTTCATTTCATTATTATTAACTTCTACAGGATTGTACAAAGATTCAAATTTTACGATGGCACATAATTCATTGTTTAATTCAGTAATACCGGTCCAAATCAATTTTTGATACCTGCTCGAAAAATTAATCCAGTTTTCAAATTTGACGTCATAATTTTCAAGAAATTCCGGATAAAACTCTTCATTAAATTTAAGGCTGTCGGAAAAATATAATGTAACACCTTGCATTTGTATCGCATCCGAAACAAGCCATTTTGCAATATCTCTTTGTTCAACCGCAATATTTTTATAAAAATCTTCTTTCAGAAAATTTGTATCGCCTGGACAATATGAAAAGTTATTAAAAGAAGGCAAGTTTGTTCCAACGAAATCATTTTGATTAAAATCATCAATCTGAGAAAAGTTTACATTGCTCCAGCTTGCATAATTACTGTCCAGTTCTATTGAAAAATTTGCTTCGACTGCGTTGCAATTTATTTTATTAGCTGTGATTGGATCAAAATTTTGCCACTTTAAAATCACATTATATTCTTGAAATTCTGAATTTTTTGAATCTATTTCAGAAAAATTCAAAGAAAAATACTTGTCGAACTCACTTTCCTGAGCAATTAAACAAGTCTGACTAAACAGAAAAGCCATGAGAAAATAATTTAATGTTTTCATTTTAAAAAATTTTAATTAATAATCAACAAAATAAGTTGATGAAATACTTTTCTGAAAAAAAATAATGCAGAATCGTTAATTCGCATTGCCGGCTTGTTGATTATTTACCCGGAATTGCTAAAATGAAATAATTTTATCATTAATATCGAAAAAAAAATCCACCGAGGACGGAGTAGCAGTTTTTATTGAGCTACGTTTCTTTGTGGTATAAAATCTTTATAAAATTAAATTATTGATTTCTAAATTTCAGAATAAAGATACCTCTTTATCTTTTTTGTAGCAGTCTTCTGAAACGGATCTGAATGGACAATAAGCAACTGAATTCGAGAGAATTTATTAACTCTTGAATTAATGTGTTGTTGAAGTTCAGCTGCTAATTCGTCAATGGCATCATCAACTTTTTTGGTGAATTTCTCAATCTTCTCATCAACCTTATTGGTAAGTTCAACTTTAATTTCCTTAAACTTAAGCTCTAACTCCTCTCTGTTGAAGTGAACCAAAGCCACAAGTTTACCTTTTTTCTCTAATACAATAGATTCAACTACATGACGGAAGTTGTTGATTATGGATTCAATCTCTTCGGGATAAATATTTTCTCCATTTGCTCCCACTATCAGATTTTTCAATCTTCCTTTATGGCTGAGCCATCCTTCTTTATCAAAGACACCCAGGTCACCGGTTTTAAACCAACCGTCTTCTGTTAAAGCTTCGCGTGTTTTAGCTTCGTTTTTATAATAGCCTAACATAACATTAGGGCCCCTGGCCCAAATTTCACCCTCTCCTGTTACCGGATTCGGATTATTTATCTTTAACTCACAATCAATTACTTTTGGGCCAATCGCCTGATGTTTTGTTTGCGAAGGATTAGAACCGGCCAATAATGGAGATGTTTCAGTCAAACCATATCCTATTGCATAAGGAAATTTCGCTTCACGTAAAAATTGTTCTACTATTGGATCTAATTTAGCTCCACCGATACCAAAAAACTTCAGGTTTCCACCAAAGGTTTTATATAATTTTTTTCCTGCCAAACGATATATCAGTTTACGCGTAAGCTTATTTTTATGCATAATGCGTGTAAAAGTTTTCTTTTCGATTTGGGGAAGTATGCTGTTTCTATACACCTTTTCAATTATCATTGGCACGGTAAGCATCAGATGTGGTTTCACCTTTTTCATTGCAGGAACCAATACGCTTGCTGTTGGTGGTTTTCGTAAATAAGTAACGTTGGCGCCTTTTAAAACAGGTAATATCAATCCTAAAGTATTCTCATAAGTATGCGACAATGGCAAAACAGATAAAAACCTGTCTTGCTCATTAATCTCCTGAATACTCCCCGACTGAATAGCATTTAAGATCACATTTTTCTGCGAAAGCATCACCCCTTTCGAGTCGCCTGTTGTTCCTGAGGTGTATAATAATATAGCTAAATCATCTTCATTAGATATATAATTTCTAACGCATTGCACCTTTTCATCAAAAACAATGTTTTGTTTTTCAGTTTCTAAAATCTCAAAGTCATCAATACGAACTATTACTTTAAGCAACTCTTTTTTCACTTCAGCAAGTTTATATTCAAGGCTTTTTGAAACAAAAATAGCTTTGGCTTCTGAATGTTGCAAAACGTTCTCCAATTCATGTGAATTAAAATCGGGAAGAACAGGAACAGCCACAATTCCCATACATTGTAATGCAAAAAACACAATACCCCAGTTTGGCATATTTTGGCTATAAATAGCAACTTTATCGCCTTGTTTAATCTCCAAGCCTTCAAGAAAAGCTTTAACGGCTTCAATACGATTTCCCATTTCCGAATAGGTCATGAGTTCCTCATCAACAAAACCTAATGCCTTATGATTGGCATATTTTGAAACAACATCCGGTATAAACGTTGAAAAACTTAATTGTCCGTATTTATGCATATTTCAATTATTAAGTCACAAACATAGTTATAAAAACGCTCCAACTATTAAAAAAATTATGATGGACATTTTAATTTACTACCATTTCACAAAACACACAAGAGTTATCAATTTCATGAATTGTTGCCTGAACATTAAAGTGAGAAGCTAATTCAAGGAACTCCTGCCCTGAATAGGTTATTGCTTTAAATCCATCTGTACAAATAATAACACCATTCTTAGTTCGTCTATAATCAATTTCACCTAATAGCTTGTGTTCAGCTTGAATCTGAAACCAATTAAGCCTGTCTTCCCAAAATTTATCTGAGTAGGAGGAGAAAAGAACAGTACCCCCTTTTTTCGTAACCCGAATTGATTCTTTTATTAGTTTAAGCGGATTAACTTTGAATGCAGAAATACCATTTTGAACACATATAACCGAATTAAAACAATTATCAACAAATTTTAAATCAACTGCATCCATTGTATAAAACTCACAATTCCCAAAGTTTCCAACAATCTTATTCGCTAATTGTATATTATCTTTTGAAATGTCAGTTCCAATTACATTTTTTACTTTTTCTATTAATCTTATTGATACTCTGCCATATCCGCATCCTAAATCAAGTACTATATCATTGTGGTTAATTTTATTCAAAACAAACGATATCTCTGCTTCCAAAAATTGTTTTACTCTTTCAGGTGCAATTTCGTAACATCTTTGTAAATTATTTGAGTTTAGAAAATTGTAATAATAATTTTTTGTATTCTGTTTTTTTTTCATTTTAAATTACTTTACTCCGTAGGGTTTTAATAAGCGCCTGTTTTAATGGCGTTTATTTCTTATTGTAATATATTTATTTTCTTATTATTTAAATATGAATTATTTCATTTATATTCAACTTATTAGAACCAATCCACAATCCATACATCCTGTATTGAATTACCTGAAAAATCATTATCGGCTCTTTTTATTATAGATTCCGGAGGCCAATCATTCGTTCCAAAATTCCAGATAAAAATCCCGTAATAATTATCTGTACTAATATTATTTATCAATTCATAACCTGTAGGATTTTGTTTGTCTTCGTCACTAATTTCAATACCGGGCCCTTTATTATCATGAAAATGATTATTCCTGACAATAACATTTGCGCCGCCATCTAACCATAAACCACCATCCCACCATTCATCAACGGAGGCATCCAGATCATTTCCATAGACTTCATTTTCTTCAACAATTACTTCAAAGCTATCTTCAACTAATATTCCTCCACCTATGTTATTATAAGATTTATTATTTTTGATTATGACATTTGTGTTTCCGTAAGTATTTATACCTGTTCCCATTATATAATCAGGAATTATTTGAGGATCAGGGCCGTTTCTGTAAACCTTACAATCGGATATTTGAATGTTCTCCGAATAATCAACATCGACACCATAACCTTCAAGCTCCCAGTCTTTCAATTGAACAGCATGGCCATTCTCAGCAACTTCTAAATTCGTTAGAATAAGATTAGAGCCATTTGAGAAACCTATTCCAATATCAGTGTAATTAATTATTTTGAGATTTTTTATAATATAATTATTAGAATTTTCGAAAAACACACCTATTGTTTTCTCATTTTCCCCATCAAGGATAGGAATGGCATTGAAGCCTTCAATTGTAATGACTGAGCTAAGACTTCCACATGATTGCACGCCAATACTTTCGTTGTAAACTCCTGCAAGTATTCTTACGGTTCCTCCCGGACTAACAGTTGATAATGCCTTTGCAATGGTTTTAAAAGCAGAACTTTCTGACATTCCATTGTTATCATCGTCCCCTGAATTTGAGACATAATAAATAGTTTCATCTATCTCTTTTCCCAAACATTCTATCCAATTTATTCCTGATTCGATTTCCGAATCATCGTCGTCTTTATTACAAGATATGTTTGAAAAAGCAAGATAAATCATACAAAAGGCAAAAAAGATCATTTTTGTTTTCATGGCTTTACAGTTTTATAGCTTAATACCTTCCAAAGATAAAAAAAATTTCTATAAAATTAAACACAATTAATAAAAGCAAACTTAAAAGAGAAGTTACTACAAGGTATGCCTTAAAGTTACTCAATCTGCCTTTAGGCAAACATATTCCACTATAAAAAAAACAAAATCTAAATTCCCAAATCCTAAATCTAAAATTATGAATAACTTTTTCTCAAAACTTATCAACAATAAGTATTTTTATTTCTATTTTGTATAATTTTACTTCTGATTTTTAATATAAATATCATAAAAAAATTTCAAAAATCTATGCCTGATTTCACACATCTTCACGTACATACACAATATTCAATTCTTGATGGAGCAGCCAATGTATCTAAACTGATTTCAAAAACCAAAGAATATGGAATGGATTCCCTGGCAATCACCGATCATGGAAATATGTACGGAGTTTTGGATTTTTTTAATGAAGCAAAAAAACAAGAAGTCAAACCTATTATAGGATGCGAAATTTATGTTGCCCATGAAAGCCGTTTTCAGAAAAAAGGCAAGCAAGACAGAAGCGGATATCATCTGATACTTTTGGCAAAGAATAAAAAAGGCTATCATAACTTATCGAAACTAAGCTCATTCGGTTTTATTGAAGGTTTTTATTATACACCACGAATCGACAAAGAACTTCTAAAAAAATACAGCGAGGGATTAATAGCAAGTTCGGCATGCCTTGGTGGTGAAATTCCGTCGGCAATACTTAATAATGGTATTGAAAAAGCCGAAGAAGTTTTACGGGAATATCTTGAAATCTTCGGCGAGGATTTTTATCTTGAACTTATGCGAGGTGGCCATGCCGAACAGGATACCGTTAACAATATTATTTTGGAGTTATCAAAGAAATATAATGTAAAAGTCATTGCAACTAACGATGTTCATTTTATTAATAAAGAAGATTATGAGGCTCATCATATTTTAATTTGCCTGAATACGGGAAAGTTTATTGACGATGAGGGCGGAATGCATTATATGGGAACTGAGTATTTGAAATCGCCCGAAGAAATGGCCGAATTGTTTTCTGATATACCTGAAGCTATAACAAATACACGTGAAATTATTGAAAAAATTGAAGATTTCGATATTCGGGAAAAGAATGTTATCTTACCAGTTTTTCCACTCCCTGACGGCTTTGATTCGGAAGATGAATATTTAAAATATCTCACTTATGAAGGAGCAAAAAACCTTTATCCCGAACTGACCGAAGAAATTATTAATCGTTTAGATTATGAGTTAAAGGTTATTAAAGATATGGGCTTTGCAGGATATTTTCTTATTGTTCAGGATTTTATCGCTGCTGCTCGCAAACTTAATGTAATTGTAGGGCCCGGCCGTGGTTCAGCAGCAGGTTCGGCAGTTGCATTTTGTACCCAAATAACTAATATCGATCCAATTAAATACAACCTGCTTTTTGAGCGATTTTTAAATCCCGAAAGAATTTCCATGCCTGATATTGATATTGATTTCGATGATGAAGGACGTGATAAAGTTTTACAATACGTTTGTGATAAATATGGTGAAGGACGGGTTGCTCAAATAGTAACTTTTGGAACTATGGCAGCACGGCTTTCAATTCGTGATGTAGCAAGAGTTCTACGCCTTCCGTTACCCGAAGCCGACAAACTGGCTAAACTAGTTCCCGAAAGGCCCGGAATTACTCTTAAAAAAGCTTACCAGGAAGTAAAGGAATTATCGGAAGAAAAAACAAAAGGCACTGAATTAGTTAAAAAGACTTTAAATTTTGCCGAAACTCTCGAAGGCTCAGCCCGTCATACAGGTACCCATGCTTGCGGAGTAATTATCGGCCCCGACGACCTTGTTAACTATGTTCCGCTTAGCACTGCAAAAGATTCCGAATTAAGTGTCACTCAATACGAAGGTAAACTTGTGGAATCAGTCGGAATGCTGAAAATGGATTTCCTGGGATTGAAAACTCTTTCGATAATGAAAGATGCAATTGAGAATATAAGATTAAGGCATGGTGTTGAAATTGATATTAATGAAATACCTCTCGATGATGAAAAAACTTTCAACCTTTATCAGGAAGGTAATACGATAGGTACTTTCCAATTCGAGTCGGAAGGAATGAGAAGTTATTTGAAGAACCTGAAACCCACAAACATCGAAGACCTTATCGCAATGAATGCCTTGTACAGGCCCGGCCCCATGGATTTCATTCCTCTTTTTATTAATAGGAAACAGGGAAAAGAAAAAGTTGTATATCCACATGTAATGCTCGAAAAAATATTGAAGCCAACTTATGGAATCATGGTCTATCAGGAGCAAATCATGCAAACGGCTCAAATCATGGGTGGTTTTACACTTGGCGGAGCCGATTTGCTTCGAAGAGCAATGGGTAAAAAGAAAATGGATATAATGGAAAAACAAAAAGTTGTATTCATTGAAGGCGCCGAAGAAAAAGGTGTGGACAAAGAAAATGCAACTAAGGTTTTTCAGGTTATGCAAAAATTTGCCGAATATGGTTTCAACCGTTCACACTCGGCTGCGTATTCAGTTATTGCATATCAAACAGCTTACCTAAAAGCCCACTATCCTGCCGAATACATGGCTTCAGTGCTCACTCATAATCTTAGCGATATAAAAAAAATCACATTCTTCATTGATGAAAGCAAACGACAGGGAATTTCTGTGTTAGGCCCTGATATCAATGAGAGTGCCGTAAATTTTATTGTAAACAAAAGTGGTGAAATACGTTTTGGAATGGCTGCCATAAAAGGAGTTGGTGAAGCAGCCGTAAACTCAATAATCGAAGAAAGAAATAAAAATGGATTTTATACAAATATTTTTGATTTTACTAAACGCGTAAACCTCCGCACCGTAAATAAAAAAAGCCTTGAATCACTCGCAATGGCAGGAGCATTTGATGGTTTTAGTAATTCGCATCGTGCACAATATTTTCACAGGGAATCAACTGACGACACAATATTTCTGGAAAAAATTCTAAAACATGCTTCAAATTATCAGAGTCAAAAAAATTCCATGCAAATTTCCCTGTTTGGTGATGAAGTTGAATCTTTTTCTACAAATATTGAACTCCCGGAATGTAGTAACTGGTCTAAACTTCAACAGTTAAAATATGAGAAAGAGGTAACAGGTTTTTATATGTCGGGACATCCTCTTGATAATTTCCAGCTTGAGATAAAAAGTTTTTGCAATATCTCAATAGGTTCAATTAACAAAAACTTCAATCAGTTAAAAAACAAATCAATAATTTTCGCCGGAATGGTAACTTCTGTTGCACATAAAACTACAAAAAACGGAAATCCTTTCGGCTCTTTCGTTATTGAAGATTTTTCCGACTCAATAAATCTTGTATTATTTGGCGACTCTTATATTAAGAATAAAAATTATATCGAAAACGAAGGCTATGCATTATTAATCAAAGGCAGGGTTCAGGCAAGAAAATATGATGAGAATGTACTTGAACTAAAAATCCTTGACATTCACTTATTACCCGATGCTATTGAAAAGTTTACACGTGAGATCACTTTAAAATTTGATCTCATGGATATCTCAGAAGAAATAGTTACAAAGCTTTCTAAAAACATAAAAGAAAATCCGGGTAAATGTATTTTAAAATTAAGGGTCTGCGATAATACCGAGAAGAAAACACTCGAATTAAAACCAAGATTATCAATGGTTAATCCTATAAAATTTATTAAATCAATTGAAAATCTAAAAAACATGAATATTGAATTGAATAAAATTCCTAAATTATAGTGAATAAAAAAATCTTGTAAAAAAATTAAATGTACGAAAATAGTTTATTAATTTTGGCAACTAATTTTTAAAAAACATATTATGGCAATAGAAATAACAGATAGCAATTTTGAAGAGTTGGTTATAAAGGCAGATAAACCCGTTGTAATTGATTTTTGGGCAGTTTGGTGTGGCCCTTGTCGTCAGGTTGGTAAATTTATCGAAGAACTCGGTGAAGAATATAAAGACAAAGTAACCATCGGAAAAGTAAATGTTGACAACAATTCAGGAATCACCGGTAAATTCGGCATTCGTAATATTCCAACAATTATTTTCTTCAAAAATGGTGAAGTTGTCGATAAGCAAGTGGGAGCAGTTCCTAAACAAACTCTTGTAAATAAAATAGAAGCATTGCTATAGTAATTTTCTCCGGGGTTTATGTATTTTACTAATCAGTATTTAGGGTGCCTAAAGTTAATTAATTTGGAAATTAGAAATTAGGTATTCTTCAGAATTTCCAATTTCTAATTTCCAATCTCAATATCTTGAGTTTTTAAAAAATATTTAACCCATATATTAATTGAACTATTCCATTGATCAAAACAGACTACAACAATTTGGTTCATTAGATTTTTTAGCCAGACATGTAGTTGAAGGATTTATAACGGGTTTACATAAAAGCCCGTTTCATGGTTTTTCGGTCGAATTTGCCGAACACAGGCTCTATAATACTGGCGAATCAATCAAGCACATCGACTGGAAACTTTACGGACGGACAGAGAAACTTTTCGTAAAACGCTATGAGGAAGAAACTAATTTAAGATGTCAGATAATAATCGACAATTCTTCTTCGATGTATTTCCCGCTCAAAGAAAACATCAACATCGACAATCCCAATAAAATCCATTTTGCAATATATGCCTCGGCTGCAATAATGTATTTACTCAAAAGGCAACGCGACGCTGTTGGTTTAAGCATATTTTCAGATAAAATAGAAACTCATACAAGAGCAAAATCAACAAATGTTCATCAAAAGTATTTATTCACCGAACTGGAAAAACTACTCAAACCCATTGCTGCAGGAGAAAAGAAAACTACTTCAGCCACTGATGCCCTTCACGAAATCGCAGAAAGAATTCATAAGCGTTCGCTGGTGATTATTTTTAGCGATATGCTTGAGAACAACCGCTCTGCCGATGAATTGTTTTCAGCAATGCAACACTTACGTCACAATAAACACGAAGTTGTTTTATTCCATATTACCGATAAACAAAAAGAAGAAGAATTTGATTTTGATAATCGCCCTCACAAATTTATCGACATGGAAAGCGGAGTTGAATTAAAAATTAATCCTTTTGATGTTAAGCGAAAATATATCGAAACATTTTCAAAATTCAAACAGGAACTAAAACTCCGTTGCGGCCAATATCGTATTGATTTTATTGAAGCTGATATAAATAAAGGATTTGAACAAATACTCCTACCCTACTTATTGAAGAGGGAGAAGTTGTATTAGGTTGATTTCAGGTTATAGATATATCTAATCGTTTTCCAAAACCAATTTCAATTAGTCTGAATAATGTTGATAATTGAATGTCACTATGCCCGTTCTCAATTCTTGATATAAAACTTTTCTTTGTTCCGGTTTTATTAGCCAATTGTTCTTGAGTCATTTGTGCACCTTTCCGAGTCTCCCTAATTATTTCTCCAATGGCAAATGCTTTGGCTTTTATTTCAAATTCTGTTCGTTTTACTGTCCCAATAATACCATATCGTTGGTCAAGATGATCATCAAATGTTGTTATATTATTCATTTTTTCTCTCCTTTTTTAAATTCAAAATATTCATCCTTTATTCTTAAAGCTTTATCTATTTCCTTTTTCGGTGTCTTTCTTGACTTCTTTTGAAATCCATTGAAAAGAACAACAATTTTTCCATCGTCAAAGCAACAGAATATTCTATAAATGTTACTTTCAACCTCAATCCGAATTTCAAACAGTCCATCTGTTCCTACAATATATTGAAAAAACTTTTTCGGAATTCTGTCAGCAATAGATACCAAATAAAGTACATAGTCGATCTTGTCCTTTACTCTCTCAGTTTGTATGCTAAAGAAATCTTTGTAATAATTTTTGAAATATATTAATTGTCTTTTCTTTTCCATACTGCAAAGTTAACGAATAATGGAACAACAATTGAAATTTATTTATAATTTTTAGTTGAACTAAAATAAATCCTTTTGATGTTAAGCGAAAATATATCGAAACATTTTCAAAATTCAAACAAGAAATAAAACTCCGTTGTGGGCAATATCGTATTGATTTTATAGAAGCTGATATAAATAAAGGCTTCAAACAAATACTCCTACCCTACTTATTGAAGAGGGAGAAGTTGTATTAAAGAGTTTCGGGTTTCAAGTTACGGGGCCTCGTTCCTTTTATATTATTCCTTGTTTATTGTTATTTATTATTTATTTCGACATTCGAGTTGCGGATTGCAGGAATCTTATGCTTTCAAAATTCGCCAATAGATATTACCGCTTTTTTGAACAATACAAACCTTTATCTTTTAAATTTCACTTTTTTTTATAGAATTTCCTTTTTTTATTTGATTTATGTTTTACTTCCTTCCATTTCGGTACAAGGCCTATGTCACCGGGTGGTTGAAGCTTTGGAATAGATGCTTCTATTAATTGTTCAATCTCATTAATTTTATTAATCTCTTTTTGAGTGACCAGGGTTATCGCTTCACCCTTTGTATTAACTCGTGCCGTTCTTCCTATTCGGTGAACATAATCTTCGGTATCCTGAGGCACATCATAATTGATCACCGTGTTAATTTCTTTAACATCTATGCCCCTGCTCATTACATCTGTAGCTACTAAAATACGTATTCGTTTAGACCTGAATCCCATTAAAACTTCTTCTCGTTTTTCCTGATCCAGATTAGAAGAAATTCCTTGTGAAGGGAAACCATATTTGTTAAGGGAACTGACAATATCAGATACCTTTTTTTTCGTAGAAGTAAAAATAATTATACTATCATAATGTTTACGCTCAACCAAAATGTGTTTGATCACTTTAACTTTTTGTCCTTCAAAAACTAAATATACCTTTTGATCAACACTCTCGACAGGTTTGGAAATGGATAAAGATATTTCAACCGGCATAATTAAAATTTTATGAGCCAATTGACGAATACTTGTTGGCATTGTAGCACTAAACATTAAGGTTTGATGTTTCTTTGGCAGATAAGAAATTATTGTATCAATATCATCAATAAACCCCATATCCAACATTCTATCAGCCTCATCTAAAATTAAATGCTTAATATTTTTAAAATCGACATATCCCAATTTCAAATGAGACAATAACCTGCCCGGAGTTGCAATAATGATATCGGTTCCACTTTTCAATGCGTTTTTTTGCAAATCCCAATCACCTCCGTCACCACCTCCATAAACTGCAATCGATCCGGCAGAAACAAAATATGAAAATCCTTGTATTTCTTGTTCGATTTGAATGGCCAATTCTCTTGTCGGTACAATTATCAAAGTATCTACATTGATTTCTTTTTTGCCGATTAGTTTATTGAGTATAGGCAAAACAAATGCTGCGGTTTTACCGCTACCTGTTTGAGAACAAGCAATCAGATCTTTGTTTTCGAGAATAAGCGGAATAACTTTTTCCTGAATCGGCATAGCTGTTTCAAAGCCCATGTATGATATGGCTTCTAATAATTGATCATTGAGTTTTAGTTCAGTAAATTTCATTTAATTTTTTAGTTTTAATGAGCCTGTTTTTTTATTGTTTGATTGTTTGTGTCAATTTGCAAGGACTCGATAAAATTCTCAGTATACTGTAGGTGTATCTCATATTTTTAAATTATATCAAATTAATATATACCTGGTTAGTTCTGAATTACCTTAAATTTAATTAATATGACTATCAGTTAACATTAACATAATCCTTATAATTATAAGAAGCACTGGCAAATAACAACCTGTCAAAGAGTTTTTCTCCAAAATATCTTCGATTGACTTTGTAACAGAATTCATCAACATAATCCTGAAAGTATTTTTTTGAAATCATGTGATGAATTCCCAATAAGTTTCGTTTTGCATTACTTATCATCGTATGCACCCAAGGTAATACTTTTGCAGCTTCTTTTGGTTTTACTGTTTCAGCTTGGTGTACCCAAACTAACTCTTTTATATTATTATAACTCCTATAGTTGTCTGTCTTAACCAAGGAGTTATAAACAATATTTGATTTCACTTGTTTGTCTATTGTTTTGGCTTTCAGGTCATCCACAACGATCATCCTTACATACCGTAGTTTCGTTTGTTTTTTGTGCTTTTCAGGAGCTTTAAGGGAGTGAACTGTGGATGCCATTATGATAACCTTTGATTGTTTCTGGCTTCCCCTGCCGCGTTTACGCTTTTCGTTTTTTTCTTCCTCAGACTTTTCAGTATCAACACTCTCAAAAAAGCCTTCATCTAACTCAACAATTTTGTCAAGTTGGTACTCACGATCTCTGATACCCATAGTTCTACGCAGCTTTTGCATCATATACCAAATAGGCTCATAAAACTTATGGCCAAGTTGTCTTTGAAGCTCTAATGCTGAAAAAGTTTTCTTTGTACTGGTTAAAAGATGAATGGCTATAAACCAGTATCGGAATGGTAATTTGCTGGCTTGCATAACTGTACCGCTACGTAGTGTTGTCCGAGTTTTACATTTTTTGCACTGATATTGCCAAATGCTTGATTGCCAATAATGCTCCTTGCTTCCGCAATTGCGACAGGAAATCCCGGCTTTATCTCGCATCTCTTTGAACTTCTGCTTACAAGATATCTCGTCAGGAAATTGTTCGATAAAATTGATTAGATTCATGTCAAAAAATTTTCCTTTAAGATACATCTTTTTGTTTAACTTTACCGATACACATTTTAATTAAAATTATTAATTTAGCGAGATTGTGTCATTTTAAAAACCATTTTTTTGCCTCGACTTTCGATGTAAAATAATCATAAATTTCCGGATTGCTACTTTCATTCCTATATTCAGGAGGGTGAATTAAAGCTATCTTTTCAAACTTCAATAACTGTGGTTCCATGATCAGCAGTTGTTCTTTAAAATACTTTATTACATTAATTGAAGCGAAATCATGTTTCCCAATATCAATAATTAAAAAATTATAATTTTTTGCAGTCATTATTTCAGACTTAAGGCTCATTATTTCATAATATCCTAAGGGATTTTTTAATTCTATTTCTAATATTTTTGCGGATTTGTTTCGTATATCAATTCTATTCATACCATGGCTAGTTACTCCTAAATAATTACTATACTATGCACATTATTTCGTTTATACCCATTATAGGGTATTTTTTAAATTTATTATCTATTGGTTTTTTTAACAATTCCTAAAACATTGAATTAAAACTCATATCACTATAAATACACCTTTTTATGAATTTTACTTCCTGATATTTAAATTATCCAAAGCCCTACGATATTTTCTTGCGTTCTGATTATGCTGAGCATTTGTTTTCGCAAAACTATGATAACCCGAAAGATCATCTTTAGCACAGAAATATAAATATTTATTCTTATCGTAATTTAACACGGCATCAATTGATGAAATTGAAGGCAGGCAAATCGGCCCGGGAGGCAGGCCTTTGTTTGTGTAAGTATTATAAGGTGAGTCTATTACTTTATGCTTGTTTAAAACCCTCTTAATATTATAATCGCTATGTGCAAAGATAAGTGTCGGGTCGGCTTGCAAATACCAGTTCTTTTTTAATCGATTGATGTAAACACCGGCGATTATTGGTTTTTCATCACTTTTGGCTGTTTCTTTTTCAACTATCGAAGCAAGCGTTACAACTTCAGGGATTGTCATCCCAAGGCTATCAATTAAACTATTTCTTTCGTCATTCCAGAATCTGTTATACTCACTGTACATTCGCTCAAGAAATTGCCCGGAGGAAATATCCCAATAAACGTGATAGGTATTTGGTAAAAACATTATTGAAATATTTTCGGGCGAAAAACCGAATTTTGAAACATAGATTGAATCATTCAATAAATTGATTATATCCAATGAATCGGGTTCAATTTGATTAGCGATTGTCCGTACAAGACGATTAAGATTTCTTTCACTATTAAAAATCAATCGCACCGGCTCTTGTTCCCCAGAACGTAATAAATTAATTAACTCGTCATTACTCATTCCATCCCGAATAAGATATTTCCCTGATTTTATTGAATTTGGATAATTTTTCTTATTAGCCAGCCATTCAAATGTTCCACGGTTAATTATTATTCCCTGACTATAAAGAATTTTCTTTACATTCTCAAACTTAGAGTTTGTTGGAATAAAAACAGATGCCGTTGACTGATCGCCAAGCCATACATTTGATCTGTAAATTGTAACAAATAAACGATAACCGATTATAGAACTTACAATAATTGCAATAAGTAAAAAAAACAGTAAATATTTTTTAAACTTCGATTTCTTTTTCTTCGTATTTCTGCCATATTTTGAATAATAATATTCCATTATAAAAATTTCTAATTTTTAATTTTTAATTTCAAATTCCTTCCCCAAACTTCTTAAATTTACAAATAATTAAGTGCTCACCAAAAACATCAATCAAAGATTTATTCAATCATTCATTCAATTAATCATTCATTCCATTATTCACTCATTTATCAATTGCAACATATATTCATCAAGCCATGAATCTTTGTTTTTTATCCATTGCTTTTTCAAACCGACAATTTCAAAATTAAATTTTTTAAAAAGTTCAATACTATTTTTATTATCGGCGGTAATATTACAATAAAGTTGGTGAAGAGCCAAAACATCGAAAACATATTCAATCAAATTCCCCAAAGCTTTCGACGCAAATCCTTTACCCCTATAGTCTTTATCAATTAAAATTCCAACACCGGCTCTCATATTCACCGGATCGAAATCAAAAATATCAATGCATCCGACAGTTTTAAAATTATCTGCATTGTCATTAGCATCAATCATTAACCTAAGTTGCCTGGCAGTATAAATATCATTATGCAAATTATTAATATACTGTTCAAGAATATATCTTGAAAAAGGAACAATTGTATTGCTTAATCTCCAAACACTTCTGTCGTTCTCCCAATTATATAAAATTTCAACATCCGAAGGCTCTAATGCCCTAAAAATTATCTCCATATTTAAATTCCGATATTAAATAATTTTTAGCCCAAAATTATTAAAAATATTTTAAATTAGCGGCAATATGCTATTTTAGCAAGTTTCTTTTTTAAAAATGATAATAATAACACAGAAAAATAAAGAATTTAAATATTAAATAATTATGAGAAAAAAAATTGTAGCTGGAAATTGGAAAATGAATATGAATTTCGATGAAGGGAATGAATTAATTGACAGTATTATAGAAAAATTAACTAACAGGACATTTTCTTTAAATTTTGATGAGCTTGGTGTTGTTTTAGCACCACCATTTATTTTATTAAAAAATGCATCAGAATTATGCTATGATAATAAAAGGATTTCAATAGCAGCCCAAAATTGTCATACTCATGAAAAAGGAGCATTCACAGGTGAGGTTTCCGCAGAAATGATAAAATCAACCGGAGCAAATTATGTGATTATCGGTCATTCGGAGCGAAGAAAATATTTTCACGAAAACAACGTAACACTTTTCGAAAAGGTAAAAATTGCATTAAAAAATGATCTTATGCCAATATTTTGTTGTGGAGAAATACTTTCAGAACGCGAATCGGGTCAGCATTTTGAAGTTGTTAAAAAACAATTGGAAGATACAATTTTTAAATTTGAGAAGGATGATTTCAAGAATATTGTGATTGCTTATGAACCCGTTTGGGCTATTGGAACCGGAGTAACTGCGTCACCCGAACAAGCCCAGGAAATGCATCATTTTATTCGTGAATTGATCCTTGATAATTTCGGCGAAGAAATTGCTTACACAACCACTATCCTTTACGGAGGAAGTTGTAATGCAAAAAATGCTTCAACACTTTTTGCTAATCCTGACGTTGATGGTGGACTTATTGGTGGTGCTTCATTGAAAGCGGATGATTTTGTCGATATTATTTCTTCTTTTTAATTAAAACGGAAATATGGGAAATAAGGGTATAGGGGAATACTATTATAGTCCTATACCCTTATACCATTTTCAATAATCAATAATTAATCAAAAAAATGAATTACCTGGAGTTTACTTATTATATGTCACCTCAAAGCTTTGAAAAAGACATTCTTATTTCCAGACTAGCTGAAATTGGTTTTGACAGCTTTGTTGATACTGACAATGGTTTTCAGTCGTATATTTCAGAAATACAATATGATAAAAATAAAACAGATGAATTGAATTCTGAATTTTCAAAGAAGTTTTCATCTCCACCTGAAAAGAAATTTATTGAAGACCAAAATTGGAATGCCGAATGGGAAAAGAATTTTGAAGCTGTAATGATCAAAGAAAAATGTTCCGTGAGAGCTCCATTCCATGAAAAACCAAAAAATATTGAATTCGATATTATTATTGAACCAAAAATGTCGTTTGGAACCGCTCACCACGAAACTACCTCTTTAATGATTGAACTTCTGTTGAAAATGAATGTTAAAGGCCGTAATATCCTTGATATGGGTTGTGGGACAGGTGTGTTAGCAATTCTTGTTGCAAAAATGGGAGCAAAAAACATTGTGGCAATCGATAACGATGAGTGGGCTTTTAATAATACGATCGAAAATATTGAGAAGAACAATGTTTCGAATATTGAAACCTTGTTGGGTGATGCAGCCTTGCTTTACAGAAGAGAATTTGATGTGATTATTGCAAATATTAATCGGAATATTCTGTTGGCTGATATTAAATATTACGCTCCCTGTTTGAATAAAAATGGATATTTGTTGGTGAGCGGTTTCTATGAAAAAGATATTGAGTTAATCAAAAAAGCTGCTGATCAGGAAAGTTTAAAATTCTCTAATTATATTTCAAAAAACAATTGGGTGGCAAGTGTATTTATGAAGTAACGAAAGTAATTATAATGATGAATGGTTATTGAAAATGGAAAATAGAAATTGGAAATTCATTATTTTTACAAAATGAAGAACATCATAATTATTTTCCTGTTTTTTACCTTCATAATTAATCATAATCTTTTTTCACAAACCCTAAAGAGTTTTTCAAACGATTCAGATGTTTATTTGAGTGAACTGGAAATTCTTTTTGGAAATATTCCTAATAAAGCACGTAAAAAGCAAGCGAGCGAACTTCTCGAAAAATTCTCTACTTGCTGGAATACAATAAATTTCTCAAAAGAATTAAAAGACACGGTTTGTTCAACTTCAAGCCGGATGTTAAAGCGTAAAATGGCCGCATTTCCTTATTTTTACGAATATTTATCAGCTTTGATAAATATAATTAATTCTGATCAATCGGAAGAAAGCCTGAAGGCCTGGCAATTCAGCCTTGATAATTTATTAGAAACAAAAAATAAAAAATATTTTCAATTCTATATTGAATCCTGCAACAAACTATTCTCTGATAAAATATTATATAAATCAAGATCATTGGAATGGAAAGCCTCAAATAAAGATTTTTATTTTGATTTCGATACAATTCCAATGGTCGTCTTTCCATTGCTGGATATTGAATGTATTACAAAAAAGGACAGTTCAATAATTTCTGAAACAAATGGAGCTTATCTGCCTACAATTCATAGCTGGATCGGTTATGGAGGAAAGTTATTTTGGGAAAGAGCGGGTTTTCATAAAGATACAGTTTTTGCAGAGTTTAACACCTATAGAATTAATTGTAAATCGTCTGTTTTTTCAGCAGATTCAGTAAAATTTTACAATAAAAATTTTATTGCCAAGCCAATTCTGGGAAGCCTGACCGAGAAAATTTCTTCAGGTGGATTTTCAGGCAAGCCTTCTTATCCGCGTTTTACTTCATACTTACATCAATACAGTATAAAAAAATTATTTAGAGATATTGATTATGAAGGCGGATTATCGATGCGAGGTGCAAAACTCATAGGCTGGGGAAAAAAAGAAAATAAAGCAAAGTTGTTTTTCAGAAAGAATGAAAAAATTTTTGCAATATTCACTTCGATGAATTTTGTGATTTTCAACAGAACAATTAATTCAATTCTTACTTCAGCTTCATTTTATCTTGAAAACGATTCAATTTTTCATCCCGGCCTTCAAATAAAATATTCCGATATTGACAAATCTCTTTCTCTTCTTAAAGGCAGAAAAGGCCTCTCAAAAAGCCCATTCCTGGACTCTTATCACAAACTTAATATTTTTTGTGAGGCAATGTACTGGAATACTGAAGATAGCATTATTAATTTTGAAACTATGCGGGGATTGAGTAAAGAAAGCGTTGCAATTTTCGAATCAAATAATTATTACTCAGATAATGAATACAATAAGCTTCAGGGAATTGATCTAAATAATCCTATTGAAGAAATAGTAAAATATATTGAACCGGTTGATGAAAAGGAATTTAATATTAGCTTTTTTGCTAATCATTTAAATAAGCCTGTAAACCAGGTCAAAGCTATTCTTGTAAAACTTGCCCATAAAGGATTTATAGTTTATGATTCTGAAGAAGAAAAAGTTTATATTAAAGACAACCTACTTGATTATCAGGCTTCATATAAAGGTAAAATTGATTACGATGTGATTAGGATCAAATCAACAACAAATTCAGAAAGTAATGCTGAATTAAACATTGACAGTTATAATCTTACAGTAAAAGGAGTTCCTGAAATTCAACTTAGCGATTCGCAAAACGTATATATTTATCCGGAAAATGAGGAAATTATTTTTCGAAAAAACAGGGATTTTATTTTCTCTGGCAGAATACATGCCGGACTTTTCGACTTTTATACCGAAAATGGTTTATTTGAATATGATAAATTCAAATTTGCTCTCCCAACCATTGATTCAATGAGCTTTACGGTTAGAAGCAATAAAAGAAACTCCGATGGATTTTATCCTCAAATCAGGGTTAAGACTGTAATAGCCGATATTAGTGGTGAACTTCTGATCGATGATCCCAATAATAAATCAGGAAGAAACTCTTTTCCTGAATATCCTTATTTCACAAATAAAAACGATGCTTATGTTTATTTTGATAACAAAAGTATTCAGAACGGAGTTTATGATCGTGAGAAATTCAAATATCATGTTTATCCGTTTACCATTGATAGCCTCGATAATTTTACAACCGAAGGACTCAATATGAATGGCAAACTCTTTTCTGGGGGAATTTTCCCGGATATTGAGCAACCTCTCAGAATTCAACCCGATTATTCTTTAGGTTTTACACATCAAACACCTGATCAGGGATATCCGATTTATAATGGAAAAGGAACTTATTATTCAAAAATATTACTTAGCAATGAAGGGCTCAGAGGAAATGGATTATTGGAATATCTGACTTCCGAAACCCGTTCAGATAATTTTATTTTCTTACCGGACTCGGCAAATTCCTTAGCACAAAACTTTATTATAGAAGGACAAATTTCGCCTGTTGAATATCCAAATGTTGAAGCTGATATTATTATGCAACACTGGTTACCACATTCTGATTCTATGCAAATAAGTTCTACGAATGAGAAAATTTTAATGTATGATAACCAGGCTGAACTCAGCGGAGAATTGATTTATACTCCAAATGAATTAACAGGAGGAGGAAATCTTGAATTCACCGATGCACTGATGAATTCAGATTTATTTAAATTCCATAACCAGGCATTTGACTCTGATACAACTGATTTTACTCTTCGAAAAATTGAATCATCAGATATCACACTTTCAACAAAAGTTTATAAATCGTATGTAAATTTTGAGGATAGAATAGGACGATTCATAAATGTTGGCTTAAAGTCAATTGTAGAATTTCCATTTAATAAATACATCTGTTATATGGATGAATTCGAATGGTTTATGGATAAAGATGAAATAGTTTTAAAAAACAATATTTCCGAATCATATCCAAATTTGAATCAAATGCGGTATAATGAGATTATGGATATTGATCTTACAGGTTCGCAGTTTGTTTCTACAAATCCATTACAAGATTCTTTGGCATTTTTCTGTGTTAAAGCAAGATATAATATAAAAAATTACATAATAAGTGCTGAAGATGTAAAAATAATTAAGGTTGCCGATGCAGCAATTTTTCCAAGTGATGAAACAATCACGATCCTGAAAGATGCAAAAATGGAAACAATTAACGAAGCTGTGATAATTGCCGACACAATAAATAAATATCATTTTATTTATAATGCATATGTAAATATTGCTTCAAGAAACATGTTCTCGGCAAAAGGATATTACGATTATGTTGAAAAAAATGGCAGAAGGCAATCTATTTTCATGAGCAATATTACGGTAAATTCATCAGGACAGACGTTTGCCAACGGCTCAATTCCCGAATCTTCTGTTTTCTTTCTTGGCGAAGGATTTCTTTTTTCGGGAATTGCAAAGCTAAAATCAACTGATGAGTTCCTGACTTTCGATGGCGGGTATCGAATTATCCAGGATTGTTATATTGCTCAAAAATACTGGGTTAAATTTTCTTCAACCATCGATCCGAAAAATATATTTTTACCCGTTGCCAATGAGCTAAAAGATATTACCGGTCAAAAGTTATTTGCGTCTCTGCTTTTTTCAAAAGATGAATTTCAAATCTACCCGGCTTTCCTTTCTCCAAAAGGATTTTACAGCGATATTGAAATAATTTCAGCAAACGGAATGATAAAATATGATGAAGTTGCCGAAAAATATACAATTGCTGATTCATCCCGTTTCAATCAAAGTTCGCTGGAAGGGAATCTTTTAAGTTTAGACACAAAGAAATGCATTGTTAATGGTGAAGGAAAAATAAATTTCGGACTTGATCTGGGAGCCGTTTCAATTGAAACCTACGGCAAAACCGAACATTATATAATACCCGATTCAACCGAATTTGAGCTCCTTATGCTTTTAGATTACTTTTTTGATAACAAGGCAATTGAAATATTTGCCGAAGAAATTGATCTGGCCAATTTGAAAGGTGTAAACTTAAATAAACCGATTGTTATAAATTCATTAAATCAAATTCTCGGACAAAAGAAGGCTGCTAAATTAACCGAAGAAATTAATTTATATGGTGCTTATCAGAAAGTTCCCGATCAGCTTTTAAAAACAATCGTATTTTCGGATATTAGATTGAAATGGAACTTTAATACAAAATCATACATTTCGAAAGGGAAAATCGGAATAGGAAACATCCTAAAAACACAAATTAATAAATTTATTGACGGTTATATTGAAATTGTAAAAAAACGCTCAGGCGATGCATTTACTATTTATTTGGAAATTGACGAAAAACATTGGTACTTCTTTGATTACAAAAACAATATACTTCAGGCAATTTCTTCGAATCGTGAATTTAATAACATACTACGAACCATAAAGCCCGACGACCAGGAATATAAATCACCTGATGGAAAACAATTTTATAAATTTATTATTTCGACAAAAAGAAAACTGGTTGATTTTAAAAGAAAAATGCAGGCTTATAGTGAATAATGATAATCTTTACAATGAAAGCAGAATTCTAATGAAAAAACCTAATGTATAGATAGTTATATTGTTAAATTAATGTATGACAAAATACTTGCAAAATTTTACCTACCTTTGTGAAATGATTAGTTTTGTATTTGTTTGAATTACAATGACAAGAAACAATGTCTAAAAAGCAAATTTTTAAACAATAGAATAACAACTGATAAAATGAATACACAAGTTCAAAGTAATGTAATTGAAGCAATCAATGTATTATTAAAAACTTTGTCGATTGAACAAAAAATTGCTATAGTAAATGAATTAAGTCTTGAAATTAGCACGAAGAGGCCAAATTATAAAAAAGAGATCATCAAGGCGAGAAGCCAAACTGAAGGTTATTTGTTTAAAGGCAATGATTTTGAAGATATAAGCAAACGAATGCTTAATGAAGAAAAAGTCAATTTTGAAAAGTTTAAAAAATCTCCTGATTGTGGATGTTCAATTTAAAGCACCGGCTCTAAAACAATATAACAATTGGGCTATTACAGATAAAAAAATATTCAAAAAAATAATAAAACTTATAAGTGAAATTCGCAGAACTCCTTTTGAAGGAACCGGGCAACCCAAGCAATTGAAATACGAATTAAGAGGATGTTGGTCTCGTAGAATAAATCAAGAAGATAGATTAGTTTACGAAGTAAATGATGATAGAATTGTGATTATTTCATGTAAAGGACATTATTTGGAATAAAGAAGATCAATATAATGCTTAAGCTTTTTCTATTAAAAACACCCTATTTAGAATGCTTTCATTAATACATGTATGAACAAAACACCTATAATATTTTTAATAATTTTCATCACTTTCTCATGTAGTAGAAACACAGACAATATAGATTCAAAAAGCGTTTTTAAATATAATGAAGCTTCGGGAATATCATCTCTTGATCCTGTATTTGCAGTTAATCAGGCAAATATCTGGGCGGTCAATCAACTTTTTAATGGCCTCATTCAATTAGACAATAATTTGGAACCTCAGCCGTGTATAGCCAAATCATGGGAGATTTCAGATGATGGCAAAACATATGTTTTTAATTTAAGAAATGATGTTTTTTTCCACGATAATGAAGTTTTCAAAGATGGAAAAGGCCGAAAAGTAATTGCCAACGACTTTGTTTATAGTTTTAACAGGCTTCTTGATCCCGAAGTTGCTTCACCGGGAGCCTGGATTTTTAACAATGTTTCTTTTAATGAAATTCACGATTCAATAAATAAATCAATAAGAAAAAAACATTCATTTAAAGCACTGAACGACTCTTGTTTTACTATAAAACTTAAACATCCTTTTCCCCCGTTCTTAGGGCTTTTAAGCATGCAATACTGCTCGGTTGTTCCGCATGAGGCAATCGAAAAATACGGGAAAGATTTCAGGCGAAATCCGGTTGGAACCGGCCCTTTCAAGTTTAAAATGTGGAAAGAGGGTGTGAAGCTTGTTTATTTGAAAAACGAAAATTATTTTGAAAAATCAGGCAACGAACGATTACCTTTTCTTGATGCTGTTTCTATTACTTTCCTGATTGATAAACAATCGGCTTTTCTTGAATTTGTAAAAGGAAAACTTGATTTTATGTCGGGAATTGACGCAAGTTATAAAGACGAACTATTAACAAAAAGAGGCGGATTGAATCCAAAATATAAAAATAAATTCAAACTTATCAGCCAGCCATACCTTAACACCGAATATCTTGGAATTATGGTTGATACAATGAAGTTAAAAATTACAAATAACCCTTTAAAACATAAAGCAATTCGTAAGGCCATAAATTATGGTTTCGATAGAAAAAAAATGTTGAGATATTTAAGAAATAATATCGGTACACCAGGTAATTATGGTATGATCCCATTAGGATTACCTTCTTTTGATTCGGTTAAAATGATCGGATATTCTTATGATCCCGATAAGTCGAGGCAATTACTTGCTGAAGCAGGTTTTTCAGATTTGGAATCCATGCCAAAAATTACTCTGACAACAAATTCCGATTATCTTGATTTATGTAAATACATTCAACATCAATTAGGTGAGATTGGAATTGGTATAAAAATAAATGTAAATCCACCGGCATCATTAAAAGAATTAAAAGCTCAGGCAAAGCTTCCTTTTTTCAGGGCTTCATGGATTGCCGATTATGCTGATGCCGAGAATTATCTCTCGCTTTTCTATAGTAAGAATTTTTGCCCTAACGGGCCAAACTACACTCATTTTGCAAATAATGAATTTGATAAACTTTATGAAAACGCACAATTACAGGTCAATGATTCACTAAGATACATTCAATATCGAAAAATGAGTAATTTGATAATGGAAGAGTCTCCTGTCGTAATTCTTTATTACGACAGGGTTTTGCGATTTCTACAGAATAACATTCATGGTCTGGAGGGAAATGCAATGAATCTTTTAACTTTAAAAAATGTAAAAAAAACAAAATGAAAATATTAATGATATATTGCAGGAGTTTTTCCTATACACCAACCGTAAAAACTCTTGAAACCGTTGAAGACAGAGAGGATGAAGTAAATTTCCATAATGTTTTAGTTGCATTTATTCAAGCTGAAAATAAGGATGAACAAGATATTTCCGGTGTTGAAAAAAAACTTGTAAAAAACCTGAAGTGGGCTGCAAAGAAAAACGAAACCAAAAAAGTCGTATTACATTCATTTGCTCATCTCTCCGATAGCAAAGCTTCGCCGGAATTTACTATTGATTTGTTTAACAGGGCTGAAAGCAGAATGAAAAATGCCACTTATGAAACTTACCAAACTGCTTTCGGGTATTTTATGGACCTTAAAATTGATGCACCGGGATATTCTGTTGCAAGGATTTTCAAAAGATTTTAAAAGATATCTTTAGTCTTATATCATTATTATTGTTTGCCACAAAACAATATCAGGTTCATTTTATTGCATTATATCTATTTTAATTAATTCCGGAGGAAGAATGCATTAGAACACTGTTTGTATAACTACTTACCCTTTTTGCAAGCCAAATATATTTTGGTAAATCATCAAACAAAGGCGATAAACCATTAAACAAATACGGTAAGTCGTCAAACAAATGTGGTAAACTAGCATACAAACCTGGAAAATCATCAAACAAATGTGGTAAACTATTAAACAAATACGGTAAACTATCATGCAAATGCGGAAAACCTATAAACAAATACTATAAACTCTCCAACAAATGCTGTAAGCTATCAAACAAGCTCAGTAAACCATTAATAAAGTGGGAAAAAGAACATAAATATGATCTATTGCTCTTTATCAATGCTTTGAAAATCCCGATTTCAATAGAATTTTCTTTATAAAACCTTTGGTATTCTTTATAAGTCTTTGCATACAATCTATCAAAAAAGTTAAAGAAAATCCAATATCACCTGAGCAATTATAAAATATGTTAATTATATGTTATTTTTTTCTTTTTTTCTTATTTTTTTTGCATCGAATAGCTAAATTAGTTGTCTATCATATTATGATATTATGTTAAAAATAAGCCTTATAAATTATCTGAACCGGATCGTTAACATATAAATAATAGACTATGGCCAAAATAGGCCAAACAAAATTTATAAAGCTCTAATTTACTGAATACAAAGTACATAATATTAAACTTGTTAAATAAGTATTATGAATATTTTTTATTTTTTCTTTGACTATGCTATCAGTTTATATAAATATATATTAAAAACACAAATTCAACAAGGAGAACATATTATGAAAAAGATATTATTTATCTTATGTATTTTATCACTTAATCTGATAATAAATAACTTTCAGGCAAAAGCACAAAACATTCCTGATTTTTTGGTTAATGAACAATCAGGTATTGATGGCTCAGAACAATCGACTCCTTATATAGACGGAGATGGAAACGGCAATTATGTTATTACATGGAAAGATGACCGTAATGGAACGAATTTTGACATCTATGCCCAAATATACCTTAGCGATGGCACAACATTCGGTGACAATTTTAAAGTTACCGATATTAATGAAACATTCACTCAGTACCGCCCTTCCATTGCTGTTGATCCAAATTTGAATTTTGTTATCACCTGGATAGATAAAAGAGATGGGTGGGAATGGAATATTTACGCACAACGATTCTCAAGTGATGGCACGAAACTGGGAGATAATTTCAAAGTTAATACCGACACGGATGACGTAGAACAAGAACATCCTTCAGTTTCAATAGACAGTTGTGGGAACTTTGTCATCGTTTGGGCCGACGAACGAAATGGCGAATGGGATATTTATTGCCAACGTTATTTATTTGATGGTTCTCCCATTGGCGATAATTTTAAAATTAATGATGATGTAGGAAACTCAACTCAATATTGGCCAACATGTTCATGCAATAAAAGCGGCGATCTTATTGTTTCCTGGGTTGATAAACGATACAACGATAATTATGATATTTATGCTCAGCGTTTATTGTCAGACGGAACACTCCTTGGAAATAATTTTAAAGTCAATACCGATATTGGTGATGCATACCAGTTTCGCCCCGATATTGCAATTAAAGAAAATGGTGATTTCATAATTACCTGGGGTGATGAACGAAATGGAGATTGGGATGTTTATGCTCAGCGCTATTTAAACGATGGCTCACCGCTCGGCGATAATTTTAAAATAAGCGATGATACTACTAATACAAGCCAAAGGAATTCCTCAATTTCAATAGATCTAACTGGGAATTTTATTGTAAGCTGGGAAGATACCCGTAACGATTGCGATATTTATGCCCGGCGTTTTAATAGCGAGGCAATTCCTCTCGGAAATAGTTTTCTGGTGAGCACCAACACCGAAAACACTGCTCAATACAGCTCTGAAATTATGGAAGATAAAGACGGAAATTTCACTATTACATGGGAAGATCATCGTCTTGGCTCTAACGGAGATATATTTGCTCAATCATATTTAAATGACGGGACAGCAGTTGATGACAATTTCAAAGTAAACGACGATATTGGAAGTGAAAATCAGGGAAACCCTTCAATTGCAAAAGACAATAATGATAATTTTATCATTGCATGGATTGATAATCGTAATTGTTATGGTAACTCCCTCAGTTATGGCGAAGTTTATGCCCAGCGTTTTGCGGCTGATGGAACGGCTACAGGAAATAACTTCCTGGTCAGTAATGATTCAACAGAAAGTTTACTTCATTTTACTACATCTATTTCATCTGATGCCGAAGGGAATTTTGTTATAGCGTGGGAATCATGTATTAGCGGAGATCCAAGTAATATCTATGCTCAGCGTTTCTCATCAGACGGCACAGCCTTAGGAGAGAATTTTATGGTAAATAACAATGGAAGATATTTGAATTACTGTCCAGTAGTTGCTTGCAAGAAAAACGGAGATTTCATTATTGTTTGGGGCGATTCCGAAGATGGTTCAAAAGACAATTATGCCTTTAATAATTCACTTGATGAAAACATTCAGGAAAAAGATTTTTCGAGAACTAAAAAAGGAAGCGAGCCCGACATCTTTGCTCAGCAATATTTAAGCGACGGCACTCCGCTTGGAGTAAATTTCAAAGTCAATGACGACACGGGAAATACCGATCAGATATATCCCGATATTGCTGTTGACACAAATGGAAATTTCATCATTACATGGCAAGACAATCGGGATGGGATTTGGGATTTATTCATACAACGCTATTCAAGTAATGGAACTCCGATAGGAAGCAATTTAAAATTAATTGACAGCATCGAATGCAGCTATAATGCGAATCCATCAATCTCGAATGACCCGGGTGGAAATTTTATTATAGCATGGAATGATAAACGTAACGGTGATTATGATATTTTTGCACAACGATTTTTATTTGATGGATCCCCGATTGGTGAGAATTTCCAAATAAACGACGATACCTTAGGAAAAAATCAATCTGCTCCTTGCATTTCAGTAAATGAATTTGGTAATTTTATTATTAGCTGGAATGACTTGAGAAATAATAATATTGATGTTTATGCTCAAAGATACTTGAGCAACGGTACAGTTCTCGGAAGTAATTACAGGCTTTCAAATACAGGCGAGAGGCGGCAATCTAATTCTTTAGTTGTTTTAGGAGATGGCAGAATCTTCGCTGCATGGCAAGATAATCGCGGCGGACAAACCGGATTCGACATTTGGGCAAATGCAATGAATTGGGATAATTTTGAACAAGAAATAGTATTATCTGAAGGATATCAGTTTATTTCTTCAAATATTGATCCTGCCAACCCGGATATGATAATTGTTATGGAAGAACTTTTAGATGAAAATCTAAGTTTCGTAAGAAATACTTCCGGACAGACATTGCAAAAAATCGGCTCTAACTGGGTAAATGGTATTGGAGATTGGATTGTTTCGGAAGGATACCTGATAAAAATGTTTTCCCCTGACTCGTTTTCAATAAATGGATTTTTTGTTGATCCTGCTACACCTATTCCCGTTGAATCAGGATTTCAGTTTGTAAGTTATTTTCCGGAGAATAATATGGATGCCATAATTGCATTTGAAACTATTCTTAATGATGATCTTGATTATATTAGAAATTCTCAAGGACAGACTTTGCGTAAGATAGGCCCAATCTGGATAAATGGAATTGGCGATTGTCAGCCGGGTGAAGGATATCTTGTGAAAATGTTTGCTGCTGGTGAAATAATTTATCCCGTCTCACTAAAAACAAGTGGAAAAAAATCAAAAGAAGCAACTTATTTTTCGTTTTTGGGTGGTAACCCGGCTGAAGCTGTTTATACAATGTATATTAAAGGATTGGATATTGGTGATGAAGTTGCTGCATTCGATGGGGAGAAAATTGTAGGTGCAATAAAAATTGTATCAAATAATCCTTTTGATAACTCATTTCCAATTTTTAGTACTTTGATTAATGAAAAAGGATATACCCCTGGTAATAGAATTATATTAAAAATCAAAACTGGTAATGATAAAGAAATCAAAAATACCGAATTCTTTATGGAGAGTTTATATGATTCTTATGTTTCTGATTATTACCCTGATTCTGACGGGAAATATAGTATCGTAAAAATCAATAAAACCAAAGATATTGAAAATAAAACAACTCTTGTATATCCCAATCCTGCAAATGAAAACATCAATATTGTTTCTGTTTATGAAATAATCAGGATATCAGTTTTTACAGCAACAGGAAAATTGATTTACGAAATTAATATTGATGATAATGATTATAAAATCAATTCAAAATACTTTGAATCTGGTATATACATTATTAAAATAGAAACTTCAACTTCATTGGAAACACATAAAATTATTATTAAATAAGCATATGAATAACAACTTAAAAATAATTATTAACATAAACAAACAAAACCAACTATGAAAAAAATATTATTACTTATTTACATTCTAATATTTGGCTTGTTAACTACTTCTAATCAGGTTAATTCGCAAATTATCCCTGATTTTTTAGTTAACGAACAATTTAGTATTAATGGTTCTGATCAATCATCTCCTTCTTTGGATGGTGATGGATGCGAGAATTATGTTATTACCTGGCAAGATAAACGCAATGGAAGTAATTTCGATATCTATGCTCAAATTTTCATGAATAATGATACAGTTCAGTTACCTAATTTTAAGGTTAATGATGATGAAATAAATGCAAAACAGGAAAATCCTGCTGTTGCAGTTGCATCAGATATGAGTTTTATTATTGTATGGGAAGATAATAGAAACAACTCCCGGGATATATATGCCCAACGGTATTCTAATGATGGTATAGCTATAGGAAATAATTTTAAAGTTAATGATGATCAAGGTTATAATGATCAGAACAATGCCTGTGTTTCAATAGATAGCTGCGGTAATTTCGTTATCGCATGGATGGATAGACGATATGATAATAATAGGGACATTTTTTGCCAACGATATTCATCAGATGGCACACCACTTGGAAATAATGTGAAAGTAAACGATGATACAGGAAATGCTTACCAACTCTGGCCAACAATTTCATGTGATAACAACGGAGATTTCATAGTTATCTGGTCAGATACACGAAATAATGATTGGCGTGATATTTATGCTCAACGCTATTCTGCCAATGGTATAGCAATAGGAAATAACTTCCAGGTTAATACCGATACCGAAGGAACAAATCATATTCTTGCTGATATTGCCCGCGATGGTGACGGAAATTATATTGTTGTATGGGAAGATAATAGAAATGGTTATTTTGATATTTATGCTCAGCGTTTTTTAAGAGATGGAACTACTGTTGGAGATAACTTTAAAATAAATGAAAACTCTACAAATATATCTCATGAAGATCCTTCAGTTAGTTCTGATTTTGCCGGAAACTTCACAGTTTGTTGGGAAGATAATCGTAATGATTACGATGATGTATATGCTCGGCGTTTTTCAAATGATGGTAATCCTGTTTCAGGGGATTTTAAGGTAAATACTGATCCCACCAGCAAAAAACAAATTCAAACGGATATTAAAGTTGACAATAACGGGAATTTTATAATTTGTTGGGAAGATCACCGATTTGGATTTTTTGGAGAAATTTATTCACAATCGTTTTCTAACGACGGAACACCAATTAATGATAATATTAAAGTGAATGATGACCAGCTTAGCGGAAACCAGCAATGGCCGGCAATTGCATGCTATACTGATGGAAGTTTTATTATTGCTTGGGTTGATGGGCGGTCTCAAGGTAGGGATATTTACGCTCAACGATATACAAGTGCCGGAGTCAAAATAGGTGAAAATATAAAAGTTAATGATGATGATATTGATAATTATACCCTTAGTCCATCTGTTGATATAAGTCCTGATGGTAATTTTATTATTACGTGGGCAGATTACCGGGAAGCAGAAATTTTTAATATTTATGCTCAGCGATTTTCAAATGATGGTACTCCCTTAGGAAATAATTTTAGAGTGAATTTTCTTAGCGCTACTTTGAACTATAATCCGGTTGTGGCTTGCAAACCAAATGGTGGTTTTATTATTTGCTGGGGTGATAGTGACGAGGGAGGAAAGGATGAATTAATTTCTTACCAAAAGCAAATTGACAAGCTTTATAATTCTGATTCCATATATCTTGCTCCAAATATATGGGCTCAAATATTTTTAAGCGACGGTACACCTTTAGGAGAAAATTTTATTGTTAATGACGACTTGGGAATGGCTGCCCAGCTATGCCCTGATATTTCAGTTGACGGAAATGGTAATTTTGTTATAGCCTGGGTAGATTGGAGAAATGATGCCGGTGAAATATTCTTACAAAGATATTTAGGTGACGGAACACCAATCGGTAGTAATTTTTTGTCTGAAAATCCGCTATATAGTGGCTTTCAAAACCTTCCTTCAATAGCTTACGGGGCTTCAGGTAATTTTACGCTTGCATGGTTAGATTACAGAAATGAAAAAACCGACATCTTTTGCAGACAATTTTCAAGTGACGGTAATCCTTTAGGAAATAGTTTCCAGGTTAATAATAATATTGAAGACGATATGCTGAGTTATCCTTGCATTTCGATAGGCGAGAACGACAATTTTATAATTTCCTGGACCGATAATCGCAACGAAACTAAGGATATTTATGCACAGAAGTATTTAAGTAACGGCCAAGCTTTTAAAGATAACTACAGAATATCAAATATAAGTGCAGGAGAACAAAATAACTGCGAGGTAATTTTATCTGATAACAAGGCTTATGCTGCCTGGGATGATAACAGAAATGAGCAAACAGGCTTTGATATTTGGGCAAATGTGATGGATTGGGGTAGCTTTGTACAAGAAATAACTTTAGTTGAAGGATATCAGTTTGTTTCATCAAATATTGATCCTGTTGAACCGGATATGTTGGATGTTTTAGATGAAATATTAGATGATAATTTAAGTTTCGTAAGGAATACTTCGGGACAGACATTGCAAAAAATCGGCCCCAACTGGATAAATGGTATCGGCGATTGGATTGTTGATGAAGGCTATCTTATTAAAATGTTCGCCGAAGATTCATTTACAATCAACGGCACTTTGGTTGATCCTTCAACCCCCATTACTGTAGAAGCAGGTTTTCAGTTTGTAAGTTATTTCCCTGAAAATTCTATGGATGCTTTGATTGCATTTGAAACTATTCTTAATAATGATCTTGATTATATTAGAAATTCACAAGGTCAAACTCTACGTAAAATAGGCCCGGTTTGGGTAAATGGAATTGGTGATTGTCAGCCAAGTGAAGGATATCTCGTTAAGATGTTTGCCGATGGTGAAATTATTTATCCTGTTTCAGCAAAATCAAGCGGTAAATCAAAACTGAATCCTACATATTTTACTTTTGAAGGTGGGAATGCTGCCGATCTGGTTTTTACTATTTATGTAGATGGATTGGAAATTGGCGATGAAGTAGCAGCCTACGATGGTGATAGAATTGTAGGATCGGTAAAGATAAATTCTACAAATACTTTTGATAACGAACTTCCCGTGTTTAGCACATTAATTAACGGAAAAGGCTATGAAGCAGGAAATCCTATTACATTAAAAGTATGGTCTGAAAATAATATTGTTTCTGCTGATTTTACTATGGAATCAATTTATGATTCCTATGTTTCGGATGTTTATCCTGAGGGAGATGGAAAATATAGTATTGTAAATATTACAAAGGAGAAAATTGAAAATAAAGAGGAAACAATATTTGTTTATCCAAATCCTTCAAAAGGAATATTTAATATTTCATGCGAAGGAATTAAGGGTGATATTCAAATTAATGTGTTTGATTTAAGAGGCAAAGAATATTATAATTTTGAATTAAAAGAAGTAACTTCAACTCAACTTGATCTAACGGATTTACCTGCCGGAGTTTATTTTGTAAACCTTAGTGGTAAAGATTTCAAATATGTAAAGAAGATAATAATTCAATAGGATTTAATAAGGATTCCATCTTTTCAAAAGATAGAATCCTTTCTTAAGGAAAAGAAAATGTATTTAACAGGCAAAAAAGTAAGAATAGCATTTTTCAAAAACCATATTGTAAGTCATAATCTACTGCTTACAAGCCATAGATTACTACTAACTTGCCTCAATCGACACATTACATCCCTCAGCCGAGGGCTTGCATCCCACAGCCGAGGGCTTACATGCCATAACCGACTGCCTGCATTCGATAAAATACAGCCTGCAAGCCTCAGCCGAGGCGTTACATCCCTTAGCCGAGGCGTTACATCCCACAACCTACATCGTCTTTTATCGACTGTAAGCCCTCTTTTAATCTCTGTAAGGCCTCTTTTATCGATTGTAATCACTCTTTCAACGGCTGTAAAGCCTCTTTTAACGAATGTAAGCAAGATTTTATCAAATGTTATTAAGAATTCATTAGCTGCTGGCAAAATATTTTCATACGATTATATAAATCAAAGAAGGAATACACTACCTTTAATAAATGCAAACAACTTTGGCTCAACAGAGAATCTTAGTCTTACAAACACTCTCAGTTTCCTTTCAACCTCAGCAATAATTTTAATAGGCTTGGGCATAACCCCGCAACCCGAAACCCGTAACCCGTAACCCGCAACAAATACTAACTAATCAAAAATATGGAGGACATATCATGAAAAACAAATTACAGTTTACTATTATCCTAACACTTTGCCTCATACTACAAAACATTCCGGCAAACACCCAGGTTTTATCCGATTTCCTTGTCAATGAACAGATAGGCATTGATGGTTCGGAGCAGGAAACTCCCGATATCGCCGGAGACGGAAACGGAAATTATGTAATAACATGGGTCGATCAACGAGCCGGCTGGAGCCGCGACATCTATGCTCAAATCTATCTGGTCGATGGCTCAACCATCGGAGACAATTTTAAGGTTTGCGATATTTATGAAAGTTCCAGCCAATATAATCCATCAGTTGCTGTTGACCCCAATTTGAATTTTGTGATTGCATGGTTAGATAAAAGAAACGGCGGACAATGGGATGTTTTTGCTCAACGTTTTTCAAGCGATGGTACAGCAATTGGAAATAATTTTAGAGTCAACGATGATATTGGTAGCGCTGACCAGGAACATCCTACGGTTTCAATAGATAGCTGCGGGAATTTCGTTATCGCCTGGGCCGACGAACGAAATGGCGACTGGGATATTTATGCCCAAAGATTTTCAAATGACGGCACTCCACTTGGCAATAATTTCAAAATCAATGACGACATAGCATATTCTGTTCAATATTGGCCCGTAAACTCATGCCATAAAAATGGCGATTTTATTGTTTCATGGGTTGATAAACGATATAATGATGACTACGATATTTATCTTCAACGCTTTCTTGTTGATGGTACGGCCATAGGTGATAATGAAAAGGTAAACGACGATCCGGGAGTTGCATTGCAATTAAGGCCCGATATAACAATAAAAGAAAATGGTGATTTCATAATCGCATGGGAAGACGAACGCAATGATGACAGGGATATATATTTACAACGATATTCGAGTGACGGCTCAGCCATAGGAAATAATTTCGTTATTGAGGACACTACAAATACCGATCAAAGAAATCCTTCAATTGAAAATGATTTATTGGGGAACTTTGTTGTCTGTTGGGAAGACCTTCGTATTAGTTTTTTCGAAATTTATGCACAACGCTTTTCATACGATGCTATTCCAATTGGAAATAATATTATTGTCAGCACCGATACGGGAATAATGTATCAATATCAATATAATTCCGAGATCACAGTAAGTAATAACGGTAACTTTAATATTGCATGGCAAGACCATCGCTCGGGTTTTAACGGTGATATTTATGCTCAATCCTTTTTAAATGACGGAACAATGTCAGGTGATAATTTTATTGTCAATGATGATGTAGGAAGCGAAAATCAAAGTTCACCTTCAATAGCAAAAGACAGCAGCGATAACTTTATTATTACATGGATAGATTTTCGTAATAATCAGGAGGACATTTATGCCCAGCGTTTTTCGAGTGACGGAACAGCACTTGGGAATAATTTTATAGTTAGCGACGACACTTTAGATCAGAATATTCATTATTCACCAAAGGTCGCAACCGATACCGAGGGAAACTTTGTTATTACCTGGACCGATTATCGTTTGGGATTTTGTAGTGATATTTTCGCACAACGTTATTCAAGTGATGGGACAGCTTTAGGGAATAATTTTAAAGTAAATAATGATACTACAGGCGCCTGTATGCACCATTACTCAGCGGTGGCTTATAAAAAGAACGGCGATTTTATAATCACCTGGAACGATGCTGAAGATGGCGGAATAATTAATAAACCTTTTGATCCATTAAATGAGAGAGTAATTTCCAGGCCTTCTTCTTCAAATAAAAACAAAGGAACCGAACCCGATATTTATGCTCAACAATTTTCAGGAGACGGCACTCCTATCGGAGATAATTTCAAAGTTAATGATGATGTAGGATATGGCTATCAACAATGTCCCGATATTGCCGTTGACGCTGAAGGCAATTTTATTATTGCCTGGGAAGACGAACGTAACGAAGAATGGGACATTTACTTCCAGCGATATTTAAGCGATGGAACTCCTATCGGAAGTAATGTTAAGGTAGAAGATACTGTAATTAGTGATCATCAATGGAGTGCCTCGGTATCAACAGATGAAGCCGGTAATTTTGTTATCTGCTGGAGAGATCGCCGAAATGAAAACTTTGATATATTTGCTCAAAGGTTTACAAACAACGGTACTCCGATAGGATATAATTTCCAGGTAAATAATGATACAAACAACTATGCTCAAATTAAACCCCAAATTTCAGTAAATAATATTGGAAATTTCGTTATCTCATGGTGCGACGTCACTAATGGGAATTATAATGTTTGTGCACAACGATATTTTGCCAATGGACAGCCACATGGCGATAATTATCTGATTACAAACACCCCTGATATGCAGCAGTATAAAATCAATGCAGTTTTATATGAAGATCTGATCTACTCAACATGGCAGGATAATCGTGGAGGGCAAACAGGTTTTGATATTTGGGCAAATGTAATGAGTTGGAATAATTTTGCACAGGAAATCATTTTGAATGAAGGCTTTCAGTTTGTTTCATCAAATCTTATTCCTGAAGATCCGGATATGATTTTTGTTATGAATGATATATTAAACGATAATCTTGATTTTGTAAGAAATTCACTTGGCCAGACCTTGCGTAAAATCGGCCCGAACTGGGTAAATGGCATTGGTGATTGGATTGTTTCGGAAGGTTATCTTGTGAAGATGTTTGCTGTCGATTCGTTTTCAATTAATGGTTTGATTGTTGATCCTGCAACCCCGATTCCGGTTGAACAAGGATTCCAATTCGTTAGCTATTTCCCCGAAAATGCTATGGATGCTTTGTTGGCTTTTGAAACAATTTTGGATGATAATCTTGACTATATTAGAAATTCAGTCGGTCAAACTCTACGAAAAATCGGCCCGACCTGGGTAAACGGTATAGGTGATTGTCAATCCGGTGAAGGCTATTTTGTTAAAATGTTTGCCGAAGGAGAAATAATTTATCCTGCCACCACAAAATCAAGCGGTAAATCAACAATTGATCCTACATATTATACTTTTAAAGGAGGTAATGCTGCCGATCCTGTTTATACAATTTATTTTGAAGGATTGGAAATTGGTGATGAAGTAGCTGCTTTCGATGGTGATAAAATGGTAGGAGCAATAAAGATTAATTCTCAAAATGCTTTTGAAAACGAACTTCCTGTCTTTAGCACTTTAACATACGGACAAGGCTATGAAGGAGGTAATCCGATAATATTAAAATTCTGGTCTGAGGATAAATCTGTTTCTGCTGATTTTACTATGGAAACTATGTATGATTCTTATGTATCGGATGTTTATCCTGATGAAGATGGGAAATATAGTATTGTGAATATTACAAAAGTAGCAGTTGAAGATAACAAGGAAACAATTTCTGTTTACCCGAATCCGACAACCGGGATTATAACAATCCAAAACCTTGAAGGTTTTAAAAACCTTCAAGGTTTAAAAATTACCGATATTACAGGAAAAACAGTTTTTCGATTAACAATTATGAATTATCAGTCATCAATCGAAGTTGATCTTTCCCAACTTGAAAATGGAATTTATTTTCTAAGCCTTATCGACAGAGATTATAATTATGCAAAAAAGATTATAATTCAATAGTATATAATTAAGGATTCCATCTTTTGAAAAGATGGAATCCTATAGAAAATTAAAGAGAATGAACTTTTTAAGAAGAAAAACGAGAAAAGAATTTAAAACAAATAAGGCTGCAAGCTATAATCCGAGACAATTTTTGTCATCTGCAAGCAAGTGTTTTTCTCTTGAAACCCGGAACCCGAAACCCGAAACCCGAAACCCGAAACCCGGAACAATAACAACAAACACCTAAATAAAAATATGGAGGACTCACTATGAAAAACAAATTACTTTTCTGTACTTTAAACCTTTTCCTTATATTTAATTATATTCCTGCAATTACACAAAATATTCCTGATTTTTTGGTCAATGAACAAATATGTGTAGATGGTTCGGAGCAAGAAAAACCGGATATCGCCGGAGATGGAAATGGCAATTATGTTATTACATGGCAGGATGGCCGCATTGAGTGGAATTTTGATATATATGCTCAAATTTATCTAAGTGACGGCACACCTCTTGGTAACAATTTTAAAGTCAATGATGATGAAAGTGGAGGTGGATATGGAAGTCAACTTGGAACGGATATTGCAGTTGATCCGAATTTGAATTTCGTAATTACATGGATTGATAAAAGAAGCACTTGGCAATGGGAAGTTTACGCTCAACGCTACTCAAACAACGGCACAGCTTTGGGAAATAACTTTTTAGTTAACACTGACACAGCAGATACCGAGCAAGCACATCCCTCGGTATCAGTAGATAGCAACGGAAATTTTGTCATCGTTTGGGCGGATAAGCAAAGCGGCGAATGGGATATTTATGCACAACGTTTTCTTAATGATGGCTCAGCAATAGGTGATAATTTTAAAATTAATGATGATGCTGGAAATTCGGTCCAATACTGGCCCACAATTTCATGCCATAATAATGGTAATTTTATTGCAGCATGGGTTGACGAGCGATATAATGATGATAATGATATTTATGCACAGCGTTTCCTGGCTGATGGCACAGCCTTAGGGAATAATTTTAAAGTTAATACAGATTCCGGTCTCTTATCCCAATTGTGCCCCGTTATAGCAATTAAAGAAAATGAGGATTTCATAATTACATGGAGTGACAAACGAAATAATAATTGGGATGTTTATGCTCAGCGATATCTGAGCGATGGCTCACCTTTGGGAGATAATTTTTTAATAAATGATGACATGACAATTTCAAGACAGGCGAATCCATCAATTTCGACTGATTTAGACGGGAATTTTATAATAAGTTGGGAATACTGTTATGATGAAAATTGTGATATTTATGCACGGCGATTTACCGGTAATGCTATTCCCATAGGAAATAGTTTTAGAGTAAATTCCGATACTGGTAACTCATATCAATATTACCCTGAAATTATGGAAGATAAAGATGGGAATTTTACAATTGTCTGGCAAGACCATCGTTTCAGTTGGAATGGAGAAATATATGCTCAATCATTTTTGAATGATGGCACAGCACAGGGAGACAATTTTATAGTAAATGATGATATAGGATCGGCAAATCAAGCAACTCCTTCAATTGCAAAGGATAGTAGCGATAATTTCACAATTGCATGGGTTGACAAGCGTAATTATAACCATGATATTTACATCCAGCGTTTTTCAAATTATGGTATAGCTTTGGATAGCAATTATAAAGTTAATGATGATACCGGATATTCCAGCCAGGTCTATCCTTCTATTGCTGCCGATCCCGTCGGCAACTTTGTTCTTACCTGGACAGATTATCGCATAGAATATTGGGGCGACATCTTTGCTCAACGTTTCTCAAATGACGGTACTGCTTTGGGAAACAATTTTAAAGTTAACAACTTAAGTGCGTGGGTAAACTATGGTTCAAAAGTTGCATGTAAGAAAAACGGAGATTTCATTATTACCTGGGGAGATTCTGAAGATGGTGGAGAGAAAAGACATCATAATCATCAATTTGATGAGAGAAATCTTTTTAATAGTGATTCATTAATAAAAAATAAAGGCAGTGAACCTGATATTTATGCCCAACAATATCTGAGTGACGGTGCACCCTTCGGAGGAAATTTTAAAGTTAATGATGATGTCGGAAATTCATATCAACAGTTCCCTGATATTTCAGTTGACACAAATGGAAACTTTATAATAGTCTGGGAAGATAATCGAAATGGTGATTATGACATTTATGCACAACGCTATCTTAGCGATGGGACACCTATAGGAAATAATTTTAAGGTGGAAGATACAGCATTTAGTGAGAAACAATATAAAGCATCCATATCAATAAATGACAATGGGGATTTTAACATAAGCTGGATGGATAAGCGAAATGGCAATTATGATATTTATGCTCAAAGATATTTAAATGATGGCACTCCCATTGGAAATAATTTTCAGGTGAACACCGATACAGGAAACACATATCAGTTCTCTCCCTGCATTTCAACCTGGCGAAACAGTGATTTTATCATAACATGGTCGGATCAACGCAATGGTAACAAGGATGTTTATGCTCAACGATATTTGAACAACGGCATGCCTTTTGGAAACAATTACCGAGTATCAAATACCGGTGAAGGAGAACAATTTTTTCATGAAGTAATATTGGGAAATAACAGAATTTTCACAACATGGCAGGATAATCGTGGTGGGCAAACAAAATATGACATCTGGGCAAATGTGATGAATTGGGAGAATTTCGGACAGGAAATTATTTTACATGAAGGTTTTCAGTTTATTTCATCCGGTATTGATCCGGCTGAACCGGATATGTTGGAAGTTATGGCTGAAGTATTAAACGACAGCCTGATTTTCGTTAGAAATTCACTTGGCCAGACATTACAAAAGATTGGCCCGAACTGGGTAAACGGAATTGGAGATTGGATTTTTTCTGAAGGCTACCTAATAAAAATGTTTACGCCAGATTCCTTCTCAGTTAATGGATTTTTTGTCGATCCATCGACACCTATTCCAGTCGAACAAGGATTCCAATTTGTAAGTTACTTCCCTGAAAATCCAATGGATGCTCTACTTGCTTTTGAAACTATTATCAATGATGAGCTTGATTATATTAGAAATTCTCAAGGACAAACTTTAAGAATAATCGGCCCGGTTTGGGTAAATGGAATTGGTGATTGTCAACCGGGTGAAGGATATCTCGTAAAAATGTTTGCCGAAGGTGAAATTATTTATCCTGTTTCAGCAAAATCAAGTGGTATAACTATAATTAAACCTACTCATTTTTCTTTTGAAGGAGGGAATGCTGCTGATCCGGTTTATACGTTATATATTAATGGATTAGAAATTGGCGATGAAATAGCTGCTTTTGATGGTGATAATATGATAGGATCTGTAAAGATCAATTCACAGAATACTTTTGAAAACGAACTTTGTGCTTTCAGTACTATAACAAAAGGAAAGGGATTTAAAGGCGGAAACCCAATAAGATTAGTAATCTGGGATTCAAATAATTATTTATTCACTGATGTAGATTTTGTTATGGAAAAAATTTATGATTCCTATGTTTCTGATAAATATCCTTTTCACGATGGAAAATACAGTATAATAAACATTACAAAAAGCTATTTGAATTATGATAAGAAAGTTAATGTATTCCCAAACCCTGCCACTGACAACATTAGTATTATTTCACCCTATAAAATGAAAAAAATATCCATTTTTGATTATTTGGGTCGGGAGGTTTTTAATAAGCAATATAATACTTTTGAAATTCAGTTAAATACAGAAAGTTTTAAAACAGGTGTCTATATTTTAAAAGTAGAAACAAATAAGAATTTTGAGATTCACAAAATTTCATTATATTAGCATGATGAAATTTTCACAAAATATACTTTATAACACTATATACATATGAAAATAAAAAATGAAATGTCTGGATTTGACCGTAGGTCGTTCCTGAAAACGGTTTCTGTTGCCGGGGTTGGTAGCATGGTTTTACCTTCCGAAATTCTGGCAATTAATCCTACACGTAACAGCCGCGTTGTGATTGTAACAGATGATGAAGCCACTAATGGACTAAATATCAATGGGGATATCGTTCAGATTATGATCGATTACAGCATTATGAATTTTGCCCAGGTTTGGGATGTGGGTGATGCCTGGCAAGCTATTCTATCCGGAATCAACGCATCCAAAATTGTGGCAATAAAAGTGAACTGCCTCAACTCATCGTTGCCCAGCCACCCGATTGTGGCACAGGCAATAGCAAACTCATTACAACAAATATCATTTTCAGGAGGATTTTCCTTCCCCGCAAACAATATAATAATTTTCGACCGTACCGATTCTGATTTGCAAAGTGCAGGCTATACCATTAATACATCATCTTCAGGCGTTCGGTGCTTTGGCACCAATCATAGTGGGATTGGTTATTCAACACAAACATGGAATGTTAATGGCCAAAACAAGAAAATAAGTCGCGTAGCTACTGAAATGGTTGATTTTATCATCAACCTGTCGGTATTGAAAAACCATTCAATTAGTGGTGTTACTCTTAATCTCAAAAATCACTATGGTACAGTGCAATACCCTGGTTCACTGCATGGTGGCAACTGTGATCCATACATTCCTGCACTCAATGCTATTGATCCGATAAAATCAAAAAATGTCATCAACATAATTGATGCACTTTTGGGGATCAAATCGGGAGGCCCGGGAGGAAACCCACAATTTGTCGCCAATAAATTCATCATCAGTTCCGATATTGTAGCAGGCGATTACCAGGGCAGAAAGTTGCTTCAGGAAAACGGTTGCAATACTACGGGACAAGCAACGCATATTGATACAGCGGTTTCCTATGGATTGGGCACAAACCAACCAAGCCAAATGGATATTGTGGAAATGGTTAATCCTTCACTAATGACGGTTTTAATAAATCAACCCAACGGAGGCGAAAACCTAATGCCGAATGAAACATGCATCATTCAATGGGAAAGTACAGACTTGAACAATGTAAAGATTGAATATTCCACGGATGGCGGATTAGACTGGATAAATATTATTGACTCTATTGCTGCCGGTACAGGGACTTACAATTGGACAGTACCCAACACACCATCCGAAAACTGCTTAATAAGAATTAGTTGCATCGATAATCCTTTTGTTAACGATAAAAGCGATGGAATTTTTACCATACAGTCATCATCTCCTGTTATTCAATCATTTGCTTTAAATACAGGTTTTCAATTTATTTCCTCCTATATTGTTGAAGAAGACATGAATATGCTGACTGTACTGGAGGATGTTCTAAATGAAAATCTTGTTTATGTAAGAGACTCAGAAGGTAATATGTTACGTAAAATCGGGCCAAACTGGATAAATGGCATTGGTGACTGGGCTTCAACTGAAGGTTATTTATTTAAGTTATCAGGATCTGAGTCATTTAACATGGAAGGTGAGCAGGTTCCTACTGACACACCTATTTCTTTACCAATGGGATTCCGTTTTGTTAGTTATTTGCCAACTACTTCCATGGATGCTATGATAGCTTTTGCATCAATTATTGGTGATGATCTGGCATATATTAGAAATTCAGAAGGAGGAATGCTCCGAAAAATAGGACCCAATTGGGTGAATGGAATCGGTGATGCAAATCCCGGCGAGGGTTATCTTGTAAAAATGTTGAACCCGGGAACTTTAATTTACCCTTTGGATGGTTCAAAATCATCAATAAATATTAATTCTAAAGCTACTCATTTCAATTTCAACGGAGGTAATGCCGCTGATCCCGTATTTACTATCTATGTTAACGGATTAGAGATTGGTGATGAAGTTGCTGTTTACGATAGAGATGTTTTAGTTGGTGCTATCAAAATTTCTTCGGAAAATCATTTATTAAATGCTCTGCCTGTTTTTAGTACTTTAAATAATGGTAAAGGATTTGCTTATGGAAATCCAATTAATTTAAAAATCTATAATTCAAATTCTAATAAAATTTCTGATGCAGATTTTACTATGGAAAATATTGATAATTCGCACCTTAAAAATGTTTATCCATCCGAGGACGGTAAATACAGCCTGGTAAATATTACAAAAGACTCAATTAATGATGCTTCTAAATCATTATCAATTTAACCGGATCATAAAAAACTAATATATTATGAAACATCCATGATTAATTCTAAACACACATCTGTGTGCCAAAGCACTACAGTACACAGACACAGGAGAATGATTAAAATAAATTGTCGCGAATACGCTAATATTTATTCGCGTATTCGCGGCAAAAAAACACTAATCATAAATTGAATACCTAATTTTAAACAAATGAAAAAAAACATTATTAATCCTGAAATTGATCGCAGATCCTTTATAAAACTGGCTTCTGTAGCCGGAGTTGGAAGCATGGTTCTACCATTAAAAACGTGGAGCCGCGGCGCAACACGAAACAGTCGAATAGTTAGTGTTACTGACGACCTGGCAACAAATGGGCTCAATATCGACGAAGTTGTGGCGCAAACCATGATGGATTGCGGAATAATGGAACTTGCACAAATATGGGATATTGGCAATGCATGGAAATCACTTTTGCCGGGTATATCAACCAACAAAATAATTGCCATTAAAGTGAACTGTGCCGCCCCCAACCTACCAAGCCACCCAGTTGTAACCGAAGCTATCACAAGCTCATTGATAAAAATGCAATTTGGTGATTCTTACTTTCCCGAAAATAATATCATCATTTTCGAACGTTCCGACTATGAGTTGATAAATGCAGGATTTACAATAAATGACTCTGCAACCGGCGTGCGATGCTTCGGTACAAACCATAGCGGAGTGGGATTTTCATCGCATTATTATACTGTCAACGGTCAGAACAAAAAAATCAGTCGCATTGTCAGCGATATGGCTGATTATATCATCAACCTTTCAGTGCTCAAAAACCATTCGTTATCAGGTGTAACATTGTGCCTTAAAAACCATTATGGTACTGTGCAGGATGCAATAACTATGCATAGTAACTATTGCGACCCCTGGATACCGGCCTTAAACGCCATCGATCCGATCATAAATAAAAGTTGTGTAAATATTGTTGATGGGCTTTTTGGCATAAAATCAGGTGGGCCGGGAGGGAATCCCCAATTTGCAGCTAATAATTTTATTATGAGTACTGATATTGTAGCCACTGATTTTCTAGGCAGCGAATTGCTTAGAGAAAATGGTTGCACTACTACTAATCTTGCCACACATATCGCAACTGCAGTAACTTATGGCTTAGGTACCAACCAACCCAGCCAAATGGATATAGTGGAAATTATCAACCCAACACTGATGAATGTTTTAGTAAACCAGCCCAACGGTGGCGAAAGTCTTATTCCGGATATCATCTACAACATTCAATGGGAAAGCACTAACCTGACCAATGTAAAGATTGAATATTCCACGAATGATGGATTGGACTGGATCAATATTATTGATTCTATTGCTGCCAATACCGGACATTACAATTGGACAGTACCCAACACACCATCTGAAAACTGCAAGCTAAGAATTAGTTGCATCGACAATCCTTATATAAACGATATAAGCGATAGTATTTTTACGATACAATCATCAGCTCCGGTTATTCAATCATTTGCTTTAAATACAGGTTTTCAATTCATTTCTTCCTATGTTGTTGAAGGAGATATGAATATGCTGATTGTACTGGAGGATATTCTAAATGAAAATCTTGTTTATGTTCGGGACTCTGATGGAAATATGTTACGTAAGATCGGGCCAAACTGGATTAATGGAATTGGTGACTGGGTATCCACTGAAGGATATTTATTCAAATTATTGGCTTCCGAATCATTTGTAATGGAAGGTAATCAGTTTCCAACCAGTACTCCAATTTCTTTACCTACAGGATTTCGTTTTGTGAGTTTTCTGCCAACTTCTTCTATTGATGCTATGACAGCTTTTGCCACAATAATTGGTGATGACCTGGTATATATCAGAAATTCAGACGGAAATATGTTACGTAAAATTGGGCCGAACTGGATTAATGGTATTGGTGATGCAATTCCAGGCGAAGGTTATTTAGTAAAAATGTTGAATCCGGGTGTTTTAATTTATCCTTCAGATTATACAAAATCTTCAGTCAATTCGAATAATTCTAAAACGACACATTTTAATTTTAATGGAGGTAATGCTGCTGATCCCGTTTATACTATCTATGTGAACGGATTAGAGATTGGTGATGAAGTTGCTGCTTACGACGGAGATGTTTTAGTTGGCGCTATTAAAATTTCTTCGAAAAATAAATTATTAAATGCTCTTCCTGTATTTAGTACTTTAACTGATAGACAAGGACATGTTTATGGTAATCCAATTAATTTAAAAATCTATAATTCAAATTCTAATGAAATTTCTGATGCAGATTTTACTATGGAAAATATTTATAATTCATACGTTGAAAATGTTTATCCTGCAGAAGATGGTAAATACAGCATAGTAAATATTACGAAAGGCTCAATTAATGATGCTACTAAATCATTATCAATTTATCCGAATCCTGTGCAAACAAAAACGGTAATTAGTTTCAATTTGATAAGTGAAGCAAATACACATGTTTGGATTAGCGATATACATGGAAAAAAAATATCAATCTTAAACAAATCTAAACTTTCTGTCGGTGATCATCAATTTACATTTGATGCAAGAAATCTAACTACAGGAACATATCTTTGTAATTTTGAATTTAAAAACCAACATATAGTGAAAAAATTAATTAAAAAATAAATTATTAAAACATGAAGAAATTTGCCTTACTACTATTTGTAGTTGTTTTTGTATCTTTTTCCTGCAAAAAAGATAATTCCGACGATGATAATACATCCACAAAAACCATTGAAGACCTGATTGTAAAAAATAACGAGATCACAGGCTGGAGTTTTAGCGGAACCGGTTGGACAGCGAATAATATCACCGAGCTTACCGCACAGATTAATGGTGGTGCAGAAATTTACCAATTGCATGGATTTGTGGAAGCCATTTCTCAGGCTTACCAGGGTACTGTCAACCAAAACCAGGTACAATTGACAATTTATATTTATGATCAGGGAAGCAATGCTAACGCCGGTGAACTGTACAACGATCCGAATTTAGGTTTTAGCGGAGCCATCGACTGGGCCATAGGCACAGGAGCGCAAGCCCATTATGTCAGGTATGGCCTTTCACAGCAACTTGCTTTTTATCGTGATAAGTATTATGTTCTTCTTGATATTAATACCGATACTGATGAAAGCCTTAGCATCATGCAACAATTTGCGCTTAACATAGATGGTAAAATAGAATAATACGAATGGACAGACGAAAATTTATCAAGGTTTCATCAGCTGCATTGGCTGCATCACAAGTTCCTTTTACCGGATACCTGAGTGCTTCTTCTCCTCAAAATTTTACGGCAACGGTTTATGAAGCGGAAAATGTTGACAAGAAAAATATTGAGGCGATCTTTACAGCACTTGGCGGTTTAAAAACATGGATAAAAACTGATCTTGCAAAAGCAACTGTGCTTATTAAGCCCAATATTTGCCTTCCACACCGATCGGAACGCGGCACAATAACTTCCGCTGCACTGATAGAAACAATAATTCAGGTGTTGCTTGACCTGGGGATAAAAAATATAATCATTGCCGATCACACTTTGCAAAAAACCGAAAACTTCAGCAATATCGAACTTATTTCTGTGGCAGAAAAATATCCTGAAGTAAAATTGATGTTTACAAACCAGGAACGCATGTTCCAGGCTGTTGAGGTAAATGGCAAAGCTCTAAAACAAACCGATATTCTTAAACTATTATCCAGAGCAAGCCTGTTTATTAATCTGGCAACAGCTAAACATCATCAGGCTACTCATGTGAGCCTGGCCATTAAAAACCTTATGGGTGTTATCTGGGACCGCACCAGCTTTCATACTTCGCTTGAAATCAACCAGGCAATTGGAGACCTGGCACTTGTTATTAAGCCTGATCTGAATATCATTGACACATCCAGAGTTTTGCTCAATAATGGCCCGGTAGGCCCCGGTGAAGTAATCACCGAAAACAGGATTTTTGCCTCAACCGATATTTGTGCGGTGGACTCTGTTGTAGTTTCAAGATATAATTTCGGAAACCGGAGTATCACAGCTAAAGAAGTTCCACACATCAGAGCAGCTTGGGAAAACGGTATTGGTGAGATTGAATTTGAGAAAATTTTGGTTAAGAAAATATGATATGTGGCTGTTATTGCTTTACTGAACTTTGATAAATATTATAAATGAAAATTGAATGAATAAATATTGAGTCCACTCCGAAAAGGCATTTTTAGCCACAAAAGCACGAAGACACAAAGTTTCACTAAAAACAATGTATTAGAAATAAGCTCTTTGTGAATCTTAATGACTTGGTGTCTTAGTGGCATTATCATTTCTTTTGCTTTTCAGAGTGGACTCAATATTACTTTTTCTGTCATATCAATGATAAATAAGATGCACAATACTCTATAAAAAATTTCCTTCCTGATGGCAATTTCAAAAAACAGTATTTTAAAAATCCTATCATTAATTGCTCTTCTTCTTTTAATAACAGGAAATGTTAATTCACAGATTAAACGCGTAGGAATCCAACAGGAATATCCGGTGATTCAGGCTGAAACTCAGATTTGGATTGGAACCCCGTCCGGTTTGCTTCAATTTAATCCTGATGACAATTCCTTCAAACGCTATGCTCTGCCTGTTTTACACCAAAATCGTGATGTAAAACAAATGTATTATCATCAGGAATGGCTTTGGTGTGTTCTTGATACCGGTCTTATTGCCCTGCATGTCCGCCTGAACGACTGCTTGTATTTTGATGCGAAAAATGGTTTGCCATCGCCGGTAGTTACAAATTTAGATTTTGAAGGTGATTATATTTGGGCCTCAACAAATAATGGACTTGCAAGATTTGATTTATTAATGGAGCAATGGGAAGTTTTCGACAAATCGCGTGGACTGCCCACTGAAAATGTTAACGATGTGAAAGTTTTGGGGGAACACGTATGGATAACCCACGATAATGGATTTTCGGAGTATAATCCACTTTTTGAAAAATGGAGAAACTTTAAAATTTCTGTTGATACTAACATCACCCCAAAACAACTTTTTGTTTTAAAAAATGAAATATGGCTGGTTTGCGATGATGGACTTGTTAGCTTCAATCCGCAATTGCAAAGTCGGCAATTTTTTAGATTTCCATACCTTAATATGGAAAACCTTATCGAACTTTATATCGAGGACGAACGCATCTGGGCTGTCACCAGACTTGGAATTTATTACTTTGATAAACAGTCGGGTATTTGGAACGAATTTGAAGGCAACAACAACCTTGATCAGTTTTCTATCACTTTTGGTTTTCTGAATATTGAGAATTTATGGATACTCACCAAAACAAATGTGATGGTTTGGGACCGTGGTCTCAGAAGCTGGGAGATCCAGGATTTTTCAACCGGTTTGTCAGCCCTGGATTTCACTTCTGTATATTCCGATGGAAATAATACTTTCTTGTTTAATGATCAATTTATCGATTATCAGAAATCAGTTCACGAACCATGGAATAAATACAGCTTTTCTCAGGGTACAAAAGGCGGTAGATCCAATCTTTTTAATAATCTTTTCGACAATGATGAAGGTGGATATATTGGTTTGGGGAAATACAAATGGAATTGGGAAGGTACCCGGATCAGGATTGTGGAGCAGCTTGACCAGAAATTCAATGATTTGAATGAAATTCTATCAAAAGACAGAATTTCTGCCTATCGCCTTAATATTAAAAGCCAGGTTGATTTTTCTAATATGCGAAGGCTTTCAGGATTTTATAACAATGTGGACTATAGTGATACTATTTTGGGGTTGAGATATCGCGGTAATGATAATGATTTACTACGTGAAGCAGCATGGGGTGATTTCAGATACACTTCAAGTAACACACCATTTGGTGAAGGAGCTGAAATGTTCGGATCAAACATCTGGTTACAATATGGTGATAAAACACCGGTATTTAAACGCAGTTTGTTTTCATTGAAAGCTGCAACAGGCCAGCTAAAATCCAAAAAAACCTATGAATATTTCAATGGAGCATTTAGTGATTTTTCTCCTGAAGTAAAAGATATTCAATATTTGAAAAATCAATTTTTTCGAGTTCCCGGGCTCGATACCCTTTCTTCTCCGGAAAACATAAGACTATATATCGACGATAAAACACCTGCTAACAATGATCCCAACACTCTTACAAATACTACTATTGCCGGCATGTTGGGAAATTATGACCTGTGGGTAAGTGCAGAAGATTATTCATGGTACACTAAAGCTAATGTTTTGAGAATGATAAAGACTGTCCAGCCTGAATGGACTATAGCAATCCGCTATGTTTTGGATGGCAGGGAATATGAGAAAATATTACAAGATGAAACCGTATCAACCTCCGCGTTAAATTTCTATTACCTCCAGGGCAAACAAATGCTACCTTTTACATTCGACTTTCAAATATACGATCAAACACAGGCTAAAGTACCTCTTCAACAGTTCGGTCTGGACGAAAATGGCGACGACAGAGTAGATTCAAAGTGGATAGATTATATCGAAGGATTTTTATTTTTCCCTGATTACAGACCCTTTCCTCCAAACGTTTACGATACTATTTCTGTAGAATCTTTTTATACTATGAAGGCAAATTTCCAAACCCAATTGTCGATGATAATGCTTAAACACCAAAATTTGGTCAGAGGCAGTGAAATCTTGCGACTCGACGGGATTGTTGCCTCCGGAGGTAATGATTACGTGCTCGATTACACCAACGGTACTCTGATATTTGTTCGCGAAGGTATAGTAAATGATGACACACGTATCGAAATCGAGTATGAATACTACATCGAAAACGGTAGCCGGTTTCATCAGGCAGGCCTCAGTTTCAGCCCATCTGATAACTTATATTTACAGGCAGACTGGCAAAACATGAGTGATGATTCGACGCAAATGCTGGATTTGCATGGCGAAGTCAGAAAAACGGTGGGAAAAATTGATTTTCGGTTAAAACCCGGCATAGCTTACCAAACAGAAGAAAATAAATTTACGGCCCAACATATTGAGGGTCTGGCAAGCTCTTCCTGGTTCAGGATAAAAACCCTTTATCAGCATTTCGATTCAGAATATAAAAACCTTTATCGCGAGCAGGCTTTTTTCGGGGATGTTAAAGATAAACTGCAATTTTTTTCTTCGGTAGATGCAACAACTTATTTGCGGCTATTGGGTGATTGGCAGTTACTGACAGGAACAGATGCACAGAACAACAATGCTGAAGTTTCTGAAAGATCGGGGAATGCTTCATTTCTGTTCCATCACACCAAGCTACCGAATATTCAATTTACCTATCAGGACAAACATACTGAAACCGTCGATTCAAGCAGTAAAAAGCAGTTTTTTCAAAACCTTCTCGAATACCAGTTTCCTGCCTCTGTAATGGATTTTATGCACATTAAAAACCTAAAGGTAGAGAACTTTTTACGGGCAGGTAGCAAAAACGAAAGTTTTCTTACCGGTTCACATAAACAAAGGTTCTTTCAGGGTTATACCCGGGTTTCCGCCCAGGTTACCGAAAGAATTCAAACCGGTTTTTTCTATAGATCTAACTCTGTTAATGATATTACCGGCACATTACAAAAGCCCGTTTCTAAAGATGAGCGTTTGCTAACCGACCTGGTCATTAACGAGTGGCGCGCTATGCAAATATCGTTTCGCATCGAAAACAATCTAAAACAAACGTTCTCATTCAATGATGATTTAAATGTTTATTACCTGCGCAATTTTGGACAAGTGAATTTCAGGTTATCACCCGGACAGTTTTGGAAACCTCTTTCATTGTTGTTTTTCGAATTTAACTATAACCAGACTAATGACTGTATGGGGGATACTAAAAACAGGATAGGTGGACAACTTTGGAGTTTCTCCCAACAGGAAACACCAAATCCTACAAGATCCTTGCTAATTCAAAACTATTTTATTAAAAACGAAATCAGGCCTGGCGGAAATTGGTTCCTGTACAGCATGTTACAATGGAACACTCAAAACAACGGCTTTTCAGGAAGCAAAATCAAAAAGTCATCCTGGCGACTAAATGAAAGACTTGATATAAAAGTTGGTACAAGCACGCATATAGTAGTACAATACCGTCAGTTTTTCCAGAATCTGGGACCTATTATGAAATCGATGGACTACGAGCCTTCTATATGGGTAGAACATAGATGGTCCGGAAATTTTATAAATATCTTTAACTTACTATACCGTCGTAATGATCATAATTATGGTAAAATACATAATTTAACCGACAATTATGAATCCTCATTCGATTTAATTTGGCGTACCAAACATTTTACATGGCTACGGTATATGGAAATACAGCAAACATTTTCCGGATCATATCAAAATACTTTCGGCTACACCACACACAAAAACCTTCGTATGAGTTCAGGTACTTCATTTAACTTTTATCCCTTGCAATCGCTCGTAATAAGACTCAGAGCCGATGTCAACCGTTTTATTGATATTTATTTTAATGATTGGAACTATCTCGCAATTTCTTTTAATCTAAAGGTATCGATGTGGTTTTAAACCTTTTTTTTCTTGCTTTTATGATAAATTATATGTATTATTGTAGCTAAATAATATGTTCAGCCAATGGAATGCAATGTAAATTATTGTACTCAAATTCATTAGCATAGAAACATTTGTTGCAGTCGACGGAAATTGCACTAATTGTTTCAACTTCTATTATGCCCGCAGCGGCTTGAATATGTTTTAGAAATGTAAAAAAAATATTACAAATGCTTTTTTTCTGACAATATCATTGACTCTATTTAGAAAACTAAATAAAATATTATAAATCCAAAAAGGAGGACTCAATATGAAAAACAATCTGCTAATTATCTGTATTTTATTACCTACCCTGGTATTTACTTATATTCCTGCTAATGCTCAAAACATTCCTGATTTTCTGGTCAATGAACATGCAGGCCGCGATGGTTCAAAACAATCCGCACCATCAATCGACGGTGATGGAAACGGGAATTATGTTGTTGCCTGGGAAGATAACCGCAACGGTATGAATTATGATATTTATGCTCAAATATACTTAAGCGATGGTACAACATTCGGTGATAATTTTAAAGTTTCCGATAATAATGAAACAGTAAATCAGTGCCGCCCTTCCATTGCTGTTGACCCTGGTTTGAATTTTGTTATAACCTGGGTAGATAAAAGAGACGCCTGGAAATGGGATATTTACGCTCAACGTTTCTCAAACAACGGCACAGCTCTGGGAAACAATTTTAGAGTTAATACCGACACTACAAATGTAGAACAAGAACTCCCTTCAGTTTCAACAGATAGTTGTGGGAACTTTGTTATTGTTTGGGCCGACGAAAGAAATGGCGAATATGATATATATGCTCAAAGATATTCAAAAGATGGTGTAACTCTCGGCGACAACTTCAAAATTAATGATGACGTAGGAGATGTTGTTCAATATTGGCCAACAATTTCATGTCATAAAAACGGTAATTTTATTGTTACCTGGGTTGATAAACGAAATGATGGTGATTACGACATTTACCTTCAGCGTTATCTCGCTGACGGTACAGCAATAGGAAATAATGAAAAGGTTAATACTGATATTGGTGAAGCCACCCAATTGCGTCCCGATATTGTAATTATGGAAAGCGGTGATTTTATAATTACATGGGGCGATGAGCGAAATGAAAATTGGGATATTTATGCTCAACGTTACTTGAGCGATGGCTCAATGTTGGGAGATAATTTTAAAATAAACAATGATACAACGAATGCGAGTCAGCATAGCCCCTCCATTTCAACAGATATCGCAGGAAATTTTATCGTCTGTTGGGGAGATAGCCGAAACGTCAATGCAGATATTTATGCACAACGCTTCACATGGGATGCAGTCCCAATAGGAAATGATTTTAAGGTTAACACCGACATAGGCGACTCATACCAAACTTGTACTTCGATTATTGAAGATAAAGACGGGAATTTTACTATTATTTGGGAAGATCATAGTATCGGCACTAACGGAGATGTATTTGCACAATCATATCTGAATGATGGGACACCGATAGGAGACAATTTCAAGGTCAACGACGATGTGGGAAGTGAAAACCAGGGAGAACCTTCAATAACAATTGATAAAAATAATAATTTTATTATTTCATGGACTGACTATCGAAATTTCAACTATGATTATAATTACGGAGATATTTACTTTCAGCGCTTTTCAAGTAATGGCACTGCCTTGGGTATTAACAAAAAAGTAAATGATGACACATCATATAATGTAATTCAGTATGGATCGTCAATTGCTACCGATGCCGACGGGAATTTTGTAATTGCATGGGATGACTGTCGTAATGGATATTGGGGCGATATTTATGCTCAACGTTTCTCAAGCGACGGTACAGCTCTGGGAAGCAATTTTAGAGTAAATTACCTGAGTGCCTGGGTGAACTATGGTTCGAAAGTTATTTGTAAAAAAAACGGAGATTTCATTATTGTTTGGGGCGATTCAGAAGATGGTGGAAAAAACAGAAAACCTTTTTATCAACTACATGATAGTGAAATTTTTGAACCTGAATTTTCAAAAAATAATAAAAATACTGAACCCGACATATATGCTCAACAATATTTTAGCGACGGCACACCAAATGGTGAAAACTTTAAAGTTAATGATGATATAGGAGGCACACAACAGACTTCCCCGGATATTGCTATTGATACAAATGATAATTTCATCATTACATGGCAAGACAAACGCAGTGGTGTTTGGGCTATTTACATACAACGCTATTTAAGTGATGGAACACCAATAGGAAGTAATTATAAAGTCGAAGACAGCCTTGTAAGTACTTATGTTGTTAATCCATCAATTTCAACTGATGATGAAGGTAATTTTGTTATTGCATGGGTTGATAAACTTAATGATAATTACGATATTTTTGCCCAACGTTATTTATATGACGGAACCTCAATAGGAGATAATTTCCGGGTAAATAATGATACCGGCACAACTAATCAAACTTCTCCTTGCGTTTCAGTAAATGGAATTGGTGATTTTGTTATTTCATGGTTGGATAGACGCAATGGAAATCAGGATGTATATGCTCAACGGTATTTTAGTGACGGCACTCCATTAGGAAGTAATTACAGAATATCAAATACGGGCGAAATGCAGCAATATAATCCTGCTGTTATTTTAGGAAACGACAGAATTTACTCCACCTGGCAGGATAATCGCGGCGAGCAAACAGGATTTGACATCTGGGCTAATATTATGAATTGGGAAAATTTTGCACAAGAAATAATTTTACATGAAGGATATCAATTTATGTCTTCAAATATTGATCCTGCTGAACCGGATATGTTGGAGGTATTGAATGAGTTATTAAATGACAATTTAAGTTTTGTTAGGAACACTTCCGGACAAACTTTACAAAAAATCGGCCCAAACTGGGTAAATGGAATTGGTGATTGGATTGTTTCCGAAGGCTACCTTGTTAAAATGTTTGCCGCCGATTCGTTTTCAATTAATGGTTTGATTGTTGATCCTGCCACCCCGATTCCTGTAGAACAAGGATTTCAATTCGTAAGTTATTTCCCCGAAAATAATATGGATGCTTTGCTTGCTTTTGAAACTATTATTGGTGATAATCTTGATTTTATAAGAAATTCACAAGGACAAACTCTTCGTAAAATCGGCCCGATTTGGGTAAACGGAATTGGTGATTGTCAGCCAAGTGAAGGATATCTCGTTAAGACGTTTGCCGAAGCTGAAATTATTTATCCTGCTTCAGAAAAATCAAGTGGTAAAACAACATTGAATCCTAGCTATTTTTCTTTTGAAGGAGGAAATGCAGCCGATCCGGTTTATTCAATTTATGTTGCCGGTTTAAATATTGGTGATGAAGTTGCTGCTTTTGATGGAAATAAAATGATAGGATCGGTAAAGATAAATTCTGAAAACGTTTTTGAAAACGAACTTCCCGTATTTAGCACATTAATTAACGGACAAGGTTACGAAGCAAGCAATCCAGTAATATTAAAAGTATGGTCTGAAAATAATATTATTACTGCCGATTTTACTATAGAGGATATATATGATTCTTATGTTTCGGATGTTTATCCGGAAGAAGATGGGAAATATAGTATTGTAAATATTACAAAAGGAAAAATTGAAAATAAAGATGAAACAATTTCTATTTATCCAAATCCTTCAACAGGGATAATAACAATTCAAAATCTTGAAGATTTTAAAAACTTTAAAGATTTAATAATTAACGATATTACAGGAAAAACAGTTCTTCAATTAAAAATCAAACGAAGCGAAGCAAGCCCGTATGGGAACCATTCCTCAATTGAAGTTGATCTTTCCCAACTTGAAAAGGGAATGTATTTTATTAGCCTTAAAGGAAAAGACTTTAGTCATGTTAAAAAGATTGTGATTCAATAATAAAGCGAAAGAGATGGCATCCCTTATGAAGAAAACAGAAAATAATAATTACACAATAAACCTCGCGAGGGATGCCATCTCTAACTCGGTATCTTTAAAATTATTATCTTTAACAAAAAACAACGCTTTATGAAAAACTTATACAAAACAACAGCAATGATGATTTGCTTCTTCATCGCACATTCTGCTTTTGCAGATGTAACGGCTGATTTCACAGCTGATGAAACCACAATTGTAGCCGGAACAGAAATCCAGTTCACCGACCTATCCACCGGAAACCCTACAAGCTGGCAATGGGATTTTGAAAATGATGGAACTATTGATTCCTATATTCAAAATCCATCATGGACTTTTGAAGAGCCGGGATTATTTACAGTTTCATTAACGGTTTCCGATGGCACAACTTCCGATACGGAAACCAAAACAAATTATATTGATGTCCGTGTTTATATCCCTGATGAAAATTTTAAAGCAAGAATTAATTATTATCTCAGACAACCGCCGTCCTATAACCCCACAATTGCAGATTTAAATGGGATTATAGGGTATTTTTATGCAGGAAACTCAAATATAACATCTATTGAAGGTGCTCAATATTTAACAAATTTGACAAGGCTAATCTTGGATGAGAATCAAATTAGTGATATTTCCACCATTTCAGATTTACCTAATTTGATTTGGCTTCATTTGAATGAGAATCAAATCAGTGATATTTCGGTCCTTTCAGGTTTATCTAATTTGATAAGTCTTTATTTGAACAATAACCAAATTAGTGATATTTCTTCTATTTCCGATATACCAGATTTGGCTGTACTCGACCTGAATGAGAATCAAATTAGTGACATTTCAGTTCTTTCCGGTTTAACGAATTTACGTTGGCTTTATTTATCAGATAATCAAATCAGTGATATTTCTGACTTTTCCGATTTAACGAATTTGATATCTGTTGATTTGTCCTATAATCAAATTAATGATATTTCCGTCATTAATAATTTAACGAATATAAAAAGGCTTTATTTGTCAAATAATAAGATCAGTGATATTTCCGTCATTTCCGGCTTAACAAATTTGATGAAGCTTTATTTGTGTTCTAATCAAATCAGTGATATTTACCCTCTTGTAGAAAATTTTGGGCTTGGTTCAGGGGATATTCTACAATTATATTGCAATCCTCTTTCTCAAGAAGCTCTTAATGTCCATATACCGATACTGGAGAGCAGAGGGTTCGACACATTACAATTTCCTTCTACACAAAATAATTATGCTGCCTGTTATCCTAATCCGGCTCGTTATGAAAAAGGAGTTAACATAAATGCTGATCTGGAATGGCAGGGAAATTTTTCATCACGGGATGCCTTTTATGATGTATGGTTGGGTGAAACAAGTGATGATCTTGTAAATGTTGGTTATGGTACGGCAATAAACGATACACTTTATTCTTTTACTCCAGACTTAAATCCTGATACGGATTATTGTTGGAAACTTAGAGCAATAACTACAACAGACACAATCTGGAGCGGATTATGGAGTTTCTCAACTTACATCATAGCTGACTTTTCTGCCGGCCAAACCTCAATTGAAGAAGGTGACACAATCCAGTTTACCGACCTGTCCATCGGGAATCCGACAAGCTGGGAATGGGATTTTGAAAATGACGGCATAATTGATAGTTATGAACAAAATCCGGAATGGATTTATACTGAGGCCGGAACATATTCGGTTTCCTTAACTGTTAGTAAAGGAATTTATTCTGATACTAAATTAAAAGAAAATTATATTATAGTAAACGAAGCTCAAACTCCTCATTTAGTAAGCATTACTCCGGGAATAGAAGAAATAACACTTGAATGGGGAGCAATATCTGAAAACAAAACAGGCCACTTTAACTTTGGAGGTGGTAATTGTGGAGTATGGTGTATCTATATTGGAGGAGCTACAATCAATGGAACAGATATGGTAGCAGGTGATGAGATCGCTGTTTTTGATGGAGATTTGATGGTTGGAGCATTTACCTTAAACCAGGTTTGTACACCAGTTAATCAATTTGAAAATGCTTTGCCAGCCTATCAAACATTGTTTAGTGGCCCCGGTTTTCAACCGGGAAATACTTTTACAATGGTAGCCTGGGATGAAAGTGCTCAATTAGAGTCGTCATCCTTTGAATATACTTTCAGTGACCCGTATGGGGGTGCATGGACAGGCAATGTTTTCCCGGACGGAGACGGACTATATTCAATGGCAGAATTTGCCTTTACTTATTATGTGCCAACATTTAATATTTACTATGAAGACGAAACTCTTGTAGCAGGCGAAGTAGAGGAGACCACTTATACGGATTTGGATTTGACTGGTGGACAAGAATATTGCTACTACATTACACAAATAATGGAAAACGGTGAAGAATCCAATCCTTCAATTGTATTATGTGCAACGCCATTACCTTATATTGCACCTGTCTTGGCAAGTGCAATACCCGACATTGAAGAAATTAGCCTTGAATGGGAAGCAATACCTGAAAAAGATAAATTATCACCTAAAGATTTCCGCAAATCAAGGGGTCATTGGAACGTAGCCGGTGATTCAACAGGATATATTTGGGAGATTTATATTGGAGAGGCTACATTTGATGGAATAGATATGGTAGCTGGCGATGAAATTGGTGTTTTTGATGGAGATTTGCTTGTAGGTGCCTATACCTTAAACCAGGTATGTACATCTTCTAATCAATTTGAAAATGTTATGATTGCTTTTAGTGAATTGATAAGTGGGCCGGGATATCAAGCCGGAAACACTTTTACAATAGTAGCCTGGGATGGAAGTGCGCAAATGGAATCAATCTCATTTGAATATACTTTCGAGGATCATTATGGAGGTGCATGGATGGGTGATGTATTTCCAACCGGAGACGGGCAATATTCATTGGCAGAATTTACTTTTATAAATGGTAATTACATACCAACATTTAATATCTACTATGAAAACGGAACCCTTGTAGCAGGCGAAGTAGAGGAGACCACTTATACGGATTTGGATTTAACAGCCGGACAAGAATATTGTTATTATGTTACTCAAATTATGGAAGGCGGTGAAGAATCCGATCCTTCAAACGTTTTATGTGCAACACCATTGCCTGATGTTGCACCTGTTTTGGTAAGTGCCATTCCAGGCCCAGAAGAAATTTACCTTGAATGGGAAGCAATACCTGAAAAAGATAATGCCTTAAAAGAAACAGAGAAATCAAAAGGGCATTGGAATGTTGAACCTGGCCCAAATGCAAACATCTGGACTATTTATGTTGGCGGTGCCGAGTTTAATATCGCTCGCTATGATCTAGAAGCTGGTGATGAAATTGCCATTTTCGATGGTGATTTATTAGTAGGTGCTTTCACCTTAACTCAAGTTTGCACTCCGGATAATGCATTTTATAATGTCCTAAATGCTTATGATATATTATCAAATGGACCGGGATATACTCCTGGAAATCCTTTTATATTCAAGGCATGGGATCAAAGCGAAAATTTAGAGTCAACATTATTTGAATATACTTTCAGTGATCCTTATCCAGAATTGTATACAGGAGATGTTTTTCCAGATGGTGAGGGGCCATATTCGTTAGCAGAGTTATCATTTTCGAGTTTTAATATTCCAACATTTAATATCTACTACGAAGACGGAGCCCTGGTAGCCTGCAATGTAGAGGGAACAACTTATACAGATACGGAATTAACTGCCGGACAAGAATATTGTTACTACGTTACGCAAATATTGGAAAGCGGTGAAGAATCCGATCCTTCAAATTTATTATGTGCAACTCCCCTCGAAAATTTAGGAATAGTTGCAGGAACAATCAGTAATGGAGTTTATCCAATCGAAGGTGCCTTGGTTACACTTGAGGGAACCATTTATTCAGCAATAAGCGGAATAGATGGAACTTATGCAATAGAAGTGGAGCCGGGAACTTATGATGTAACTGTAAGTGCCGAAGGATATGTTTCGCAAACAAAATATGATCAGATAATAATATTAGGAGAAACAACAATAATTGATTTTATGTTAATAGGAATTCAAAACTATGATCTTGTATCGGGTTTCCAATTTATTTCATCAAGGCTAATTCCCGAAAATCCTGATATGTTGGTCGTGGTTGAAGAAATATTAAATGAAAACCTTGATTTTATTAGAAATTCACAAGGACAGGTATTACGAAAAATCGGCCCAAATTGGGTTAACGGTATCGGCAATTGGATTGTTGATGAAGGTTACCTTGTGAAAATGTTTGCCGATGATTCTTTTGTAATCAATGGGTCTTTAGTTGATCCCACAACTCCCATTCCTGTCGATCAAGGATTTCAGTTTGTAAGTTATTTCCCCGAAACTCCTATGGATGCTTTGATTGCGTTTGCCACTATAATTGGCGATAATCTTGATTTTGTAAGAAATTCAAATGGGCAATCTTTACGAAAGATAGGCCCTAATTGGGTTAACGGCCTGGATGATTGTCAACCCAGTGATGGATATCTTGTCAAAATGTATGCCGCCGATGTTTTAATTTATCCATGCTCCTATTCAATTACTTGTGGTGATACTTTTACCGACCTTCGCGATGGCCAAATCTACAACGCTGTTCAAATTGGCGATCAATGCTGGATGGGTGAAAACATGAATATCGGTACAATGATTTACAGTACAGAAGAAATGACTGATAATGGAATTATTGAAAAATACTGCTACAATAATGTCTCTGCAAATTGCGAAATTTACGGCGGTTTATACCAATGGAACGAAATGATGGGGTATTGCGCGACAGCAGGAGTGCAAGGTATTTGCCCCGCTGGCTGGCATTTACCAACAGACGAAGAATGGACAATTATAACTGATTTTCTTGGTGGAGAATTGGTAGCAGGTGGAAAAATGAAAGAAATAGGCACAACACATTGGAATCCGCCAAACACAGCTGCTACTAATGAAAGCGGACTTACTACGCTTCCGGGCGGTTACCTCAATAGCAATGGATCATTCCTCAATCAAGGCAACTTAGGTTACTGGTTGTCTTCTACGGAGCTCTCATCTTCAAACGCATGGAGTCGGATCATGTCCTATTACTTCGGCCTTGTGTTCCGTGGCGGCGGCAATAAGGCGGACGGTTTTAGTGTCCGCTGCATAAAGGATTATAGTCTATTTGACAATATGTCTATTTTGCAAAATGCCTGGCCTAATGATTTATCTGGCCAAAAACCTAAGAATTTCGTAATGACTAATTTTTTATTTGAGGGAGGCAATCCCGCCGAAGCAGTTTACACACTTTACATTAATGGCTTAAAAATCGGAGATGAAGTAGCTGCTTTCGATGGAGAAAAAATGATTGGATCAACAAGAATTAATTCTCAAAATACTTTCGAAAACGAACTTCCAGTATTTAGCACCTTAACCAGCGGACAAGGCTACAAAGAAAGCAATCCAATTATATTAAAAGTATGGTCTGAAAATAATATTGTTTCTGCCGATTTCACTATGGAATCAATTTATGATTCTTATGTTTCGGATGTTTATCCCGAGGGAGATGGGAAGTATAGTGTTGTGAATATTAAAAAAGGAGAAGTTGTAAATTCAGAGGAAACAATCTCCATTTATCCAAATCCGTCAACAGGAATATTTAATATTTCAATCGAAGGAGGTAAAGGTGATATTTCAATTAAAGTATTTGATTTAAGAGGTAAAGAATATTCTAATTTTGAATTAAACGGATCGGCTTCAAGGCAACTTGATTTAACAGAATTATCTGCCGGTGTTTATTTTATCAGCTTTAATAGTAAAAACTTAAGTATGGTTAAGAAGATTGTGATTCAGTAAAATGATTAAAAATAGCCGCTAATTCGCGAATAAATATTAGCGTATTCGCGGCTATTAAAACACTAAACATAAATTGAGGATCAATATATTAAACAAATGAAAAACTTAGATAAAATACCAATAATGATGATGATTTGTTTCTTCATCGCACATTCTGCTTTTGCAGATGTAACAGCTGATTTTACAGCTGATCAAACCACAATCGTAGCAGGAACAGAAATCCAGTTCACCGACCTATCCACCGGAAATCCCACTAGCTGGCATTGGGATTTCGAAAATGATGGAACTATTGATTCTTATGACCAAAATCCGGAATGGATTTATAATTATCCCGGAATATATACCGTTTCATTAACGGTCTCCGATGGCACAACCTCCGATACGGAAACCAAAACAGATTATATTGATGTTAGGGTTTTTATTCCTGATGAAAATTTTAAAGCAAAAATTAATGGATATCTCGGACAACCGCCGGCTTACAATCCCACTATTGATGATTTAACCGGAATTACGGGAACTTTATATGCACATAATTCAAATATTCATTCTATTGAAGGTGCTCAATATTTAACGAATTTGACAGAACTTTGGTTGAGTTGGAATCGAATCAGTGATATTTCTAACGTTTCCGGTTTAATAAATATGACAGAACTTAGGTTAGGTCAAAATCAAATTTGTGATATTTCTGCTATTTCCGGTTTAACGAATTTGACACGGCTTTATCTTCAAGGAAATCAAATCAATGATTTTTCTGACATTTCCGGGTTAACGAATTTGGAATGGCTTGATTTGACTAGTAATCAAATTAGTGATATTTCTTTTGTTTCCGATTTAATAAATCTGATAGGACTTTGGTTGGGTTGGAATCAAATCAGTGATATTTCTGCTGTTTCAGGTTTAATGAATTTGAATCAGTTAATTTTGTATGATAATCAAATCAGTGATATTACAGCTGTTTCAGGTTTAACGAATTTGAATTGGTTAATTTTGGGTATAAATCAAATCAATGATATTTCTGCTGTTTCCGGTTTAACGAATTTATGTCAGTTAAATTTAATTGATAATCCAATCAGTGATATTTCTGCTGTTTCAGGTTTAACGAATTTGAATATATTATATTTAGGTGGATATCAAATAAATGATATTTCTGCTATTTCCGGTTTGACGAATTTGAATGAGTTAGTTTTAATTGATACTCAAATCAGTGATATTTCTGCTATTTCCGGTTTAACAAATTTGACATGTCTTTTTTTGTTTGGAAATCAAATTACTGATATTTATGCTCTTGTGGAAAATTCGGGACTTGGTTCAGGGGATGAATTATATTTAGAATATTATGGACAATACGCTAATCCTCTTTCTCGGGAAGCTCTTAATGTTCATATTCCAATTCTACAAAGCAGAGGTTTTAATATTTTACATTATCCTTCCACACCAAACAATTATGCTGCCTGTTATCCAAACCCTGCTCGAAATGAAACCGGTGTCTCTCTAAATTCCACTCTGGAATGGAGAGGAATCTTTCCTGCAGGTAATGCAACTTATGATGTTTGGCTTGGTGAAACAAATAATAATCTTATGAATGTAGGTAATGGAACGGCAATAAATGATACGCTTTATTATTATACACCAAACTTAATGCCGGATACTGATTATTGGTGGAAAATAAGAGCTATTATAGCAACAGACACTTTGTGGAGTGGGCTATGGCATTTT
>CAYWXI010000027.1:47344-67629 GCA_964462015.1 uncultured Bacteroidales bacterium | reverse complement strand
CTAAAAAAAGTATTATGAAAAAACTAACTTTTTTATCAATTTTTGCATTACTGGTTGCATCAGCTATTCTCGTAATTTCCGGATGTACAAAAGAAGGGGAACAAGGCCCTGCAGGCCCTCCGGGAACTAATGGAACTAATGGAGAAAACGGAATTAATGGCACGGATGGTACAGCAGGTTGTATTCTATGTCATGATGCTTCCCAGGTTATGTTTGCCAAAATAAACCAGTGGGAAAATTCAGGCCACGCCACAGGTGGCAATTTTGAAAGGAACGGTACATCATGTGCACCTTGTCATACCAGTCAGGGATTCCGGGAAGTACTTGTTACAGGAGAACAGGTTACTGCAGAAGCAATTAATAATCCTAACCCGATAAATTGCTATACGTGTCATAAAGTACACGAAACCTACACAACTGATGACTGGGGATTAACGACCACTGATGCCTTTGCTCTTTGGATCAATGGTGAGGTTTATGATTATGGAGCTTCTAATCAGTGTGCACATTGCCACCAGCCCAGAATACCTGACCCATTACCGGTTGTTGGAGGAGATGATGTAACGGTTACATCACCTTATTGGGGTTTACACCATGGGCCACAATCCAATATGTTTCTTGGTACCGGAGGTTATGAAGTGGGAACAGGATACACTAATTCTTCTCACACAACGATGATTTCAAACGGATGTGTTGAATGTCATATGGCAACTGCATATGGAGTACAAGCCGGAGGGCATTCATTTGGAATGACTTATTCATATCATGGGCATGATGTTGTTAACCAGGCCGGTTGTGTTGCATGTCATACCGATCCTGATGCATTGGAAACTAAAATTGAAGAAACAAAAGCTGATATTGACCAGTTACTTACTGATTTAAAAGTTATTTTAATGGATATTGGCGTATTAGATGATAGCGATCATATTGTTCCGGGAACATGGACAGCCGACCAAGCCGGTGGTGTTTTGAACTACAATATGGTAAGAGAGGACAGAAGCGGTGGATCTCATAATTATGCTTATGCTAAAAAATTATTAGAAAATACCATAACAGCTTTAAATTAAATTAATAAAAATTCAATAATACAAAAAAGGCTTTCTATTCTAATGAAAGCCTTTTTTGGTATATTAATAAAAATTCTTAAAACTTTAAAAAAAATGCAGAGGATTAAACACTTACTTATGTTTTTAATTGGCATATTTATATTGTATGCCTGTGAATATGATTTCATCGAGCCTCCAATACCTGTTCCTCCTGATCCTACCGACACCATCAGTTTTTCAACTGAAGTAGCACCTATTTTTGGGGAACAAGGTTGTTTAGCTTGTCATGGCGGTACTATCAGTCCTGATTTATCACCCGCTAATGCTTACCTGAGCATAATTAACAATAGTTTGGTCGATTTAGATAATCCTGCACAAAGTATAATCTATACAAAACCTATTCCGGGAGGAAGTCATTCCGGCACATATACACCTGACCAGTCAGCTGTTGTACTGGTATGGATCGAGCAGGGAGCAAATGATAACTAATCAATAAAAATTAATAATCAAAATATTGCAAAGATGAAAAAGTTTATAATCCTCATAATATCAATAGTATTTTCTGTTAGTTCGGCATATACACAGGAAGAAGAAAAAAAGAAAGACAAGCCTGTAAGATCGCCTTTTGGCAGTGGTATCCTGATTGATAACCAAACCTGTGAAATCCCGACAGCAAAAACACTTGAAATGCTCATCCAACACAGGTTCGGAAAAATGGATAACGGAATAAAAGATATCTGGGGTATCTATAGCCCGGGAGCTAACATTCGCATAGGTTTTAATTATAGCATACTTGACAACCTGATGATCGGGTACGGACTAACTGGTAGAAAAATGCAAAGTGATTTTCAGGTGAAATGGAATATCCTGCAGCAAACACGCAAAAATACCATTCCGGTGGCTGTAACTCTTTATGGTAATATGGCCATCGATGGAAGAGAAAAAGACAATGAAGGTATATGGGGTGTGAATTACAAATTCTCAAATCGTTTATCCTATTTTGGGCAGATAATAGTGGGCAGAAAATTCACTGACTGGCTAACCATACAATTAACAGGCAGCTTTACTCATTACAACCTGGCTGACTCAACAGCTGACCATGATAAGATTGGGATCGGTATAAATGGTCGTGCCAGAATTTCTCCTCAATCTTCTATTATTTTTCAGTATGATGCCCCCCTGAAAATCAAAAGTATTTCAGAACATCATGAATTTATTAACCCTTCAAAACCCAATTTTGCGATTGGATGGGAAATTTCGACCAGCACGCATGCTTTTCAAATATATATAACTACTGCAGATGGAATTCTCCCTCAGGAAATATATATGTTTAATCAGAACGACTGGACAAAAGGATTTAGTAATTTAATGTTCGGGTTTACAATTACCCGTTTATGGAGTTTTTAATAAAAATTATAACTTAATAATAAATACAATATGAAGAAAACAAGATTATTACTCGTAGCAACAATAGTGATAACAGGATTATTCTTGATGTCATGGATGATTCCTCAGGAACAGAAAAAAGGAGAACCGTGGGAAATACCTTCAAAGTATAAGAAGATGGAAAATCCTTATAAGGATGATGCCAGTTTAAATAAGGTAGGTAAAATGCTTTATGCAAAACATTGTAAATCATGTCATGGCAGCAAGGGACTGGGTGATGGCCCAAAAGCGAAGCAACTGGAGACCTTTCCGGGTGACTTCTCAACTGCAGAATTCCAGGAACAACCCGAAGGGGTGCTCTGGTATATGACATATATTGGAAGAGATGAAATGCCCGGATTTGAAAAAAAGATTCCCGATGAAGAAGATCAGTGGGCAGTCGTGAATTACATGCACACTTTTGCAAAATAAATCATTCATCTCATACGAAGGTTGTTTCAGAAGTGGTTTTAACCAAGGAGGACACCATAATTACACAAAGAACATTAAGGCATAAATAGCCTGCAAATGATTAACTTCGTGTTCTTTGGGTATGCTTTGTGAACTTTGAGGTAATTAAATTAAATTCCTTTTGAAACAGCCACTTTTTTATAGTTATAAAATTTATTTATAATGAATAACAGACGTTTTTTTTTAGTGGTACCGAACCTGGTGCTAATCATGCTATTTATACATCTTAACTTTTCGGGTTATTGCCAGAATGAATCCGAAAAACCGACATTTCTGGAAGAAAATGAACTGTGTATGAAGTGCCACGGAAAAACGAAATATTATTTTTATAACGATTGGACCGAACGGATGCAGAAAGCTAACATGAATCCATATCATTTCGTAGATTCAACACTTTTCTACAGTTCTAATCACAAAAATTTTCGCTGCACCGACTGCCATTCTGAGGATTATATCGAATTTCCCCATGCATGGGAACTAAGGATGGAATATAAATACACCTGTCTTGACTGTCATGAGGGAGATGACAACTACGCTGAATTTCATTTTGAAAGGCTGGATGAGGAATTTCTTGAAAGCGTTCATTCTTCACGACACAGTGAGGATTTTACATGTTGGATGTGTCACGGACCGCATACATATAAAATCAATGCCCGCACAAATATGGATATGCATGAGATCATTACCTATGATAATGAAATTTGTCTGAGCTGTCATGCTAATGTTGAAAAATATCAAATGCTTACCGATGCTACAAATCCAAACATCATTGAAAAACATGACTGGCTTCCGAATCAGGTTCTTCACTTCAGAAATGTGCGTTGTATTGAGTGTCATGCTCAAATTCAGGATGACATCATGGTAGCACATAATATCCAGACAAAGGATAAAGCGGTTAAGAAATGCGTGGAATGTCATTCAAGAAACTCATTGCTGATGGCATCATTATACCAGTTCCAGGCAAGAGAAAAAAGAAATAAAGTAGGATTTTTCAATGCGTCCATTCTATCGGAATCATATGTCATTGGAGCCAACAAAAACTATTATATGAATCTGGTCAGTTTGATATTATTTGCAATGGTGATATTGGGAATAATAACACATGCATCATTAAGAATATTTAAAAAATAAAGGTATGTCAACAAGATTATATTTATATCCTATATGGATTCGTATCTGGCATTTAATCAACGCTTTATTCTGTATAGGCCTTATATTAACCGGGGTGAGTATGCAATATTCAAATCCCGAATATCCTTTGATGAGGTTCGACCTGGCTGTAAGCATGCACAACATCTGTGGCGTTGCATTATCAATCAGTTACGTTTTCTTTCTAGTTGGAAATTTTTTTACCGGGAATGGCCGCTTTTACATGTCATGGATTGAAGACTTGAAAAAGAATGTTATAAAACAATTCAAATATTATACATTAGGGATATTTAAAAAAGAGAAAGCACCTTTTCCAATCAATGAAAAACGCAAGTTCAATCCCATGCAAAAGGTGTCATATGTTGCTGTAATGTATCTCTTTGTTCCTTTATTGGTAGTTTCAGGCTGGGTATTACTGTTCCCTGAAACGATTCCAAATATACTTGGTATTAGCGGATTGTATATTATAGATTTTTTTCATGTACTCTCAGGATTTGTTGTTTCAGTTTTTATGTTCGTACATATTTATTTTTGCACCATTGGAACAACACCTATCAGTAATTTCAAATCTATGGTCACAGGCTGGCACGAATAGATAAAAATATTGGAGCATCATATTGTCACCGGCACAATATAAAAACATTTCAACACCTCATTTCCTAAATAATCCTAAAACAATGAAACAAAAGAAAAACAAAGATTCCAACACACGACGACAATTTCTGAAAGGAGGAATAATTGCCGGTGTCGGAGCATTAGCGGGTGGTACTATTTTATCTTCCTGCGCATCTGATGATCAGGACAAGGTAAAGGTGCTTACCACAGGTGGTGAAGTAGTAGAGGTTGACCCAAAATATCTAAAAACAATTGAAGAGATCAAGGAAAAAGCAAAACAAGGCATACCAAATAGGAAGTTCGTTATGGTAATTGACCTTGCCAAATGTAATAACGCTCGTAAATGTGTTGAAGCATGCCAGGAAGGTCATCATCTACCAAAAGATATGGAATATATGAAAGTGCATTTGCTTCAGGATTCGGATAAGACAGCACCATATTGGTTTCCAAAATCCTGTTATCATTGTGATAATCCATTGTGTGTAAGTGTTTGTCCGGTTGGAGCCACATATAAGCGTACTGACGGTATTGTACTTGTAGATGCAGACCGATGCATTGGATGTAAATTCTGTATGACCGGATGCCCTTATTCAGCACGAGTCTTTGCATGGAAGCACCAGGATGATTATGAATCCCCCATTCAATATAATCCCGAAAATACAGTACCCGGACAGGAAGGAACCGTATCCAAATGTGTATTCTGTTCCGACAGACTCCGTGAGAATAAGCTACCATTATGTGTGGAAGCTTGCCCTATGGGTGTGATCTATTTTGGAGATATTATTGAAGATGCTGTGACAAACGGATCAGAAACTGTCAGGTTCAGTGAACTTATCAACGAAAAACATGGATACAGATATCTTGAGAACCTGGGAACCCGCCCTAGTGTTTATTATCTTCCTCCTGTAAACCGTCAATTCCCTATTGAGCGCGGATATGATGAACTCGATGAGGATATTAAGAAAAGATATGATAATACTCCTTATGCTAAAAAGAGGAAATAAAAATGGATACAACAACACCAAACTTCAACAGTACAATTAATGAGTTAAGGGGTCAGATAGAGCGACCTGGTAAGTCTACCATACTCTGGATCATCTTCCTTGCTTTGCTCGTTGGTCTTGGAATCTTTGCCCTAATCCTGCAGATCACTAAAGGACATATCATAACGGGAATGCGCGATAATGTGGTCTGGGGAATCTATATTGTGAACTTCATTTTTTTTATGGGGGTTAGTTATGCAGGAGCATTAATTGCAGGTGGCCTGCATTTGTTCCGCACACCATGGCGTAAGCCCATCATTCGTATGGCTGAATTTATCACAATCATTTCCTTATTTATAGGGCCTCTTTATATTTTACTTTGTATCGGGAGGCTTGACCGACTGCCTTATCTTGTATTATATGGCAGAATTCAATCCCCGATTACATGGGACGTTATTGCTATTTCAACAGATATCGTCGGGTGTATCATTTATCTGTATTTATCCGTACTGCGCGATATTGCAAGAATACGTGATTTTGAAGGATTAAATATCCACAAATGGAGAAAGAAGCTATACAAATGGCTTGCACTTGGATATACAGGAACAGAAGAACAAAGAAAAAGGCTCAACAGGGCCAGTGATATCATGGCCGCAATGGTTATGGCTATTGCAATAATCGTTTATTCAGTACTGGCATGGATATTCAGTGTGACCCTGCAACCCGGATGGCACAGTACCATCTTCGGACCGTATTTTGTTATTGCAGCGGTGTATTCAGGCACAGGAGTTCTTATTGTTGTAATGTGGTTATATCGAAAGATTTATCACCTTGAAGAATACATCACTCAAAAACATTTTGTTAATGTTGGGATTCTAATGCTCGTTCTGGCAGCATTCTTTGGGTACTTTACCTTCAGCGAGTATCTGACTAAATGGTATGGATCAGAGAAGAACGATGAAATACTTATCAATATTCTTTTTGACCGCTATTTCTGGTCATTTATATTCTCAAACTATATTGGTGTTTTGATGCCATTGATTGTGATTGGCATACCGCAACTGCGAAAAATTAACCTGATAACAATAACAGCGGTTGTGGTGGTTATTGCTCTATGGTTTAATCGATATCTTATTGTTATACCTACTCTTGAATCTCCTTACTTGCCTATTCAGGATATTAGGACGGATTGGATACATTATAGCGGAACATGGGTTGAATGGGCACTTACCATTGGTGGAATTGCGGCATTTTGCCTTTTCTTTATGATTTTTTCACGCTTTGTGCCCATCATGGAACTTTCTGCACAAAAAGAGAAAATTAATGTGAAAAACAATAAGGATAAAACTCAAATACTTAGTCATGATGAAATATAAAATAACAAAGATAACTCTATTAACTTTTCTATTTGTCTCCTTCATTTCAATAATACAACTGGAAGCAAAACAGGATAAGGTGTTTCCTGTTTACATGGAACTGATAACCTGGAAATATGATAATGATGACAGGAGTTTAATTGCAAAATTATTGACTGAAGATATTGATGGAAATGAATTGCCTGCATCAGGATTATCCGTTTTTTATTATGTTCTTCGAGGAAATGAACAGGTGCAACTTGGTGAGGTAAATTCAAATGAAAAAGGTAATGCCGTGCTAAAGTTTCCAGCCGGATATGATTTTCCTAAAGATGAGGAGGATTATATAACAGTTTATGCGATATTTCCCGGAAATGATTCTTTTGAAGCTTCTGAATCGGAACTTTCCTTTAAAGATGTGAATATCGACTTTAAATTTTTAGAAAAGGATGAAGAAAAACTGATTTTTTTTGCAGGGGTAGTTTATGGACAAAATGACACACTTCCTTTAGCAGATGATGACCTTTACTTTTATGTACCCTGTATGTTCAGTGACCTGATGATTGCCGAAGGCTGGTTCGAAGAAAACGGAGAAGGTTTTGTCGGGTTTCCTTCGAATATTATCGGTGATTCAACAGGAGTAGTTGAGGTTATTGCACGCATTTCTGAACATAGCGATTATGGGTATATAGAAAAAAGAGGATTTATAAACTGGGCTGCTCCGTTCCGTTCTGTCAAAAGGGAAGTTCCGGTCAGAGAATTATGGACACCCATTGCCCCACTCTGGATGATTATTACACTTATTATTATGTTAGCTGGTGTATGGGGGCACTACATTTATGCGATTTACGAGTTATATAAAATAAAACAACTGGGGAAAAAGAAGCAAAAACCATGATCTAAACCAGAATATTGATCCAACATGACCTATGAAAAAACTCTGCTAAAAAAGCCGGGTTAAAGTTCTTTACATATTTTGCCTAATTACTAAATTAAATAAACTATGAAACTACCCGGATCTATTTATAACTGGACATCCCTTACTGGATTTGTTATAGCCATAATCAGTTTATTTATGATAGGTTTTTTGCTTGTCATTTCTGTGGTTTTCGACCAGGGAAGTTCCTATCTCGGATTAATCATTTTTATCATTCTTCCCGTAATTCTCGTAATAGGATTGATCATTATCCCGATAGGAATGGCACTGAAACACAGAAAAGAACGAAAAAGTGAAAAGGTGCAAAAACTACGCTGGCCATTGATTGATTTTAACAATCTGCGAAACAGAAACGCATTTGTTGTATTTATTACCGGTTCTGTTGTGTTCTTATTGCTCTCTGCAATCGGCAGTTATGAAGCCTTTCATTATACCGAATCCGTTGACTTTTGTGGCAGGTTATGCCACAATGTTATGAAGCCTGAGTATGTAGCTTACCAAAACTCTCCTCACGCCAGGGTTACTTGTGTGGAATGTCATGTGGGATCTGGAGCAGATTGGTATGTCAAGTCAAAATTATCGGGTTTATATCAGGTTTATGCTGTTACCACGGGAAATTATCCCAAGCCTATTCCTACTCCAATTTCCAATTTACGTCCTGCAAGGGAAACCTGTGAAAAATGTCATTGGCCAGAAAAGTTTTATGAAAGTCAACTGGTAACCAAAAAACATTATCTGGCGGATGAGCAGAATTCCGAATGGGATATCAAACTCCAGATCAAGATCGGACCAAGTCTAAGCGCCTTGGGTTTAACAGAAGGAATTCATTGGCACATCAATCCTGATGTTAAAATTGAATATGCCACAACTTCCGACAAGAATGATACTATCCCATGGGTACGATACACAAACTTAAAAACCGGTAAAGTTATTGACTATACCGATTCTAATTACAGCGGCGAAATCAGCACACTGAATTTAACCGATTCTCATATTATGGATTGTGGGGATTGCCACAACCGTCCTTCACATAATTATCATGACCCGGTTGATTTCATTGATAACTCTCTAACTAATAATAGCATATCAAAAGAGCTTCCGGATATTAAAATGCTGGCCATGGACATAATGAAACAGGAATTCCAAACTACCGATAGTGCTCTCTCCTACATTGAACAAGAAGTTTTAACTTATTATGAATTTATGTATCCCGAAATACTTGATACTAACAGGGTGTTAATTGAAGAAGCTATACAAACTATGCAGGCAGATTTTCAGAAAAATATTTTTCCTGAAATGAAAGTCAGATGGGATGTTTATCCAAATCATATTGGTCATGTTGAATCTAATGGTTGCCACAGATGCCACACCGATAGACATTCATCAACATCCGGAAATGTAATTTCGAGGGATTGCAATCTTTGTCATATAATAAACGCCCAGGGTCAACCGGATAATTTGGAAGTATCCACTATATTTGAAGCACTCAATTTCCGGCACCCCATTGACATCAATGAAAAATGGAAGACTACTTTTTGTTCTGAGTGTCATAAAGAACTTTATTAACACTTTACAATATTTTGATACAAACTATAGCTAACCAGGTTTTTAAGCATGAAATACGAAAAAGTTAGATTTTGCACAGACCTGCCAACTAAACCACAACCGGAATTAGGAAAGATTTTGGTAACAGGAGCTACCGGCTATATTGGTGGACGATTGGTACCGGAACTACTTGAAAGGGGTTATAAGGTCAGAATTATGGTAAGGTCAACCTTCCCTGGTATTGAGGAACGCTGGCCTGGTGTTGAAGTAGTTTATGCTGATGCCCAAGATCTTGAAAGTTTACTCAAGGCACTTGAGGGTATACATACAGCTTATTATTTGATCCATTCCCTTCAACTGGGGCATAAAAAATTTGAATCTACTGACATCCAGGTTGCAGTGAATTTCCGGATAGCTGCAGAAAACCAGGATATTCAAAGAATAATTTACTTATGCGGGCTTGGAAACACTCAAACAAATTTATCTACACACCTGGCAAACAGGATCAAGGTAGCCAAAAAATTATCTGAAGGAAAAACCCCTGTAACTACGCTTAGGGCAGCAATGATTATCGGATCGGGAAGCGCATCCTATGAAATACTTGAAAACCTTATCAGAAATGCACCCATCTTTTTCATCCCATACTGGGCTAAAACCAAAAATCAACCAATCTCTTTACGGGATGTAATTAAATATCTTGTCGGTGTATTGGAAATACCCGGAACGAAAGGTAAAACATTTGATATCGGTGGTAAAGATGTAACTACATACGATGAAATGCTTAAAACAATTGTTGAAATTCAAGGTAAAAAGAGATTTTTCTTCACTTCACCATTTTCTTGGACACCCTTTTATGGCTACATTGCAAGTCTTTTAACTCCTGTTCCCGGCCCTATTACCAAGGTACTTATGGAAGGTTGTAAAAATGAAGTTGTTTGTCAGAATAATGATATCAAAGAATATTTGAACTTTGAACCTTTGTCATATCGTGTAGCATTATTGCGTGCTACTACACTTGAACAGGATGATAATATTGCCACAAGATGGTCTGATGCTTATCCGCCTGAACATGAACTGGCAGCCAAACTTCATCAGGTAAAACCATTACCTCGATATACCAGCTCTTATTGCCTTTTAACTTATAAAGACTCGAAATCGATATTTTATTCTTTTTGTAATATCGGTGGTAAAATGGGATGGTTTAACAGTAATTGGATGTGGAGACTCAGGGGATTTATGGATCGTATATTGATGGGTGTTGGAAGTTCCAGAGGAAGAAGAAGTAACAAAGCACTGAGGCCAGGTGATGTAATTGATTTCTGGAGAGTGGAGAATATTGTAAATAACAAAATGCTACTCCTCAGGGCAGAAATGAAATTACCAGGTAAGGCCTGGCTTGAATTTCATACAGATACCTATGAAGGATTAAATAAGTTTTCGGTAAATGCATATTTTCAGCCCAGTAGGTTTTGGGGCAGATTATACTGGTATTCATTCCTCCCGTTTCATGTATTTATATTCCGGGATCTACTTAAACAAATTGAAAAAAGATGCTAATTAGTACTTGCCAGCATCCATTGTCGGGTCAAAAACAAATATGTATAACTTGGCCTAGAACCCGAACGTAAGCCGTTTTTTTCATGGTGCTAAGTTCATCAACCTAATAGGTGCATCAGCCCGTCTGCCAGCATGGCTGCAGGACGTCTTGGAAACAATACTGGTGAAAGGATAATTTGTCTTATTCTTATCCCGCATATGAGAATTTACAGTAACAAACATTCTGCCTCGTTCTTTAAATCAATATATTATGGCATCCAGAAAAGTAAAAGGTAATCTAATCGCAACGATTTCCATGCCCGTAGTCAACACTATATTAACAATAATGTCAGAAACAGGATTTGATATAAAGAGTAAATTCAAAACGGCAAAACATTTTGCATCTTGGTTGGGATTTGATCCAGACAGAAAAATTACAGGTGGCAAAGTAATGAGTTCTAATACACCTAAAGTCAAAAATCCAATGGTTTATGCAATTCGGCAAGTTGTAAATGCCGCCGGAAATAGCCAATGCAGATTAGGTGACTTTTTTAGAAGAATATCGTACCGCAAAGGAAGAACTGTTGCATTTACTGCTACAGCAAGGAAAATTGCAGTAATAATCTACAAAATGTTGGAATCAGGGAAAGAGTATTGTTATGAATATTCACAAAATGAAATGGATAAAGTTAGAAAATCACAAATAAAAAGAATAAAAACAACAATAGATAAATTTGGTATTGGAAAATCAGAATTAATGCCATCTATCTAATTACATGATATGTATGCTGCATGCGAAATTGTTAATACAACACTAATGGGAGAGTTATGTCTTGCATATAGTGAGGTAGTTATATATGAGAAAACGCCAATTTCTTCGTTATGCTCGTGCAGAAACCAGTCATCCCGATCGCTATCGGGACTCCTTATTTTCTGCACTTCGCAAGCATCGAACTTGACATTTTCTGCCTAAGTACTCCAAAACAATGAGTTTTCGTGCAAAAACTAAATAACCACTGGTTATTTAAAATTTATAAAAAAAAGGTGTTCATTATTAATGAACACCTTTTTAATTTTATTTCAGGAAGTTTTTATTCAACTATTTTTTTGAATTCGTTAACATTTTCAAACTCAAGAAATTCTCTGTCGGTTTTTGCTCGTTCTTTCAAAGCAGGTTTAGCTTCAAATGCTTTTGTCAGATATTTATACATTATTTCAGTATTTTGTGTTCGAGCTCCGGCAATTGCCATCAAATAATAAGTTTCACCACATTTTGGAGCACATTTTAATGTTTTTTCAGCTTTTTCATTTTCTCCGGATAATAATTGTGCAAGAGCTAAATTAAAATCACATTTTTCTTTGCTGAATAATGAAAGGGCTTTATCGTAATCACCTTTTGTAATACAAATTATTCCCAGATTATAATCTTCACATTCACCCAATTTTTTTGCTGCTTTAAAATTACTTTCAGCAAGTGCATATTCACCGTTTTTGCAGGCAACAACACCGAGGTTGTTTTCAATCATTCCATTATTTGATTTCAATGTTTTTGCTTTGTTTAAATATCCGGCAGCTTCATCAAGATTTCCAAGCTTAACATCAATTGCTGCTGCATTATTATATGCCCTCCAGCATTTCGGGTAAACAGAAGTTGCAGATTTATAAATCCTTAATTTCGTTTGTAATTTATCAGTTAAAGTAGCTGAATATAAAAGTTCATTTATTGTTAGAGAGTCTGGATAGGTTGTTGCTAATTTTGAAATTTCTTCATCTGTTCGTTTTGGTTCATAGCAAGTAACCGTAATATTTGCTCTTCTAAGAGGAGGAAGGATTTCTTCTTCAATTTCAGGATAAATATTTATCATATTCCTGATTTCCTGCTCCTTTTTTAATTGATTAGATGAGTTAATTACATTTATAATTGTGCGTTTTTCTTTTAGATCAGAATCTCCAATGGATTTTAAAAAGCCATTCCAGTCTTCACCAAGAGCGTTTATTTTTAAAGGTACATCGTTTTTAATATATTTTGAACAAACATTAGAATTTTTTTCCTTTGATAATTTTTTAACTCGCTTTTCAAATAATTTGTGAACAGTGTTTCCACGATTTTCGCTTAATCCTTCATTAAATCTTTCTTCGCCTTCGGGTGAGGCATAAGCATCAATAGTGATATCTTTTATTTTCCAACCTTTTCTAAGGAAATCATCTAAATTAGAAAAATTGTTTTTTGTTTCATTTTCTTTATTTAGAGGAAGATTCCAGTTAAGGTTATACCTGTTCACTGCAAAAAACATAGTTGCAGATTCAGTTATTAATGTTTCTTTTTCGTAGCCGTCTTCTGCTAAAATAATATTTTCACTATTCATTATTCTTTCCGATGTATAAATCACACCATCAGCCATTTTGATCTCACCAAATTCAGCGAATTTAGACTTCTGTTTTATTTCTTCTCTTTTTGCATTACTTTTTACTTTTTCTTTTACGATGTAAGCAATCGGATCAACAACCAGTTCCGAAACATTCATTTCCGGAGTATATTCGATTGATTCTTTGTATGAAAAAGTACCCCCGCTTTTCGAGTTGATTACAATTCCATCTCCAACAACATTTTCGCCCTGTAGTGTAATGGGGCTAAGCATAACATAGTTATCATTATAAGTTAAAGCAGGTGCAAATAAAACTGCTGCTTTTTTATTGAAATAATTTTCAGGGATAGTTCCCTGAATTGAGAATTCAATTATGCCACCATTTGTTTCGAGCACTTTCGGTGTAACTTCATATTTAATCAGGTCTTTGTTTTTAACCATTTTGCTTAAACTGCTACATCCAGCAAGAAATGTTGTAATCAATAAAAAAATTGCTAATGCTTTAAAGTCAGGTTTTTTGTTCATTGTGATATTATTTTTATTAATAATAGAATATTTTCAGCGCAAATATATTCTTTTTTAAAAAAAAAGCCCTAAAAAATTTAGGGCTTTTAACGAAATCTTTGATAATTATAATTATTAATTTACTAGGCTTTGAAAATCAGGAGCATTTTGATATTGTAAAAATTCTCTATCATTTTTTGCCTGAATTTTATAAGCTTTATTGTTTTTTATGGCTTTTACAAGATTTTCATACATCATAGAAGTATTTTCTGTTCTTGCACCTACTATTGCTAATAAGTAATAGTTTTCTGCAGTTTTTGGAGCGCATTTTAAAGCCTTTTCTGCTTGGTCGTAGTCTTTATTTAAAAGATAAGCAAGCCCAATATTATATTTGCATTTTGTCCTTCCGAATAACTTTATGGCTTCATCATATTCGCCTTTTGTGATCATAATTATTCCCAAATTATAGTTTTCATTTTCACCTAATTTTTGAGCTTTATTGAAATGATCTTCAGCTTTTTGATAGTCATTAAGTTTGCAATTAACAACACCGAGGTTATTTTCAATAGCTCCCTCGTTTGGCGACAATTTGATTGCTTTTTGCAGATAAACTTCAGCTTTTTCATAGTTTCCAAGTTCAATTTCTGTTGCGGCAGCATCACTTAATGCCCTCCAACATCTTGGTTCTAAGACTGTAGCAGATTTATAAATCCTGTTTTTTGCTTTTATGTCCTTTGTTAAGGTAGCAGAGAATAGTAACTCATTAAGAGTTAATGAATCAGGATAAGTTGTTGAAAGTTTTGCAATTTCTTCATCTGTTCTCTTTGGTTCAAAACAATCAACTGTAATATTTGCTCGTCTTAATGGAGGTAAAATATTTTCCTCAATTTCAGGATATATTAATATCATATTTCTGATTTCCTGTTCTCGTTTTTCGGGAGAGGCTGATTTGATAACATTCAGGATTACTTTTTTATCGGGAATTGATGATTTTTGTAGATCGGTTAAAAAGCCCTTCCAGTCAGGACCGTGAAAATCAACCAAATAATTAATGTCTTTTTTACAATCTTTAATTGTGAGTTTTGATTTTTTTGCTTTAATAAGTTTTTTAATAGTTTTGTGAACATATTTAGTAGCTGTTTTTGCTCTGTTTTCGGAAAGGCCTTCGTTGAATGTTTCTTCACCTTCGGGAGAAGCCCAGCCATCAATTTTTATTTCTTTTATTTTCCAGCCTTTTTCAATGAAATCAGCAATTCCTTTTAACTTATCTTTTGATTCGGTTAATTTGTTGAGGGGCAGATTCCAATTCAGATAATATTTATTTACAGGGAAAAATATCTCAGCGTTTTCATTAACAATAGTAACTTTTTCATAACCATGAGGTGTAATAAGAATGTTTCCATCATTATTTACTCTTTTTTCAGTATAAATAACTCCATCTGCTAATTTTCGTTCACCTAATTCAATAAATTTTTCCCTAATTTTTATATCCTTGCCATTATTGTGTATAGTTTCTTTTACTATATAGGCTATAGGTGTAACAACTAATTCTGAATTATTCATTTCAGGTTTATAATCAATTACATCTGAATAAGTAAATGTTCCGCCTTCAGCATAATTAATTGTTGTTCCATCACCTACAACATCTTCACCTTTTACAGTAAAAGGTTTAAGTGGAGTTTCTCCACCTTCATATACTAAAACTGGTTGGAATAATACAGCTGCTTTTTTGTTAAAATATTTTTCCGGAATATTTCCGGTAACTGTTACTTCCGCTTTATCACCTTTTTCTTCAAGGACTGTTGGGGTTGTTTCAAATGTAACTTTATCATATTCTTTCAACATTTTACTTAAACCAGATGTGAAATTGAATTTATAAGTTAAGCCTGCAGAAGTATAACCAATAGCATCCCTTGACACTCCTCCCGGTGGTAGTCCATCCAAATTATCAGTATTGGTTATATGAATGGCTGTTTCAAGATTAACAGTTAGATCATCTTTTAACCGAATCTCAAGCCCGGTACCTACAGGTATAACTCCTTCGATATGGCCATCATTATAAAATTCTTTTTGGTTGAGGGTGGCATCTTTAAAATTTGAAAGCCCAATTCCTAAAAATCCATAAACTGAAAATAATCTATCGGATTTATATTTAAAAAACCAATTGCTGAAATTTACTGTTCCATGCACATTAAAACCGGAAAACTTTGATCTAAAGTTAACGTTGGGTTTACTAGCTTTAATTTTTCCTGTAATAAACTGCCCCCTTAAACCTAAAATCGGGCTAAATTGTCGGCCAAAGATTGCTCCAAACCCCCAGGTTTTATTTGCAATCATTTGACTAAACGGGTCATTTTTATCTGATGCGTCTCCATAGTATTGAACAGCACCTATATTGCCATTTATTAGCCAATGAGGTTCAAATTGATTATTAGCTTCCTTGTTTTCAGTTTGACCAAAAAATAATAATGGTAACACAGCAAATATGATAATCATAAATGCTTTTTGGAAAAAGTAATTACTTTTCATAACAAAATTTTTTATAGGTTGTTTTACAATATTTTTTCAATTTTATAAAAATAAGATTATTTCATGATTAATAAATAATTTACAAAAATAACATATTGTTTTTTATTTGTAAAAAAATATATATAATTATTTGTTAATTTTTTAGTATCATCTAATTCAACAATTAATTATACAAAACTACAAAGAAGAATTTTAAAAACAAAATATTATTTTATAATAATCTTAAATATCAGAAGGACAGATATTAACGATAGCTTGTTTTACGTTTTTCGGTTGTAATTTCTTAAAAAAATCCCAAATCACAATTCCGGCACTGACAGAGATATTTAATGAATGTTTTATTCCAAATTGTGGAATTTCTATACATTTATCTGATAAATCAATAATTTTATCCTCAACTCCTTTAACTTCGTTACCAAAAACAAGAGCTATTTTTTTACCGTTTTCAGGAATAAATGTGTCAAGTTTGATGCTTTTATCAACCTGCTCGATTGAGTAAATTCTATACCCTTGATTTTTTAGTTGAGATATCGATTCAATTGTTTTGTCAAAATATTTCCACTCAACTGAATTTGTTGAACCTAAGGCTGTTTTTTGAATATCTTTATTTGGTGGTGTTGAAGTAATACCACATAAATGCACAGATTCAATTCTGAAAGCATCGGCTGTTCGGAAGACAGAACCAATATTATTTGAACTTCTAATATTATCTAAAACAACAACAACAGGTAGTTTTTCAACAACTTTGTATTCTTCTATATTAATTCTGTTTAACTCTGAGTTACTTAATTTTCTCATTTTATCAAATCACATAATAATTTTTGCAAAAGTAAGAATGATTATAAATGTGTATAGGATATTTTTGGAATATCTTACCTTTGCTCTAAATATTAAATTCAATTTGCATTGACCACAAAAAAGAAAGAAATAACTATTACGCCTTTAATGAAGCAATATAATTCAATAAAGGCAAAATATCCCGATGCTTTATTGCTTTTTAGAGTTGGTGATTTTTATGAAACTTTTGGAAAAGATGCAATAAAAACTTCTAATATTTTGGGAATTGTATTAACCCGAAGAGCAAACGGTGCTGCTGCTTATATTGAATTGGCCGGTTTTCCTCATCATGCTCTTGATACTTATTTACCGAAACTTGTTAAAGCAGGGCAACGGGTTGCAATTTGCGATCAATTAGAAGACCCAAAGTTAACAAAAAAAATTGTTAAACGAGGTGTTACCGAGCTTGTTACGCCTGGTGTTTCATATAATGATAAAGTTCTTGAGCAAAAAGAAAATAACTTTTTGTCGAGTGTTCACCTTGAAGATAAAATTTCGGGTATTTCGTTTTTAGATATTTCAACCGGTGAATTTTTTGTAACTCAGGGAAATGTAGAGTATATTGATAAACTTTTACAAAGTTTTAATCCGAGTGAAGTAATTATTCAAAAAAATAAGCAAAAAAAATTCATTGAACTTTTCGGTAATAAGTTTTATATCAACACATTCGATGATTGGGTGTTTGCATTCGATTTTGCAAATGAACTTTTATTAAGGCATTTTGAAACAAATTCGTTGAAAGGTTTTGGTGTTGAGAATCTTAATAAAGCTATTATTGCTGCCGGAGCTGCTCTTCATTATCTTGCCGAAACTCAGCATGACAGAACTCAACATATATGTAAAATATCAAGAATTGAAGAAGATAAATACGTTTGGCTTGATAAATTTACAATCAGGAATCTTGAACTTCTTAATACACCAAATGAAAATGCTAAAACATTGCTTGATGTAATTGACCGGACAATTTCTCCAATGGGCTCACGCTTATTAAAACGATGGATAGCACTACCATTAAAGGAAAAGCAACCTATTGAAGAGAGATTGAGTGTTACGGAATTTTTTATTAATAATCAGGAATTAAGTGGCGATTTTTCCAGGCATTTCAAGCAAATTGGTGATCTGGAACGTCTTATATCAAAAGTTGCTGTAGGAAAAGTAAATCCCAGAGAACTTGTGCAAATCAAAACAGCACTATTTGCCATCGAAGATATAAAGAACTTATGTAACAAAGCAGAGATTTCTTCTCTTAAGAAAATTGGAGAGCAACTAAATTTTTGTAAGTTGATTCGTGAACGAATTGAAAAAGAAATAAATCCTGATGCACCGGCTTTGGTTAATAAAGGGAATGTGATAGCCGAGGGCGTATCAGAAGAATTGGATGATTTAAGAAAAATTGCATTTTCAGGGAAAGATTATCTAATTAAAATACAACAGCGCGAAATTGAAAAAACCGGAATTTCGTCATTGAAAATTAGTTACAATAACGTTTTCGGATATTATTTAGAAGTAACTAATGTCCATAAGGATAAAGTTCCTGAAGAATGGATGAGAAAACAAACTCTCGTAAATTCAGAGAGGTATATTACAGAAGAGTTAAAAGAATATGAGCAAAAAATTCTTGGTGCCGAAGAAAAAATTCATGCTTTAGAAATTAAATTATTCAATAATCTTATACTTTCTGTTGCAGATTATATTCGTCCGATTCAATTAAATTCTTCATTAATTGCTCATTTAGATTGCCTTTTATCCTTTGCAATTGTTTCTAATAAAAACAATTATCATCGTCCGAAAATAAATGAATCATTTGTTTTAGATATTCGTGAAGGCCGTCATCCGGTTATAGAAGAACATTTACCGGCTGAGGAAGAATATATTTCAAATAATGTTCATCTTGATAATGATGATCAGCAAATAATAATCATTACCGGGCCGAATATGTCAGGGAAATCGGCGCTTTTACGTCAAACTGCACTCATCGTGCTCTTAGCACAAATTGGATGTTTTGTACCCGCACAATCAGCAGATATTGGGATTGTTGACAAAATTTTCACCAGGGTTGGTGCCACTGATAATATTTCATCAGGCGAATCAACTTTTATGGTTGAGATGAATGAAACTGCCAGTATTTTAAATAATATATCGAATCGAAGTCTTATCCTGCTTGATGAAATTGGACGAGGCACAAGCACTTACGATGGAATTTCAATTGCCTGGGCAATTTCGGAATTTCTTCACGAGCATCCATTGTTTAAATCAAAAGTTCTTTTTGCTACTCATTATCACGAGCTTAATGAGATGGCTTCTACAATGAAAAGGATTAAAAATTATCATATTTCAATAAAAGAAATTAGTAATAAAATTATTTTCCTACGAAAATTGTTGAAAGGTGGAAGTGAACATAGTTTTGGGATACATGTTGCAAAAATGGCAGGTATGCCATCGAGCATAATTAATAGAGCGAATGATCTTCTTGAGCAACTTGAAAAATCGCATAGCAGCAATGAATTATCTAAACAATCAAAAAAGGAGAAACTCGGTAAATTAAAATCCGATAAATATCAATTAAGTTTTATTCAACTCGATGATCCTTTATTAGTGCAAATAAAAGATGACATATTAAACATTGATATTGATACTTTAACACCTGTCGAAGCTCTTATGAAACTTAATGGGATAAAAAAATTATTAAAGAAATAAAAAAAAAATTAGGAGAATAAAAAAAAATAATATCTTTGCAGCCTGAAATTTGAAAAACGCGAAAGTAGCTCAGCTGGTAGAGCACGACCTTGCCAAGGTCGGGGTCGCGGGTCCGAATCCCGTCTTTCGCTCTAAAATCCCGAAATGTCGGGATTTTTATTTGAAATGTTGCCCGGGTGGTGGAATTGGTAGACACGTTGGACTTAAAATCCAATGGCCATCGCGGCCGTGCGGGTTCAAGTCCCGCCCCGGGTACACAAAAGCCCTAAGATCGATTGATTATTAGGGTT
>CAYWXI010000027.1:0-47244 GCA_964462015.1 uncultured Bacteroidales bacterium | reverse complement strand
CTCGACGTGCGGGCCTGTCTGCCGACAGGTAGATTCAAGTCCCGCCCCGGGTACACAAAAGCCCTAAGATCGATTGATTATTAGGGTTTTTCATTTAAGGAGGTTTTTATGTATTATGTTTATGCAATTTCAAGTATAAATAGAAACTATATTTATGTCGGTTTAACCGGAAATTTGCAAGAGAGGTTACAGAGACATAATAAAGGATACGAAAGAACCACCAGGCCATATGCTCCCTTTTTATTGCTATACCAAGAAATGGTACAGGATCGTAAGACAGCGAGATTACGGGAGAAATATTTAAAGTCGGGTATTGGAAAAGAATTTTTACGATCTCGACGTGCGGGCCTGTCTGCCGACAGGTAGATTCAAGTCCCGCCCCGGGTACAAATACAAAGCCTGAAATTACTTTCGGGCTTTTTTTATGTTAGTTTTTTTTGATTATCAAATTAGTTTTTTTGATTTTATCAGTGCAATTATGCTTTTTAAAATTTGATCTTCAGGTACTGTTTTACGGTTGAATATGAGATCGAAAATTGAATTATCAGTTTCTTTTTGGAAAAAGTTGTCGATTAATTGTTTGCGTTCAGCATCTACTTTTCTGATGTGTTTTTCGGCTTCTGCAGTTTCCATTTTGTAATTCTCACTGATTCTTTTAACCCGCCAATCGAAAGGGGCAATAAGTTTAATATGAATTGATCGGGGAATTTCAGTACCAAAAGAAACTCCGCCTCTTCCAACAATTACAACATTCCCATCGCTTAAAATTGATTTTATAATGTTTGTAATTGTTTTACGTATTTGTTTGTCGCTTTTAAAATATTTTTTTGTCATGGCTGATACAAATTCATCCATTGCCGATTTCTGCTGCGATAAAAACACATATTCAATTTTTGCCGGCTTTAACTCAAGTTCTTTGGCAGATTCAATCAAAATTTCCTTATTTATCCATTTCCACTCTTTTGTTTTTCCTTTTTTTTGGTTTAGTTTTGTTAATTCAATCGATAACTTTTGGGCAATATTATTTGCAACGCATCCAAATTCCCTTGAGATAGAAATATATGGCCCGGGATTTGAAACCTTTAAAGTTTTTTCGTCCATACTTTTAATAAAATATTCATGAAAAATACTTTGCCATGAATAATCAGAATCAATTTTTTGAGATAACATAATAATTTTCTCCTTTCTTATCCAAAGATAAGAAATTTTTCAGTTAATAGAAATTAAATAATCAATTTGAATGAAAATAATTGAGAAAAATTAATAAAATGAGAAAAATAATTTTTTCAGTACAGAAAATCTTTATTTGATTTTAGGAAAATTTCAAATATAAATTATTTATGTATTATTCTTCATAAGGATCGGTAACCGGTAGCACATAATATTGCCCTGTTCTCGGATCTTTATAAAATTTACTATACCCGTTTATGCTTTCAATATTTACATCTACCTGTCCCTTAACAAAAACAGTGTTTTCAATATCAACAGTACCGGTTATTGTTAATACTGCATCAGATTCAATTTTTACAGGTGTAAAACGTGGAAATATTCCAAAATTCTGAAAAACAATAAACCAAATACCAACTACTATTAGAATTAAGGCTATTTTTAATTGTTTAATATCTTCCATTTGTGATCCAATTTCTTAAAATGTACAATTAAAACATATAATTTTCAAAATTATTCAAATAAAATTAAAAAACAAAATTATTCATATTTTTACTATAATTTGTGATGAAAAATCATTGAATTTTGCCAAAGAAATCATTTTAATTATTATTTTGGTAAAAATTTTGCATTTGTGGCTTTAAAGCTTACCCAAGCATTTTTTCCTTCAAATAACGATAAATTCTCACAAGACTCTTGTGAGATCATAACAGATATTTTTATTCCAACATTAACTATAAGTTCGATGCTATTATTTATCGGAATAATCTCTAATATTTCTCCGAATAAATTATTACAGGCACTGGTTTTAGGTTCTTCATTTGAAACAAATATTGCATTATCGTGTATTAAAATAAAACCTTCACCCTGTTTCTTGTCAGTCAGTAATTTGATTTCAATAGAGTTGTTAATCACTATTTTTCTTAAACCTTCAGAAACAGATGGCATTAGAACGCATGGAAAAAAATTTCTAACTCCTGTAAAACTTGCAACAAATTTTGATTTCGGGAATTGAAAAACCTCTTTAGCTGTTCCTGTTTGTAATAATTTCCCTTCATTTAATACGGACACTTTGTCTGCAAGTAAGACTGCCTCTTCATAATCGTGTGTTACATGGATTATTGTCTGTCCGGCTTTGTTAATCCGGCGAAGTAGTTTACGCAATTCATTTTTTAGTTGGATGTCGATAGATGATAGTGGTTCATCGAGTAATAATATTTTCGGATCAGAAACCAAAGTGCGGGCTAAGGCAACTCTTTGTAATTCACCACCTGACAATGTTGATGGTTTTCGATTTAGAATATGATCTATGTTTAGATTTTTGGAAATATTGTTAATTTTTTCCCGAATAACAGATTTGTTAATTTTGTTATTTTTTAATGGATATCCAATATTTTCTTTTACTGATAAATGTGGAAACACCGCAAGATCCTGAAACACCAAGCCAATCTCACGTTTTTGGATTTTTTTATTTGTAATATTTTCATTGTCTAAAATAATTTCACCTTGATCTGCTTTAATTATTCCAGCAATTATCTCAAGTATAAGTGTTTTGCCTGCACCCGAAGCACCAAGCAATACAAAATAATCACCTTTTTCAACAGATAATGATATATCTTCCAAAAAGAATGAATCGTATTTTGTTGAAATATTTTTAAGTTCTAACATCATCTTTTTCTTTTGAAAGTAAGCGTAGAAGAATAAAGACCAAAAGGCTGACAATTATAAAAATTACGGCAACAGGCTTGGCGTACTTTAATCCGAATGCCCCAAAGCGTTCAAAAATTAACACCGGTGCAATCATAGGATGATATGCAACAATCACTACGGCACCAAACTCGCTCATACCTCGGGCAAACATTAAAATCAGGCCTGAAAGAATGTTTCGCCATGCTAATGGTAATGATATGGTAAAGAAAACCTTAATAGGTGAAGCACCAAGGGATAATGCGGCCTTTTCGAGTTTCACGGGAACGGCGGCAAAACCATCACGGGCAGCATTAATTAGAAACGGAATACTAACAAAAGCCATTGCAATTGATATTCCGACAGGGTGTCCAACGAAATTCAATCCGAATTCGGAAGCAATTTTACCGATAGTTGAATCGCGGGCGATAAATCCGAGTATTGCAATTCCAGCCGCCGAGTGTGGAATAACAATCGGAAGGTCAATTATTCCAAGTACTAATCGTTTAAACGGGAATTTTTTTCGTGCTAACAAAAAAGCAAAAGGAATTGCAGCAATTGCAAAAAAAACTGTTGCCATCATAGCCGTAAACAAAGTAAGCCAAATACTTTTTTGAACTTCAGCCTCTCTGGAAGTTTCAATAATATCATTTGGCGATGTTGAAAAAAACATTCCGGCTAAAGGTGCAATGATAAATAATAATACAAGCCCCCCTAAAATTGAGAATAACAAATTTAATGCACTGTATTTTTTCATCAAATTATATTTTTATAACATCAAATTTGTTGGTTTCATACATCGTTTTTAAAATACTGAATAAATATTTTTTACAAAATTATCATAAAGATTTGTATTTTTGAAAAGAATAATGAAACAAAGATAAATATAGCAAAAAATGGCTCATAACAAAAGTAATGACACTAAAGTAACTGGAAAAGGTATAACAAATGGTTTTTATGAGAAAGAATTAGCAAAGTTACAGATTGAACTGGTTAAGTTGCAGGATTGGATTAAGCATAAAGGTTTAAGGGTTGTAGTAATTTTTGAGGGACGTGATGCTGCTGGAAAGGGTGGTGTGATCAAACGAATTACGCAATCCCTTAATCCCAGGATTTGTCGGGTTGTGGCCCTGGCAACACCTACGGAACGTGAAAAAACACAATGGTATTTTCAAAGATATGTAACTCATTTGCCAGCCGCTGGTGAGATGGTATTATTTGATAGAAGTTGGTATAACAGGGCAGGGGTCGAAAAGGTTATGAATTTTTGTACTGAAGACGAATATTGGGAGTTTTTAAGAACTTGCCCGGAATTTGAACGCATGTTGTTGCGTTCAGGAATAATTCTTATTAAATATTGGTTCTCGGTAAGTGAAAAAGAGCAGGAACGTCGGTTCCAAAAACGTATTAATGATCCTACAAAACAATGGAAATTAAGTAATATTGATCTTGAATCGCGTTTACATTGGGTTGATTATTCAAGAGCAAAAGATGAAATGTTTGCATATACCGACACAAAGCAATCTCCATGGTGGGTAATTCACACTGATGATAAAAAACATGCACGTTTGCTATGTATTCGTCATATGTTGAGTTTAATACCATATGAGGAAATTCCAAATCCCATTATTAAACTTCCACCCCGAAATGAAATAAAAGGATATGTTCGAACCCCAATATCTGAACAAACTTTTGTGCCTGATTTTTATAAGTAATCCCTTAAATTTCATTGTTAAGTTAATACTGTTTTTTACAGTAATTAATAAAATTTTCTTCATATTTATAATAATTTTTTTACTTTGCAGGCGTGTTTTAATAAAATTCAAAATTAATTATGAATAATGCAGGTTTTTCAACAGTAGATTACGTAGTATTTATTGCTTATGGTTTAATAATTGTTTTTATCGGGCTTTGGGTTTCAAGGAAGAAGAAAGGTAAAGAAAAAACAGCACAGGATTATTTTTTGGCTTCAAAATCAATTCCGTGGTGGGCAATAGGTGCCTCATTAATAGCAGCAAATATTTCCGCCGAACAGATGATTGGTATGTCGGGATCAGGTTTTGCAATAGGACTTGGAATTGCTTCCTACGAATGGATGGCAGCAATAACCTTGATTTTGGTCGGTAAGTTTTTTCTTCCGATTTTTCTGAAGAAAAAAATATATACTATGCCCCAGTTCCTTGAACTTAGATATGATGGACGGGTAAGAACCGCAATGGCTACTTTTTGGTTAATTGTTTATGTGTTTGTTAATCTTACTTCAGTACTTTATCTTGGTGCTTTAGCATTGAATACCATAATGGGAATACCGCTTATGTACGGTATTATCGGGCTTGCCTTATTTGCAGCAATTTATTCAATTTATGGAGGACTAACTGCTGTAGTTTGGACTGATGTAGTGCAGGTTATATTTCTTATCGGCGGAGGTTTACTGACAACCTATCTTGCTCTTGATGCAGTTTCCGACGGTCAGGGAGCAATCGCAGGTTTTGAACACTTATTGAAATATGCACCCGAAAAATTTGATATGATACTTGAAGAAGGTGCACTTATGATCCCGGATGGAAATGGTGGCCTTAAGGATGCTTATATGGATTTACCAGGTTTAGGTGTTCTGGTTGGTGGAATGTGGATAGCAAATATTTCTTATTGGGGCTTTAATCAATATATTATACAGAGAGGATTAGCTGCAAAAAATATTAGAGAAGCCCAACGAGGAATGATATTTGCCGGATTTCTTAAAATTTTAATTCCTTTGGTTGTTGTAATTCCGGGAATTGCAGCCTTTGTTTTAACTAAAAATTCGTCAATTGCTCTTGAGCCTTCAGATAAGGCGTATCCCTGGTTATTACACGAATTTATTCCAATTGGTTTAAAAGGTCTTGCATTTGCTGCACTTGCTGCTGCAATAGTTTCATCGCTTGCATCGATGTTGAATTCAACAGCAACAATTTTTACTATGGATATTTATAAGAAGTTTATTGATAAGAATGTTTCGGAAACCAAGATGGTTACGGTTGGCCGGGTTACAAGTTTTATAGCTTTGGTAATTGCCGTTCTTACCGCTAAACCTTTACTTGGAAACTTAGATCAGGCATTTCAATATATTCAGGAGTTTACGGGATTTGTAACTCCGGGTGTGTGTATAATATTTTGTTTCGGATTTTTCTGGAAACGTACAACAGCAAATGCCGCCCTGTGGATCGCAATTCTGACTATACCATTATCGGCAGTATTTTTCTTCTTTGCACCCGAAGTTCCTTTTATTGACAGAATGGGATATGTGGCATTGATTTTGGCCGGTATAGGAATATTGATCAGCCTGATAGAATCAAAAACCGATGATCCGAAAGGAATTGAGCTTTATAAAGGAATATTTCATACAGGTACGCCTTTTAATGTCGGAGCAATATTACTTTGTGCAATTGTTGCGGCTTTATATATTATTTATTGGTAAGAAGAAAGTTTCGGGTTTCAGGTTTCAGGTTTTTATACTTTAGCCTTTTTACTTGTCACCCGGAACAAATTCATAAGCACCCAAATCGGGGCTTGTTTGCCTGCTTTCTCCTTTAATATCGAATGGAACGCTTTCGGCAATATTTATGTTTCCGGCATCTATTGCAGGTGATAAAGTATCCAGTTCATAATTATTAACCTGATAATCTTTAAATAATGGGTCGAGGTTTTTTAGGCAACTTATGTAATGGCCTTCGTCTTCAATATCAAGCGTTGTTTTTAGAAGTGTGTTCTCAAAAATATAATCGAAGTTTTCGGCTTCTTTTGAATCAATAAGTATTTCTTCATCGTTACTTCCGTATAAAATACAATTTCCAAAATAAGTAAACATATCAAATGTATGAGAGACATCTGCAGTGTCCAGGAAATAATTATTAATTACAAGTGAGGGTGTTTGCCTGATTGAGTATCGCCAAAAATTGGCAAATGTGCATTGTTTAAAATTGTAATCGCCACCGAGGGTTAGAGCAACATTATAAATCCCGCTATTTGCAATCACATTGTTTGTTGCAGAAATCTTGTAATGTCTTGTAAACAGGCCCATACCACTCATATTTTCAATAATAGTATTATTCAATATGAGTTGATTTCCCATATATTGTTGCATGGTTTCGGCCTGAATACCAATAAATCCGTTTCTAATAATAGCATAATTAAAAACATTATCCTTACTGCTCTCATTTAACCAGATTCTATCCCATTGGCCCGGAAGTTGGCTGTATTCTTCCTCAAGCCTGTCGCCCTGAAAAATAACCGGTTGATCAATTGTTCCGTTAACTTTAATTGAACCCCCTTTATAAACCCATAAGCCTGATCCGTCGTGAAAATGAATTTTTGCACCGGGATCAATATTTAGAACTGCATTTGAATCAACAACAGCATAACCATAAATCAAATATGGTTTTTGTGCATCCCAGGTTGTATCTGAAAATTCATGTGCAACTATCTTAAAAGGTGGGAGCCCTTTGATGTAAGTATCAGCATTAATGTAATAAGCATCCTGTCCCCATGCAACCAAGTCAACATCCTGAATGTTTCCGTTTGTTTGAAAAACTATTGAATCCTGCACAACAAAAGGTGAATTAACATCACCGGGATTTACAGTTACTCTAACAAAAATAAACAGACTATCCTCTCCATCAATTTCAATATCTGAAACCGATGTAGCTGCTAAACCATCAATATTTAACATATATTGTGATGAATTGCCGGAAGCTAAAGCAATTGATGATATTTTTATTTTCTGATTATTGGGGTTGTAGATCTTTAATTGTTTGGTGATTGATCCCACAGTTGAAAAAACAGTATCGAATATTACCGTATCTGTAGAAAAACCTAAGGTTACTGACGGACTTGAGTTTATTTCATCATCTTTACGGCAAGCAGAAAAGATTAGTCCAATAACAATTATAATACTTATTGGAACAAATAATTTATGGAATTTATGGCTGAGCGTCATTATTTAATAATTTTATTCAAAGAATAGACATTAAGGTTATTCTTACGATTTTTTTTATTAATTATTGTATGGGATTGGTAATTCAGGATACTGGATACAAGATAACGGATACAGGATATTTGGGTGTGTTTGTTATGTTGTTTTGTAGAGACAAGGCATGCCTTATCTCTACATTTTGCATTATTATCCGCCCGGCAAAATAAACATTCATCCATACGGACTTGCTTCGCTTCGTGCGGATGAATCATTCATGGAATCAATAGATAAACAAATATTTTACAATATGTTTAAATAACTCATCCAATGATTTTGAAAACCAAATTTAGATTTTAAAAACCTGTCTGATTTCGTTTCTTATTGAATCACAATTTTCTTAACCCGACTAAAATCTTTTCCACTAAAGCTAATAAAATAAACTCCAGCAGCTAATTCTTTTAGTTCAAGTCTTTCGTTTATTATATTACTTGTTCCTTCAATTTCAAAGATATGATAATCGTTACCATGAACATCAAACACTTTTATCTGAACTTTTCCGCTCACTCCTTCGATTGTGATATTAAATATTCCTTCGGATGGATTTGGGTAAATGGTAAAAGACGGATTAATTGAATTTTCATCCGGCATTCCCGTTCTTGAAAAATGCAGCAAACTATATTCTCCATCTTCAGTTGGAAAAATATCTTCAATCCATGCATCTCCATAAAGATTTGAAAATGCATAATCACTTAAAATATATTCTTTGTTTTCACTTTTATCCCAAACTTTAATTACCGGCTTGTTTCCAGCTTCATAAAGATTACTGAAAACAGGTATAGTATTTTCAAAAATATCATCCGAAACTACAACACCTGCACCAACAATGTCTTCTCCATTATAAATTGCAACTTCATCACCTTGTTCCAAAGTTTCTTTTTCAAAATAAATTGTCCAGACCGGATCATAAGGATTAGTGTTTTTAATATTAAAATACTTAGGTTTTAGATTATTTTCAACGAGGGATGCTTTTGTTTCCTCAGGATAAATTAACACATCTTCTGCGTTCATTTTAACAAGGTAACCTTCACCTGGCTGCATATTTCCTATGCTGTTTACCCATACAGGACCTATTTTCCTCAGCATAAATCCGCCTGTATTTCTGACAAAATCAAGATTATTTAAAATGTTTTCACATACATCAAGTGCATTTATTAATTGACCTGGTAAATAAGATATCATCTGATAACCTGTAGTTAAATTAATTGGGGTTTGCGGGTCAATAGGGATACCTGCGATAGTCAATTGGTCTTCATTATTCATTTTAAATAAATATCCTTCGCTCGTTAACCAATCTCCAATACTGTTAATCCAGATGGGGCCGATTTTTCTTACCATAAATCCACCTGTGTTTCTAACAAAATCGAGATTATCCAAAATATTATCTACAATATTAATCATATCGGGATTATCAGGTTGAACCCGGGTTGATACAAATTGATAGCCTGTAACCAAATCATATACTTGAGTAATAATAGGCATGAGTGAGAAATCAACAATAGATGTTTCTCCGTTTACAACCTCTTGATTAAAAATGGTTTCTGACACATAGTTGTTTGCATTTGCACTTACTGCATATATTCCAATATCAACATTTTCAATTAAATATGTCCCATCAGGATATGTTGTTGTTTCAAACAATGTCCCTTCTATAACAATTTGTGCTCCTTCAATAGGTTCTAAAGTTTCCGAATTAACAACAACACCTGCAATATTTCCAAAAGGAGGAAGTAATGGCGAAGCACATAATACATTCGAAGCTGCTGACTCTAATCCATTCTCAAAAATTTGAGTTATATAATAACAATACCCCTGCCCTGCAATTAAATCAATATCTGTATAAGTAGTTCCTTCAACACTTGCAGCAACAAGTGTTCCGTCCTCATAATAAATATTAAAACTTGGAATATAACCATAAAAAGCAAATTCAGCCATGCTATATTGGCCGTCACCAATTGTGAAAACATCGCTTGTCCATGCATCTCCATAAGGATTACTGAATGTATATTCATAATTAATTGATTCCACTCCTTCACTTTCATCCCAGGCTATTAGAGAAAAGGCATTATCGGCTGTATATCCCGAACCACTTAATAACACTCTAAAGGCAATAAAATCATTTTCAAATTGATTATCGGGGGTACAAACCTGATCAAAAGTAAAGGCTCCAACAAGCAAATCTTCATCATAAATTCCAATTTCATCACCAGTTTCCATATTTATTCCGTCAAATGTAGCCCCTCCTATATATATTGTCCAGAAGGGTCTTTCCAGATCACCTCCTTCGAAATTAAAATGATTTGTTTTATTATCATCTGGTATCGTTTCCCATTCAAGTGTTATTTCTTCTATACCTGGAGTGGCACTAACAAGTAAAGGTGGAGAGCCTTCATTAATAAAATTAATATGAGGAATACTATATTGTCCATTTCCTTCTGGGAATATACTCTCAGTCCATGCATCTCCATAAGGATCATCAAAAACAATTTCAAATTCACTTACTTCTAATTGTTCGCTTGCATCCCAACATTTAAGTGAAATATTATTACCAGGTGTATAACCCTGATTTCCTCCTTCAAGAGCTGAGAATGCCAATAAAGTATTTTCAAATTGATTATCGGGAGTACAAACCTGTGTTAAAGTAATTACTCCAACCAATACATTATCATCGAATATCCCAATTTCATCACCCCCTACCATATTAACATCATTTATTGTGGCTTCTGCTAAAAAAAGTGACCAATATGGAGAAGACGTATTTCCACCAATAAAGTTAAAGTGATTTTCAGGAACATCACCAAAATCATCTGCATCAATAACAAAATCCTGAATATATTTAAATTGAACCGGTTGAAGCGGATCATTTATATCCATTTCCTGATAAACAAATGGAATTTCCCAGCTATTGACATTATCAAATACATAGTATGATTGTGTGGCCATATATGAACTCATCCATGCAGCTGTCATTTTTGTTACGTTCCAAAGTTTATAGTTTCCATCTTCTTCGGTATAAACGTTATAATCTACATCATAACCAACACAAAAAATATCAGGATAAATATTATGAATAACATCAGGTTGATCTGTGTCTATCCATGAGAAGAAAAGTTTTTTACCGATAGGTGTTATTGAAATCTGTGGCCTGTTATCTTCGCTAATTCCGCTTGCACCGCCAAATTCGCCTCTGAAAGTATTTGGTGTAGCAAGTGTATCTGCCATCCATATTCCATTATCATCAGAATAAATATGGAGCATTGCTATCCAACCATTACAAGGCTCACCTGTTGCAGAAGTATAAATTGACCATTCCTGACTACCAACACCAACGGTTGTGAGAATATGAGGGTTACCGTAAGCATCAACAACAAGGTCCATATCATAAGCAGTTGTAAAAGGAATTTCAACACGATCAGGGAGAGGTGGTTCATAAATTTGAGCAAGTGTTTCGTCACTCATAAAATTAAGAACAGCTTCCAAACCATCAGGGCCGCCCAATTGTACATTAATTACTTCATCATTCCATGTTTCACCACCATCAGTTGATTTATATAAAACAGGATAGTAACATCCATAAGATTCTTGAGTGTTTTCACCGTTATTTGTTAGCAATGCAACATAACCGGTTTGTCCGTCAGGTGAGAAAGCAATTTTTGTACATGGAATTGTGCATCCGGAAGGGACACTTGTTATCGGGGCTTCAAATAACTCTTGTGTGTATTCATAATCATTAGTTCCTGTGTTAAATTCTCCATTTGTAAAAAGCAATTCTCCGGTATAATTAACTAAAATCCCACCAATAAGACTTGGTTCTACTACAAAAGTATTTCCGTTAGGATTTATGTGAAATGCTTCTGGAATACTTTGAAAAATTGCTCCCGGGGGAGTAGATGATTGATTTGTTTGTGTTGGATCAGGAGGAATAGAAGTTAAGAAATTTCCGCCCCAAGCATAACCACCCCAGCTATCACCATTAGTTTGGTCAAGTATAGGAAGGAAATAAGTAAAAAATGCATTTGAAGGATTTGTATTTCCTTGCGGATTGTAAATTAATCCTTGAGGATAACGTGCGTTATCAAGGCCTGTTGGTGCTTCATATACCTGATTATTATCCAACCATGTAGCACCTCCATCGGATGAGAAATCATAAGCAATATAGCCTGATCCCGGTCCACTTGGAGGGTTTAACATTCTATGTGTAAATGATATACTATTGATGTCATTTTCAACCCATACACAAGTACGTCCACCATCATATAAACTATAAGCATTGCCTGCTTCTCCAATATCATATACATTAATAGCATCAGTCCCGTTGTTGGGATGATTCACTGGTTTTAAATAAGGTAGAGTAGAGGATTGGTCTGACACCTTATCTGAAGATTTTATCATAATTGATTTTACCTCTTTCACGTTATTTTTCACTTGAAATTTTGTTTGAGCTAAGGAAAATAATCCAAAGCCTATCAACATCGTAAAAAGAAAAATTTTTTTCATTTTTAATATATTTAAATATTGCGTACTCTATTTAAGCTTTTCGGCTTCCGCTTTTTTTAATGTTTTATTCTGATTTTCTAATGTCTATTTGTTCTCTATTTTATTAATATAGAGTTGTTAAAATCCTATTATTATATTCATCCTTATCGGAATGAAAGTACAAATCTAATATATTTTAGTTAGAAATTCGATTTTTATATTAATTTTTTTTATCCATCCCCAACCCATCCTTACAAATAATAGGGGGTGAACTGGCTGATGGTTAGAAGAAAAACTCAAAAGAATTAAGTATTGAAGCACTTGCCCATGTCTCTTCCTAAAAAAGTTTACGGTTAAACAATTAAATCCTGGTATAAATATGCACATAGTTTTTATACCCAAATCCTTTCCCAAAATAAGAAAAAAGTCACTTATTTTCGTTAACGGCTCAGCCGTTTTTATAAAAAAATAACTTTTTATTAGGGTTTACTCACATAATATAAGGAGATTAAGAAGTAATCTTAGCTTTATAGGTTTTTAAAATCCGTTAAGGATTGTTTTCTTATTGAATCACAATTTTCCTAACCTCGCTAAAGCCCTTTCCGCTAAAGCGTATAAAATAAACTCCGGTAGCTAATTCTTTTAATTCAAGTCTTTCGTTTATTATATTATTTGTTCCTTTAATTTCAAAGAAATGATAATCATTAACATGAACATCAAGCACTTTAATTTGAACTGTTCCACTCACTCCTTCGATTGTGATATTAAATATTCCTTCGGATGGATTTGGGTAAATGGTAAAAGACGGATTAATTGAATTATCATTGGGTATTCCTGTTGTTGAAAAATGCAGTAAACTATACTCACCATCTTCTGACGGGAAAATATCTTCAATCCATGCATTACCATAAGGGTTTGAAAATGTGTAATTACTTAAAATATATTCTACGCTCTCACTTTTATCCCAAACTTTAATTACAGGTTTGTTTCCGGCTTTATAAAGATTGCTGAAAACAGGAATAGCATTTTCAAAAATATTATCGGAAACTACAATTCCTGCACCAACAATGTCTCCTCCATCATAAATTGCAATTTCACCACCTTGTTCCAATGTTTCTTTTTCAAAATAAATTGTCCAGACAGGATCGTAAGGATTTGCATTTTTAATATTAAAATGTTTTGGTTTTACATTATTTTCAGCAAGCGTAGTTTTTGTTTCTTCAGGATAAATTAACACATCCTCTGCGTTCATTTTAACAAGGTAGCCTTCGCCGGGATTCATATTTCCAATCCCATTTACCCAAACAGGGCCAATTTTTCTAAACATTGAACCTGATGTGTTTCTGACAAAATCCAGATTTCCCAGAACATTCGCAAAAACATCGCTTGTATTAATTGGTTGCTCCGGCAAATAACTTATCAATTGATAACCGTAAACTAAATTTACAGGAGTCTGCGCATTAATTTCTTCACCATTAATAGTTAATTCATCGGCATTATTCATTCTGAACAGATAACCCTCGCTTGTAATCCAATCACCAATACTGTTTACCCAGTTTGGCCCGATTTTTTGCAACATTGAACCTGCTGTATTTCTGATAAAATTGAGGTTGTCTAATATGTCCGTACAAATAATTTGCATATCCGGGTTTTCGGGAATTATTCTTGAGGAAACAAATTGATAACCATCAATCAATGAACAGGTTTGAGCTGTAGTTGCAGGAAGATCAAAAACCGTCTCGGAATAATTTAAGACAACTTCATCCAAATTTTGCTGTGATTTGACCTGAATAAAATAGTAATCGTTAGGAATAGGTATTGCCTGTGAAATATCATATTCCCCCCAATTATCCCAACTAACAAGACTTACATTATCGAACCATGAAAATGCTGTACCCGAATTAGGAACATTACTGTTTAAACGAATATCAAAAAATTCCGTTCCGCCCGGAATAGTTAATTCTTTATGATAAAAAGTCCAGGGGGTATCACCATTTACCGACACGCCAATATTTTCTTCACCGAGAGGATAACCACTAATACGGTTTTCATAATATTTAATTTCAATGGTAACATTTGCACCATTAAGAGTTTTTATAAAACCACAGAGCGAATAATTTATAATATCAGAACGGCAGATTATTCTTTCCTCAAAATTTGTTACAATATTAGAGGAAGTGCCGGCATCTCTCCTATGTTGGATAGAGCGTTCACCTTCAAAAGCAACCGTATCGCAATAATTTTCATCGTTGCTGTTTAAATTCCACAAAGTACAGCCTTCATCCTCCATATTTCCGAACCAAATTTTTTCTCTCCCCAAACGGAATTCGTAATTGCCTGGTGGCTGAATATTGTTGATCGAAGAGATGCTACCTTCTTTGTTGAGAGAATATGGGGGTGTTACCCAATAACCGCCTGTTTCTTCAAGAGGAAGTTCAACAATATATTCCGTTTCGTAAGTAGTCATATTCAAAGTATCCATAATAACTTGTGCAATACAATTTTCTTTGTCAACTTTGAGATATGTATTCAGATCCTTTGAGAGTTGGGCTATGTAATCTAATATATGTAAGCCTAAACCTCCTTCTGCCCTTTGGGGAATATAATCATCGATATAAACCGGGGTTATTGTAAATTCATAAAATCCTGTTTCGTTGACTTTGGTATTTAAGATCATCGAAGGGTAAGTTTCCGGATAATCAAGATCGAAGGCAAAATTTCCCAGGGAATGGGCGATCAATTTACCGTTATAAAGTTCCACCCCGTGAATAATATGAGGATGATGGCAAATTACCAAATCCGCACCATTGTCGATGGCAAAATACCTGATTTCCTTGCTCCATCTATCGGGTGCAACTAAAAGGGGAAAGTAGTCTTCATCTTCGTTACAGTCATCAGCAAAAGGCAAGTTTGTATTATCATTATTATCCTTATTTATTGAATATTCACCTCCGGTATGCAATTCCATCACCACTAAATCTGAAATGTCCTTTACTTCGTTTATTTGCTTTTTGATGTAATATTCAGTCAGGTTGGCAAAGCCGGGTTTGTTGTAGCCGGCATTCAAATAAGGCTGATAATTATTATATTGTCCGGTCCGGTCACTTGAACCCAGAATTGCAAAAGTTACTCCTGATTTTGAATAAAAAGCCGGAAGATAAGCTTCATAGGAATAAGCACCTGCACCTGAATAAATAATATCATTTTCTTCCAAAACAGATTGGGTTTCCTGCATTCCGGGCAACAAATAATCCAAAATATGATTGTTTGCGAGTGTAACGATATCTATTCCGGCATAGGTTAAACCCTTGACATTAGCCGGTGAACCTTTAAAATAATATGGTTTTGTAGGATGATGCCAATAATGAGTAGTTAAAGGGCATTCGAGATTGGCAATTGTGATATCAGCAGCTTCACCGAGATATGGCTTAATTGGTTCAAATATTGCTTCAACTCCTTGTGTGGGAATAATTCCGCCATTGTATTCGTATTTTCGGGCTAACATTATATCGCCAACAAAATTTACTATAATTGGAAAGGAACTGCTCCCGGGATCGACTTCTATGCTGCAACTAGCCTGTCCCCACATATTTGTAGAATCAACAACTTCAAGTAAAACCTTGTAGGGATGATCATCAGTGACTAAAAATGTATGCAGTGGGTTTTGTTCCAGGCTTGTTGAATCATCTCCGAAATTCCAAAAGAAATCATGTTCATCGCTATCAGGGTCAACTACTTCACCGAAAAATTGAACATCAACAAATTTGTTTCCGCCTCCGTCGGTAAAAACACTTCCGGTAGAGTAATCAATCGATACTTCGGGAACACAGGGCAGATCATTAGTGAAATTAACAATATAATCAAAATAAACTACACCTTGTGAAGACTCATCTTTATCATTGATATAAACCAGGGAGGTTATTTTCGGTAGATAATCAAAATAAGCGAGCCAATCGTCTGCAACCGGAAGTTGATATTCATTCCATTGGTCTTCAGGGAAACATCCCTGATAAACAGGTGCCCATTCATCAATATCCAATTCTTCCGTACCTGCAAATGAATAGAAAAGAACGTTTGCAGAATCCATTATTCCAAATCCCTGAATTTCGGCTTTCGTTGCTATGTAAGCAGAAACCTGCCAAACATCACCTGAATCAATAACTACCGGTTGAATGTCTTGTAGTTTCCATGTATTTCCATACAATTTTAGTGACCATGGTGAATTTTGATAAGTAATTTCCGAATTGAGTTCCCAATCCATGGGGTCTTCATCTTCACCCGGATAGGATTTCAGATTTATTACCCCACTGTCAAAATCTTCAATGATGGTTGCTTTCCAAATATCAGATTCGATTTGATTCCCCGGATTCATCAATCCGGAAGTTGATAATTGGATAAGTACAATTATAATTGTTAAAAATCCTTTTTTCTGTAATAATGCTTTGATATTCACTTTCTAAATTTCTTATCTTGATATTGCTTTACATCAAGATCGTAAAGTTATACATAAATTTTAAAATAATAACAAAGTAGTTTGAATTTTGTTTGTTGAATATGATGGTCTTTTATGCTAATGCATCAGAAAAATTTTTATTATTTTTACCCAATTATAAAAACATTGAACATGAAAAAAAGACTTTTGTTTAGAATAATACCGGTGATCATTATCTCACTATTAGTTTCGTTAAATACATTCGCCCAACAGAATAAGGAGAGTAAAGAGAGTTTTAAAGACAGGGTTTTTCTTGGTGGAAATCTCGGGCTTCAGTTTGGAACAATTACCTTAATAGAAATTTCACCACTTCTAGGTTACAAAATAACCGATAAACTTTTAGCCGGACTTGGATTTACTTATCAATATTACAAAGATTCAAGATTTAATCCCGATTATTCAACAAACATATATGGAGGGCGGATTTTTGCAAGATATTATATTTATAAGGATTTTTTCGCTCACTCGGAAGTTGAGGTTCTGAATTATGATGCATACTATTGGCCATCTAGCTATAAAGAGAATATTACGGTAACAAATGTTCTTGTTGGTGGAGGTTATACTCAATGGATCAGTCAAAGAGTAGGAGTTAATATTTTGATTTTATGGAATTTGAATGAAGATATTAATTCACTTTATTCAAATCCAATTTTCAGAATAGGTTTTAATGTTGGTTTGTAGGAGTTTAAAAACTCTTACATTCGTTTAAAAATACCCCGAACCATCCCAGCAATGAGTGCAAAGTTTCTCTTTTGGTAGTCCGATAGCTTTTACCAGATCATCAAGCTTTTGAAATTGTAATGACGTAAGGTCAAGATTCTTCCTGATACGTTCTACCATAGCATGATATTTTTCATTGCTACTATCAGAATAATCTTTCATATCGGTATTCTCTTTTCCTTCAAGCTGTTTAACAGCTTTATGCGTTGCAAGATCAAGGTTGGATCTTGACCGGCTGAAGTTGAGAAATTCGCATGGGAAGGTAAGAGGAGGACAGGCAATACGCATGTGAACTTCTTTGATACCGGCTTTATGCAGGTCGCGGACATTGTCTTTTAACTGCGTGCCACGAACTATTGAGTCATCAAGAAAAACACCTATATTATCTTTTATTACCGAATTATTTGGAAGTAGCTTCATTTTAGCAACCAGATTACGCATGCTTTGATTTTGAGGCATAAAACTACGAGGCCAGGTTGGTGTGTATTTTGAGTAAGGACGCTTTAGAGGTACATGTTTTTCGTTGCTGTATCCCATTGCATGGCCAATACCGGAATCGGGAATACCGGCAGCAAAATCAACATTTATGTCATCATCTTTTGCAAGTTTGGCACCACACCGATAACGACATTCATCAACATTAATACCTTCATAAAACGAAGGTGGATATCCATAGTAAACCCAAAGAAATGAACATATTTGCATTTTTTTATTAGGTTTTCGCAATTGTTCAAATCCATCGGCAGTTATTCTGACAATTTCTCCAGGGCCTAAATATTTTTCAATTTCATAACCGAGATTTGGAAATGAACATGTTTCAAAAGTTGCTGCAAATGCATCTTCTTTTTTTCCTATTATAATTGGTGTTCTTCCAAGTTTATCACGGGCAGCAATTAAACAATTATCAGCTAAGATCAATATTGAGCAAGATCCTTTAATACGATCGTAAACATTTTGAATTCCCGAAGTAAAATCTTCTCCTTCAGCTATCAGCATGGCCACTAATTCTGTTGGATTGACTGCACCCTGACTTCTTTCCGAAAAGGTTCGACGCTGTTTCATGAAACGTTCTTCCAATTCATCAATATTCACGATCTTGCTTACTGTAGCAACAGCAAATTGTCCCAAATGTGAAGTTACCAGAATAGGTTGTGCTTCGGTATCACTGATGATGCCGATCCCACTTTTTCCCGAAAATTTTAATGTTGTATTTTCAAATTTATTTCTGAAATAACTATTCTCAAGATTATGAATTTCCCGTTGAAATCCCTTTTCTTTTGAAAAGATAACCATTCCGGCTCTTTTTGTACCGAGGTGAGAATGGTAATCAGTACCGTAATAAACATCAGTTACACAATCCTCTTTAGAAATACTACCAAAAAATCCACTCATAATTTTGATTTATTTATTGAAAAGCGAAAATAAAAGAATTTATTAATAGAAGGTAAAAGTGTTAATAAATGAGTAGATTTGTTGAAAGATTTGATTGTTGTTTTTATGTTTGGATAAGTTTTGTTATTTCAAAATCTCAGTCCTGAATTTTGCCGATTAATTATATCTTATTTTCAATCTTTCTTAAATTATATTTGAAGATTGAAATAATTTGGAATCAGGTTTTTAATAAAAAATTCTATTCCGGAATATTATCTAATACATCGAGAGTTAATTCCCAGAATTTTCTTACTGTATTTATATCCAGGCGTTCATCGGGAGAGTGAGCTCCTTTTATTGTGGGGCCGAATGAGATCATATCCATTGTTGGATACACGGATTTGAAAAGTCCGCATTCAAGTCCCGCATGAATAGCTAAAACTTTTGCTTCGTTAAAAAACAATCGTTTGTATGATGCTTTTGTGATTGTTAAAATTTCGGAATTTGGATCAGGCATCCATCCGGGGTAACCACCAGTTTGAATTACTTCTGCTCCGGCTAATTTAAAAACACTTGCTACCATCGAACATGCATTATCTTTAGCCGACTCGACCGAACTTCGCTGGTTAGTGATAAATTCAACGATTCCATTAGAAGTTTTCACCGAAGCAAGATTTGTTGAGGTTTCAACGAAATTTGGGATTTCAGCCGACATAGCTATCACTCCATGTGGACATGCATAAGTTGCATTTAATAGTTTTTCCTGAGATATTTTATCAATAACAAAGTCAGGTACATCAATTTTCTCAATCTTTATACAAAGACCATGATCGGCAATTTTAAATTCTTTCTTTATCTGATTTGAAAGATATTGAATTAATGTGATAAACTCTTTTTTGTCTTTCTCGGGTATTGTAATGTTTGCATAAGCTTCTCTTGCTATTGCATTTCTTAAATTTCCACCCCAAAAAACATTTATCCTTAAATCAAAATTATTATTTGCATTCCAAAGCAGCCGGTTAAGGATTTTATTGGCATTTCCTAATCCTTTGTTTATTTCATCACCTGAATGTCCGCCTTTTAGTCCATTTATGAAAATTTTAAATGCTGCTGAATATTCCGGAACATTTTCATTTTTATACACAAGTTTAGCTGTTGTGTCTCTACCTCCTGCACATCCAATAAATAATTCACCTTCGTCTTCCGAATCAAGATTTATCAAAATATTGCTTTTAAGGAAACCTTTTTTTAAACCGAATGCACCTGTCATACCCGATTCTTCATCAATTGTAAAAAGGCATTCGATTGGTCCATGTGGAATGTCATTAGCCTCAAGAATAGCTAATTGTGCTGCAACTCCAATTCCATCATCAGCACCTAAGGTTGTACGTTTTGCTTTGATCCATCCCTTATCAATATAAGTTTCAATCGGATCTTTTTCAAAATTAAAGACAGTATCAGTGTTTTTTTCGCAAACCATATCCAAATGACTTTGAAGCACAACAGATTTTACTTCTTCTTTACCTTTTGTTGCAGGTTTCCTAATTAATATATTTCCGACATCGTCTTTTAACGTCTCTAAACCAAGTTGTTTTCCGAGATTAAGAATGTATTCTGCAATTTTTTCTTCTTTCTTTGAGGGGCGTGGAATTTTCAATATTTCTGAAAAATAATACCACAATCTTCCGGGTTTTAAGCTTTGAATATCTATGCTCATATAATGTTTTATGTTTTTTGAGGTCGCAAATATAATGAAATTTTGTATTATTATATACTAATATTTTTTATTTCTGAAATAATTTTTACAGCATTTTGAGATGAAAATACAGAGTTGCCGGCAACAAGAACATTTGCTCCGCAGTCGTATAATTTCTTTGCATTTTCTAAGTTAACGCCTCCATCAACTTCGATTAAGGCAGAGGATTTTTTTGCTTCAATTAAATTTCGTAATTGAATTATTTTATCATAAGTATTTTCAATAAATTTCTGTCCTCCAAAGCCAGGATTTACCGACATAATTAAAACAAAATCAATATCTGAAATAATATCTACAAGCTGATAGACATTTGTATGCGGATTAATTGCAACACCAGCTTTAACTCCATGCGATTTAATTAGTTGTATGCTTCGATGAAGATGTGTACAAGCTTCGAAATGGACACTGATCAAATCGGCACCGGCCTCGACAAATTCTTTGATATATCTGTCGGGATCAATAATCATAAGATGGACGTCAAGAGGCTTTTTAGCATACTTTTTAATTTGTTTGATAATTGCAAAACCAAATGTGATGTTTGGAACAAAAACACCATCCATTATATCGAGGTGAAACCAGTCGGCCTGACTATTGTTGATCATTTCAATGTCCGCTTGTAAGTTTGAAAAATCAGCGGATAGCATAGATGGTGCTAATAATAGGGATTTATTTTTTTCTTCGATTTTTTTCTTCATGTCAATAAAATAAAAAAAAGCGGGCTTGATTGCCCGCTCAAAATTAATATTTTCTTGAATAGAAATCTATCCCAAATACGATTTAAGAATTTTACTTCTCGAAGTATGCTTTAATCTTCTGATAGCTTTTTCTTTAATCTGACGAACTCTTTCACGGGTCAGGTCAAATCTTTCTCCGATTTCTTCGAGTGTCATTGGGTGTTTTCCCTCTAAACCGAAATATAATCTGACGACATCAGATTCACGTCTTGTGAGAGTTGAAACGGCCCGATCAATTTCTTTTCTTAATGAATCGTATAATAATTCGGCTTCAGGTGTAATTACTTCTTCACTTTTAAGTACGTCGTACATATTATTGTCTTCGTCCTGTACCAAAGGAGCATCCATTGAAACGTGCCGTCCGGCATTTTTCATAGATTCTTTAACTTCATTTTCAGTTACTTCAAGCAAGCCTGCAATTTCTTCCGAATTAGGTTCTCTCTCAAATTTTTGTTCGAGTTTGGCATAAGCTTTATTTATCTTATTTATTGCACCAATTTTATTCAAAGGCAGGCGAACAATTCGTGATTGCTCTGCTAATGCTTGCAAAATTGATTGGCGAATCCACCAAACTGCATAGGAGATAAATTTAAAACCTCTTGTTTCATCGAATCTTTGTGCAGCTTTTATTAATCCAAGATTTCCTTCATTAATTAAATCAGGAAGGCTTAAACCTTGATTTTGATATTGTTTAGATACCGAAACAACAAAACGAAGGTTAGATTTTGTGAGTTTTTCTAAAGCAAGTTTATCGCCCTGATGAATTCTCTGGGCTAAAGCAACTTCTTCGTCGGCAGTAATAAGCTCAACTTTACCGATTTCCTGAAGATACTTGTCAAGAGAAGCTGTTTCTCTATTTGTAACTTGTTTAGTTATCTTTAATTGCCTCATAATATTATTTTTCTTATTTTTTCAGCAAGTAGGTTTACGATAATAAAATATTTTAGTTACATAAAAGTTTAATTATTTCTTCTTGGTGGCCGTGGAAGTAAAACTTTTCGTGAAAGTTTAATTTTTCCGCTTCTTTCATCAACACCAATAATCTTAACTTCAAGTTTTTGACCTTCTTTAAGTACATCAGAAACATTTTGGGTTTTTTGCCAATCAATTTCAGAAATATGAAGCAAGCCGTCTTTTCCGGGAAGAACTTCAATGAAAGCACCAAATTGTGTGATGTTTTTTACAGTACCATCATATACTTTTCCGACTTCGGGAACGGCAACAATACCTTTAATCCAGGCAATTGCAGCGTCAATTGAAGCTTTGTCAACAGCAACTATGTCGATATAACCTTTTTCGTCGATTTCTTCAATAACGATAGTTGAATTTGTTTCTTTTTGAATTTCCTGGATTATTTTTCCGCCCGGGCCGATAATTGCACCAATAAATTCTTTTTCAATAATCATTTTTTCGATTCTTGGAACATGAGGTTTGTAATCTTCACGAGGTTCAGTAATGGTTTTTTCCATTTCACCAAGAATATGAAGACGCCCTTGTTTTGCTTGTTCTAATGCTTCGCTTAATATTTCATGCGAAAGACCATCAACTTTAATATCCATCTGACATGCGGTTATTCCGTCTTTTGTTCCTGTGACTTTAAAATCCATATCACCAAGGTGATCTTCATCACCAAGAATATCGGAAAGAATAGCGTATTTTCCGGTTTTTGTATCTGTTATCAAACCCATTGCAATACCTGAAACCGGTTTTTTGATTTTAACACCGGCATCCATTAATGAAAGAGTTCCACCACAAACCGAAGCCATTGAGGAAGATCCGTTTGACTCGAGAATATCTGAAACAATCCTGATTGTATAAGGATTTTCATCGTTGTTTGGGATAACTTGTTTTAGTGCTCTCATAGCTAAATTTCCATGGCCAACTTCCCTGCGACTTGTTCCTCGCATCGGTCTTGCCTCTCCTGTTGAAAAAGAAGGGAAATTATAGTGTAATAAGAAATTGTTCTTACCCTCCACAGTTACTCCATCAATTGTTTGCTCGTCAAGTTTTGTTCCGAGTGTTACGGTTACAAGTGATTGAGTTTCTCCTCTTGTAAAAATTGCTGATCCGTGAGCAGCAGGAAGATAATCAACCTCGCACCAAATCGGACGAATTTCATCAAGTTTTCGGCCGTCTAATCTGATTCTTTCATTTAAAACAACATCTCTCACCGCTTTTTTCTCAACATCGTGAAAATATTTGCTTACGAGCGAAGCTTTTTCTTTTTGTTCATCTTCATCTAATGTTTCAAGGAATTCTTCCTTGATTTTACTGAAGGACTCGGATCTCAAATGTTTATCAGCTATTGAAGAATTTGCAACTTCATAACATTTATCATAAGTAGCTTTTTCAATAGCTGCTTTTAAATCTTCATCATTTTCTTCGTGGCAGTATTCGCGTTTTTGTTTTGCCTTCTCAACTAATTCGGCAAGTTCAAGTTGAACTTTACATTGAATTTTGATAGCATCGTGAGCGATTTTAAATGCCTCTAACATTACTTCTTCCGAGATTTCTTTCATTTCGCCTTCAACCATCATAATATTATCGATTGATGCAGCAACCATAAGGTCTAAATCAGCCTTTTCTAATTCCGAAATTGATGGATTAACTTTTAATTCTCCATCGATTCTTGCAACACGGGCTTCAGAAATCGGCCCTTTAAAAGGAATATCTGAAACCATTAAAGCTGCAGACGCAGCAAGTGCGGCAAGCGCATCGGAGGATACATCTTTATCGGCAGAAATCAAACTTATAACCATTTGAGTTTCCGCATGATAATCATCAGGAAACAAAGGCCGTAAGGCTCTGTCAACCAAACGGGAGATTAAAATTTCATGTTCCGAAGGCCGGGCTTCACGTTTGAAAAATCCACCTGGAAATTTCCCTGCGGCTGAATATTTTTCTCTATATTCAACAGAAAGAGGCAAGAAATCAACGTCTTCTCTGGCTTCCTTATTTGAGACAACTGTTGCCAGCAACATTGTGTTTCCCATTTTTACAACTACTGAACCATCAGCTTGCTTAGCTAATTTTCCGGTTTCAATAGAAATATTTCTACCATCTCCTAAATCAAAGGATTTTGATATACTTTTAATTGACATAATTTTTTTGTTTTATGTAATAATTCTTCTCTGATAAGTAAGAATAACACTGATTTTTCATAATGGAAAAATACCAGTGACATTAAGATAAAAAAAGGCAATCTGCATTGCCTTTATTAGTGGTTTTAAGAAATTATTTTCTAATTCCTAACTTTTTGATAATTGCTCTGTATCTTTCAATTTCAGTGTTTTTTAAATAATCGAGCAATTTTCTTCTTTTTCCTACTAATAAAACTAATGAACGTTCAGTAGCAAAATCTTTTTTATTTTCTTTTAAGTGCCCAGTTAAATGCTTGATTCTGTAGGTGAAAAGGGCAATTTGACCTTCTGATGATCCGGTATCGAATTCGGATTTTCCATAATCTTTAAAAAGATCTTTTTTTACTTCAGATGTTAAATACATACTTGTTACTTCTATAATTTATTTTTTTTGGGGTGCAAAATTACAAATATAATTAATTGAAAACAAAATATTTTTTCTTTTTTTGAGAAATCATCTAATATTCTTAGTAAATTGATTTGTAATTACTTTTACTTTTTAAAATATATGTTATTATATATTGTAACTAATTTTAGAAATATTCTGAGCCAAAAAACAGTTGAAAATCGAGACGAAATGTATGGAGTAATGGAGTGATGGAGTAATGGAAAGAAGAAGAGACGGAGAGGCGAAGAAATTGAGAGATGGAATTCAAACTCAAAACCACGCATTATATGGGTTTTTCTGAAAGTAGTACTTAAGTAAGCCTGACTCTCGGATCAAGTAATCCATAAATTACATCGACCAAAATATTGATTATTACTAAAATAACTGAAATAAACAAAACTGCTCCCATAATAACAGGTAAATCGTATTTTTCGAGAGAATCGACAATCACTACTCCCACTCCTTTCCAATCAAAAACATACTCTACAAAAACGGCTCCGGCCATTAATGAAGCAAACCATCCGGAAACGGCTGTAATAACAGGATTTAGGGCATTTTTTAATGCATGTTTAAAAACAATTCTATAAAAACTTAAGCCTTTAGCTTTTGCTGTTCGTATATAATCCTGAGAAAGAACCTCAAGCATCGAACTTCGGGTAAGTTCAACAACAATTGCCAAAGGACGAATACCGAGAGTTAAAGCAGGTAAAATTAAATTTTTCAGGTCCAGATATTCACCCCTACCAAAATCATCGACCGAATATAAACTTCCAAACATGTTCAATCCGGTGAATTCTACTAAAACGAAAGCAAAAATCCAGGCGTTCAAAATTGCAGCAAAAAATGAAGGCAATGACATGCCGAGAACAGAAAATACAAGAGCAATCTTATTAAAAAATGCGTTTCGTTTCACAGCACAAACTATCCCTATTATCATTCCGACTATTAATGCAAATAATATAGAGACTGAGGCAAGTAAAGCTGTTTTTGGAAAAGCATCAAATAAAATTTCTGATACTTTTCGTTTCGATTGATATGACCTTCGTAAATATGGCTTCTTTAATACTAATGAATAATCGTTTGAAAAGGAAATTAGTCTGATGTTTGGGAAATATTTTAAACTATCAAGATACAAATAACTCTCAAAATCAGATGTATTGTGAAAAGAAATAGGAGAAAGGTCGTTTAGGAAACCAAAATATTGAGTGCTAAGAGATTTGTCCAGACCCAGGTCTTTGTTAATCGCCTCAATTGATGAAATATCTGCTCTTTGTCCAAGCATCATACGAGCAGGATCGCCCGGAAGTACATTAAATAATAAGAAAACAATTGTGATCACGCCAAATAAAACCAATAATCCGTAAAATAATCGTCTTATGATAAATTTGAGCATTTTGTTTTTATGAATTAATAATATGTTTTTCGATTTGTTATCACCTTATTTTATCATTGAGAAACATATTTATAATAGTTTTATTATTCCGATTTTAGGTACAAATTAATAACTTCCGCATAATCAGGCAAATCGTTATAATGCCATTTATCAAGAACCACACCATCTCTTAAAAGTATAAGTCCGGGATTGGCTCTGACCATAGTTTTTAATACTATATCATCTGAATTGAAGAATTCCATATCCAAATTCATGTCATATTTAAACTGTCTTACTTGTTCGGGGATATCCGAAGTAAGAACGATAAAAGAGTAGCCATCATAGTCAGCTTTCTTAGCAAAATCCGCTACTTTTTCAAATGCTTTCTTTTTGGTTTTTGATAAATCATAGGCAATAAAAAGAAATTGAAGATCCGGGTTGGTTATATAATTATTGGTTACATCTTCCCCGAATTCATTCTCAATTGCAAGTTCATGCGATCTAACTACGTCGGAATCGTCAATGCGTTGGCTTTTAAACTCCCATTGCGACATCCAGACGGAATCCTGCCATGGATAATTTGGCGAAAGATATTCTTTTTCTTCTCCAGTGTTTTTATTAACATAAGTCAGATAAATTTTTTCCTCACCCTGATTATCGGGGATCATATCGTTTCCGGTTTTCCAATCCATGAAGTCAATAATTGGCAAATGTTTGTAATTGTATATGGAAAAGAAGATAAAACAAATACCAAAAATCAGAAGGATTAAATAGTGCTGTAATTTTGAAAGTCTTTGTTTATACTTAGATCTTGATTGAAAAATAATTAAAACAAAAACCATTAGAACTAAGTTTTTATAAAATGTTTCCCAGTTTGTCAGAGTTATGGCATCACCGAAACAACCACAATCGGGAACAGGATTATAAATGGCATCAAAAAAGGTTAATATTGTGAAGAATACCATCATCAAAAGAAGCAATATTGATGAAAATTTCATCCAGAGCCTGAAAAATATTGCAATACCAAGAAGAAATTCAACTGTTACCAAAATTATCGATAAATAAAGGGCAAAAGGAATAGCCCAATCCATTTCATAAGCAATTAAGTAATCTTCAATTTTATAAGTTGTTCCTAGTGGATCAACTCCTTTGACAAATCCGGAAAAAATAAAAACCAATCCGACAAAATACCTGCTAAATTCTTTTAGAAATTTCATTATACGTTTTATTGTTTTTTGTTTTTCATTATACTAGAAAACCTTTAACTAAAATTTTTATAAATTGTTTTAAAGGTTTTATATAATTTTGTTAATAAAATCTAAATGCTGGCATATAACAAGATCAATAATTTTAAACGATTATATTTTAAAAATGATATTTATATCTAACAACTAGGGAAATGTGATATCGATTCATTGTTAATTTATTTCTGAACCAAATCTTTATTTTCCCCCAATTTTATTAATGCAAAAACAGCATAATTAATTATATCAAAATAATTTGCATCCAGTCCTTCCGAAACAAAAGTTTTTCCTTCGTTATCTTCAATTTGTTTGATTCGCATCAGTTTCATTAGGATAATATCGGTTAAGGAGCTTATTCTCATGTTTCGCCATGCTTCACCATAGTCATGATTTTTGTCTTCCATAAGATCTTTTGCCTCATAAAGATATTTGTCAAAAAGTTCTTCAATCTTTTTACAATTATCATCAGGGCTTTCCAAAACTCCTAATTCAAGTTGTATCAACGCCATTACCGAATAATTAATAATTCCGATAAATTCCGGCCTGATTCCCTCGTTAATTTTTTTTATGCCTTTTGTATCAATACTTCTTATTCTATTGGCTTTAATATATATTTGATCGGTTAAAGATGAAGTGCGGAGAATTCGCCAGGCAATGCCGTAATCTTTCATTTTTGAAACGAAAACTTTTTTACATTCAATAATAATCGATTCAAATTGTTTGCTTGTATTGTTAATCATTTATAGTATTTTAGCAAATTAATTATGAATAAAGAGCTACATGTGAATTTAAATAAATCAAGCGATAAAAGTAAGATTTTTTCTTCAAATCAAAGCGTAAATTTTATTGACACAAGTTTGAATCTGTATAAACCTGTTATTATGGGGATTTTAAATTTAAGCCCGGATTCATTTTTCGATGGAAACCATTATAATACTATTGAGGATTTGATAAAACAGACAGGGAAAATGTTAGACGAAGGAGCAAAAATTATTGATATAGGTGCTGTTTCTACAAGACCTGGAGCTAAATTTATTTCCGAAGATGAAGAATTTGATCGACTATTGATGGTTTTACCTGAATTGATAAAAGTTTTCCCGAATGCTGTTTTTTCTATTGATACATTTCGTGCAAAAATTGCTGATAAAGTTATTGAAACAGGTGCCAAAATGATTAATGATATTTCGGGTGGAACTATGGATGATAAAATGTTTGAAACGATTGCGTCATTACAGGTTCCTTATGTTTTGATGCATATTCAGGGAACGCCTCAAAATATGCAAGATGATCCAAAATACAAAAATGTTGTTTTTGAAATCGAACAGTTTTTTATTGACCAAATAAATAAATTGGAAAAACTTGGATTTTCTCAAATTATTCTTGATCCCGGTTTTGGATTTGGAAAAACACTTGAAAATAATTACGAAATTTTAAATAATCTTAAAGTATTTTCAAATCTCGGATTTCCGGTTCTTGCAGGAGTTTCCCGAAAGTCGATGATAAATAAAGTTTTAGGAACTACACCAAAAAACGCTTTAAATGGAACAACTGTTTTGAATACAATTGCTGTTTTGAATGGTGCAAAAATTTTACGTGTACATGATGTAAAAGAAGCGGTTGAGGTTATTGAGCTTTGTGAACATTTGAATAATAAGAATTCTTATTGTGTGCATTAGTGGTCACTTACTCTCAAAATTCATCAAAAAATTGTAGCAAATCACAAACGGTAATATTTTTTTCAAGCTAATAAGGTTGACTATATTCAGGAAAGCTTATAATATTGATATTATCATAAAAATATGATTTTAATCTTGCAAATATGACAATTAATGAATATGCAGGCTAAAATATTTGCATTTAAAATAAATGAATTAAAATTTGTGTGTTTATGAATTATATTAAATTTGTGTGATAATTTTTTATTATGATTGAATTATTTACAATCGCATTTTTAGGTATTCGTCTTCTCGACGTAATTGATATTTTGCTGGTAGCGTTTTTATTGTTTGAATTATATAATATTCTGAAAGGAACTGTTGCAATAAATATTTTTTTCGGAATAATAGCAGTTTTCCTGATATGGAAAATTGTTGATGCACTTGATATGGAATTGCTCAGCCAAATTCTCGGGGCTTTTATCAGTGTGGGTTTTATAGCTTTAATTGTTGTTTTTCAACCTGAAATCCGTAAATTTTTATTATACCTCGGAACACCGAAGTTTATTCAGAAATATCGCCGGCATTTTTTATTTTGGAGAATGCATTCGAGTGAATTGCCTGAATTGAACGTTGATGGAATAACACTTGCCTGTCAAAAAATGGCAGATTCAAAAACCGGTGCGTTGATTGTTATTGCCCGATTAAATGAATTAAAACAATTTACGGAAACAGGTGATATTTTGGATGCGAAAATTTCCAACCTGCTTCTTGAAAATATTTTCTTTAAAAACAGCCCATTACACGATGGAGCTGTAATAATTCTCGAAAATCGAATAAAAGCGGCTCGTTGCATTCTACCTGTTTCGAGTAATCAAAAATTACCTGATAATCTGGGCTTACGGCACAGAGCAGCAGTTGGAATTACCGAACAATCAGATGCGATAGCAATTGTTGTTTCTGAGCAAAACGGAAAAATTTCATTTTCAAAGGCCGGAATTTTAATACCAAAAATTGAACCATCGAAAATAAAAACTTTTCTTGAAAAAGAGTTTGAAAATGAATTAGTCTAATCCGATTTCTTCATAAAATTTTATTGAAAAAAACTTTTCTCAAAGATGAAAATTTGTATATTTATACCCTCTAAAGATATCGAAGATAAAAATTTACACCATGGAAACTGTTATTTTCAAAGAAACTCAAAAATTTACACAAATCTGGTTATGGTTGATTGTATTAATAATAGTAGGAATATCCCTTTGGGGAATAATACAACAAATATTTTTTGAAATTCCTTTTGGAAACAATCCTGTTTCAAATCAGGCACTTTGGTTTTACGGTTTAATCCCTCTAATAATTGTTTTGTTATTTGTTAATTTACGATTACAAACATTAGTAAAAAGAGATGGGATATATGTTAGGTTTTTTCCATTTATTATTAAATTTAAGCGTATTAAGATTGGGGAAATCAAAAGTTTTGAAATCAGGAAATATAATCCACTAAAAGAATATGGTGGTTGGGGAATAAGATTTGGAGGTAGAAAAGTTGGAAAAGCATATAATGTCAAAGGGAATATAGGAATGCAATTTGAGTTTACAAATGGAAAAAAATTACTAATTGGAACTCAAAAACCTGATGAATTTTTAGAAGCAGTTGAGAAAATAAAATCTTGATTACATCTTAATATTTGGTTTATTATTTATTTTTGCGGCAAAATTATTACTTTTAATTTCGATTAAAATATCTTATTATTAATAAAAAAAACAGAAAGGAAAATAATATGGCTTACAACCTAAGAAACAGAAATTTTTTGAAACTTTTGGATTTTTCTCCGAAAGAGATAAAGTTCTTGTTGGACTTATCTGCTGATTTAAAAAAAGCAAAATATGCCGGCACCGAACAGCAAAAATTAAAGAATAAAAATATTGCATTGATCTTTGAAAAAGCATCCACACGAACAAGATGTGCTTTTGAAGTTGCAGCCTTCGATCAGGGTGCTCAGGTTACTTATTTAGGACCTTCGGGTTCACAAATCGGTAACAAAGAGACTATGAAAGACACTGCCCGTGTTATAGGTCGAATGTATGATGGCATTGAATATCGCGGCTTTGGACAGGCAATTGTTGAAGAACTTGGAAAATTCGCCGGCGTTCCGGTTTGGAACGGCCTGACTGACGAATACCACCCAACTCAGATTCTTGCCGATCTTTTAACAATGATTGAGCACAGCGACAAACCATTAAATCAGGTTTCGTTTTGTTTTCTCGGCGATGGCCGAAACAATATGGGAAATTCATTGATGGTGGGAGCAGCAAAAATGGGTATGGATTTCAGAACTTCTGCACCAAAAGAATATTTGCCTTCAAAAGAATTAATCGACCTATGTAAGGAAATTGCTAAAGAAACCGGGGCAAGTATTATGGTTTCCGAAAATGTTGATGAAGCGGTAAAAGGCGTTGATTTTTTAGTAACTGATGTATGGGTTTCAATGGGTGAACCAAAAGAAGCTTGGGCCGAAAGAATCAAAATTATGATGCCATATCAGGTGAATAAAGAAATGATGGCAAAAACAGGAAATCCAAAGGTTAAGTTTTTACATTGTCTTCCGGCTTTCCATAATCGTGACACAAAAGTTGGTGAAGAAATTTACCAGGAATTTGGAATTGAAGCTATGGAAGTTACCGATGATGTTTTTGAGTCGCCTGCTTCTCTTGTTTTTGATGAAGCCGAAAATCGTTTGCATACCATAAAAGCAGTTATGGTTGCCACTTTGGGTTTGTAATTAGAGTCTGTCCACAGATTACACAAATTACACGGATTAATTGAAAATCAACTTTTGTAGTTATTAAAATAAATTAAAAAAAGCCTTTGAGTTATAATAAACTCAAAGGCTTTTTTGCGAATGTCCGATCTTATTATCGGTATTATTTATCTTTATTAAATATCTAATTTTTTAAGAATTTTTTTAGGAATAGCATTTTTATTTACCATAATACTCATCGTTTTGTATTTAACAAATGGTTCAGAGGCATAAAAATATCCGTCATAAATATGATCGTCGGTTCCCCATGAGTTTTTTACCATATAATATAGATTTCCGTTCTGATCTTCTGCCATTCCGGTAATAACCATTCCATGGTCGTCAGTAGTTTGATAATTATCAAAAGCTTCCTGGCGCATTTCCTGTGTGATTTCTTTTTCTTTTACAATTTCTTTAAAAGAATATAAAGATTTTTTCTTTTCCTTGGTAGTGAGTTTTTCCCATTTTTCTTTTTCCGTGCCTTTAAGATCAGTAAGAACTTCTTCAGGAACAATAGCAACTCCATTTTTCCAGGAGAAACCCTTTTCACTGACGTCAGCTCCCCAGGCAATAGGATATCCTTCTTCGATAGCATTTTTGAAAACTTCCATAAGGTCGTCTATCGGAAGGTTATAGGTTTCGCTGTACATCCAATTATCAGGAATTTCCATTATAAATGTTTCATAAAAAGGGTGATGTGTGTAGGAAGTCAGTTCAACATAATCGTCCGAATTGATTCCAAGACTTTCTGCGTAGGTTTTGGGAGTATATTCTACATCTTCATATACAAAAGTTTCAGGATAATCACCTAAATAAGCATCAAGAATACCGTTAAAACCTTTGTGCCAAACAGGTGATATTTTTCTGTTTTTGTTTTTAATAACAGCATCCGCATAATCTTTTAAAACCACATCCATTTCACCGTGAATATGATTTTCTTCACCAATTTCTTTTCCTTGATAAATATCTTCGGGAACAATACCGTAATTATCAATAACGTAAATTACGTCGGAAAATCCTCCACCTCCGCCAAAATTCAAATTTCCGTGAAAACGAACATACTTTTTTGCTTTATCGGAATAACAATTTCTAACTACAAACATTTCTGATAAATCAACCGGATCTTTTCCCTCTCTAAGGAGATCGGATTCAATTACTCCAAGTCCGGAAAAACTCCAGCAAGTACCTGATCGATATTGATTTTTGACAGATGTTGATGGCATTTCCTTAATAGTTGTAAATACATAACCTTCAACTTTTTCGTCTTTTTCTTCCTGAGCTTGCATGCTAATGTTGAACATTAAAGCGAAAAGTAAAGACATCATAATAAATGTACTGATTTTTTTCATATTGATATAAATTATTTGGACAAGATTACATTCATTTTAATTGAACAATAAATTCCTGTCTTTGTTTTTAAAAAAAAATAATTATTCTTTGTATTTTCATTTCGGCAACAAAATTATAAATAATGCCTTATATATAACATTTCATTTAAATTTATTATCTTTGTAAAATTGGATGATAATAATATTCAGAAACTGACAGACTCACAGTAAAATGAAAACTAATAGCCGTTCACTGAATTTTTTAATAACATTATTTGCATTTCTTTTATTTGCCAATTTGTCGTGTATAAAAAAAGATATAGATAATGATTCATCCGGAAATCCGCTTTATGAAACCGGTGAAGGCGAAATTGATGCACGAGGTGGAACCATAATAGTATCTGATCCGACTTCCGACATTGAAGGATCATATATTATTGTACCTGAAAATGCACTTAGTTCACCGGTTTATATTAAACTTGTTTCGGTTTCGGATCAAATACAAATCCCCGGCGATACATCTATCCCTGTTATTAAGTATGAACCCGATACATTATTTTTTGATCTACCTGTAGAATTGGGCTTTTCGTATGATAACACCTTAAATGGTCAGTTTTTAAGGCCTTTTTCTTTTTTGCCTTTTGAAAATACTTTCATTGAAACTCCGCTGATTGAAATTGATAATGTTTCCAATATAATTAAAACTCAAACCGACAGACTTTCTTACAATTTCGCAATTGCAGATAATCGTATTAAAACCGGAATTGAAATGTTGAATATTGAAGGTAAGATTGGAATTAGGGTTGATATTTTTGGAACATATAATGAGAATGGTTTAGTGGCAATTCCTACAAATCATCTTGTATTAGGTAAGAATAATGCTATGGAAATTTTACTTGATGATATGTTTGAAACTTACTCAATATTTAAAGTAAAATTATACGATAAAGCCAATTCTTTTTTTGACACACCCCTAAGGACTTTGCAACTTTGCTTAAAACGAATAGTCGCAGGTGGTGAATATTTTGCAGTTGTTTTGAAAAACAACGAAACAACACCGATTTACACCACCCAAAATCTCATCTCTTCAGGTAATGTCCCATTAAATTCATGGTTTAGCGGAACACCTTTGATATTTAATTTTAAAGATTTTACTCCCGACTCTGAGGTAACTTATTTTGTAAAGGTTGAATGGGTTTTATCAGGCAACCAGAATATTGATCTGCCTACTTTATATCAGACATTTAAATATGTTTCTAACTTTGAAGAAAATGCAACTAAATTATCAGGTATGCAGGTTTTTTCCTCTTCAAAAATTTATGGCGATTACATAAATTCTGATTATATATTGGGTCAAAACGATCTTCCTACTCTAACTACCGGGCCTGCCGGCTCAATAACAGAAACTACTGCTTCAATTTCAGGTTCAATAATTAATACCGGCACATCTGATGTAACAAAATACGGACATTGTTGGTCTACATCTTCAACTCCAACCATAAATAATTTTAGTACCGATTTGGGTTCAAGTGCTTTGGCCATTGATTTTGTTAGTAATATTACAGGATTATTTCCTTTTACAACTTATTACGTACGTGCTTACGCAATAAATTCATCAGGGGCATCTTATAGTAATGAAATTAGTTTCACAACAAGTGGTAACAGCAGCCAGCCTGTTGTTTTTCTATCAACACCATCAGGTACTCAAAGTAATAGTATTTTAATAAATTACACTGTAAACGATCCAAATGGTTATAATAATGATTTTACAGTTAAATATAAAAGTCCGATAACCGAAATTACTCCGGCCTCAATCGAAAATACAACAGCCGGAACTATTGAAGGTTCGGTTTTGCATAATATTCCTCCGGGAACAAATTCATTTACATGGAAATCAGCTGACGATTTTCCCGATAGCCATACCACGAAAATGAAGGTTTATATGGTTTGGGAAAATTCAACAACTTTCGAAACAGAATATTTTGAAGTCAATAACATTGGTACAGGAGGAAATACTGCTCCAACTGCAATTTTCAACTTTAGCCCTGAATATGGTTCAGTATCAACATTATTCAGCTTTGATGCTTCTGAGTCAAGTGATGATGAGGATCCAGGTGACTATTTACGGGTTAGATGGGATTGGGAAAATGATGGAATTTGGGACACAGATTATTCTTTAGTTAAGACTGCCACTCATCAATTTTCACAAATCGGTACTTATACCGTTAAAATGGAAGTTAAGGATTCACAAGGCCTGGTAGATTTTACTACCCGAAACCTTAATGTGACTGAAATTAGTGGAAATACGCCACCTGCAGCATTATTTGCCGTTACACCAAATTCCGGCTTAACATCAACACAGTTTTTATTTGACGGTTCGCAAAGTTATGATAATGAAGATCCTCAAGATTTGCTAAAAGTTAGATGGGATTGGGAAGATGATGGAACATGGGATACTGAGTTTTCAACAGTTAAAACAGCAACTCATCAGTTTCCTCTCGAAAACAATTATTCAGTAAGAATGCAGGTTATGGACACTGAAGGCCTGTTGGGCTCTACCACTCACACGGTTTTTGTTGGTAGCAGTGGAGGCAATACACCACCGGTTGCTATTTTCACTTATAGCCCCGAAACCGGAAATACTTCTACTGTTTTTACTTTTAATGCTTCATTGAGTAATGATATTCAAGATCCTGAAGCCTCGTTGCAAGTTAGGTGGGATTGGGAAAATGATGGAAGTTGGGATACTTATTTTTCAACAAATAAAATTGCTACTCATCAATTTCCGGTAACAGGAACCTATACTGTAAGACTTGAAGTTCGTGATACGGAAGGCCTATCTGATTTTACAAACCTTGATGTAGAAGTTTCTCAGGGAGGCGGAAATAGCCCGCCAACTGCAATTTTCACAATATCGCCGACAATAGGAACTACTTCAACATTATTTAATTTTGATGCATCAGGTTCCTATGATCTTGAAGATCCCTCAGAACAACTTCAGGTTCGTTGGGACTGGGAAAATGATGGTGTTTGGGAAACCCAGTTTTCTACAAATAAAATTGCTACTCATCAATATTCATTAGAAAACACTTACTCAATTAGGATGGAAGTTAAAGACACTGATGGTGAAACTTCTTTTGTTGTCCATGATCTGGTAGTGTCGAATAGTGGTTCAAATACAGCACCAACCGCAATTTTTACATATAATCCTCAATCAGGAAATCCATATACAATGTTTTATTTTGATGCTTCCGAAAGCTATGATTATGAAGATCCGGCCGATGAATTAATTGTTCGTTGGGATTGGGAAAACGATGGTGTTTGGGATACCCAGTTTTCAACTTCAAAAGTTGCAATTCATCAATTTCCGGCTGAAGATATTTACACAGTTAAACTTGAAGTTAGAGATACTGAGGGATTATCCGGTTACATAACACTTGATGTGACTGTTACAAGTGGCGGAGGTAATACCCCTCCCACAGCATTGTTTTCAGTTAATCCAACAAGTGGAACTACTTCAACAATTTTTAATTTCGATGCATCATCTTCCTACGATAACGAAGACCCTCCATATAGTTTAATTGTTCGCTGGGATTGGGAGAACGATGGTATTTGGGATACTCAATTTACAACTGTTAAAACAGCAACACATCAATACACAACTCAAGGATCAAAAACAATAAAACTTGAGGTTCAGGATACACAGGGTTTGAACGGAACTACAACAAATACCATTTCAGTAAATAACGGAGGAGGAAATACAGCCCCGGTTGCAATATTCAACGTAAATCCTCAATCAGGAAATACTTCAACAATCTTTAATTATGATGCATCATCTTCCTACGATAACGAAGATCCGCAAAATATGCTTGAGGTTCGTTGGGACTGGGAGAATGACGGTGTTTGGGATACTCAATTTACTACTATTAAAACAGCAACTCATCAATATTCAACTCAGGGAACCAAAGCAATAAAACTTGAGGTTAAAGACACCCAGGGTATGACCGGAACAACAATAAACAATGTAACTGTAATCAATGGCGGAGGAAATACTGCTCCCATTGCACTCTTTTATTTTACTCCTTCAACTGGTACAACTGCCGATGTTTTCAGTTTTGATGCCTCCGGAAGTTACGATAATGAAGACCCTCAAAGTATGCTGCAGGTTCGTTGGGATTGGGAAAACGATGGTGTATGGGATACTTATTACACAACAATTAAAACCGCAACTCATCAGTTTCTTACGGCAGACACTTACGTTGTTAAGTTGGAAGTAATGGATACCCAGGGTTTGACCGGTTATACTACTCATAGTATTGAAGTAACTAATTCGGTAACTAACACTCCTCCGGTAGCTGCATTTACATATAGTCCTGAAAACGGAAACACAAATACGATATTTAGCTTTAATGCAACTTATTGTTACGATCTCGAAGACCCCGAATATTTATTGGAAGTCAGATGGGATTGGGAAAGTGATGGTGTTTGGGACACATATTATTCTACAAATAAGCTTGAAAACCATCAATTTTATACGGCCGGTAATTATTCAGTTAAACTTGAAGTAAAGGATACCGAAGGTCTTACGGATTTTACGACTCTTCCTGTAGTAGTTACAACCGGATCGGGCCAGGGACAACCCTGCCCCGGGCTTCCAACTTTTACTTATGGCGGGCAAACTTATAATACGGTTCAGATTGGAAATCAATGCTGGATGAGAGAAAATCTTAACTTCGAAACAACAAGTAGCTGGTGTTATCAAAATGATCCTGCAAATTGTTATACCTATGGAAGGCTTTATGATTGGCAGGCAGCGAGTATTGCTTGTCCTGTGGGATGGCATCTCCCTTCCGATGATGAATGGTGTACCTTGATGACTTTTCTTGATCCGAGTGTTGATTGTGAAGCTACCGGTTTTATCGGGACTGATATTGCTGGACAATTGAAGGAAATGGGTTACAGTCATTGGATTTCACCAAATACGGGTGCAACAAATTATAGTGGTTTTACAGCCTTACCCGGAGGGTATAGAAGTCTTAATGGGCTATTCAATTTGGTGGCAGCAAATGCCTTTTTTTGGACATCAACATCAATTGGCGGCTCAAGTGCCTGGCGAATGTCGCTTTTTTATAATAATGCTCAAGTTCATAGGGAGTTTCAGGAGAAAACTTTTGGTTTTTCGGTTCGATGTGTTAAGAATTAAATTTACTCAATTTATAAAATCTTAGACTTTTATATATTAAAATTGTTAAATTGCTATATTGTTAAATGTTATATTGTTGTCTTAACCAAATAGCAATTTAACAATATAATCAATTAAATATTAATACATCCTTATTTTATGCTCTCATTTTTTTATTTTAGCCAACGAATTTATTAACGAAACCTGACTGTAACACCTGTTTTGAAAGATTTTACACGAAACGAATTATTTGTAAGCCTCGGGATTTCTTTCTCAATGCTAATGATCACTTTGGATGCAAGCATTGTTGATGTTGCAATTCCTACATTATTAGATTATTTCAATGTTGATTCGGGAATTGGTTCACGAATTGTTCTGATCTATCTTATCGCTATCACAACCACAACATTGTTTTTTGGGCAAATCAGTGATTTGTATGGAAAAAAGAAAATATTCATCCTTGGATATTTGCTTTTTTCAATTTCTTCAATTTTATGTAGCCTAAGCCCGACATTGATGGTTTTATTGATTCTTCGGTTTTTTCAGGGAATAGGAACTGCCATGCTTTTTGCCACAGCCAAAGCATTACTTGTAATATATCTCAAACCCGAAATACGAGGGCGCGCTTTCGGTATTTGGATGTTATATGCCGGAATCGGATTAATGACAGGATCATTTGCCGGAGGATTTATTGTTGAATATTTAGGATGGAGATGGATTTTTCTGGTAAACATGATTCCCGGAATAGCAGGAATCATCATTTCATTGAAAGCATTAAAGAAAAAGGAAATTGCCTTTAAGGGAAAATTATCTCTTGATTTAAAAGGAATGTTATATTCATTCATTATGATTAGTTCTTTGATCTATTCATTGAATACAGGACAGGAGTTCGGATGGCTGTCGGCAAGGATTATTGTTTTGTTATCAATAAGTATATTGTTTTTCATATTATTCGTTCTTCATGAGAAAAGATTTATTAATCCACTGGTAAGATTATCAATGTTAAAGAATTTCAGGTTTTCGTTTGGATTGGTATCAAAAATAACAAGTCATATTCTTAGGGACGGTTTCCTGTTTATCTTCCCTTTGTTTTTTGCACGATACATGAACTTTAAACCTGAAGAATATGGAATAATTTTATCAATATTTCCTTTGTCATCTCTAATTGTAAGTCCTATGGCAGGATATTTTTCCGACAGGATCAAAGCGAAAAAAATATGCATTTTTGCTTCTGTTTTTCTTGTGTTTGCAACTATTCTGTTTTTATTCTTTACTCAATCATCCTCAATTATTTTTATAGTTTTTGCAATGATAATTTACGGAATTGGATTTTATTCGTTTATGACTCCAAACATTAAACTCATGATGAGCCATGCAAGTTTGGGTAAGGAAGGGATGATTTCCTCTCTTGCTTCGATGAGTAAATTTTTTGGAGCCGTTTTGGGTGTTACAATTTTTGAAGCAATATATTCTAATAATTTACAAACAGGTGAATATGTAATAAATAATAATTCTTCAAATCCTTTCTTTTTTACCTTTATCGTTGGCCTGATGGTAGCATTTCTTACATTGATTGCATCAATTGTGGCTTCTGAAAAAGTTAATAAATGAATTGGTGAATGATTTAATTAGTGAATATGCTTTTTGCAGCTAAAATTTAATTTTTATTTTTTGTTTTCACTAAAAAACAAGCATCAAAAATTTCGGACGTATTGGCCGTAATTTTTATTCAAAAATCGGTCATCGTTCTTTGATGTATTGAGAGAAAAAATAAAGGGCATGGAAAAGTGTTTTCCGAGGGAAAAAAGTGATTTTCGAGAGGAAAAAACGGTTTCTGAGCATAAAAAATGAATTCCGAGCGGAAAAAATGAATTCCGAGCACGAAAAATGGTTTCCGAGCGCAAAAAGTGTTTTCCGAGCGCAAAAAGTGTTTTCTGAGTATAAAAAATGGTTTCCGAGCAGGAAAAATGATTTCTGAGCAGAAAAAATGCTTGCCGAAACAGTAAAAATGGATTCAGGAGTACAAAAAACGCTTGCCGGAGCACATAAAATGATTACCGGTGCAGTAAAAATGTTTACCAGACCACTATAAATGATTGCCGAAGCACAAAAAATGAATTCAGGAGTATATGAAATGATTACCGAAGTATAAAAAATGATTTCCAGACATAAAAAAATTCTTGAGGAAGCAAAAGAAATGATTACCGAAGCAGAAGAAATGCTCGCCGGACCATAATGCTAAAATGCGAGAATGAGTAATGTATGGAGGGATTTTTCTTTGAACGCCTTAGTGATGTACTTTGAGTGCCTTAGTTGTAAAAATTATTAACCACAAAGGAACACTAAGGATTTTCGCTAAGTAGCACAAAGGTAAAGATTTACAATTTCAAGTATTGGTGCGTATAGAACAAATAAATAGTAATTAATATGGAAAACCATATAAGGATTATAAGGTCATATAAGTTATTCTTATGTTTTCTTTTATGCCTTATATGGTTTTTTGTAAAGAAACTACTCAAGCCTTCAATTTTTTCTATCTTTACATTAAAATTCTATTATACAATGAAATCCATAAAAACAATTTTACTTTTCGGTTTATTCTTTTTTCCATTATTTACTATTTCTCAAAACAATAGAATAATAAATAAAGATTATTTAAGAATAACAAAATGCTTGTTAACTGAAGAAAACAAACTCTTCACAAGCAACCAATCCTTCTCAAACATCAGCATAATTGATTGCCACACCGAAAAACTCAATCTCTACTCTGGTTTGACATGGCTCTCTTTCCCTCGTTTGGAAAGAGCCGAAAACAATTCATTTGCAACAATACCCGTGCTGGAAAGGATTAATTATTATCCGGATTTAACATTACACCTATTCGATCAATATGAAAATTACAAATCATATTTAGAAGATGATTGGTTTGGAGAACTCAACCAAGTTAAAAGTACAATTGGTTATAAATTAGACATATCCGAATTGGACGGCCCTGTGCCCAATATTGCATTACATGGAGCAAAATTAGACCCTGATACTGAAATGACACTTGAACCTAATATTGAAAATTGGGTAGGATATTTTCTCGAAGAATCGCAATATCCCTGGGATGCTCTCGGAGGATGGGATTGGATGAATGAAAACTTAAGCATGGTCAAAACGCAGTTTTGGACCATGATAAAGGAATGTAATCAGAGTGATGAAGATTGTGTATGGCGAACTGACGGCAGAATAACACCATTCGATTATGGTGATATGGTAATTTTAAAAACAGATAGCGAAATCACTATTGCTTTACAATGGGCAAATAGTGGAGAACTTCCTTCATCGCTAAGCATACCACAACCCGAATATTTTTCTTACGAAGAAAAATCAGATTATATTCCCTTATACATGGAGTTCGATTCAAGTTCCGATATTCAGGAAATAGCTGTAATTGCCGACGGAGAATATAAAGGAGCAGCTGTCAGGTTGGAAGGCGACACAATAGTTGAGCTAAATGCTTACCTTGAAGGAACATCTGCCGGAGCACCTTTGGAATTTGAAACATGGAGCGGTTTTAAAGCAAGCAATGTAAAAGACAATTATCTTGTTTTTGACCAACAATTGCAAACAAATGTCAAACGACAAATATATGCAGGCGAAAACAGGCAATATTATGTTATTTCACTTCGTGAAGGTGAAGAATTTAATATTCCCGAAAACCTAAGCGAAGTCTATTGCCGCCCCAATCCGTTTACCGGTGAAACCACAATTACCTTCAGGCTAAACAAAAGCCAAAACACAAAAGTGGAGATATTCAACCTTAGCGGGAAAAGCATCAAAACTTTAATGGAAGGCGAATTCCCCGCCGGGTTCTATAATCTTGAATGGAAAGGCGATAATTCCAAGGGAGAAAAAGTAAAAGAAGGAGTTTATTTTTATAGGATAAACTGCGGAAATGAGGAAGTAATAAGCGGAAAAATCGTGAAGATCAAATAAATTCACCAAATGCCGAAAAGAAAAAATAGCCGCGAATGCGCGAATAAATAAAAGAGTTATGAAATAAAAAACAAACATCAAGCAACTCTCACACTCCCCCTCTCCTATTCGTAGGAGAGGGGGCCGGGGGGTGAGGTAAAAGAAAGAAACGAATGCCACGAATGCACGAATTAAAAAACAAAACCATGAAACCAAAAACCCAAATAATCCAAACCATAATCCTGATAATATCCCTATTCATCTCCCACTCCCTATTCTCCCAAATCATCACCGTAAAACAAGACGGAACTGGCGATTTTACCACTATCCAGGAAGGAATTAATGCCTCCGTTGACGGAGATACTGTTTTGGTATATCCCGGAACCTATTACGAAAATATTGCATTTAACGGAAAGGAAATTACTTTGGCAAGCCTTTATTTGACCACACAGGATAAAAGCTATATTCATAATACTATAATTGATGGTAACCAAAATGGTAGCTGTGTAAGAATAATGTCGGGTGAGGATGAAAGTACTATTTTATGTGGTTTTACCGTACAAAACGGATTTGCAAATGAAAGCGGGATGTATAAAGGTGGAGGAGGAATTTATATAAAGCATTCAAACCCTAAAATATTCAATTGCATTATAGAAAACAATAAGGCTCATGGAGGAGGAGGAATTGCATGTTGGTATTCAGATTTTTTTATTTCAGGCACAACTATACGTAATAATTATGCTTATGGTTCAGGTGGAGGAATAAGTTTAATATATGATGCAACAATAACTTTTGATCCTATTAATAAAAACAATATTTTCTTAAATTATTCCGCTTATGGCTCAGATATACTAAAAAGCCATTATTGTCCCGAAATGAATTTGGTACTTGATACTTTTACCGTTTTAAATCCTGATCAGCATTTTATTTATTGTCCCGATGAGAATGGATTACCGGTAAACGATATCACAATTAACATTTTACACGGTAAAATTGAACCTGTAAATCATGATCTTTATATTGATCCTATAATTGGAGATGACTTAAATAATGGATTAACCGAAGAAACTCCTTTAAAAACCATTTCTTATGCTTACCATATTATTGCTTCAGACAGCTTAAATCCTCATAGTATTTTTTTAAGTAATGGTGTCTATTCTCCGTCCACAAATAACGAAAAGTTTCCATTAAACGGAAGAAGTTATATTTCGCTAATTGGTGAGGATAGGGATAATACAATACTTGATGCAGATTCTCTTACATTTTTATTTAAAGCGTATGGCCTTATGAAGAATTTTTCCATAAAAAATATATTATTTAAGAATGGTGGTAAAGATCAAACGGTTGATTATTCAAGTTATGGTTGTTTTATTATTAACGCCTGTAATAATTTCATTTTAAGCAATCTTATGATATATAATTGCATAGGATATAATAGACCCGGGATTTATTCAGCACGTAGTGGTAACATTTTATTTGAAAATTTATTATTATCAAATAATCAAGGAGGGCCTTGTTTTAGTGTTGGGAATACATTAAGTCAACCGAAATATTTCCAAATAAAAAATTGCAAAGTAGCTAATAATGGGCCTGATTCAAATCCTGAGATAGGTGAAGGTGGCGGTGTTTTAATAGGAGGTAGTTTAATAACTCCTGATACTTATAGGGGTGAAATTATGAATCTACAAATCACCGAAAATCTTAGGGTTCCTGATCCACTTTGGGGTCCCGGTATGACAGTGGGATTAATAGTTGGCAATCACGCAAAAGTAGATTTGATTAATTCAACAATAGGAAATAATATATTAAGAGGAGAACAGGGTTATGCTGTTAATATTCATGAAGGAGCCGAACTAAATATTTACAATTCCATTTTTTACGGAGATTCTTTAAGTGAGTTATCTCTTGGAAGTGCTTCAGGTTCTACTTATCCTGTAACTGCAAATGTTTGTTACTCTAATATTGAGGGTGGTGAAGCCGGAGTAAAAAAATGGCAAACTTATCATACCCTAAACTGGTTGGATGGCAATATAAATGAAGATCCGCTATGGGATACGGCTTCGGCATTTCCTTATTCATTGCAGGAGAATTCGCCTTGTATAAATGCAGGTACTCCAATGTATGAGCCGGGTATGGAACCACCCTTTGTTATTAGTGAAAAAGATACTTTGTATTATTTTGTAACATTAAACTATAATGATACAATACTTTTACCTTCCACAGACCTTGCAGGCAAACCGAGAATATCGGGCGGCAGAATAGATATGGGTGCTTATGAATTTGATAATACATCAGGTATTAATGATTTAAATCCTCAAAACACAGATGATAATAAGATAATTGTTTACCCCAATCCGTTTTATTATCACACATTTATTGCATTCAAGCTTTTGCATGGCGGCAATGTACAGGTAATTATTTACGATATAAACGGCAAAAAAGTAAAAAGCCTTATGAACGCCAAAGTCTCAAAAGGAGAATTTTCAATAACCTGGGAAGGCAATGATGACCAAAACCAAATAGTAAAACAGGGAACTTATGTTGCTGTTGTAATGATAAATGGAAAAAAAGCCGGTGGGGTGAAGATTTTGAAGAGAAAGTAAATATCGATTTTCTATTATTATATTGAATTAGGAAAATGAAACTTCTATGAGTAATCAAAAATTCACTTCAACTTAATTAATACTTTATTCAAAGAAACAACTTCTCCCTGTTTAATAAATATTTCTTCAATGATTCCAGCTACAGTGGAAACAATATTATTCTTCATTTTCATTGCATCCAGGATCAGCAATTTTTCACCTTTTTTAACTTTTTTTCCTTTTTTTACAAAAACTTTCACAATGGTCCCGGGTAAAAAAGCAGTGATTTCCTTATCATTAATTTCTTTATAAGGCTTTCTATGCAAATATTTTTTCGTAAGAATAGTTTTATAGCGAATATTCCCGATTTCCAAATCGGAAAATTTGTTTTCATTAATATTGTCTTCCATCTTATTTTCGCATTTAATCATTTTCGCATTCAATCATTCTAAAAAGGCGGAATTCCATGTTTTTTATATGGAGGCTGTTCTTGTTTGTTATCCGATATTTCCAGGGCATGAATAACCATGCGTCTTGTTTCATTTGGGGTAATAACAGCATCAACATAACCGTAAGCAGCGGCAACATAAGGATTAGCGAACTTCTCTTTATATTCTTCGATTTTTTTCTTACGCACCTCATCAGGGTCTTTAGCATTTTTTATTTCATTCCTGAAAATGATGTTTGCTGCACCTTCGGGCCCCATAACGGCAATTTCGGCTGTTGGCCATGCAAAAACAAAATCGGCTTTCAGGTGGTGCGAACACATCGCAATATATCCTCCGCCATAGGCTTTACGAAGAATCACGGTGATTTTTGGAACTGTTGCTTCGGAATATGCATAAAGAATTTTTGCACCATGACGAATAACACCGGCATGTTCCTGATCAACACCCGGTAAATAACCCGGAAGATCTACAAATGTTACCAAAGGAATATTAAAAGAATCGCAATAACGAATAAATCTTGCAGCTTTATCTGATGAATCAACATCTAAAACACCGGCCATAACCAGAGGTTGATTTGCAACAATTCCTATGGTTTGGCCATTGATCCGCGCAAAACCGATTACAATATTTGCAGCAAAAAGTTCCTGGACTTCGAAAAAGTCAGAGTCATCGGAAATAGCCTTTATAATACTCCTAACATCATAAGGCTGCTTTGGATCAACAGGCATTATTGTGTCTATCTTGTAAAATCTCTTTGGTGATTTTTTTGGTGTAGGAGTGGCTTTATTTTGATTGTTCCATGGGATATAACCGATCAGTTTTTTAACCTGTTCAAAACATTCTTCTTCGCTTGTGGAATAAAAATGAGCATTGCCCGTAATTTCAGCGTGAACTTTTGCACCACCAAGCTCTTCCATCGAAATTTCTTCACCAAGAACTGTTTTAATAACTTCAGGCCCGGTGATGAACATTTTGGTAATTTTATCGACAACAAATACAAAGTCGGTTAGAGCCGGTGAATAAACTGCACCACCGGCACAGGGCCCGAGAATTACTGAAATTTGAGGAATTACCCCTGAAGCCTGGGTGTTACGATAAAAAATTTCACCATAACCTGCTAATGAGTTAACTCCTTCCTGAATTCTTGCACCACCCGAGTCGTTAATTCCAATCAAAGGAATTTTCAGTTTCATGGCATGGTCCATTATTTTTACTATTTTTTTGGCATGCATCCATCCAAGCGAGCCACCGGCTACCGTAAAATCCTGTGCATAAATACATACGGGGAAACCACCTAATTTTCCTGTTCCGGTAATAACGCCATCGCCTGGTAAATATTTCTTATCCATATCAAAATCTTTTCCGGCATGGACGGCGAAAAGATCGTATTCACTAAAAGTTTTTGAGTCAAGTAAAGAAATTATTCTTTCCCTGGCAGTCATTTTACCAATGGCTTTTTGTTTTTCAATAGCCTTTGACCCTCCCCCTTTTAATGCGTCACGCATCCTCTTTTTTAAATCAGTGGTCTTTCCCTTTAAAGGCATAATAATAGAATTAAAATTTGTTTTCTTCTTTTTTTCGATTCAATTTTGAATTTGCAAAAGTAAATATTTTTTAATAAAGCTAATTTTTTAATAAAAATATCGGCTAAAATTTATTTTCCGGTGATGGAAATGAGTTTCAGAACAACTGACCTAAGAAAACAAGTTTATATCATAGTTATCTGATGTTTA
>CAYWXI010000026.1:0-69856 GCA_964462015.1 uncultured Bacteroidales bacterium | reverse complement strand
TTAGAGCCAATGACGAGAGTTGAACTCGTGACCCCTTCCTTACCAAGGAAGTGCTCTACCACTGAGCTACATCGGCTTTAACCTTGAGCGGAAAACGGGTCTCGAACCCGCCACCTACAGCTTGGAAGGCTGTCGCTCTACCAAATGAGCTATTTCCGCTTATTGTTAATGGAGATGGGGTTCTCCAGTGAAAATTCCAATTTTATTCAGAATTTTCATTATTATTTCTGTTCATTATTTGAAAGAACTACAATTATTATTAACTTTTGTTATAAATAATTTAGTGGGGAGAGGAGGATTCGAACCTCCGAAGGCTTCGCCAACAGATTTACAGTCTGCCCCATTTGACCGCTCTGGTATCTCCCCATAAGTTTCAAAATAATGAGCCGATGGACGGACTCGAACCGCCGACCGGCTGATTACAAATCAGCTGCTCTACCAACTGAGCTACATCGGCAAAAAACTTATATATCAATAAATTCAGTATATCAAATCATGGTTTTTTACCAAAAATTCTGTCGTTCCAGAATTTGTTTTTTATTTTTTGCAATTTATTATGATGAAAATTTGAGCGTCAAAACATGCTAAAACTCTTATCCTCTTCACAATGTCAATGCACTTTCGCAAAATAAAGACCTCTCTTAAAAAAGGTTTGCAAAAATATAAAAGATATTTTAATTAACAAACGTTTTTTCTAAATTTTTTAAAAAAATTATTTTCTTTGTTTTTCTTTATATTTTTTTAATTGTTTCTTAATGGCTTCTAGAGCATTATCAGTTGCTTCTTCGAAAGTTTTATTTTGTTTTTTTGCAAAAAGGTCGTAACCGCGAATGATTATTCTGATTTCGACAATCTTATTTTCTGACCCTTCGTTGTTGTTTAATTTTAATGTTACATCACTACCTATAATTCCATCATACAGACTTGAAGCTTTTTCAAGCTTATCTGTGATGAAATCAATTAATTTCTTGTCTGCTTTAAAGTGAACGGTGTTAAAATTAACTTTCATAATCTCTCTGTATTTATGCCCTGGGATGGGCGTGTTTATAAACTTTTTTTAATTTGTCGATTGAATTATGTGTATATATTTGAGTGGCTGATAAATTCGAATGTCCTAAAAGTTCTTTAATTGCGTTAAGTTCAGCACCATTGTTTAGCATGTGGGTGGCAAAAGTATGACGCAAAACATGAGGACTTAGTTTATTTAGGGTTGTGATCTTTGATAAATAATTATTTACTATTCTGTAAATTAATTTTGGATATGCTTTTTTACCCTTTTTACTAATAAATAAATAATTATCTGTTTTTGTGTTTTTAAAGTGCTTGTTCTTAAGGGTAATATAGTTTAATATTGTGTTTTTTATTTGTTTTGTAAACGGTATTATTCTTTCTTTTTTACGTTTTCCAATTACTTTTAACTGATGTTTTTTGAAATCAATATCTTCGATTTTGAGATTAATCAATTCAGATAAACGAACACCAGTTGAATATAAAATTTCCAATATTAAACGATCTCTTGCTGCTTCAAAACCTTCACCAAAATCAATTTCCTCGAAAAGTATTTTCATTTTCTCCTCCTCAATGAATACAGGAAGCTTTTTTGAAGTTTTTGGAGATAGTATTTTTAACATGGGGTTTTCGCTAATTTCACCTTCTTTTAACAAAAATCTGAAAAAAGTTTTAAGGCTTGTAATTTTTCTGTTAATTGTGCGGGTTGAGATGGATTCTTCTTTGAGGCTGATAATCCACGAGCGAATTATTACTTGATCAACAAATTTTACAGATTCAATAGCATAAACATCCTTAAAAAAAGAAAAAAACTGCTCAATATCCTTTTTGTATGCTATTAATGTGTGGGTTGAATACCGTTTCTCAAACTCTAAGTACCTCTTAAACTTATCTATAGCCATCTAGCAAAATTAGAAAGAAACATTACTTCAAATATAGACTATTATTTTGAAAAAATCAAGTTTCTTACTAAAAAAAATCAACTAATTTTCTTCGGCGTCCCTTAAGCTTTGAACATAAATAGCTTTGAGTTTTTGTTCTCTTTTAATTATAGAAGGTTTTGTGAATTTTTGTCTTTCTCTTAATTCTTTAACAACACCTGTTTTTTCAAATTTTCTTTTGAATTTTTTTAATGCTCTGTCGATGCTTTCGCCTTCTTTTACCGGAATAATAATCATAATATATTTATCTCTTTCTTTATTATTACTTTATTTTTTTGGGGTGCAAAATTACAAGTTTGTTTTTATTTGTCAAAATATTTGTTTGTTTTTTTCTCTTTTTTATTTAATGGCTGAAATTCAATTATTAATCAAAATTAATTGGTTTTATTAACAAAGTGATTGTGAATAGTTAAGGCTCTGAGAATAAGTTAATGTTATAGAGATATTTGAATGAGTTGCATTTATTTTTTCAGGTATTTAATGAAAAACCTTGAAGTTTTTTAAGTAATTAAAGATTATTTGAGTAAATTTGAAGCGAAACTTTAGGAAATAAAAAATGAAATTTGTTAGTGTTTTTTTTTATTATATTATATTATCAGGCTTTATATTATTTTTAACCAATAATCTAGTCGCTCAGGATGTTGGAGTAGATAAAGTTACTATTACTTTTTTAAATACTCCAGAAAATTTTACTGTTGAAAAAGCTGCATTGAAATACAATAAAGATTTTGCTTTTAGTATTCATCTTGACGATGGGCTTGATGATATTTATACTCATGCTTTTCCGTTTTTACATGGAGGCCAAATTAGTGGAACAAATTATCCCGGTCTGAAATACACTGATGGTTGTGGTACTGATATTTTGTTTACCATGAGTTCAGCAATGTTTTCCTTCAATACTGAAAATGGGCACGATATTCATTTTGAGGGAAATAACTATTATACTACATGGAGCCAAATAATTGAAATGTATCAAAACAAGTGGGGTATCTATAATCATGCTTTATCATCTGATTATGCAACTGATAAATATTATTCAATTGCCAGAAATCATAGTTTTGTAAAATTAAAAACTCTTTCAGCTACCGAAGGCGGTATTGATATGAAAATTTTTGTTGTCCCCGCCGGTAATATTGATTACACCTCTTATGCTTTTGACGAAGGGTGTATAGCTTCTTATAACGAGGGTAGCGGCCCTCCATCCGACCCTTACAGATATTTATATGGTGTTGATGTTACAACAATTTCCAACTGGGATACTCTGAAAATGAGAAGGATAAATCTTATAAGTGATATAAATTTGTCTGACTCCGTTGATGCAATTGCTGAAAAAAGTGTTGAGGGTGCACATTATTGGAGATCATTTTTTAGTCACTCCGTAAATAATGGAAATTGGGGATATTCTTTCCCGAATTTTAAACAAAATATGAATCAAATTGAAGAAGTTTATGGAAAGTTCGGACTTGATAATGTTTGGATGACTACCGAAGAAGATATTTTAAACTATTTGATAATAAATAATATAGTTGAGATTAATACGGAATTGATTGATAATACACTTGAAATTACTTTTGAAGGGGAATTGCCAACAGATCTGCGTTTTTATAGTCTGTCACTATTAGTTTCAGCCGATCAGGAAATATCTTCAATTGATATTGATGGGGGAACAAATTCCTCATTTAACGGATTGTATTCAAATGAATCACTTATTAATCTTAACTGGGATGGGAAAATTATAATTTCCGCTTCCGAAAATGCCGAACATTTTTTAAGTATAGCCGAACAAAGTCAGCTACAACGCGATGCTCTTATTGCAATGGATTATATTGAAATGTTACCAAATGGAGAAGAAAAATTGTTGTTTCGAACTCGTTTATGTAATATCCCCGGTATAATTTTTCCTGAGGAATATTGCGATTGCGAGATTCAGGCAAGCAACGATGTTGCAATTTGCCTTGGGGATTGTACAACTTTAACTGTTACCGAAGGGGAGGAGTACATTTGGAGTACCGGCGATTCAACACAAAATATTGAAGTTTGTCCTGATATTACCACAATGTATTATATCACTGTTGTCAACAGTGTTGGATGCCCTGCTTCCGACAGTGTAAAAGTTACGGTGAATCCAATTCCCGATGCAGAATTTACATCTGATACAATAATTTGTCAGGGCGAATGTGTCGTATTAAGTGCTACAGGTGGAACTTCATATTTATGGAGTACAGGAGAAGATACACCTGATATTACCGTATGTCCCTATACTTCCGATTCGTATTGGATAATTGTATCTAATGAATATAATTGTTTTGTGTCCGACACAATTGATGTTGAGGTAGTTCCTTATCCTGATAATATTTTAATACCTTATTATGATTCCATTATATGTAAATATTCCTGTATTGATTTAATTGCCTCAGGAGGTGATACTTATTTATGGAATACGGGTGACACAATTGATACTATCAATGTTTGTCCATTAGTTGAAACAAAGTATGTTGTAACAGCAACCAAGTATCCCGGATGTTCGACATCCGATAGTGTAATTATCGGAGTGGTTCCATCTCCTGTAATTATCCATTCAAATGATACAGTAATTTGTATTGGAGAAGAAGTGATTTTAACGGCAAAAGGCGCAGATTTTTATTTGTGGAGCACAGGAAGTGAGAATGATAGTATAATTGTGTCTCCTGATACTACAACAATTTATACCGTAACAGGCTCTTTATGGAATTTTTGTACCAATACTGATACAATAATCGTTGGGGTAAGCCCTTTTCCTGACGCACAAGTTGGGCCTGATACGACAATTTGCGGTGGCCAATGTGTTGAACTAATTGCAAGTGGAGGTGTGAATTATCTTTGGAGTACAGGCGATACTACCGAAAGTATAATTACTTGCCCAAGTGATACAACCGAGTATGTTGTAACTGTTTCGGATGAATACGGTTGTTCGAAAAACGATACGGCTTTAATTCAGGTAAAAATAACCCCTGAATTTAGAATTGAGGGTTTGCAGAATGTATATTGTGGTATTACCGACACTGTACACATGATTGGGATACCCAGGGGAGGTGTTTTTGCCGGTGACGCTGTAATTGATACTTTTTTTATCCCTTCTATGGTTGGCTTCGGAACAACCTATGTTTCTTATACTTACGATGTCCCAAATGGATGTGTTTTGACAGATACTATGCTTGTAGGCATTTTTCAGGATCCGGAAGTTTCCTTAGGAAATGATACCACTCTTAAAGATTATCAATCAATCATTCTTGATGCTGGTAGTGGTTTTGAAACAATTTTCTGGTCAACAGGTGAAACAACACAAACTATATTTGTTGATTCGAGTGGTTTAGGGATAGGAGTTAAGAAGATTAAAGTTTTTGTTACTTTAGACGGTTGTGCTGCTATTGATTCAATAGCAATTACTTTTAAGTCAACTGCAGGAATAATCGAAGCATTAAAACCCAAATCTAAAATTGCAATTTTTCCGAACCCTACAACAGGTGTATTTACAATATTATTTACTGAACAGTTAAAAAATATTAATCTTGAATTATTTAATAATTATGGTGAATTAATTAATAATCACAGTATTGATAAATTTATTGAAAAGAATTACAAAAAACAACTTGATTATTCTTCACTTTCCAAAGGAATATATTATTTGCATTTTTACAATAAAGAAATATCGGAATTTAAAAAATTGATTATTCGATAATTGAATTTAATATTTCATTCAATCAACAAAATTGCTATTCTATTTATTTCTGCCGGATTATCAGCAATTACATTAATATCTAATCCTGCATTTCTAACAGTTTTGTAAACATCCACAGCAAAACTCTCAGGACTTGGCCTGGATTTAGCTTTATCCTTGCAGTCCAACCTGTTGTCCGAACAATCTTTGCATATTGTACAACATGTCTGGTTGAGTAAAAATACTTTTTGAAATCCTGATAGAAAAACCTCTCGTTCAATATCTAATAATTTATTAGTCATTTCTCGTGACCATTCAGAGGGATAAGAATTTTTATCAGCATTTATTTTTAATCGAATTACTAATCCTCTCTCGTATTCCTTAAAAAAACTGTCACAGTCATTTACTGATGGGGTATTTGGAGGACAAGTACCTAATCCATAGTCGTTGCATCCAAAAATGCATTTTACCCTCACCCAATGTGCAACAGCAATCTCTTTAGGATTTATCCATTTGTAATCCGGGAATCCCTGTTTTATTAAAATTGATTCTATGTTTTCTTTCCTTATCATTTTAGTAATGTGTTTTTAATTTGACCACGAACTCTTAAATACTTAATACCCTGCACACTTTCCATAACGAAATAAATATTCATAGTTTTTAAATAAATAAATCAAGATTAATATTCGTTCATTAATCCTTTGATCCTTCTTTTTCTTTTATAACCAAATAATCCCTCATTCTATCCAAATCCTCAATAGATGACTTAAAAAAAGAAAACTCACTTAAATTTATTCCGAGATTTTCTAAATCGGTTTTATCGAAGAAATTAAATAAAAAAGAAAAAAGATTTTCTTCATCCGATAAATTGTTTTCTTTTTGCTTTGTTTTCAAAAACTGAAGAATTCGTAGCCCGTCAACCTTGTTTTGACATGCTTTAACAAATTGATCCTGAGTTTTAAAATTTTTCCTCAAAGGTTCCCATAAGGCAGTTGTGTTAAATTGAACTTGTAAAAATGAAGTCATGGGAGTTTCAATGTCTTCGGTGAAAAGTTTCGGGAAAAGATCAAATGTTGATTTTATTTCATCAAAAAACATATAATTATAAATCGGGTAAGATGACCAGTCACCTTTGCTGCCTTTTATCATAGCAGGGCCGGTTCCAAAAAAAACTCTATCGGAAAATCTGGCAGCCGGAAAAACTTTTTCGGAATTTCGACAAAGAATCTTTCCTGTTTTACATAACTTTTGAAGGAAATAGAAATCCTCGCCGCTTTTATGAGGAGTAATTCCTCCAATATGACGATAGGATTTCACAGGCAAAACAATTGCCGAGCCAAGCGCCGAAAAACTATAAGGATTTTTAATTCTCCTAAGATTAATGGAGTAATATCTCATATAAATCTCGTAATGCAAAATAGCACGATTGGCAACCTCATCATCGACAAGCTTATGATAATAAGGAACGGAAAGTGCAGTTACATCAGGATTGGAATTTAAGTTGTCAATTAAAGAAGAAAAGTAGTTTTTAGAAAACCGTGTATCGGCGTCAAGGCATACTATCAAATCATTTTCATCGGCTTTTTCATTGATTGTATCCATGCAAATTTTTCGTGCCCACCCGACACCGAACTTTTTCCCTGTCCATCCCTTTCCACGACTGCTTTTGTCGATTATAGTGATTGGAAAATCAGTGATTTCTTTTAATAAATCAATCGTTTGCTTATTGTTTTCACAAATATTTTTTTTGTCCTTATCATTCCAAAAATCATCAGGTTGGTTTACACAAATAAATAATTTAAAATTCCTAAAAGTTTGGTTTCTAATATCAGAAATAAATGCCGGTATATTTTCTGCCTCATTCATGGCGGGAAGGGCAACAAAGATTTTCATGGTTTGTTTTTTTGTTTTGCTGCAATTTTAGTTTGATTACATATAATCAAACTATTTTGCATAAAAAACGAAAGTATAAACTATTTTCCCGATCTTAAAAAAACTACCTAATTATCTGATATCTGAAACTTCTCAAATAATTCATCATTATTAATAATTTCAACTGCTTTCAAATATCCGTCGTCAACTTCGGTAATTACCTCAAAGTATGCGTTCATATCCCAAAAATTACGGGCAATTAATGCTTTTAGCTGGTGTTTTATAAATGTTTCAGAATCTTCATATCCCTCATCATCGAAATTAACACCTTCTTTTTCTGCATATTTAAAAAACTTATCCATAAATTTATCATCAATCGTAAATTTCTCATTAAACGACTCAAATGTCGGATATTCTTTTTCAATTTTTTTTCGGTTATTGTCAACATAAGTGAGGGTAAAGCTATTCAAAACTCCTTTTCTGATAAGATCAGAATAATAATCGGAAATTCGTGTAGAATCCCAGGGAGTAAAAACATCGGGCATAATACCTCCACCACCATAAACAAGCCTGTTTTTTGAAGTATAATATTTCAAGGAATCGGGAAAATGAATGCTGTCGGCATGAATAAGTTCCCCATTTTCAAGACGTTTTCTCAAATCAGTTAAATAATCTTCAGTACCATTTTCATAAGGTTTTTGTATGCATCTTCCGGTTGGAGTATAATATCTTGCGGTTGTAAGTCTTATTACCGAACCGTCGGGAAGCCGAAATGGTCGCTGAACCAGGCCTTTCCCAAATGAACGTCGTCCGACAACAATACCCCTGTCCCAATCCTGAACCGCACCTGAAACTATTTCGCTTGCAGAAGCTGAGCCCTCGTTGATCATTACAATTAATTTTCCTTCCTTAAATTCACCTTTCGAACTTGCTTTAAATTCCTGTAGTGGACTTTTTAAACCTTTTGTATAAACAATTAATTTACCTGTATTTAAAAATTCATCGGAAAGCTGAACGGCAATATCCAAATAACCACCCGTATTTCCTCTCAGGTCGAGGATAAGATTTTTCATTCCCTGATCTTTTAAATCATTTAATGATTCATGGAATTCATCCATTGAGGTGCGCGAAAAACGATTTAACTTAATATAACCGGTTTCAGGATCAGCCATAAATGTTGCATCTATGCTGTTTATAGGGATTTTATCGCGAGTAATTGAATAATCAATCAATTCTTTTTTTCCTTTTCGGTAAATAGAAACATCGACAACTGTTCCCTTTTTACCGCGGAGTCTTTCAAAAACATAATTATTATCAATCTTTGGGCCTGTGGCATCTTCACCGTTTATTTTTACAATTTTATCGCCTGATAATATTCCCAGTTTATCGGATGGCCCTCCGGGAACAGGAGCAATCACAAGAATTGTATCTTTAAACAATTGAAAAGAAACACCTATACCTTCAAAATTCCCTACAAGTGGTTCGTTAGCTTTGTCAATATCCTCTTTTGAAATATATGCTGAATGAGGATCAAGATCCTTCAAGGTTTCAATAATTGCATTTTCAATTAATTCCGGCTCATCAATACTGTCAACGTAAGCAAAACGAATAATTTGCATTGCTGTAGCCATTTTTTTAATCGTTTTATTCGGGTCTTCGTTTTGTGAGAAAACATTATTGGTATTTAGAAAAACCACAATGAATGTTAATATTAATGCGAGACTTAGAATTGTAGAATTATATTTCTTCATTGGTTATATTTTTTTGTTGCTAATTATTAGTTAATTTCATTATACTAAATCCTAAGGTTAGAAGTAGTTCCGAAAAATACTGTCTTAAAATTCATTCATTTTTTATTGAATTCAAATTATGTTCAAATCTAAAATAAAAAACGAATAGAATGGAAATAACTTATCTTTTAATTATGTTAAATTTTGTTAAATAAGAAAAAGGAAATGGGTGGAATTAAGAGAAATAGGGGGGATAAGCAAAAATTCACTATCGAATGACCACAGAATGAAAACTGTACGACTTATTATAATATATCAGAAATCCTAAAATCCATTCGGATATTTTGCGTAAATTTCAGGTTTTCGGTCTTTAAAAATGTGGTTCATTGAAGTAATCATTTTATCATCAGCATTATTTGGATCAATCTCAAATGTTGTTGCTTCTTCATTATCAGCTGAAGCCAGATGAGTTATTTCCCCTAACGGATTAATAATACTTGATTTACCGGTGAAACTAAGATCGTCTTCATTGCCGATGCGATTTGCCGTAATTATAAAAAATTTATTCATTAATGCCTGAGCAGGTAAAGTTTTAAATGCAAGGCTTGTAACAAGGTTTGAAGGATGACAAATAATCTGAGCACCTTTTAGTGCGAGTATTCTCCAGTTTTCGGGGAAGAAATGGTCGAAGCAAATCAGAATGCCGATTTTACAAAAACCTAAATCAAATACATCTAATTCATTTCCATGATGAAAATATTTTTTTTCGTTCATAAAAAGATGAATTTTTCGGTACTTTCCTAAACATCCTTCAGCATTCAACAGAATTGCTGAATTATATAATTTACCATCTTCAATCTCATTAATTCCTGAAACTATGTGGAAATTATGCTGTTTGCATTTATCTGTTAAAAATTTAGTGAAAATTCCAGATTCAGTAGATTCTGCTGTTTGAAAAGCTTGTTCTTTATTTCTGAAATTATATCCTGAGTTTGCAAGTTCCGGTAAAACTACAATATCTGCATTTGAAACTTTCTCTATTAAAGGATCAAGATTTTTAATTGTTAAGTTAAGATCGTTAAGGACAGGAGCAAATTGGATGTAGGCAACTTTGATCATTGTTCTATTAAATAATTTTTACGAACGTAAAACCGTAAATTCACCATTTTGATTGATTTTAATTATAGTTGAGGCTTTTACTTCTTTAACCAGAAACTTATTAAAATCAACAATGTAATCAGCTTTTTTAGTTATTTCATCAGAAATTTTACTAAAAACCAAAGGAGGTTTTTCACCTGATAAGTTTGCGGAAGACGACACAATTGGTTTATCCAATAGATTAATAATTCTTTTGCAAAACTCATCTTTAACAATTCTTATGGCAATAGATTTGTCTTCTGCTATCACACCTTTTGCAAGATTTTTTGCTTCAGGATATACTATAGTCAAAGGTTTGTCAACACTTTTAATAAGGTCATAAACAATTTCGGGTACTTTTTGAACATATTTTTCAAGTTTTTCTGCTTTATCGAGCAAAATAATCAAACTTTTGCGTTCATGACGTTTTTTAATTTTGAAGATTTTCTGAACAGCCTTATTGTTTGTTGCATCACACCCTATTCCCCAAATTGTATCGGTCGGATAGAGTATTACTTTACCGTCATTGAGGGCTTTTACACAATTTATTACTTCATCTCTCATGTTAAATTCTCTTCAATAATTGTTCCTTTTTAATTTCGTATGCACATTTGAAATGGCTTTTCGGACATTGTTTATGCCCATGTAAGCCGCAAGGCCGACAACTTAATTTATAGTCGATCTCAATAACTGCCGAATTGTCAGATAAAGGGCCAAAACCAAAATTACTTATCGTTGAGCAAAAAATAGCCGTAACCGGAGCGTTCATCGAGGAGGCTAAGTGCATAGGTGCCGAATCGTTAACAAAATTCATGTGTGCATCCCTCATTAAGGCAGCCGATTCAAGAAAGCTTAATTTTCCCGTAAGATTCAAGGAATTTTGAAAATTCGAATCTCTGATGATTTTTTCACAAAGTTCAAAATCAGCTTTCGAGCCTAAAAAAAAAATATAATAGTTTTTTGGAATCTCTTTAACAAATTCAATCCACTTTTTTACCGGTAATTGTTTTGTAAACCAGAGTGAAGCAGGTGAAATACAAATATATGAATTAGTCTTATATTGCGACATCTTTGCGAAATCTTTTTGTGATGGATATAGTTTTACAGAATATTTTTCCTTATTTGTAAAACTCTCAATCAATTTCAAATTTCGTTCGATTTCGTGAATTCCTGTTTTCGTATCAATGTTATGCTTAATCCTTTTATTGAAGAAAATTGAAAAAGGATTTTTATTAAAGCCAATAGTATGTTTTGCGCTTGAAAAAGCTGTGATTAATCCGCTTGAAGCAAATCGTTGAATGTTTATTATATAATCGTATTCAGTGTTCCTGATTAATTCAAAAATTTTAAACAAATTCTGAATTTTCTTATTCTTTTTATCAAGAACTAATACTTTATTCAATTTAGGATGATTAAAAAACAAACTTTCATTTCCTTTTTTTAATAGGAAATCAATTAAAACATCGGGAAAATAATCATAAAGTTTTTCTATTAAGGGCGTAGCCAGAATAACATCACCTATTGACGCAGTTTGAATTATAAGTATTTTTTTCAAATTATAATACTATTAATATATGATGATACAAAAATATTATCAAATCTGCAATTTTTCAAATGAAATGATAGTTTTTTTATTTTTTTTTATTGAAATCTATGCCTGAATTCCGTAATCACGTAAGGCATTGTTAAGTGAAGTTTTCAAATCTGTTGATTTTTTTCGTTTGCCAATAATCAAAGCACAAGAAACCTGAAACTCACCTGCGGGGAATTTTTTAGGAAAAGTTCCGGGTATAACCACCGATCGTGAGGGGATAATTCCATGGAATTCTTCCGGTTTTTCTTTTGTTACATCAATAATCTTTGTTGATTTTGTTATTGTTACATTTGCCCCGAGAACAGCTTCTTTCTCAATTTTAACACCCTCAACAATAATACATCTTGAACCTATAAAACAATTATCTTCAATAATAACTGGTGCTGCCTGAACAGGTTCAAGAACTCCTCCAATACCAACACCTCCGCTAATGTGAACATTTTTACCGATCTGAGCACATGAACCTACTGTTGCCCAAGTGTCAATCATGCTTCCCGAATCAACATAAGCACCAATATTTACATAGGAGGGCATCAAAATTACATCTCTTGAAATAAATGACCCATATCTTGCAATTGCATGAGGTACAACCCTGATACCTTTTTTAGCATAATTGTTTTTTAACTTTATTTTATCATGAAATTCAAAAGGCCCGATCTCAATTGTTTCCATTTGTTGAATCGGGAAATATAAAATAACGGCTTTTTTAATCCACTCATGAACTATCCAGTCATTATCAATTTTTTCCGCTACACGTAATATTCCCTTGTCGAGGGATTCAATAACTTCTCTGATAGCTTTTTTAGTGTTTTCTTCCCTTAATAGTTCTTTATTTTCCCAGGCCTGCTCAATGAAATTTTGTATTGAATTCATAAAAAAGTTTTAATTTGAATTATTTTTCAAAATTAGATAAATTTTGAAGAAAATTATACATTTTGTACTTTTGCATTTTATTTTACGTTTGATTTCATTTATTAATAATTAAATGGGAAGAATATTAGCAATTGATTACGGACAAAAACGAGTTGGACTTGCAGTTACCGATGAGCAAAAAATTATTGCTAATGCCTTGACTACAGTTCATTCTAAAGATGTAATTTCTTTTTTAAAAGATTATAATTTAAAAGAAAATGTCGAACTATTTGTTATTGGTGAACCTAAACAAATGAATAATACACCCTCGGAATCTGCCAAATTTGTTGATGCTTTTATAAAAAAGTTAGCAAAAGAATTTCCTGAAATTCCAATCAGAAAATTCGATGAACGCTTCACTTCAAAGATAGCTTTTCAGTCGATGATAGATGGCGGATTGAAGAAAAAAGACAGACGAAATAAAGAAATAATTGATAGAGTTAGTGCAACTTTGATTTTACAATCATATTTAGAAGCAAATCAATAGAAAAATGGTTTTACCTATAACAGCTTATGGTCATCCTGTTTTGAAAAAAGAAGCAGAAATAATTGATAAAGATTATCCCCGAATTAAAGAAATTATTGAGGATATGTTTGAAACAATGTATTATTCTGTTGGTGTTGGTTTGGCTGCTCCTCAGGTAAATCTTTCTATTAGTCTTTTTGTCATTGACGCAGATCCTTATAAAGAGGAATATCCTGAGACTGAAAATTTTAAACAGGTTTTTATTAATCCTGAAATTATAGAAGAGGAAGGAGACGATTGGGAGTTTAAAGAATCCTGCTTAAGTGTTCCGGGCCTTGCAGAATATGTTTCCCGTCCACAAACAATTAGAATTCAGTATTTTGATGAGAATTTTAATTTTTGTGATGAAAAATATTCGGGAATGATTGCCAGGGTCATCCAACATGAATATGATCATTTGCAGGGAATAGTATTTGTTGAGAAAATACACAATCTTCGTAAAACACTTTTAAAAAGAAAATTGCTTGATATTTCGAAAGGAAATGTCACAGCAACTTATAAAATGTTATTTGTAAACAAAAAGAAAAAACGATAATAAATATATTTAATAACAAAACTTGACAGACATGAATATTTTGAGAAAATTGGCATTTTTTGCTATCATTTCAGTATTGGTTTTTGCGTGTTCATCGCCTGAAGATGAAGCAAAATCTAAAATAAAAGAATTAGAAGGCAATTTGTTTTCAAGCGAAGACATGGTTGTAAACCGCAAACAGGCATCCGAATTGGTAAATGCATATATTGAATATGCCGATAAATTTCCGGATGATACACTTTCTCCTGAATATATATTTAAGGGTGCCGACATTTGCATGAATATTCTTAATCCAAGCAAAGCAGTTTTGTTTTTCGACAGGATTATCAGAGAGTATCCTGATTACAGAAAAGTACCGGAAAGTATGTTTTTAAAGGCTTATGTGTATGATAATAATATGCAAAGCTATGATCTTGCACGAAAATTATATACAGAGTTTATTGAGAAATACCCTGATAATGAATTTGCCGACGATGCGAGAGTATCAATTCAAAACTTAGGAAAAACACCTGAGCAAATCATCAAAGAAATTGAAGAGAGAGCCAAAGCTCAGCAGGAAAAATAATTGCTAAATGGTTAAATTGTTATATTGTTGTTTTTATTACAATATAACAATTTAACCATTCTTTAGAAAACAACTAATTATTTGAATAAAAGGAAAATCTCTAAGAGGCAATCTTCTCGTTTACAGTTTCTAAGATTTCATCTTCAAGTTGCTTAGATTTCGTTTCAATTTCCAATCCTTCGGATAATTTTTTATTTACAAAATCTTTATCTTCAACGCCTGAAGCATTGATTTTTACATTCAAATAAGCACCCATTACTGCCGTTCTGGCACATAAAGCTCCTACACCTGCATCGGAAACCGAATTTGGGTTACCGATTTCTGCCATAGCTTTAATAACATCCATTGATTCATAGGATTTTTGCATCACTTTAAACGGAATTTCAATAGCATATTTTGATGCATCTTCGATAGCTTGAGCACGGGCAGTTTTATCTTCTTCACTTTTCTTAGGAAGTCCGAATGCATCCATTATTTTATTAAATGCAATTGTATCTTCATCGACTAGGTGTAAAAGTTCATCTTTTATTTTCTGGCCTTTTTCAGCCCACGAGCTAAATTCTTCCCAACGTTTATCCCAACCTCTTTTGTGTGATGAAAGATTTGCAACCATCGTTGCTAAAGAAATACCGAGAGTTCCAACATAAGCTGAAATTGATCCACCACCGGGGGCTGGTGATTCTGAAGCAGTTTCATCTGCAAATTCAGCGAGATTCATATCGATGAGTTTGTTTTTATTGTCATCCTGAAGAATAAATTCTATTATTCTTTCTTTCGGATTGAATGGTTTGAGGTCATCAAGGCCCATCGATTTTACGGCAATTTTCAGCAATTCATCCTGTGATACACCAAGAGAACGTTCTTGTTTGCGAAGGAAATATTTTCCGGCATCAAGCATTGCTTGTAAAGGTATCAATCCAACGAGTTCGGAACCTGTTACCCTGATCCCTCTGGCTTCGGCTTTTTTACAGGTTTCGTCGAAAGCAACATGAACCGGTGTTACACTGATATTTGTAAGGTTCATGGAAATTTGAGCAATACCGTATTCTTCGATAAACCAGCCAATTCCTTTAACGCATTTCAGGCTACCCGGAATCATCACAGGTTTACCCTTTTCATCCTTAACAATTTTTCCGGTAACAGGATCACCTTCACGTTTTGTGCGTCCTCGTTCACGGACATCAAAAGCAATTGCATTTGCACGCCTCGTTGAAGTTGTATTGAGATTAACATTAAAAGCAACCAGAAAATCTCTTGCTCCAACGGCAGTAACGCCTGCCTTAACATTTAATTTTGCCGGGCCGAAATCGGGTTTCCATTTTGGAATGGTAAGTTTTTCTGCCATGCCTTCGTATTCGCCTGAACGGCAGGTAGCCAAATTTCTTCTTTCTTCAGTAAAAGCTGCATTTTCGTAACAATAAATCGGAATTTCAAGTTCTTTACCGATACGTTTTGCAAGTTTACGGGCATACTCCACAGTTTCTTCCATTGTAATATTTGAAACAGGAACCAATGGACAAACATCAGTAGCTCCCATTCTAGGGTGTTCGCCTTTATGTTTACTCATATCAATTATTTGTGATGCCTTTTTAACGGCACGAAAGGCAGCCTCGCAAACTTCGTCAGGAGTTCCGACAATGGTTACAACCGTACGATTTGTTGCCGCACCCGGATCAACGTCTAACAATTTAACTCCTTCGACTTTTTCAATTTCGTCGGTGATCTGTTTTATAATATTCATATCACGTCCTTCGCTAAAATTCGGAACGCATTCAATTAATTGTTTCATGTTTTTGTGTTTTTTATTTTAATATATTTTTAGTTGATTTTATTTTTAGAAATTAGAAATTGGAAATTAGAAATTCGGGGGAATCCAAATTTCAAGTTTCAAAATTTATAAAATAATTATTTTTTTGTGTGATCCCGAATTCTCGGGGTCATGGATATTTCTTTTAATTTATTGATAAAATATTTTGCACTTCTACAATTATCGTGTTTTGCGGCATTTTCAATTGTGAAACCATGTTTTAACATTTTTCTAGTCAACCTGCCTTTACTTGTTCCTCTGCCGGTATTTTCTAAAAATTCCTTTTTAATTAAAAAAAAAGGTTTTCCATCTGTATTCTCAGGGTATTCAAAGTAATACTTTTTTTTAAAAATCTTAGATAAAGATTCTGAATCGGCAAGAAACCAGGATTCTATGGCTTTTACTGCAATGATCTCAACTTGTCGCTCTTTACAAAATTTAAAAATTTGGCTTTTTGTTTCTGTAATACAAGGATCATCTTCTAAATCGGTAAGCAAAAAAACAAAATCAGCATTTCTATCAGAAAATATATTGAAGAAGCTGATGATTTTTTCACTTTCAACTTTAAAATTTCCTTCACCACCTGCATCGAAAACACCGATGTTTTTAACGTTATTTTTTTTCAAAAAAGATGAAAATGGCTTGGAATTGAGAATCATTTCTTCTGATTTTCCTTCGCCGATAAAGCCTGCTTTTACCATGGCAATCCTCCACCAAGTACATTTGAAAGCCAGGCTTCATCCATTTTCAAGCCATGTAGATTCAGATTTTCAAATTGTTTGATTTTTGTTTCCCCGTTTTCTTTATCAACAATTATTACTTCTTTTGGTTGAAGTTCGGAAACCAATGTTTGTGAATGTGTTGTAAGCCAAATGTAATGGCCTTTTTCTTCACATGCTTCCCTGAAAAATCCAACCAGTTCTTTAATCACTTGAGGATTTAGACCGTTTTCAGGTTCTTCTATACATAAAAACTGTGGTTCATCCGACTGATAAACTGCCGTTAATAATGCAAGAATATTGAAAGTTCCATTGGAAATCAAATTCTTTGAAAATGGTTTTTTTGTGAATTTCTCATAAATCAATAATGAATCATCACCTGAAAGTTCATTTGTACTTACTTCAATATTTTCAAATTCGGGAATAAATAATTGAAGCAACTCAATTAATTCATCTTTTTTATCTCTATTTTTTAACAATCTTTTTAAAACTTTTTCAAGATTAGAAGCGTAAATATCAAGCTTTTGATCATCTTGATATTTTTGGCGTTCAATGCTATAATTATTGATAAATAATCTTTGTACGATTTTGAAATATAATTGGAGTAATGACGGTTCCTTTAAAATCGTCTTAATCATTAGATTTTGATTAGGAATATCATATTTAGGAAAAATACGACCTTCTGCATCTAATTGCATAGAAATTGTATTACTTTCCCCGTCCATATTTAAATTGATATGAAAACCAATTTTTGAATTTTGACTTTTTTGATAGGCATTTTTATTAATTAAGTCAGAAAAACTACCAAATACATTAAAAATTTTATTAAATTCTTTGTTGTTTTCAGCAAAAGACTCAAAATCAATTGCCTCAAAAATATTAGACTTTCCTGAGGCATTTGGCCCAACAAAAACCGTAAAAGGATTCGGTTTATTAATTTTTATATCAACAAGCGATTTATAATTTTTAATATTTATAGATTCAATTTTCATTGTATAATCATTTAAATGCAAAAATAATCAATTGCATATTTCCCCATTCAAAATCACAGTTTCAACTTTGTTTGTACCATAATAATAAGGCATAAATTCATAAGTCGGGATTTTTTTGGTAATAAAAATATTTGCCTTTTTTCCTATAGCGATACTTCCAAGTTCTTCGCTGACATCCATAGCATAAGCACTATTAATAGTAGTTGCATTAATTCCTTCTTCGGGAGTCATTTTGTATGCAATACTTCCCATCGAAAGTATGAATTGCATATTACCGGAAGGAGAAGAACCCGGATTGAAATCGCTTGCTAAAGCTACGGGTAAACCGGCATCAATCATTTTTCGGACAGGTGCATAAACCATTCCCAGGAAAAAAGCAGCACCTGGTAAAACAGTCGGCATCGTTTCGGAATCCAACAAGGCCTTGATTTCTTCAGCACCCGTAAATTCCAAATGATCGACAGAAAGTGCATTATATTTTACTCCAACCTGAATTCCACCGGAATAATCAAGTTCGTTAGCATGAATTTTTGGTCGTAAACCGTATTTCATTCCTGCATTTAATATTCTGTCTGTTTCTTTACCGGTAAAAAAGCCACGATCGCAAAAAACATCGATGTAATCGGCCAGTTCTTCTGCTGCAACCATTGGGATCATTTCATTGATTATCAAATCAACGTATTCAGATTGATCAGCTTTATATTTTTGCGGTACAGCATGAGCTCCCAAAAAAGTAGATTTAATTGTAAGAGGTGATATTTTTTTTAATTTTTTAATCACTCTTAACATTTTTAGTTCATCTTCGGTGTTCAGGCCGTAGCCACTTTTTATTTCTACAGCACCTGTGCCGTGTAGCATTATTTCATTTAAGCGTTCAATCGCCGACTCAATCAGTTGTTCTTCCGAAGTTTCGTGCATTTTTCTTGCCGAGTTTAATATGCCACCACCACGTTTTGCAATTTCTTCATATGATAATCCTTTTATCTTATCAATATATTCAATTTCACGGCTTTCCGGATAAACCAGGTGAGTGTGTGAGTCACAAAACGAAGGAAAAACCATTTTGCCTTTAGCGTTGATTATTAAATCTGTTGAATAATCATGTAAATCCTGCATTTTTCCAAATCCTGAAATTATTCCGTCTTCTATAATCAAATAAGCTTTTTTTATTGTTGAAAGTTTTGCCATATCCTTTCCGCAGACTTTTCTTCTTGGCTTTTCTTCAACCTGAACAAGCTCTTTTATATTTTGTATTAAAATTTTCTTTTTCAATTTAATTGTGTTTGAATTTTGGCACGAAATTAAGAAAAATTAATTGTATCAAATGTTTTGAGTCCGGTTTTATTTATGATTTAAGATTTTAGATTTAAATTTTAAATTAATGAAATATATTTTGTTAACTTTGTTACGATTTATTGTAAAAATGTTTTACTAATTGATTTTCGATAAATTATAAAAAATGGGAAAATGGATATTTTTCATGTGATGACGGGATTGACATTGTTTACAGTAGTTTAATGTATGATAATAATTAAGTCTTTATTATTGATTATTATATATGAAATATATTTTGTTATCTTTGGGAAAGTTTTATTAAAATATATCGAATTGATTTTAGTGTAATAAAAATTTTAAACTTAAAATATACTACAATGAAGAAATTAACTTTATTTATAGTTTTATCCTTAATCATTCGGACTATATCATTATCTCAATCCTGCCTGCCAGAAGGCATTACATTTTCAAATCAAGCACAGATAGACAATTTTCAAACCAATTACCCTAACTGTACTGAAATAGAAGGAGATGTTGAAATTACAGGAAATGATATCGCTAATTTGAATGGATTAAATGTTTTGACTGCTTTTTGGGGAGATCTTTGGATTCATAACAATTATGCCCTGACCAGTTTAACGGGGCTGGATAATGTAACTTCCATCGCGGGAGACCTATATATTTCTAGCGAATATGAACTGATCAGTCTAACGGGGCTAGACAATGTAACTTCTATTGGAGGACACCTATGGATTCAGAACAACGGTACCCTGACAAGTTTAACAACCCTTGACAATGTTACTTCCATTGGGGGAGACATTAAGATTATTGGTAACGATGTCCTGACCAGTTTTACTGGATTGGACAATGTGACTAGCATTGGAGGATGCCTTTCAATTATAAATAACGATGCCCTTACTAGTTTGTCGGGATTAAATAACATAAGTTCTATAGATAGCAATCTGGTAATTAATTACTGCCAAGAATTATCCAACTTGTCAGGTCTTGAAAGTTTAACTTATATAGGAGGTGACTTTTCGTTGTATAGCAATAGTACATTATCAAGTTTATCTGGATTGTATGGATTGGATTCAATTGGAGGAAACATGCTGATAAATAAAAACTTTGGGTTGACAGATTGTACAGGACTGGATTCTCTTTGTTTTATTAGTGATGACCTTCATATTGAAAATAATAAGGGGCTGACGAGTTTATCAGGTCTTGAAAATTTAACATCTATTGGTGGAAATCTGCTTATTTACAACAATTCCTCACTAACTAATTTAACGGGCCTAACTAATTTGAAAACTATTGAAGGTGATATGTCAATTGAAGGACATAATGGACTAGTAAGTTTAATTGGCCTTGAAAATTTAACCACAATAGGGGGGAAATTATTTTTTTATGAGCAGGATTACCTAACCAGTTTAACAGGTCTTAACGGTTTGTCTTCAATAGGCGGATCTCTATGGATATACTATAATGATGCTCTAATAAATTTATCAGGACTTGATAATGTGACTTCTATTGGAGGATTTCTAAGAATTGAAAAAAATAATTCCTTAATAAGTTTAATAGGATTAAACAGTTTAATTTCCATTGGGAAATACCTTGACATTAAGTATAATGATACCCTATCCAGTTTAGCAGGCTTGAACAATTTGTCATATATTGGGGAAGATATAAGGATTGAAAAGAACAATGCTTTGACAAGTATAACGGGTTTGGGAAATCTTTCTAATATTAAAAGTAGCCTTATTATTGGTGGAGATCATGGTGGTAATCCATTATTGGCGAGTTTAATTGGCCTTGAAAACCTGAACTATATTGGGGAAAGCTTAAGGATTAATGGCAATGCTTCACTAACAAATTTAACAGGCCTGAACAATTTAACTTATATTGGGGGTATATTAAACATAAGTGGCTGCGATGCAATTCAAAATTTATATGGTTTGAATAATGTAACTCATATTGGAGAACTCATTATTTCAGGTTGCGATGCCCTGACAAATTTATCTGGTCTCGAAAATTTAACAACAATTGATACCTATTTTGCTTTATCGAATAATTCTGCATTAACCGACCTTTCAGAATTAGAAAGTTTATCAGCAATTAATGGGTTTATAAGTATTCGTAACAATGATGCTCTAACAAGCCTTACTGGTCTTGAAAACATAAATCCATATTCAATTACTAAACTACAAATAGTACAAAATAATTCTTTATCTACATGCCATGTAAAAAGTATTTGTGATTTTATTTCCAATTCCTCTGCTGATGTTTCTATTGATAATAATATTGCGGAATGTAGTTATGAAGCGAAAGTTCAAGAAGCTTGCGCATTAGGAACAATTGAATTCTATTATACAGGAAATGATATAAAAATCTTCCCTAATCCTGCAAAAAAAACAATTACTTTATTATGTCATTCTGATGTTACAATTAAAGAAATAAATATTTATAATCAAATTGGGGAAAAGGTATTATATGAAAAACAAATTAACAATACAGTTGATGTTTCAATGCTTCGGCAAGGAGTTTATATTATTGAATTGGTCTTAAACGAATCGAAAATCAGAGAGAAATTGATAATAAGATAGACTGGAGAAGTGGTTTTTCCCCTAAGCCACCTTATCAACAACATCCTCTTCAACCTTCAGATTATCAATAATAAAAAGCTGTCGCTGCGGTGTGTTCTTTCCCATATAAAATGAAAGAATGTCGGCAACCGAAGATGTGCGTTTTAGCAGAATAGGGTCGAGACGGATATTTGTTCCGATAAAATGCTTGAATTCATCGGGTGATATTTCACCAAGACCTTTGAACCGTGTGATCTCGGGATTTTTCCCGGTCTTAAAAATTGCTTTTTCTTTTTCTTTGTCAGAGTAGCAATAAAAAGTTTTTTGTTTATTTCTTACCCTGAAAAGTGGAGTCTGAAGAATATATAAATGTCCGGCTTTGACAAGGTCGGGATAAAACTGCAGGAAAAAAGTAAGTAATAAAAGCCTGATATGCATACCATCGACATCGGCATCAGTAGCTATTACAATATTATTATAACGAAGATTATCCAAACCATCTTCAATATTCAATGCTGATTGAAGCAGGTTAAATTCATCATTTTCGTAAACAATTTTTTTACTTAATCCAAAGCAGTTCAGAGGTTTTCCTTTAAGACTAAAAACAGCCTGTGTTCTAACGTTCCTTGATTTGGTAATAGAACCGCTTGCCGAATCTCCCTCGGTAATAAATAATGTGGATTCAAGCCTGTTTTCGTGATTTGTATTTAAATGAACCTTGCAATCACGAAGTTTTTTGTTGTGAAGGCTTGCCTTTTTTACACTTTCTCTCGCCAGTTTTTTAATTCCGGCCATCTCTTTTCTTTCCTTTTCAGACTGCTGAATTTTTGTTAACAGAGCCTCGGCAGTCTCAGGATTTTTATGAAGATAATTATCGAGGTTACGTTTGACTATATCATTAATATAATTTCTGACAGTCATTCCTTCGGGGACGATATGTGTTGATCCAAGTTTGGTTTTAGTCTGAGATTCAAAAACCGGCTCCTGTACTTTAATACTGATTGCTGCCAGAATTGATGTACGCACATCACTTGTTTCAAAATCTTTATTGTAAAACTCTCTGATAGTCTTTACGATTGCTTCACGAAAAGCAGCCTGGTGCGTACCCCCCTGAGTTGTATTTTGACCATTTACAAAAGAATAATATTCTTCACCATATTGTTTTGAACTATGTGTGAATGCAAATTCCAGATCATCTTCTTTTATATGAATTATAGGATATAAAACTCCTCCGTTTCCATTAATATTTCTTTGCAAAAGGTCTAACAAACCGTTTTTTGCATGAAAACGTTCACCGTTGAACCACATTGACAAACCATTATTCAAAAATGCATAATTCCAAAGCATTTTTTCGATGTATTCGGAGATGTAATGAAAATTACCGAAAATTTCGGTATCGGGGAGAAAACTGATAATCGTTCCGGGCTTTTCATCACAACTTTGTTCGGGTTGATCCTTGATAATTTTACCTCTGTTAAATTCAACTATCTTTGTTCTTCCTTCTCTGATTGACTGTGCTTTAAAAAATGATGTCATGGCATTTACGGCTTTAGCACCAACACCATTAAGCCCGACTGCTTTTTTAAATACTTTTGAATCGTATTTTGCTCCCGTATTAATTTTCGATACACAGTCGATAACTTTTCCTAAAGGCATTCCTCTGCCGTAATCCCTGATAATAACTTCTCTGCCAACGATATTTAGTTCGATGTTTTTACCGTATCCCATTACAAATTCATCAATCGAATTGTCAATGATTTCTTTTATTAATACGTAAATACCATCATCCGGTGAAGCTCCGTCACCGAGTTTCCCGATGTACATTCCGGGGCGCAATCTTATATGTTCCTTCCAGTCAAGCGATTTAACGCTATCTTCAGTGTATTTTTCCGACATCTTATTTTTTTAGGCTGCAAAAATAATCATTACAATAATAGATTTTGATGCTTTTCAAAATATTTATCAAATGCCTGTTGTTAATATCTTTCTCGGAATTATGGATACTTTATGTACGAAAGAAATACAATTGTAATACGATAGAAATATATAAAATAAAATGTAATACAGTTGGTTAGTTGCTGTAGTTTTAATCAGAGCAGATCTTTCATTGTCATTCAATGATTATTTGCCAAAATTCCTTTATTTCCTAAATCAAAATAAATAAAGAAAAGTATTTGTTATTCGCCTTTTCAGTCTGTCTTTTTTCTTTTCTTTTTATCTTTTTTCTTTTCTTCTTTTTTTGAGTCTTTGCCTACTTTTTCAGCTTCTTCATCATTAACCAAAATCTTAACTCTTGATTTGCAATCATCTTCGTTTTTAAAAATAATAATTTTACAATCACCATCAAGTTTTATCTCCCCTTCATCAGATGAATAAATATGAAATGTCTTTTCGTTACAATCTTTATCCATTTCAATTTTTATTTTTTTGATAATGTTTTTTCCATCATCATCGCACTTCAAAAGAATTTTTAGGCAGCTGTCGCCTTCAGCTAAAGATTTAATATCAAGGATTTTAATCTCCTTATGAATGATTTCCGACAAACTCCCACTATTATCCATTGAGTCAAAACAATATTTGATAATCAGTTCTTTTACTCCTCCATCAGGTGCAATAGCAGTCCATGATCCTTTTTCAAAGATTAATTCTTCCTCAATAATTTCTTTGCAATCTTTATCACCAGAAATAATATATTTTATTTTTTTAACCGAATCGTCACGACAAGTTTTTATTCTTTTAATGACTTTCATATGGCTTTCATCTGATAAATTAACTGTGTCCGAATTAATGCAAATTTTCACATCACCATTTTCTTTCGACACATTAATGTCTAATCCATGTTCTGATAGTTTTTCTTTAAGTGCATTAATTGCACTGTCGCTAAAATCATTATTTAATGTATAATGAACGAGATCTTTTCCGATTAATTCATCATCATAAACCGAAAAAGAAATTGTTTTTAAATCGTCATTATCATCATCATCGGAAATTAAAATAATTTCTTTTGTTTTTTTTGTTTTCTTAACTTCCTGGGCTGATATTGGCGTTTGAAATAATACTCCAAATATTATCGTAGTTGTTATTACTAAGGAAAATAAATTAATTCGTTTCATTTTTTTTGTAGTTTTAATTTATAATAAATTCTCTTTACAAAACTATCAAGACTTCAGACGCTTAATAGTTAAAGCCTGGTTAAAAAAAGTTAAGGAAAGGTTAAAGTTTTTACGGTCAAATCAAGAATTCCTACCTTTGAGCTATGAATAAGAAACAAATAATTATAATAATTTTCTTAATGAGTATTTCATTGATTGGAATTATAATTGTGCAATTGTTTTGGATTAAAAATGCAATTAAAGAAAAAGAAGAGTTGTTTGACAGGGCAGTTAACGAAGCTCTTAGGTCAACAGTCGAAAGACTTGAAACCAAAGAAGCATTAAATCAACTTAATGAGAAATTTGTCATTAGCTACCCCGATACATTTGATATTCACTATAATGGGAAATATCTTATATCACAAGATACTAATATATTACGATTCAGGCCATATCATTCAAAAAGCTCAACGTTATTAATTGACAATGATGATGAATTAAAATTGTTTGATAGAATTGTGATTACCAATGAAAATAATTTAAAAGAAAAAAAAATAAAAAGAATAAGGTATGAAGCAAACAAGCTTACTAAAGTAGTAAATCAAATATTGTTTGAGTACGAAACACATGATCAGCCCTTCAAATCACGAATAAAAATCGAGAAAATTGATACTGTTTTATATAACGAACTTGATAGAATGAATATCAATCTTGATTATGAATTTGCAATTACCGATACTGAAAACGACTCATCTTATTTGTATTCCTCAATAGGTTTTTCGAATACAAATCTTGATAAAAAATATAAAACAAATTTATTTCCAGAAAACATATACAACAATTCAAATATTCTTTTCCTGCATTTCCCAAATAAAAACAATCATATTTTCAGATCAATTGCATTATTACTTACAGGATCAATAATTTTTACGCTGATAATTCTTATAACTTTCTCGATTACAATAAAAATAATTTTGAAGCAAAAGAAAATATCCGAAATCAAATCGGATTTTATTAACAATATGACCCATGAATTTAAGACTCCGATTGCAACAATTTCGCTTGCCGTTGATTCAATAAAAAATCCACAAATAATTGAAGATAAAAAGCAAATCCAATATTTTACGGATATTATTAAGGAAGAAAATAAAAGAATGAATTCACAGGTTGAAAATGTTCTTCAAATGTCGTTAATTGACAAAAGAGAACTTGAGTTTAGGAAGCAACTGATTGATGTTCATGAAGTAATCAAAACGACTGTAAAAAACATCAGGCTTCAAGTTGAAAATCGGAAAGGTTTAATTCATGTAGAGTTAATGGCAGATAAGCATGAATTTTTCCTTGATAAAGTTTATTTTGCTAATGTGATTTTCAATCTTCTTGATAATGCAAATAAGTATTCGAAAAACACACCGGAGATATTTGTGAAAACCATGAATAATTCTTCGGGAATTATTATTTCGGTTGAAGACAAAGGAATAGGAATGTCAAAAGAAACTCAGAGTAAAATTTTTGACAAATTTTACAGGATTTCAACAGGTAATATTCATAATATAAAAGGATTTGGTTTGGGATTAAGTTATGTAAAAGCTATTATTAAAGCTTATGACGGTAATATTTCAGTAAAAAGTGAGGTTGGAAAAGGTAGTAAATTTGAAATTTTCTTACCATTTAATAATTATAGAAATGGAAAAACAGTTTAAAGTTTTACTTGTTGAGGATGATCATAATTTCGGCGCAGTGCTAAAATCTTATCTCGAAATCCACCATTACAATGTTACGTGGGTTGATGACGGAATAAATGCCATCTCGGAATTCGATCAGGAAAAATTTAACATCTGTATCCTTGATGTGATGCTTCCAAACATTGACGGTTTTGAAATTGCAAAGCAAATGAGGAATATAGATCAGGATATTCCTTTAATTTTTCTTACTGCAAAATCATTAAAATCAGATATTTTGAAAGGATTTAAAATTGGAGCCGATGATTATATTACAAAACCCTTCGATTCGGAAGTTTTGCTTTGTAAAATTAATGCCATTTTAAAAAGAAACAAAATTCCTAAAAATCAAATAAGTAAAGATGTTTTCAGGATTGGAAAATATACTTTCAATTATATTTTGAGAGCTATTTATTTGAATGACAAAAAAACAAAGATTTCGCCAAAAGAAGCAGAATTATTAAAGCTTTTATGTCTGCATGCTGATGATATTCTGCCACGCGAAAAAGCTTTAAAATCCATCTGGGGTGAAGATAACTACTTTACAACAAGAAGTATGGATGTGTTTATCACCAAATTAAGGAAATATTTTAAGGATGATAATTCAATTGAAATTATTAATATCCACGGAAGTGGTTATCGTTTAACAAGCGACTAAATAATTAATCAAAAATTCTTTTTCCATAGTAAAATTGTCCGCATTCAGTTCCATCAAAATTAGCCACCTTTGGGAGAAATGCCCATCTCTCAAAACCTAATTTTTCTAAAAGCTTAATACTTGCAATATTGCGATCTAAAAGGATAGCAAAAATGTTTTTAAACCCATATTCAGGTGATTCTTTAATGATTAGATTCATCAATTTTGTACCAATACCCATTTTTTGATGCTCTTTTTTAATAAAATAGCTGACTTCAGCCGTTTGTTTCAAAGCAAGCCTGCCTGGTCGGTATGGACTCAAAGATATCCATCCAATAACTTCGCCGTTTATTTCAGCAACAAAAACCGGGTAATTTTGCTTTTGATGGTCTTTTAACCATTTTTTTCGTTTTGAGATTGGCACCGGTAAAATATCAGCAGTTGATATTTTCGATGGAATTGATTGATTATAAATATCATTAATTGAATAAATATCGTCGAAAGTTGCTTCTCTGATTTTCATTTTTCGGCATTGTTTATGTTTAAATAGAAAGGGATAAAAGTACAAAGTTTTCTTTTAACAATTCTTAACAAAACGTTTAACATCTTTTAACATAAAGCACCAAAAATCATAAAATATGATGATTTATATTTGCGTTAAAAAGATAAAAATTTTAAAGTACTATGATGCAAACTAATATTAAAGAATTAAACGAAAGAATCGAGAAAGAAAGTGCTTTTGTTGACATGATTAACATGGAAATGCACAAAGTGATAATCGGGCAAAAACATATGATAGAACGTCTTTTGATTGGAATGTTGTCAAACGGGCACATTTTACTTGAAGGAGTTCCCGGCCTGGCCAAAACATTAGCCATAACATCTCTTGCAAATACAATTGATGCAAAATTCAGTCGAATACAATTCACTCCCGATCTTTTACCTGCCGACCTCATCGGAACATTGATCTACAGTCAGAAAAAAGAGGAATTTGTTGTAAGAAAGGGCCCCATATTCGCAAACTTTATCCTCGCCGACGAAATAAACCGTTCACCTGCAAAAGTTCAAAGTGCTTTGCTTGAAGCTATGCAGGAACGACAGGTTACAATCGGTGATAGCACGTATTCTTTAACCGAACCTTTTCTTGTTCTGGCAACTCAAAACCCTATCGAGCAGGAAGGAACTTATCCTTTACCTGAAGCTCAGGTTGACCGTTTTATGCTTAAAGTAGTTATAGGTTATCCGGAAAAAGAGGAAGAGAAAGCAATTATCAGGCAAAATATTACCAATACTTTTGCTTCAACAAATTCGGTTTTAAAAACCACCGATATTATAAAAGCAAGAGAGGTTGTAAGGGAAGTTTACCTTGATGAAAAAATTGAGAATTATATTACCGATATTGTATTTTCTTCACGTTATCCGGCTGAATATAAATTGAAAAAGTTTGATGGCTTGATCCATTACGGTGCTTCACCGCGTGCAAGTATCAATCTTGCTCTGGCTGCGAAAGCTTATGCTTTCCTCAAACGACGAGGATATGTAATTCCTGAAGACATCCGGGCTGTGGCAAATGATGTAATGCGTCATCGAATAGGTTTGACATATGAAGCGGAAGCTGAAAATATTACAACCGAAGATATTATTAATGAAATTCTCAACACGGTTGAAGTACCTTAGTAACTTATTTCTAATCTAACATTCTACTTTTTTTGACAGAAAATAATAAATCACAATGATCAAAAATCAAATAAATCACAAAATTCAATATAAAAATCACAAATTGCTCACTATAGATAAGAGATGGTTTGGAATTTTAGAATTTATAAATTTGGAATTTATTTGTATTTTGTTTTTTGATATTTATCATTTCCAGTATCTGGATTAGGGGAATTGAGATTTTAGATTTAAGTGCCAATTAAAAATAAACAATTAAAAATCAAAAATAACGAGTGGAAACTGCTGAAATATTTAAGAAAGTAAGAAAAATAGAAATAAAGACCCGGGGACTTTCTAATCAGATATTCTCAGGACAATATCATAGTGTTTTCAAAGGAAGAGGTATGGCTTTCAGCGAGGTTAGAGAATATCAATATGGAGATGATATCAGGAGTATCGACTGGAATGTTACAGCACGTTTTAATCATCCTTATATTAAAATTTTTGACGAAGAACGTGAGCTAACAGTAATGTTACTAATTGATGTCAGCGGTTCCAATGAATTCGGGACTCAAAAACAACTAAAAGAGGAAATGATCACCGAAATAGCCGCTGTTCTTGCCTTTTCGGCAATTCAAAATAACGATAAAGTTGGAGTGATCTTTTTTAGTAACAGAATTGAAAAATTCATTCCTCCTAAGAAAGGAACAACACACATTTTAAGGATCATACGTGAGCTAATTGATTTTAAACCCGACAATCGTGAAACAAATATTGCTGAAGCACTTAGGTATTTGACAAATGTTATTAAAAAACGTTGTACGGCTTTTATTTTGTCCGATTTCATTGATAAAGGTTTTGATGATGCAATTAGAATTGCAAATAAAAAACATGATCTGATCGCAGTCAGGATTTTTGATAAAAGAGAAGTTGAAATTCCGAATGTTGGTTTAATTCAGGTTAAGAATGCCGAAACAGGAAAAAAGATGTGGGTTGATACTGCTGATTCTAAAGTGAGAAGAAACTTTATGAATTGGGCAATGGAGAAAGATAAATATCTTTCCGATATTTTTAACCGAAGTGGTGTTGATGTGGCTAAGATCCGTACTGATCAGGATTATGTTAAACCACTTATTAATATGTTTAAAAAACGGGAAGCGAGGATTTAAAGTTAATAAAATTGGGTTTAATGAATTTTATCATTATATATTATAAAATGCAAATTGTTAAATTGTTATATAGTTATATTATTTAGATGGAGAAAAAATATTTAAAATTAAATTTCAAGAGTCTATTATTTTTGATATTAATTATCGGTGGAGATTTTATTTATGCTCAAACAACTTATGTTGGCGCTGATCTGGATTCTACAGCAATTTTGATTGGAGATCAGATTAATTTGAATCTGAAAGCATCTTTTCCGGCAAATAATAAAATTTATTGGCCACAAATATTGGATACTTTAACTAAGGATGTCGAAATTATAGAAAAATCAAAAATTGATACTATTTTCTCGGATGATAAAACATATAAAACTCTTTTGCAAAAAATAAAAATAACATCATTCGATTCGGGATTTTATGAGATTCCACCTTTTCGCTTTGAATATTCCAAGCCTGAGGATACTACAAAGTTTTCTCTTGAAACATATCCGTTATATCTTGAGGTTTACACGATTACTATTGATACAACAAAAGGGATTTTCCCAATAAAAGGGCCTGTAAAAGCTCCTTTGACGTTTAAGGAGATTTTACCCTGGATTATTGGAGGGGCCGTTGCATTATTATTAATAGCATTTTTAATTTATTTTCTGATAAAGCGGAAAAAAAACGAACCTTTATTCAAAGCTAAACCTAAACCCAAACTACCACCTCATATTATTGCTTTAAATGCATTGGAAAATCTGAGGAAAGAAAAATTATGGCAAAGTGGAAAAACTAAAGCTTATCACACAATCCTGACTGATATTATCAGGAGGTATCTTGAAGAAAGATTCGGAATAAATGCAATAGAAATGACTACCGATGAAATTTTATCGGCTGTAAAAAATCTACAAATATCCAATGAACTGAAAGTTAAACTTAAAGAGATGCTGGTTTTAGCCGACCTCGTAAAATTTGCAAAAGAAAAACCATTGCCTGCTCAACAGGATCTGAGTTTGATCAATGCAATAGCATTTGTAAGAGAGACAATTGAAAGAATTGAAATAGCTTCTGAAAAAAGTGAAACTGTAGCTTCCAAGCTCAAAGAAACTGAAAAAAATAATTAAAAATGCTAAGAGAAATAGAATTTGCTCAACCATATTTTCTGTACCTTTTACTGGTAATACCTTTACTTTGTGTTTGGTATTGGTACAAACGAAAAAAATATAAACCTGATATCCAGCTTTCAACAACTGCCGGATTTGAGAATACTCCATTAAGTTTAAGGCAAAGGCTTTATCATGGTTTGTTTATAATCAGAATGTTGGTGCTTGCATTATTGATAATTGCTTTTGCCCGCCCCCAAACAAGTTCAAGCAGCCAGGATGTAACCATCGAAGGTATTGATATTGTAATGTCAATTGACATTTCAGGAAGTATGCTTGCCGAAGATTTTAAACCAAACCGCTTAGAAGCCGCAAAAAATGTTGCCTCCGAATTTATTCAGGGCAGGCCAAACGATAGAGTAGGGCTTGTGGTTTTCAGTGGTGAAACATTCACTCAATGCCCTTTAACTACTGATCATGCAGTTATCAGAAACCTGTTTAAAGATATTAAAAGCGGAATGATTGAAGATGGTACCGCAATTGGTGATGGTTTGGCAACATCAGTTAACAGGCTAAAAGACAGTAAAGCAATCAGTAAAGTTATTATTCTACTTACTGATGGGGTTAATAATATGGGTTCGCTCGACCCACTTTCGGCAGCCGAAATTGCAAAATTATACGGTGTAAGAGTTTATACTATTGGTGTTGGTTCACTTGGTACGGCACCATACCCGGTTCAAACACCTTTCGGTAAACAATATCAGGATATGGAAGTGCAAATTGATGAAGCACTTCTAAAAGAGGTTGCTCAACTTACCGAAGGTAAATATTTCAGAGCAACAAGTAATAAGAAACTTCGTGAAATTTACGGTGAGATCGATAAACTCGAAAAATCAAAAATTGATGTAACCGAATTCAAAAAAAAGAAAGAAGAATATTTGATTTTTGCCTTGATAGCTATAGCTTTATTTGCTTTTGAAATTATTTTAAGAAATACTATTTATAAAACAACACCATAGCAAGATGCAAGATACAGGATACAAGATACAAGATGCTGGATATTTCCGACTTCGGACTTCTGTCTTCGGACTTGCACAATAATTCATATTAAAACAAAATAAAAAAATGATAAGATTTGAACACATATATTTTCTTTACGGATTATTTTTAATTCCTGTTTTTGTTCTGTTATTCAGTTTGATGCTAGCCTGGAAGAAAAAAACTATAAAAAAATTCGGTGAGATTTCAATTTTAAAGCAACTGATTCCATTTACTTCAAAAAGCAAACCTGTTTTGAAATTTGTACTGATGATGTTTGCTTATACCTTCCTGATTCTGGCTCTTGCAAATCCTCAAATAGGTTCAAAATTGGAAAAAATTGAAAGAAAAGGAATTGATATTGTTATTGCTATTGATGTTTCAAACAGCATGCTTGCTCAGGATATAAAGCCAAGCAGGCTTGAAAGTGCAAGGCATGCGGTATCTAATCTTATCGACAAACTAAATAATGACAGGATAGGAATAATTGTATTTGCCGGTAAAGCTTTTATCCAGCTACCAATCACTACCGATTATGCTGCTGCAAAATTGTTTTTATCGACAATTACACCTGATATTGTTCCTGTTCAGGGAACTGCAATTGGCGATGCAATTCAGCTTGCTGTCGGCTCATTTGATGACAATGACCATAGCAAAGCCATAATTATTATCACCGATGGTGAAAACCATGAAGGGAATGCAATGGAAGAAGCCCAAGCTGCAGCCGAACTGGGAATATCAATTTACACAATAGGAATGGGTTTGCCCGACGGAGGTCCAATCCCAATTTATAATAAATATGATAAACAAGTTGGTTTTAAGAAAGATAATAAAAATCAAACCATTATTACAAAATTAAATGAATCAATGCTTCAGCAAATTGCAGTCGCAGGAAACGGTAGCTATGTAAGGGCAAATAATTCTCAGGCAGGCCTGGTAAAAATATTTAAAGAAATCAATAAACTTGAAAAAACCGAGTACGAAAGTAAGATGTTTTCCGATTATGAAGACAGGTTTCAGTATTTTCTCGCTGTTGCAATATTGTTTTTAATAATTGAGTTCTTGATTTATGAAAAGAAAAGTAAATTAATGATGAAGATTAAATTATTTGATAGATAAGTTGGAAATTAGAAATTGGAAATTCAGGAGCAACAGAATTTCCAATTTCTAATTTCCAATTTCAAAATATGCATCAACTACAAAAATATAAACAGATGAAACAACCATGGCAAGGCAATTTGACACACAGGAGAATGATTAAAAAGAATTTTCTCTGCGGTCTTTGCGTCTCTGCGAGAAAATTTTAAACACATGAAAAACATACTAACAATTTTTTCAATAATTCTCTTGTTTTCGATTAATGGATTCTCACAAAACGAAAATTCCTTAATTCGTGAAGGAAATAAGTTATTCGAAGAAAAAAAATATCCGGAAGCTGAAATTGAATACCGGAAATCATTGGAGGTTGCTCCAAAGTCATTCAAAGGAAACTTTAATCTTGCTGATGCTTTATATGAACAAAAAAATTATGAAGAAGCTTCAAAATTGTTTAACGATATTGCTTCAAAAAATCTAAGTAAAAAAGTTAAAGCAGATGCTTATCATAATCTTGGAAATTCATTATTAGACCAGCAGAAAATTGAAGAAAGTATTGAAGCTTATAAAAATGCGCTTAGAAATAATCCCAAAGATAAAGAAACAAAGTATAATCTTGAATATGCAAAACAATTGCTGAAAAAGCAACAGCAACAACAAGATCAAAATAAGGATAATAAAGACCAGCAAGATAAGGACAAGCAAGACGAAAATAAGGATAAGCAAGATCAGAATAAAGACGAAAAAGAACAAAATCAGGATAAACAAGATCAAAATAAGGACCAACAAGAGAAAAACGAAGATAAACAAGACGAAAATAAAGACAAACAGGAGCAAAATCAGGATCAACAAAAACAGGAACAAGATAAACAAGATAAACAAGATCAACAAAAACAGCAACCTAAACCAAAGGAGATTTCAAAAAAGGATGCCGAGCGTATGCTTCAGGCCTTAAAAAATGGTGAAAAAGAAACTCTTGAAAAGCTTAAAAAAGCAAAAGCCGCAAAAGCACAAAGAGTAAAAATTGAAAAGGATTGGTAAATAATATTAAATTTGCACAAGCATTATATAATGAAGAAATACTTTATATTTATATTTTCAATATTTCTGATATTCTCAAACAGATTATTAGCTGAGGATATAGTTTTTTCGGCCGAAGCAAAACGTGTTGTTGTGGTTGGTGAGATGTTTAATTTAACTTTTACTTTAAACTCACAGGGAAAACAGTTTCGAGGCCCTAAGATCAGAGACTTTAAAGTGCTTTCCGGCCCAAACACATCAAGTAGTTCGAACATTCGATTTATAAACGGTAATATGTCGCGATCGGAAACTTATACTTTTTCTTATGTTTTGGAAGCTACAAAGGAAGGTGAATTTCTTATTCCGGCAGCTTCAATTGTTGTCGATAAAAAGAAATATGAATCAAATCCACTGACAATTAAAGTTGTTAAAAGCAATGCAAACAAGCCTATGGCAAGTTCTTCCGGTCAAAGGCAAAACAACAGAAGGCCACAAAGCAATCAACAAAGAAATCAACGTCAAAATCCTTCTCAAAATAAGCAGGTTAATACAAATACTAAGGATGTTTTTTTAAAAGCCATAGTAAACAAAAAAAAACCTTATCAAGGTGAGCAAATTGTTATCACTTATAAAATTTATACTAAAGTACCATTATCAAATATAGGTATCAATAAGCTTTCATCATTTCCAGGCTTTTGGTCTTACAACTTGTTAAAAGATAATACTCGCCTTAATCAATACAACGAATACATTGATGGTGAAGAATATGTGGTAGCCGATTTAAAAAAAACAGCTCTGATTCCCGTTAAAAGTGGTGAACTTAAAATCGAGCCTCTTGAAATGGAATGTGTGGCACAAATCAGGTCTCAGAGTAAAAGAAGGAGAGTCGATCCATTTTTCGATAGTTTTTTTAATGATCCGTTTTTTGGCTCCTATCAAAATGTAGAAAAAACAGTTGCTTCGGAAGCTTTAACAGTAGATGTAAAACCTTTGCCTTTACATGATAAACCAGTCGATTTTAGTGGAGCTGTCGGTGATTTTAATTTTAAAACGAGTATTGATAAAACCGATTTAAAAGTAAATGAAGCATTAACACTAAAATTAACTGTCTACGGAGAAGGAAACATTGAACTTATCGACAAATTTAATATCGTTTTTCCACCTGATTTTGAAGTGTATGATCCGAAAATAACAAAAAAGATCATACCGGCAGAGGATGGAATCACAGGCCGCAGGATATTTGAGTACCTTATTATCCCGCGAAATGCCGGTGAATTCACTATTAAACCTATAATTTTTTCATATTTTAATCCGAAAACAAAAAAGTATAATACTGTTTCTTCACCGCAATATGTAATTAAGGTTGAAAAAGGAATTGAAGATCAACAAAATCTCACTTTTACAGGTGTAAATAAAGAAGAAATAAAATATATCGGTAGCGATATCAGACATATTAAATCACCACCTTATCACATTAAGAAGGCAGGTTTATTTTTATTTGGATCAACTTTATTCTGGATACTTTTGATTTCACCTTTTATTCTTTTCATTTTAATTATAATAATTTGGAAAGATCAGATCAGGAAAAGGAGTAATGTTTCTCTGATGAAAAATAAAAAGGCGACCAAAGTTTCTAAAAATCGTTTGAGAAAAGCATTTAATTGTTTGAAAGCAAACGAAAAAGAACAATTTTATATTGAGATTTCTCAAGCTCTCTGGGGATATCTAAGCGATAAATTCAGTATTCCACTCGCAGAATTATCAATGGATTCGGTAAATGATGCTTTAATGAAAAAGAATGTTAAAGAAGAAATAATAAATCAGTTCATTAAAACCCTTAATAATTGTGAATTTGCAAGATTCGCACCCGGCGACAGCTCAAAAAACATGGATAATATTTACAATGAAGCTCTTGAAATAATAATTAAAATTGAAAAAGAATTGAAATGAAGTTAGAAATTAGAAATTAGGAAGAGTGCCAAATTTCTAATTTCCCAAAAATAAACAAATGAAAAAATTAGTGAAATAACAGGGTCTAAGCCCCCGAAGTGAAATAAGCCGTTGAACCTTTGGATTTAACGTACAATGTTTATAAAAATGGGGGCTTAGACCCTAATCCCACGATGATAAACGCTAATAAAACATCAGCGAAAACCTGCCTTGTCGGCAGACAGGTCAGCGTAATCTGCGGGAAACAAATTTTAAACTTATGAAACATACAATATTCATTATAGCATTTTTTGTCTCTTTTTTAAACCTTAAAGCTGAAGAGAAAAGTGATTCTTTAATTATTAAAGCTAATAAGGAATATTCTGAAGGTTTATATAATAATGCAATTGAAAGTTATATGAGTCTTGTAAATAGCGGATATGAATCCCCGAAATTATATTATAACCTTGGAAATGCATATTTCAAAATTAATGAAATGGCTCCAGCAATTTTATATTATGAAAAAGCTAAAAAACTTGATCCAAATGATAGTGATATTGATTTCAATCTGAATATTGCAAGAAACAAGATACCCGATAAAATTGAATCGGTTCCGGTGTTGTTTTATGTTCGTTGGTGGAATTCAATGTATAATTTATTTTCAACAAACACACTTGCAATAATTTGTTTGGCAACATTTTTCATAACCTTAATATTGCTGGCAATATTTTTCCTGTCAAATGTTTTTATCTACCGAAAACTATCTTTTTGGTTTGGGGTATTATTTTTTGTTTTTTCAATTACTTCATTCATACTTTCTTATCAAAAATTCAATTCCTTCAGTTCAAAACAACAAGCAATTGTTTTCACCCCGACAATTACAATAAAAAGTTCACCTAATCAAAATAGTGTTGACTTGTTTGTTATGCATGAAGGATCAAAAGTTCGAATTATTCAACATCTTGGTGATTGGTACGAAATCAGAATTGCAAATGGTAGCATTGGATGGTTGAAGTCATCTGATGTCAGGATTATTTAATATTGTTGATTTTTAATTGATGATTGAAAATAAATAGAACACGGATGACGCGGATAACACGGATTTTTAAAGATTCAATCTTTTCAAAAGATGGAATCTTTTGTTCTGTCTGAATTTAAACCTGTCAGGTTATTGCAAAATATAAACAAATTTTAACAGTAATACTTTATGGATCAAGGGCAAAAGGTAATTATAAAAACGGTTCAGATATTGACCTGACCATTAAAGGAAACATAGATTTATATGTAATAAACAGAATTAGTGAAGATATTGAGAGCTTACTGTTGCCTTATACTTTTGATATATCAATTTTTGATCAAATATCTAATCCTGAGCTATTAGACCATATAAAACGAGTGGGTGTTGTTTTATATCAAGTGAAAGAAAAAAAATACTGTGATTAAGATAATTTAGCATAATCATTGTTTAAAAAAATCTTATACGCAGGAATAACACTAATTGTTAGCTCTTTATATTTAATTTCATCTTCATTATTATAAGTTATTATAATAGCATTCCGACAATCTAAATATTTTGATGCTTCAATAATACCGGCAATTTCTCTTTTTCTGGTTTCCAAACTACTAATATCATAACTAACTTGTATTAAAAGACTTGTTTTGTCTTTTTTTACTACAACAAAATCACATTCATGCTTATGGCTATAAAAATATAGCCCTTTATTGAAATAAGTTTTTGTACGCAACCATAAATATACAGAATTTTCAAGTAGCTTGCCATAGTCTTTATTTGTTGTAAAACTCAAAGAAGTTATTAAACCATTGTCTATCAAATATGTTTTTTTTGTATTGGCAAGTTCTGTTTTAATTATTGAATTATCATATTTGCCAATAGTCTGTGAAAAATAAATGCTATTGAGATAATCTGCCAATTTGTAAAGAAAATTTTTATCCAGTTTTAAGCCGGCAGAGCGGATTTCATTGTAAATTTTATTTATTGAAACAGGTTTTGTTAAATTTGAAATTAGTCGTAATACAAAATATTTTAACACAGGAATATTTGTAATCTGATAGCGTTCTATTAAATCCTTATAAATCATTACATGATAATACTCATGAAGAGTTCTTTCGAAAAACAAATAGTTGTTTAATACTACTTCAGGGAATGAACCTTTGCTAAGAAACTCATTAAAAGCATTTATAAGTTTAGCTCTATTTTGTAAATCATAATAGTTAGTATCCAATTTCCTAAAACTACAAAATTCGTTAAATGATAAAGGAAATACTTCATATTGCAATGCTCGGCCGCGTAATGAAGTGGCAATCTCAGTAGCTAATAATTTAGAATTTGATCCTGAAATAAATATATTATTAATATTTTTATCATATAGCCTTCTAACATATTGTTCCCACTTATCAAGCATCTGAATCTCATCAAAAAAAACATATACTTCATTTAAATCAATATCAGGAAATAGCTCAATATAAGATAAGAGAATATAATCAAACTCCTCTGTTTTTAACATTAATCGCTCATCATCGAAATTAATAAATAGTATATTTTCCTTAGGAACACCACTCTTTATAATTCCATTAATTGTTTCAAACAAGATATGAGTTTTGCCACTTCTCCGTACACCACTTACAGATATAATTTTATTTGATTTAATAGGGAGAGTTGTTTCTCTCGGAAAAACTGCAAAAGGAATTCTTTTTTGGAATTCTATTATTAGTTGTTTTAATAGTTCTTTCTTGTTTTCCATATAATTTATATGTTATATTTCTTGAAATAAAAGACAAATATACAATTTGTTTCTTGATAAATAAGAAGCAATTTTATTTATCTTTACAATATGATAAATTATTAGTAAATAAAATGGTTAAATAATATTCGTTTTGAAAAATATGAAATGAAAATGATGCTTTCATTTAATTTTAGAACCAAAATTATTAATACATTTGTTAAAAAAAATTATAAAAGAAAAAATGGAAAAATTTAAATCCGGTGATATAGTACAACTAAAAACAGGTGGCCCGAAAATGACTATTCAAAGATTTATTGGTGTTGAACACGAAGTTTCGTTTCAAATGGTTGACGATTATATTAAAATGATGAAAGGCTTTAAAGATGGCGATATAATTTGCCAATGGTTTGAAGGTAATGAACTTAAAAACGGAACTTTCTCGAAGGAGTCGCTAATAAAAATTGAAGACTGAAGCTCGAAGTCAGAAGACTGAAGACAGAAGTTCAAACTTGTCCATATGAAGCGAAGCAAACGATACGAAGTTAGTATGGATGGATTTTACTCCGTTCGACGTATAAAAAACTTGGGACTTCCGACTTCGGACTCTATCTGTCTTTCCCACTCATAAAGTCTAAAACAAAAGAAGAAAAAATATATTCTTTCATTGATATTTGTGATTTAAAATTATTTACTTTTGTTCAATAAAATTAAATTAATGTAAAATACCTAATAAGAGATGAATAAGATAGTTGGCATTCGACATGAGGATAAATATAAAATGGAAAGACGCGTTGCAATTTCCCCAAAGCAGGTACGCAAAATAGTAAAAGATCATGATTTAAAGTTTTTAGTTGAAAGCTCACCGAAACGAATATTTACTGATAATGAGTTTAAAGATGCCGGTGCTGAAATTGTTAATGAACTATCATTAGCACCGGTTATTTTTGGCGTTAAAGAAATGCCGGTCTCATTTTTTGAAAAGGGAAAAACATACATCTTTTTTTCGCATGTAATAAAAGGGCAGGAATATAATATGCCAATGCTGAAAAAAATGATGGAGTTGGGATGTAATTTAATTGATTACGAGAAAATTGAAAACGAGGAAGGAAAGCGGCTTATATTTTTTGGAAAATATGCAGGCCTGGCCGGAATGATCAATTCGTTGTGGTCATTGGGATTAAGATTAAAGGAACTCGGATACGAAACTCCATTTCTGAAACTTAAACAATCGCATAAATATAATTCGCTTGAAGAAGCTAAGAATGATATTTCTGAAGTTGGTTTTGAGATTGCCGAAAAAGGTTTGCCAAAAGAATTATGTCCGCTAACTATAGGAATAACCGGTTATGGAAATGTTTCAATAGGTGCTCAGGAAATTGCACAGCTTTTACCGATAATGGAAATTTCGCCTGTCGAGCTTCTTAAATTAAAGGGAAATAAAAATTTGCCCGATAATGTTTTATATAAAATAATCTTTAAAGAAGAAGACCTTTCGGAACCTATCGACGAAAAAAATGAATTCGAATTACAGGATTATTATCAACATCCGGAAAAATATAAAAGTCAATTTGAAAAATACATACCTCATCTTACTGTTCTTATGAATTGTATGTATTGGGATGCCCGCTATCCGAGAATTGTAACAAAACAGTATTTGAAACAATTATTTAAAAACAATAATCCGAAACTGATTGTAATCGGTGATGTTACCTGTGATCCCAACGGCTCTATTGAATGCACTCACAAAGGTACCGAAATTGAAGACCCGATTTTTGTTTACAATCCGGCTACAGATACTTACGAAATGGGGGCTAAGGGTGATGGTTTGTTAATAATGCCTGTGGATATTCTTCCGAGTGAACTTCCCCGCGAATCATCAATTTCGTTTGGCGATGCAATGCTGAGATTTGTAAATGTTATTGTATCTACTAACTATGATGTTCCTTTTGAATTTCTTAATTTGCCAAAACCGATCAAAAAAGCACTTATTATTCATAAAGGAAAGCTAACACCCGATTATGAATATATTTCTGAATATTTGAAATAATAACTTGCTAATAGTTTTCGTTTATGAGGCTACTGAAAAATAAAGATTATCAAAAAATCTAACAAAAAGTAATAAATCAAAAAGTAAAACAGATTTCTTTTTATAATTCACAAAATACAAAAAACGCACCCGGATATTCGGGAAGAAATTAGAAAAATATGAAAAAAGTATTAATTCTTGGAGCAGGAATGGTTGTAAAACCAATAGTTCAATATCTTTTAAAACAAGGATATGCTGTAACTGTTGCAACCCGAACAGAATCGAAAGCAGAAAAAATGATTGATGGCCATCCGAATGGAACCGCAATGAAATGGACTGTTGACGATGAAGATACACTTGATAAACTTGTAAAAGATCATGATCTTTCTGTTAGTCTATTACCTTATGCTTACCATGTTATGGTTGCAAAAAGTTGCATCAAACATAAAAAGAATATGGTAACTACTTCTTACGTAAAACCTGAAATGAAAGCTTTGGATAAAGAAGCAAAGAATGCAGGAATTCTTATTTTAAACGAAATCGGACTCGATCCGGGGATTGATCATATGTCGGCAATGAGAATTATTGACAATGTTCATAATAAAAACGGAAAAATAAAAGAATTTTATTCTTTCTGTGGTGCATTGGTAGCACCTGAGGTTGAGAAAAATCCTTTCAAATATAAATTCTCCTGGGCTCCAAAAGGAGTTGTAATGGCAGGAAATAATGATGGAAACTATTTACGCCATGGAAAAGTAAATTATATTCCCACCGAAGATCTTTTCAAAAATCCTATAGAATTAGATTTTCCGGAAGTCGGAGAATTAGAAGTTTATCCGAACCGGGATTCATTGCCATATACCGAACTTTACGGTATTCCGGAAACCGAAACTATATTCCGTGGAACTTTCCGTTACGACAAATGGTGTGAAATAATTGATGCTTTCAAAGCTATTAATTTATTATCGTATGATAAATTTGATGCTGAAGGAATGACTTATGCCGGTTTTATGGCAAAAATGATTGGTGCTGATAATTCAGATGATATTAGAAAAAAAGTAGCCGAAAAATTAAATATTGCAGAGGATTCCGATCCGGTTATTGCTCTGGAATGGCTTGGTTTATTCTCATCAGAACCGATGAACAGAAAAGAAGACTCAGTATTTGAGATCGTATCCGACCTAATGATCGAAAAAATGATGATAGGTGAAGATGAACGTGATATGGTAGTAATGCAACATACTTTTCTTGCTGAATATCCTGACGGAAAACAGGAAGTAATTAAATCAAGGATGTTGGATTTTGGTACATTGAAAACCGATACATCAATTGCCAGAACCGTAGCATTACCTGCTGCTTGTGCAGTTGAAATGCTACTTGAAGGAAAAATCAAAACAACCGGTGTTCATATTCCTGTAATACCTGAAATCTACAACCCAATTCTTGATCATCTTGAAACAATGGATATTAAAATGATTGAAGAATATGGTTTGCCTGTTAGTGAAAATATTTCTTAATTATTTAATCCTGGGAAGAGGTATTATCTAATTATTGATGTCATTGCAACATTATTAAGGAAAAGCAAGCTGTAAATTAACAGCTAATTTAAAATAAAAAAATGAATTTGCTTACCTTAAGTTGCAATGGCATTTTTTTTTATTATTTTTACATGGTTTTTCCGGTAAAACCGGAATTCATAAAAAGTAATGTGATTTTATCCAAAAGCATAAGTAAATAACTGAGTGAAACATAATCAAATAGTAGCCATATAACCATATAGATCATGACATTCATTATAATTATCTTAGTAATCGGTATTATTGTTTATTTTGCAATGAACATAAATAAAAAGCAAAAACAGCATCCTTACGAGGGATCTGGAAATTCTTCTGAACCTAATTCGACTCAAGCCCAAACTAAGAAATCATATGGAAAATGGATAGGAGGGGGGCTGGGATGGGCCTTTGGAGGGCCTATCGGAGCGATCATGGGTTTTGCTTTCGGTTCGATGTACGATGGGATGCAAACAGGGAAGTACGAGTACAAACCAACACAGTCAGGTGATTTCAGTATTAGTTTATTAATTCTTTCGGCTGCAATTATGAAAGCCGATGGCCGTATTATGCGTTCGGAATTAGAATATGTTAAGCAACTTTTCATCCGCCAGTTCGGCGCTTACGAAGCTCAACAAAAAATTAAATTATTGAGAGAAATACTGAAGCAGGAAATAAATGTTCAGGAAGTTAGTTTGCAAATCAAGCAATATATGGATTATCCCGCACGATTGCAATTACTTCATTTTCTTTTTGGAATTTCCTCTGCCGATGGACAATATCATTCACAGGAGGTTGATACAATTGACTTAATCAGTTCATACCTTGGAATAAGCCATAATGATTATGATTCAATTAAAGCAATGTTTGTAAAAGATATTGATAGTGCCTACAAAATTCTTGAAACCTCTCCCGAATCAGGCGATGATGAAATTAAAAAATCTTATCATAAAATGGCAGTAAAATTCCATCCCGATAAAGTTGCTCATCTTGGTGAAGACATAAAAACCGCAGCCAAAGAAAAGTTTCAGAAATTAAATGCTGCTTATGAAGAGATTAAAAAACAAAGAGGAATAAAGTAAAAAAGCGGGAATTGAAAATCCATCTATACGACTAAAAGGAGTACGTATGGATGGACTTACTTTGTTTCGTGACTCCCTTTAGTCGTTGAAAATTGAATGTTGAGTGTTGAATGTTTAATGATTTTTCATAAATAAATATTTTTTATATCTTTCTTGGAAATATTAAAAATATTGATTTAACTTTGTACTGATTGTCGATAGAATACAATAAAGGCGAGTATTTTCAAGAGAAATAGAAATTATTTGATCGAACAATCAAAGTTTTTTTAAGAAAATATAATGTTTGTTTAAAAATTTAAATAAGTGAACAAAAATGACACTAAGTTTTCACTAAACTAAATTTATTAAACCATGAAAAAAACAATTTTACTTCTAATTTTATGCTGCCTGCTTGGCAGCATCCCACAAGCCCAGATAACAAGAGGAGCTACACCCGGTGAAATCTATATCAACAACCATTGGTTTACTGAAAACGGAATTATCCATAAAGCAATTTTCCGTTCTGCTGATAATGGAGAAACACTTACTGTACAATATGAAGCAACAGATCCTCCTACAGGGGGAGCAATGGGAATTGGAAAAGTTTTGGGAGATGCCACCCCCGGAGCATTATATAACTATGGTAATAATGAGCTTTGGGTGAGTTTTGATTATGGTGTGAATTGGGACTTTAGAGAGAATTTTATAAGTTATACCAGATATTGGGGGGGGGCTTTGAAGGTGTAATTTATAAAGGAGGTTGGGGATTATTGCATAAAAGTAATGATTATGCACTAACTTTTGAAGTTGTTTCTGACCCGCCAAATTGTCCTATTTCAGACATAGGATATTTAGATGGTGAGTTTTATGGTATTGATGGTAATGCGGGAGAAGGTTTTTATCTTTATCACTCATTAGATTATGCAAACACCTATACTGAAATCCCAATTGACAGTTCAGTCGCCTTTTGGTCGGTAAGTGGACAATATCCTCAAATTAGCAGGGGAACGGAAGAGGGTGAACTTTACCTTGTTTCCTGGTGGCCCGATTATCATTATAAGATATTCCATAGCGCTGATACCGGCTATACCTGGACGGAAAAGTTTGAATCTTGGTATATCGATATTTATAATTGGGGTGTACAATATACTGCCGGACGACAACCCGGCTCGTTTTTTGTAAAACGCTCAACTTATGATTATGCAACACAGTATTCCTTTATATATATTGATTATAGTTCTGATTACGGGGAAACTTTCACTACTTATTTCCATGGTGCTCCATCCCCACAACCAAGCAATTACCCTGAGAATTTCTCGGCACATAATATTGAGCTGCAATGGAATGATCCTGTAAACGGGATTTTACCTCATGCCAATTTAGTACTTATGAGTGATATAAGCTTTGAAGCTATTGAAATACCTATTGATAATGTTGCTGTATCTGATAGTGACACAGCAAAAAACATTCCTTATGGAGTAGAGAAATGTACTTTTACAAACTTAATACCGGCAACAGTTTATTATTTTAAAATATTCCCTTATACCATAAATGGTGATTTAATTAATTATAAAACTGAAGGAGGGGGAATACAGGCAATGAAAATGACAAAGGAATGAGGAATAATTTTTTGGCAAGTCACGGTGTGAATAACTCATGAAACAGGAAGTTGTAATAATTAAATTTGCACTTTAAAATAACAATTCACACCGTGACTATCAAACATAATGCAGAAAATGAAAAATATTAAAATAAAAGATGTTCAATTCTTCAATATATGGAGATTAGACTATCATTAAAGTTTAATTCTAAAGAATTGCCAACAGGTATTTAATATTACGAACTTTCTGCCGGCAGTATTCACACATTTAAAAAAATGGTATTGCAAAAATAAAGTAATACACAAAACTTTTAATAATGAAAAAGCTAATACTAATTTTTACAGTTCTAATACTAAACACAAACATTGTAAACAGCCAGGATTATTGGGAAATTATTAATACTCCACTAGAAATAGACATTTATTCAATTGAAGTAAATTCAAATGGAGATATATTTATTGCTGTTCCCTTTTCACCCGGAGGAGGTGTTCTTCGAAACTTAAACAATTTGAACTCATGGGATACTTCTCTTTTTTTTAATAATGATGTTATTGGAAAAATCTATATTGATAAATCAGACAATGTTTTTGCAGCATCTGATCGTCTTTATTTTTCTGATAATAATGGTATAAGTTGGAGTCTGATATTCAATGTCCAAGGGCTTGGAATTAACAGTGTTTTAAGAAATTCAGATAATTCAATTATTTTTGGGAAGTGGGGTGGAATTTATAAAACTGATACTATTGGTTCAAATTGGGTACAAGTTTTATCTCTTGGAAATACGGAGGTAGTTAGTGCTATAATTGAGGATGCTAATACAGGGAAATTGTATGCAGGCACTATCAATTTCATCGGTGGAGGAGGTGTTTACCTTTCTGAAGATGGAGGTGATACATGGGAGCATTTTGGTTTAACCAATCATTATGTTTCTTCATTAGCTTTAAACTCTTCAGGCGATCTGTTTGCAGGAACAAGGGGACATCACTATCTTTATTCAGGGGGAGTATATATTTTACAGAATGGGCAATCGGAGTGGATGAATTTAAATAATGAGGAATTAGTAACCTCAATGGTTATTAATTCGCAAGATGAAATATATATCGCTTGTTCAATGCTTGATTTTTACTGGGGAGGGGTGCGCCGTTCGATGGATAATGGACAAACATGGGAAGACATTTCCTTAGAAACTATGTGCAACTATGATATTGAAGACATTATTTTAGGACCGGAAGAACACCTGTATGTAAACAAAAATAATTCACCAACCCCATTGTATAAAAGTATTAATTCAACAGTGTCAATACATGAGAATAAAAATAACTCCAATTTTATAACCTACAATTATCCTAATCCTTTTTCGAATGAAACAACAATAGCATTTACATTACCAGGTGATTTTAAAACCCCTGTATTAAATATTTACAATATGCAGGGAAGAATCATCAGGCAATACAACATTGCTGGAAAAAAATCACAGCAATGGGATGGCAGGGATTGGAATGGAAATCCTGTAACAAATGGAATTTATTTCTACAACATAAATTATGAGAACATTTCTTCTCAATTCAATAAATTATTATTCATTAACAAACAATGATAGAATGAATGAATGCTTAAATGATTGAATAAAAGCACTATTCTATCATTCTATCATTCACTCATTCTATCATTACATATTGGGGGATCATCAATATCCCCAAGGGGACAGACATTATCCCCAAGGGGACGGACATTATCCCCAAGGGGATGAACAATATCCCCAAGGGGACGGACATTATCCCCAGGGGGACGGATATTATCCCCAGGGGGATGAACATTATCCCCAGTGGGATAGACAATATCCCCAGGGGGATAGACAATATCCCCAAGGGGATGAAGACAATCCCCAAGTCTAAGTCCTTAATAAATCGGTACAAAGGGGAATAAAATAAAAAATGATATTTATTATTATCCGGTTAAATTTATTTTACGATGAATATCTTATTTTTTCATCAGATAATCAGCATCTGTTTGTTCAAACATCAGAAGTAAGCCCCTAATATTTTTGGAAACAGACTATTTTGATATTCTTCTTTCTTTTTCTCAACTATACTTATTCAAACCTTTTCAGGATCATTAAGAAAATTGTAAATTTATAAATAAACAGATATAATCTTAAATTAATTTATTGATAGAAAATCGCTGATACTTTGTGGCTAAAATGTGAAAATAACATAATACGCAAAATGAATAAATCAAATATTGTAATGTTCAGTTCATTTATTATCAAAGATTAAACCGTTAGGGAAGATATTGTATTTAAGTATTTTATCATTTAATCATGTTTTCATTAGTATCAGTTTTTTTTGAATTAATCTTAACCAAATATTTAGCATCAATTTTAATCATTTCTTCCAAACTAATATTTCTTTCCTCAGCCTTTTTCCTGACAAGGTTCAACCATTCTTCAGATTTTCTAATTTGGTATGAGTAATATTCAACTGTATTATTAAATATTTTAATGTGTTCATAATTATCCTCAATAACAGCACGTTTAATCTCATTTGCAATTAGCGTATTGAAATAAGTTGTTGGGTGTCCGTCACCGGGAATAATGTATTTAGGAATATCATATTTATCATAAAGCGTATCTTGTTCAATTAAATCAATTGTCCATATATATGGAATATTGTGTTTTTCTAAAAAATTCTTCAAAAAAACATTTCTCCAGTTATTTTTTGCCTCACTCCCAAAATTATCAATATCCCATTTTAGTGTATGAAATATTACAAAAATAAATTCAATATTATTTTTTTTTTAATCTGTTTACAACATCAAGAAGAATACTTTCATTTACTTCAATTTTATTTTTTATATCCTCTTTTTCACCTATAAGATAGGAAGTTATATTTTTAGGAAGGAAGTTCAAATTACTGAATAAGAATTTATTAAATAAATATGATGTAATTTCAGGCGGATTGCTATCAAAAAACTCTTTTGGATTTGAGTTTATAGGGATACCACAAAGTTTTAGGGAGTCATTTTCTATTTTATAATATGGTTTTTGACCGGTTCTTACCGAAAGTACACTTCGATCAAGATCGTAGGTTAAAAGACTGAAAACCACAAAAGGATTTTTGAAAAGAGGTATAACTTTTTGTGATAGCAAAGAAATTTGTCCTACACCATAGCCACCTACACCATAATTTAACAAATAATTATCGTTTGTAAATTCATCATCATTATTTAAAATTTCTTGAAAACATTTCGATTGATCAACACATCTTGCAAAGGAATCGCCGAATAATAAAACAGGTTTCTTGTTTCCTAAATATCTAAAGGCATGATGAATATAACTTTCAGGATGAAAACCTCCCTTCCAACCAAGTAATGGATGAGGATTTTCCGGTGGTCTATACTCTTCATTAAATTTATAAAATAATTTCCAATAATCTTCATGAATATCCGAATTGCAATAATCACCGGGATTTTTTAAATTATCAAATGCTTTATACTCACTAAATAACATAGCACGAAATGCATATTCTGCAATAATGAATCCTAATATCAAAACAAAAACAAAAATTGAGATGTTTATTATTCGGGAATTGGATTTATTCATGATATTTTTAGATTTTTTACAAATGAATAGAAATTGAAAAGGAAATAAAATTTATATTAATGAAAATATTTGTAAAGATTCTTTAACCAGAATATTAAAGTGTAGAACTAATCCAATTTAAACTCCTCTTTCCAATTAGAATCGTGAGTAAGCTCCTGTTGTTGCGTTTTATCGAATAGATAATTACCCAAAACGAGATAATCCATTTCGGTTCTCATAAAACAACGGAAGCCATCGTCGGGTGTACATACAATGGGTTCGCCCCTGACATTAAAACTTGTATTTACGATCACACCATAGCCGGTCTGATTTTTAAATTCATTGATAACCTTCCAGTATCTTGGGTTTGTTTCGCGCTTAACACTCTGAATTCGTGCTGAAAAATCAATATGCGTAATTGCCGGTACATCGGAACGAAGATGATATAATCTGTCATAAAGTTCCAATTCGTTATAACCTTCAGGTAATGGTTTAAGCCTGTCTTCTTTAACGGGAATAACGTGTAACATATAAGGAGATGGGCAATTCATAACAAAATATTCCTGAATATCCTCTTCAAGAACAGTGGGAGCAAAAGGCCTGAATCCTTCACGATATTTAATTTTCAGGTTCATCTTTTTCTGCATTTCCGGGCTTCGGGCATCGCCGAGAATACTACGATTTCCGAGAGCACGCGGGCCGTACTCCATCCTTCCCTGGAACCACCCGATTACTTTTCCTTCGTCGATATGTTTTGCAACTACTTTTGTAAGATCATCGAAATCTTCAAAATACTGATATTTTGCATTATATTTCCTTATAACTTTTTTTATGTCACCATTCCCGAATTCAGGGCCAAGATATGCTCCTTTCATCGAATCGGTTGATGGATCGACCTTGCGTTCTTTTCCTTTCCAGATATACCAGCCTGCATAAGCCGCTCCAAGTGCACCACCCGCATCTCCTGCAGCAGGTTGTATCCAAATATCATCAAAAATTCCGGTTGCCAACAATTTTCCGTTTGCTACACTATTTAAAGCAACTCCACCTGCCATTACAAGGTTTTTACTGCCGGTAAGTTCTTTTGCGGTTTTGGCCAATTTAATAACAACATCCTCGGTGATTTGCTGAATTGCTAAAGCCATATTCATATAATCCTGAGTTAATTTGGATTCTTCCGATCTGGGTGGAATACCAAATAATTCTGTCCACTTTTTATCGTTAGACATTTTCAGGCCGGTAGCAAAATTGAAATACTTCATATTTAAAAGTATTGAACCATCCTCACGAATGTCAACCAATTCACTCAGTATTTTTTCTTTATATTCACGAACCTGTTTGGAATCGGGATTCCCGTAAGGAGCCAGCCCCATTAATTTATATTCACCGCTATTAACTTTAAAGCCTGTGTAATAAGTAAATGTAGAATATAATAATCCTATTGAATGGGGAAAGTCGAGTTCTTTTTTTATCTCAATTTTATTTCCTTTTCCATGGCAAATTGTCGAAGTAGCCCATTCGCCAACGCCATCAATTGTTAGGATTGCAGCTTCTTCAAAGGGTGAAGGATAGAATGCACTGGCAGCATGCGATAGATGATGTTCGGGAAATAATATCTGAACGTTTCCTTTTCCGAGTTTTTGCAATTCTTCCCTCAACATTTTTTTCATAAAAAGCTTCTCTTTTATCCAAACCGGAATGGCCGAAAGAAAACTTCTTAAACCTTTTGGTGCAAAGGCATGATAGGTTTCAAGCAGTCGCTCGAATTTTATCAATGGTTTATCGTAAAAAGCTATTGCAAGCAAATCACCGTATTCAATCCCTGATTCTTCAAGAACATATTTTGCTGCATTTATAGGAAAAGAATAATCGTGTTTTTTTCTTGTAAAACGTTCTTCGTGAGCTGCTGCAATTATTTCTCCATCAACAATAATTGCTGCTGCGCTATCGTGATAATAAGCTGATATTCCCAGGATTGCTTCCGGCATAGGTTGTGGTTTTTAATGGTTTGTGTTTTTTTGTTGAAATTGATTGAATGCATAAATGTTATTTTCCCATTCTATCATTTAAGCATTCTATCATTTAAGCATTAAAATAAGGTGTAAATGAAAGGTGCAATAGCAGAGCCGCTTGTCAGAACTATTAAAACTCCGAATATTAACAAAACAATTATTAATGGCAATAGCCAGAATTTTTTACGCACTTTTAAAAATGCCCATAAATCTCTTAAAAATTCCATGTGAAATATTTTTTAAAATGGTTTTTCCAAATCGGCAGCGACGAAAGTCTGGTTACGGGTTTTCATGACCGATTCATTGGATTTTTTAAATTTCTTTAATAACAGAGAGTCTTTTCCTAACAATCGCCTTAGTAAAGCTATCGGCAAAACAATAATAAAAAAAACAACAGATAGCAATATTTTTGAAACAATTGTACCCAACATATTTGCAAATCCAAACCAAAAAATGGCAAACGGATAATAAAACATCGGGTATATCATATTCATCAATAATACAGGTATTGCTATCTTGTAAAATAAATCATTCTCTGTAAAAAATCCAATTAACATAAGTATCAGCATAATAGCCATTCCACTATCCTTTGCCTGATCCTTTGTGATTGATGTCGAAAAAAACCTTGAAGACCTGTTTGTCATATTTTTATTAATTTAAATATGAATAAATTTACTCTATTATTTTGCAAAAATAGAAATTTTATATTACAAGTAATTGAAATAAGATAAATAATATTTTGAATTTTCAGATGGATTTAATGGAGTAATGGAGTAATGGATTGAAGACTGATGACTGAAGACAGTTGACTGAAGACAGTTGACTGAAAACTACTGACTGAGAGCCAAAATTAATCATGAAATATCCATGATAAACCAAATTTTATTTCAGCATCACGCATCGGATAATGAGGAACCATGAAATAACGGTAGCCTGAGAAATGAGTATTAAAATGCCTGTATTTTAGGAAAAATCTTGTTCGCTGAATTTTTACATTGATAAATGCGTCAGCATAAAAATAATTACCGGTTTTAATATCATTCTGCAAATAAAAACTTCTTGTGGCCGGCATATATGCATTGGCATAATATTCGGTATTATAATAAACATCAAGTCCCGGTTGAATATATGCAGCTCCTTTAAACAATTTTAAATTATATGATAATGTAGTATTTAGAACTAACTTCGGCAATCTTAAGACATTTTCGTTAGAAACATTTTGATACAATAAGGTGTTTTTAATATAAAAGTTCCCGAAGAGAAATGATTTATTTATATAGGCTTTCAAAACATTAAATGATTTTTCGTATTGCGCAGGCCTCGCAATAGTATCAAGATAAACATAATTTTTCAGATTGTTAAAAACCACTCCGGCTTTTAAATTCTTTTTTTTAAAAGAAGCTTCAAAAGAGCCAAAACCATGTTTGTTAAAATTATTTTCCCATCTGAAATGATTAGAATAATAATGTTCAAAAAACCATCCGGGTTCTTTCAAAACATAATTCAAGGTAAATGACAAAGTTCCGACTTGTTTCTTTTCTCTCCAGAAAATTTTATCAAGTTTTGCTTTCCACGAAAAATCACCATCGTTATAACCACCGGCTACATAATTCATTCCTGTGCTTAGTCTGAATCTCTTAAAAACAAGAAAAGAAATGTTTCCAAAAGAAATTAGTTGATTATAATTATTTTGCTCGTTTTCTGACCATAAATTTATTTTTACATGTCTTAAACCGAAATAAATATTAAAAGGTTTATAGATACTAAGATTTCTTAAATTTTCATTTGACCACATTATTTGATTTTCAAGCTTTGAAGTTGCAACGGAATCATAAGTTGCAGTTGAGTCAAGAACTAAATCATATTTTTGATAAAAATCATTTAATGGTGAATCTTCGGTATATAGAATTGATTTTCGTTTATACCTGAATGTATATGATAATTTTCCAAATGAAAATAGATTTCTTTTTCTTGTTTTTTCAATTGAATCATTGAGTTTTGATAAATTATCAGATATATAAAAATATTGTTGAAAAAGAAATTCCGATTGTTTTATCTGATTTTCAGCGTCATCTAAATTAACCTTTATTAACCTCCTGTCGGTTTCAATATTTTGTTCAAAAGTAGAATCGTATTTTATTCCACCATTTTCTTCAACGACGATTTTATTATGAACATAATTGACTATGGCACCGTATCTTTCATTCTTTGTTTGAAATCTTGTATTAATATCAAAACTTTTATCATCAGTTCTTTGACGAGTGTATAATCCCGGAGAATGAATAAACCTGAAAAACATTCCTGCATTAAAATATTGTGCCAGATTTTGACTATGGACGCCTGAGAAATATTGTTCCTTCCTCTTACCCATTTCATAGAATAATTCGGTGTAAGGAATGTATAATTTATAATATTTGACTTTATTATTTGTTAATAAATAATTATCGAAAGCATTATTTCCGAAGTTAAAACCTAGATCATTATTAATTTTGAAAACAATGTTTTCTGAAGCTAAACCAAGATTTCCGAGGCTTGAAACAAAATTATCATCAATTTGGATTCTGTCTTTTTCTTGAAAATCAATCAAAGAAGTGTCGATGTGATGCAATTCCGAAAACGCAGAAGTATCAAGTTTTGAATAAAAATAATAAATAGCCGAAGAATCAATATGAACATTAATTGAATCAATATGAACATCAATTGAATCATTATTATCGGCAATTACATTAAATCCTGCGATGAAAACAATGATAAACAATAGTATATTAATTACTCTTTTTGGCATAGATATTCTTTCGATTTCATAAAACGAAGATATAAATAAAAAAGTTTATCAAAGCCTATTATTATTTTGGTCTACTACTATTATGATGTGTTATGAGTCAAAAAGTATTTATAATATTTTATGAAATACTATTATAATACTCTCCAAACGCATACATCCATTTTTATGGATTTACTTTGTATCGTACAGAAGGTTTTCATTTCTTAAGAACTTACTTCTTATAATAAGGTTAATAAGGTCTATGATGTGGTCATTGTGGTTTTTTTACTAAGGTTTTTTTATTAAAATAAGGTTGTAAATCCATCCACTCAAATGTGTTTACTTTGTATTGTACGGTTTTGAAATATACAACAATATTATAATAAAATTTAAAATTACAAAAACCTTATTTTTAAACCTTTAACCTTAATAAAAAAATATTAGATTGCATAAAACCTTATTAACCTTATTAATAGAAGTTTGTCTGTGCTGATTTTTCCAGGTTTTGTTGATAATGTTGAATAAACAAGTCGTAAAAGATAGAAATTATTTTATTTTCAGCACATCAAAATAAAATTTAGCCTTTTTATTCTGGTATTTTAGCATTCAATCATTTAATCATTCATTCTCAAAGCCGTCATTTTGTCAGTTATTTTTTATTGGCATAGGCTTTGATAATTTGCATGAAAAATTTAAAACATTTTAAAAGATGCAAAAAGGAAAGATAAATGTACAAACGGAAAACATTTTTCCGATTATAAAAAAGTTTTTATACTCTGATCACGATATTTTTTTAAGAGAAATTATTTCGAATGCTGTTGATGCTACACAGAAACTGAAGACTTTAGCCTCGTTGGGAAAATTTACCGGCGATCTTGGTGATTTAACCATACACGTTAGTGTTGATAAAAAGAAGAAAACTATCACTGTCAAGGATAGAGGAATTGGTATGACAGCCGAAGAAGTGAATAAATATATCAACGAAATTGCTCTATCGAGTGCTGAAGATTTCGTTAAAAAATTTAAAACCAAAACCGAAGCCGATCGTAATGCTATCATAGGCCAGTTTGGTTTGGGATTTTATTCGGCGTTCATGGTTTCTGATAAAGTTGAAGTTTTAACAAAAACATATAAAAAAGGTGGTTCAACAAAAGCCGTAAAATGGACTTGTGACGGAAGTACAGAATATACTTTATCGGATATTGACAAAACCGATAGGGGAACAGAAATTATCTTGCATATCGATAGTGATTCAAAAGAATTTCTCGAAGAACATAAGATTCTTGAGTTATTGAAAAAATATAGCAAATTTTTACCCGTACCTATTCAGTTTGGAATGGAAAAAGTTTGGGAAAAGGTTGAAGGCGAAAAAGATAAAGATGGCAACGACAAGCAAATTGAAGTTGAAAAACCGAGAATCATAAACAATACCAATCCTTTATGGAAAAAGAAACCGGCAGATTGTACCGACGAAGAATATAAAAATTTCTACAGGGAATTATATCCAATGACTTTTGATGAGCCACTTTTCCATATTCATCTTAACGTGGATTATCCATTTAACCTAACCGGAATTTTATATTTCCCAAAAGTAAAAAAGAATCTTGAAGTTCAAAAAGACAAAATTCAATTATATAGCAATCAGGTTTTTATAACCGATCAGGTTGAAGGTATTGTACCTGATTTTTTAACATTGCTTCATGGAGTGATCGATTCACCTGATATTCCTTTAAACGTTTCACGTTCATATCTTCAAAGTGATTCAAATGTTAAAAAAATCTCAAATTACATTACACGTAAAGTTGCCGATAAATTAGAAGAATTATTTAAAACCGATCGTAAAACTTTCGAGCAAAAATGGGACGATATTAAAGTTTTCATTGAATACGGAATGATCTCGGATGAAAAATTCTACGAAAGAGCCGAGAAATTTTGTTTATTGAAAAATATCGAAGGTAAATATTTTACTCTCAAAGAATACAAAGATCACATCGAAAAGGCTCAAAAAGATAAAGACAAAAAATTGGTTTATCTTTATACTAATGATATTGATAGCCAACATAGTTATATCGAAGCTGCAAAAGAAAGAGGTTACGATATTTTAATTATGGACGGTGTTTTGGATAATCATTTTATTAATTCTTATGAGCAAAAAGCTTCTGATTCCACTTTCAAACGTGTTGACTCCGACACAATTGATAAATTAATTAATAAAGAGGATAATCAGATTTCAAAACTCGATGAAAAACAAAAGGAAGAATTAAAAGGTGTGATAGAAAAAAATATAAACAAAGAAAAATTCACTGTTGTCTTTGAAAATTTAAGTGAGGGCGACCTTCCGTTTATGATAGTTCAACCCGAATTTATGCGTCGAATGAAAGATATGTCGGCTCTTGGTGGTGGAGGTATGAATTTTATGGGAAATATGCCTGAACAATATAATTTGGTCGTAAATTCAAACAATCCTTTAGTTACAAAAATTCTCGACGATAAGGAGGCCGAAAATCAGAGCAAAATAATAAAACAAATTTATGATTTAGCTTTATTGTCACAAAACCTGTTGAAAGGTCAGGAAATGACTGATTTTATTAAACGAAGTGTTGATATTATTAAGTAAGTATTCATAAACTGCTTTAAATTATTGTTCTGCAAATGCTTAAATGGCTATATTATTAAATTGTTGATAACGAAAGGTCAAAAGCCGGAAAATTGAAACAAGGAACAAGGAAATTTTAATTCTAAACGGATATAAAATAAAAAGAGGTGTGAAATTTAGTCTGAATAATTTAGGAATTTTACAATAAAAACAAAGGTAGCCCCGTCCTTTAGGGCGTTGACCAGTGTATTTCAATCCCCGGGCTAAAGGACGGGGCTATTTTTTCAAATAAATTTAAATTCATAAATTATTCAGGTTAGCATCACTTTTTTGCTTTTAATATTTTTATTAATTTACTAATATTATTTTACTTAAAACACAATAAGAAATAATAAATATCGTAATTAAAATACAATAAATGAAAAACAAATAAGAATCGTTCATGTTTAATTTTAAACAAGCAGGGAAAGATTATATAACGAAATTGGAAATTTGGAAGAAAACCCAATTTCCAATTTCTAATTTCTAAAAAACACAAACACATGAAAAAGAAATGGATAGTTATTGCTGTTATTGTAATTGTAGTTATTGTTATATACAGCTCTTTTAAAGGCTCATACAATAATATGGTTGATTTTAATGAAAGCGTTGAAAACCAATGGGCTCAAGTTGAAAATGTTTATCAGAGGCGTGCCGATCTTATTCCAAATCTGGTGAATACAGTTAAAGGATATGCAGAACATGAAAAGAAAACCCTTACTGATGTGATAAGTGCCCGCGCAAAAGCCACGTCAGTAAATATTGATCCATCCAATCTGACAACTGCTTCTTTACAGCAATTTCAACAGGCACAAGCAGGTTTAAGTTCCGCACTCTCAAAATTAATGGTAGTTGTTGAAAAATATCCCGATCTGAAAGCAAATCAAAATTTTCTGGAATTGCAGGCACAGTTGGAAGGAACTGAAAACAGAATAGCTAATGAGCGCCGGAAATTTAATGATGCAACAAAAATTTATAATGTTTTTATTAAAAAATTTCCCAAAAACATATATGCAAGTATTTTTGGTTTTGAAGAGAAGCCATATTTTAAAGCACAGGAAGGAAGTGAGAAAGCTCCTGTAGTTGAATTCTAAGATCACTTATTATTGCCTCTAAGCACACTAAATATTAAATTGAAAAGTAATGCCACAAACAGCAAAAAGTTTTTTTACAAAACAACAAAAAGAAGATATAAAACAGGCAATCTTAAATGCCGAACTAGATACATCAGGTGAAATCAGGGTACATATTGAAAACAATTGTAACGGTGATGTTAAAGACCGGGCAGCCTATATTTTTAATAAACTTAGAATTCATAAAACCGAATTGCGAAATGGAGTTTTGTTTTATCTTGCAATTAAAAACAGAAAATTTGCAATACTTGGCGATCAGGGAATTAATTCGGTTGTCCCTGAAAACTTTTGGGATAAAATAAAGAATTCAATGATGGATCATTTCCGTGAAAATGAATTCACAGAAGGCTTGATCGGAGGAATTAACTGCACAGGAATACAATTGAAAAAGCATTTCCCCTATCAAACCGATGATATCAACGAACTTTCTGATGAAATTTCATTTGGGTGAGAATCATATAAAAAAAGTACTTAGAGTGAACTAAAGTTATGAGTGCCTAAAGTTAACAATAGAATGAAAATTACAACTAAAATTTGGGTGAGTGTTTTAATATTAAGCATATTTAGTACTTCAATACTAAATGCCCAAAATATTATCAAACGGCCAAATCCTCCACGCCTTATTAACGACTTAACGGGAACACTTTCAAAGGCCCAGGTTAATAAGCTGGAACGTAAGCTTGTTGATTTCAGCAATTCCACTTCAAATCAGATAGCAGTAGTTTTTGTTAACTCATTCGAGGGTTATGATAAAGCCGAATATGCTTCTCTATTGGGCCATAGATGGAAAGTAGGGCAGAAAAAATTCGATAATGGTATTGTTATTCTGGTTAAACCAAAAAAAGGACGGGTTAAAGGTCAGGCATTTATTGCGACAGGTTACGGACTTGAAGGTGCAATTCCCGATGCCATTACTAAGAGAATTGTTGATAATGAAATGATCCCTGAGTTTATAAAAGGAAATTATTATGCCGGAATTGACAGAGCCACAAATGTTTTAATGGATTTGGCAAAAGGTGAATACTCATCATCTGAATATAGAAAACGAACGGAACAAGTTCCTTATGCAGGGATGGTTCCAATAATTGTTATTGCTCTTGTTTTTCTCTTAATGCGTGTTGGTCGGGCCAGGTCGCATTCTGTCGGGCACGGAGTTCCTTTCTGGACAGCACTTTGGTTAGCCGGCAGCATGGGTGGCCATCGGGGTCATTCAGGTAGTTGGAGTAATTTTTCTTCCGGTTCGGGAAGCTTTGGTGGAGGCAGTAGTTTTGGAGGCTTTGGTGGCGGAGGCTTCGGAGGCGGAGGAGCCGGCGGTAGTTGGTAATGTGTTTGTTTATTGACTAAAAATCCGACAAAAAAAACTTCCGATTTTATACTCTCTTCTTTATACCAAAAAGTATTGCATCGTATTCTTTCCTCTTTATCCTAATGATTACTATTTTGTGCATGGAAGCTGAAATTAGTATTATCAAAAAATAAAATTTCCATAAATAACAAAAAATCATCAAAATATTTTATCTTTAACAAAAATTAAAAGTGTAATATGTGGTGAATATTAGAACAATTTTCATTAGAAAATTATAAGAATTGTTAATAAAGATAAAAAAAAATAAATTATACCGAAGATTAGTTTTGACATTAGGATCGATAATATTGTTTCTGTTAATTACTACAATAGTTATTAATATCTTTTCCGGAAAATTTATTAAAAATAAACTTACTGCTTATTTGTCCGAACATCCGGTTGAACCATATTTAATAAGTTTTGATAAAATCAGTGTTAATGTTTTTACAAGGAGTGTAAAAATTAAAAACCTGAATATTACTCCCGACAGTTTAATTTTAAACAACACCAAAAATGTTGGAAAAAATTATTCAAATCTTTTTGAAGTACAAATACCTTTTATAAAATTATCAGGAATTAAAATTCTGAAAGCTTATAAAGATAAAATGGTTGACATCAATAAATTTATAATTAAAAAATCAAATATTAAGGTATTTAAATCAAATGGTTTTCACGAGTCAGATACAAATAGTAAACCGACAAAAGAATTTAATTTTGATTCAATAAACATCAAACCCTTACTTTCAATAACAATTGATAAATTCAATATTGACGAGAGCTCGCTTGAAGTGTTTGAGTTAAATACTAAAACACCAACAATTAGTATTGCAAGTTTTTCGTTGCTTTTAACCGACCTTATTATTAATCCGGATAATTCAGATAATGGTAGGAGGAGTATTGACCTTAAAGATTTAAAGATTAATATTCAAGATCAAAATTACATTCTACCTGGTAATTTATACAAAATTCATTTTGATAAAGCTGATGTTTGTTATTCAAAATCAAACTTATCTATTGAATCTTTTAAATTAATTCCTTTATATGATAGAGGTACTTTTGGACAGAAAACCAAATATCAAACCGACTACATTGAGCTTGCAATGAAGGATGTTAAATTAAAATATTTTGACGTTGGCGAGCTTATTTTTAATAGAAAATTGAATTTAAGATTTATTGAAATAAGTGGTTTTAAAACTAAAATATACAGGGATAAGCGTCTGCCTTTTAATTACAACCACTTTCCAAAACTGCCACAGGAATTGGTTCATGAAATGAAATTTCCTGTAAATATTGATTCTATTTCCATAACAAATGCTAAAGTAACTTATGAAGAACAGGTTGAAAATGCTGATAAACCCGGAATGGTATTTTTTGATACGATGAATGTTTTAATTGAAAATATTACAAACGACCCGGAAATGCTGAAGAAAAACAAATTAATGAAGATCTACTCAGAAGGCATGTTGATGAATAAAGGTCTTTTAAAAGCCAAAGTTTTCCTTCCTTTGACAGGGAAAATTGATACTTTTTCATTTTCCGGTTCATTAGGATGCATGGTAATGGAAAATTTGAATACAATAACAATACCTAATGCTTCGGTGAAAATTGAAAAAGGAAATGTTAAGAGTGTAAATTTTTCAGCAAATGCAAACAATGATTTCGCAAAAGGAAGGATGGAATTTTTATATGACGATTTGAGTATAGAAATTTTAAAAAATATAGATGGAGAAGAAGTTAAAGAAAGAAAATTCCTTTCTTTTTTGGCTAATGAAATTATTAAGAGAAGTAATCCGGTTGGTGATAAACCGGTACGAATTGCTGAAATGTATTTTGAAAGAGATAAAAACAAGGGCATACTAAATTACCTCTGGAAAACTGTTTTAAGCGGAATAAAAGTAACTGCAAGCCCCGGGAAAAAGCATATAAGTTTGGATGATAAAAACACCCCCAATAAATAGAAATAAATTTTAAACTGTCATAATATCAGTTTCCTTGGCTTCTAATACTTTGTCGACCTTTGCAATGTAATCATTTGTTAGTTCCTGAATTTTTTCCAGTAGTTTTTTTACCTCGTCTTCAGGTGTTCCTTCTTTTTCCAGGTCTTTTGCCATGTCGTTAGCAGCGCGTCGCGTGTTTCTAATACTGATTTTTGAGTTTTCTGCTTCGGCTTTTGCTTTCTTTACCATTTCTATCCTGCGCTCTTCGGTAATTATCGGAACTTTTATGCGCAAAATTTCACCTTCGTTTTGTGGGTTGAAACCAAGGTTGGCTGCAATAATTGCTTTTTCAATAACGGGGAGAATGCTTTTATCCCAAGGTTGAACAACTATTTGCCGCGGATCGGGAGTATTAATGTTAGCCGTTTGTTCAATGGGTGTCATAGAGCCGTAATAATCAATCATTACACCCTCTAACATTTGAGGGCTTGCTTTTCCGGCCCTTATTTTTTGAAATTCTCTTTCAAGATGTGAAATAGCACTTTGCATGCTTTCACCGGCTTCATCTAAACAAAATTGGGCATCTTCAGTCATCATTGTTATTTTTTCTTATTTTGGATACAAATATAGTATTTGAATTTTAAAAACAAATTAGTTTTTTACAATTGTCCCGATTTTTTCACCGGAAATAATTTTTATCAGATTTCCTTTAATATTCATATCGAAAACCAGTATGGGCATATCATTTTCCTTACAAAGTGTAAAAGCTGTAAGATCCATAATTTTCAAACCTTTACTATAAGCTTCATCAAAAGTTATGGTGTCATATTTTTGAGCATCTGGAAATTTTTCCGGATCGGCAGTATAAACTCCGTCAACGCGTGTTCCTTTCAGAAGCACATCAGCCTGGATTTCAATTGCGCGTAAAGCTGAAGCGCTATCAGTTGTAAAATATGGATTTCCGGTTCCTCCACTTATAATAACTACTTTTCCTTCTTCCATGTAATCGTTTGCAGTACGGCGACTCATAGCTTCAGCAATTGGTTCAATCGGTAGGCCTGATAAAACCTTAGTCTTAACACCTGATTTTTCGAGTGCTCCCTGCAAAGCCAGACTATTTATTGTTGTTGCCAACATACCCATATAATCGCCTTGTACTCTGTCCATACCTTCACCGGCCCCCTGCAAGCCTCTAAAAATATTTCCTCCGCCAATTACTATTCCAACCTGAACTTTTTTTTCAACAATACTTTTTATCTCGTCGGCGTAATCCGAAAGCCTTTTTGGATCAATTCCATACTGTTGTGTACCCCTTAGAGCTTCTCCGCTAAGTTTTAAAAGTATTCTTTTATATTCCATTTTCCTTTTTTATTAAGATTTTACAAACGTTTTCTATTCAATCCGAATGCTTCGGCTGCTAAATTAATATTTTTTTTGAATTGTATATATATTGAACCGTTCTTAAAACAAAAAACCGGATAAAATATCAAATATTCGATCCGGTAAAAAAAACATCACTCAAAAAATAGTGAAAGAAGTGCTATTGAAAACGTTATAAGCTACATGATATTATATTTAGTACAAAACGATTCTTTCTAATTTCTTTTTTTATATTCCCAGTGCTTTCTGTTTCATCTTTAAAACTAAATTCATTTTTTTCCCTTTTAAGTCCGTTCGTAGTCATAATCCATGTTTTACCGGGTAAATTGTATGGATAATAATTAAAATGATATTCAATTATTTCGTCCATATCATAACTTAAATGAATTTTTTTTCCAAGAGGTATTAATAATTCAATTTTTAAATATTGATCTCTCCAATTTACATTATTTGGCAGCTCTAAATATGAATCAAATGTAAGTAAGCTATCTCTTTGGTTAATATTATAAATTGTCTTCTCTGCAAGCTTTCGGGCAGCACTTCGTGTTTTACCTCTTGCATACGAATAAATTATCATTTGATATTGATCTGTATTGCTTTCTTCAAATCTTAGCTTAGGTTCACGGTAGAATCTTCCATCTTCAGTAATAATTACATCATTATCAAAGACAATCGCATATTCTTCATCATTATAATAATGATACCCTCGGTTTTGTTTAACATCAAGGTACAAAATATCCGACATGGGTTGTTCAATTACAAATTCTTTTTCCGAATAATCCTGATGTCTGAAATCTTTAAGAATTCTAAAAGCAAAAAACGCAGTTATAATTAGTCCGGCTATCCAAATATTAAATGCTGTAAAACCGATATATCTAATCCTGTCGATGTGGAAAATTAATCTTATTGCGCTATATAATAGCATAATTAAAGGGACACCAATAAAGAAGAAAAGTCCGACTTTAAGTAAACCAATGTTAGCAACTCCATAAAGAAACCTGTCGGCAAATACCGGGAATTGGCCAAAGAAAATATCTGAACTATTGCTGAAAACGAATCCTCCCCAACCAAAGATAGCAGCGAGAAATGTGATAAAGAGAGAAATTCCAAGAATAAATAAAATAACTCCTATGAAAATAATAATTGCTTTAAAGAAATATTTGAAAATATTCCCAAAAGCAATTAGTACGTGATCGTAGCCGGGTTTATATTGTGAACTTTTTTTTTTGTAGGTGGTCTTAGCCTGATTAGTAAGATCGTTGATCTTATCTTTTAAATTATTGACTTCATCACTAATGGATTTTTCTATATTGGAAATATTGACCTTTTCGCCTCTCATTTCAAGTCGTTCGGCTGTTGTCCTTGCTTCAGGAATTGCAATCCACAAGATCAGGTAAAGGAAAAATCCGAATCCAGAAAATAGAGCTATAATAAATCCAATTCGAAACCAAATAGGATCGGTATGAAAATAAGCAGCTATACCGCTACTAATACCAGCAATTACGCTGTCTTCAGTATCTCTGTATAGTCGTTTTACAGGCCTTGGCTGGTAATAATATGATTCCTCTTTTTTTTCCTGTTCTTCTTCATCAAATTCAAATGGTTGTCCCATAATTGAAACCACGTGTTTGATATCCTCGATATTTATTACCTGCTTACTATCGGTAATTTTTTCCTGCAGAATCTCGGCGATCCTACTTTCGATATCATTTATTATTTCTTCTTTTCCATCAGCTTTTGAAAAATGGTTCTTTACGCTGTTTATATAATTGTTTAATCTTTCGTAAGCGTCTTCGTCGATGTGAAATATTATTCCACTAACATTGATTGTGAATGTTTTTTTCATTTTATATCTTATTGATTTGTTTCTACTTCAGAATTTTCTTTAATGGTTATATTATTAACTGCTTCAACAAGTTCCTGCCAGTTCATATTAAGTTCCTCAAGAACCTTTTTCCCGATTTCAGTTATTTGATAATATTTTCGTGGCGGGCCTGATTTCGACTCCTCCCAGCGATAACTTAAAAAGCCTTCGTTTTTCAGCCTTGTCAGCAGCGGATACAATGTCCCCTCAACAACTATTAATTTCGATTCTTTTAATTTATTGATAATATCAGAAGCATAAACATCGCTTTCCGATATTATTGAAAGGATACAAAGTTCGAGTACTCCTTTCCTCATCTGTGCTTTTGTTTTTTCTAAATTCATGATACAAATATAATACTTTTTTAGTACCATGCAACACATAGTACTACATTTTTTTAATTATTATTTATAGCATGATACTGTAAAAAATGTATTATTAAGAATATGAGTATAATAAGGATCGAAAAAAAATTAAAAATTTTTATTTTTTTTTCATTTTTTGCTGATTTTGGACGAAAATACCGTGATTTTAGTGGATTTTTAGCAGAAAAAATTGCATGAAAACGTCATGTTTTTCCTAAAAACCGGAAAAGGGGAGGAGAATTGCACATTTAAGATTTGCCTGCTTTTTGCTGATAAAACAAAAAGCAAGAAGATTCAAGCTTTCTTGCTTTTTTTTGCCAACTGAGCCATAAATCCTAAAATGTTAGCGGCTGGGTATTTTAATTTTATCTATTTCTAAAATTTCAGAAACATATTTGTTAAAAAACGATATGCTTTTTGTCCAATTTTCACAATCTTCCGGACTTAATGCTATGGTTAAAATTTCCACATTCTTTTTGTCTATTCCTTTCTTTATAGTTTTAAGAATATGATTGATTGAATAATCAGATAATAGCATATGTCCATTTACAAAAAAGTAATCCAAATCTATATTGACAATTAATTTACTTTCGCAATCAAAAATTAAGTCAGGCAATTGTTCAATAAGTGCATTAGGGCCCCAATTATATAAATGATCTAATTTAGTTGGCAACTTACCAACATTATGAGTAAAGAAAAAATAATCAAAAACATTGTCTGAATAATATTCATGAAAAAGCGTTAGATAGTTATCATATTGAATTGTTTTACAGAAAAAGTTTTCTTTTTCATAACCGATTTCCATTAGTTGTTCCAATGTCAATTCTTCAAGGTTTTCAGGTATAGTTGGTTTCCATTCACTCAAGCAACCTTCCTGAGTGACAAAGTGCTTATCTGCATGAATAATCCGATATTTTTTTGTCTTATTTAAATTATTTATCCAAAACCAAAAAGCAACACGATGGTTATCCATTATACAAATATTATTAGATACTGAAACATAGTTAATATTCCATTTTCCAGAATAATTTCTTCCTTTATTGATTAATACCTTCATGTCCTCTTAATTACCTTGCCGCTAACGTTTTGCAAGTATGGCATGTAGCCGTTCCTTAATCTGATTGGTACGATTATCAATTTTACAATTCTTTGTCTTAATGACCGCTACGCGGCTATGTGATATACTTGCTGTTGAACTAAACCTCAATATCGCTCGGTGGTTTGATCTTTAAAAAATTTGTCGGTAAATATCATTTTGCAATTTATAAAAAAAATATTTTCATGACAAATTTTTAAAAAAAGTTCCTAAAGGAATTCGATTTATATAATTTAATTCCAGGTACTCAAAACGATAATATGATTTTATCCGTGGGTGAGCTGTATCCAAATAGAAGGTAAAGCAGTTGATACTTAATGCCAAATTTTCTTTATCTTCAGATTCATGAGAAATAAAGAAATCGTTTTTCTTATTACATTAGAATTGATAAGAAACACCAAAATTCGCAATTCCTTTATACCCAAATCCTAATTCAAGTACTCCGGCAAGTTGCTTTCCAAATCGAAGACCTACCGCATTAACCTGAAAGTTAAAATAGTTGTCAGTGTCGTCTTTAATGTTTGATGACTGTGAAAAATTAGAATTTTGATAAGTGTAGGCTAAACTTACACCTGAATACATTTGAAACCAATCCTTATTTATATAATGATATTCAGTTCCAAATCCAATTGTGTAGTATCTGTTATTTGCATTACCTATAATTGTGTCATGCTTTATAAGATCGTTATTAATAGTTTGATAAATCCCATCTGCATATAATAGCCAATCATTCATAATAGTATACTTATATGTTAAACTGATTGCAGGTGTGGCCGAAATGTTGGCGGTAGATACTCCAAAGATATCTGAAATAATGTCATCGACAGAATTTAAAAGATCATTAGTCGTTGCAAAACCGACTCCACATGAGATGTCATTTGTGCCCTTCTCTTGTGCAAAGCAAATTGTTGATAGTAAAGCCATAATTAAACTAAATATAATTTTTTTCATTGTAAATTGATTTTAATTTTATCCCTACTTTATAGGCTTTCGGGTTCCGCCTTTAATAATTATCATTTTAATGATTGTCAACGTGTTGCAGCTATGGCACGTGGCCGTTTGCTACTCAAATTTATGTTGATTTCCTGTATGTTTAATTTACTATTCATTTTTCTTGATGACTCAAATGTGGCCATGTGCTATGAGGTGCTGTTGAACTAAACCCTTTCATGGGGGGCTAAGTTAGAAAAAATGTTTATACTTATTTCGATAAATTAAAAAATTTGTATTATGTCAAAAAAAGTATTTTAAAATCAAAAGGAGTAGATGCACTTCTCGAAAAAACGCGTCAACGTATGGTGATTGAGAACCTTTTGCCACGAACTATCATCAGTTATTTAAACGGGCCGAAACGCCTGATAGAGTATTACAACAAACATCCGCGGAAAATCACGACAGATGATATCTACACCTTCCCGGTTTATCAGAAAGGATTAAAGTGGTATTTGGTTTACGGGTAGATTTATGGAAAATCACAACATCATAATTGAAAAATAATAAGTTTTACCTCACCATAAACATTCCACGGTGAAAAATCTCCGGATAATCCCTCCCCGCAAAACCAAACTTAGCAATTGAAAACACATAGTAGTCTCCAAAATCGGGTAACGTTCAATCCCGAGGCCTCAGGAACAAGATTAATGCGGCTGCGCCGAATAATCCTGTCTATTTGTTACCGCCTGGCAATTCTACTAATTCATAGTTTGTACTTCTTCCTCCACTTGCTTCCTTTCTTAAAATATTTTTTTGAATTAAGTCTTGAATGTCTCGAAGCGCTGTGTCTTGTGAACATTTATTAATTTTTCCCCATTTTGATGTTGTCAGCTTTCCATCAAACCCATCGAGTAGTCTTTTTATTATTTTTTGTTGTCTTGCGTTTAAAATTGTAGTGGAATGAAACTTCCAAAATTCAGCTTTATAAAGTATTCTGGACAAAGTAACATCTGTAGATTCAATTGAATTTATTAAACATTGTAAAAACCATAGAATCCATTCTGTAATGTCCGAATCACCTTTTTGTGTTTTTTCAAGATTCTCATAATACTGTTTCCTTTCAATCCTGATTTGAGCAGACATACTATAAAACCGTCTCTTACTATTGTCTGAACGTGCCAATATCATATCGGTGATGGCCCTTGCAATTCTTCCATTTCCATCATCAAAAGGATGAATTGTCACAAACCATAAGTGTGCAATGGCTGCCTGAAGGACTAAATCTATGTCAGTTTTGCCTTCAAGCCATTGTAAGAATTCTTCCATTTCAAATTTTACCCTGTCAGAATTTGGTGCCTGAAAATGAACTTTTTCTTTCCCCATTGGACCAGAAACTACCTGCATCGGCCCTGTAGTATCTTTTCTCCAATCAGCAACAGTTATTTTATAAAGATTACTCCAGCCTGATGGGAATAGTGCTGCATGCCATCCAAACAGCCTGTTTTTTGTTAAGGGTAAGTCATAATGTTGTGTGGCGTTTAGCATCATCTCAACTATACCTTCAACGTGTCGTTCTGATTCTACCGCTCCTGCAATATCAATTCCAAGCCGTTTTGCTATGGATGACCGAACTTGCACTTTGTCTAAATAATCACCCTCAATTTCAAATGATTTTAAAACATCCAAAGTTAGTGTATTCAATACGGCTTCATCCTGTAAATCAAAGCCTATGGATTCCATTTTACCCATTAGTTTTCCCTGCAGGTTCCTTGCCTCTCCAAGTTTTAACATAACTTGTCTATTATCCCAAGTGAAGTCCGTCCAGTTTTCTTTTTCGTGTATGTAAATTTTCATTCTCCGCAAATTAAGCGACAAATATACTGCTTATTCTCCGCAAAAGCTATTTTCTCCGCAAATTTTGCCCGGAATACTTGTTTCATTCTCCGCATTGGGGCTTGCTTGGCGGTAACGTGTTGCAAATATGGCCCGTAGCCGTTCACTTGCAGTTTGTTTCTTGATTAATCGTATGTTTATGCTTATACTCATTTGTCTTGGTAGCACTAAAGCGGCTATGGGCTATGATTTGCTGTTGAACTAAACCCTTTCATGGGGGGCTAAGTTAGAAAAAATGTTTATACTTATTTCGATAAATTAAAAAATTTGTATTATGTCAAAAAAAGTATTTTAAAATCAAAAGGAGTAGATGCACTTCTCGAAAAAATGCGTCAACGTATGGTGATAGAGAATCTTGCATCTCGAACCATAATAAGTTACCTTAACGGGCCAAAGCGTCTGATAGAGTATTACAACAAACATCCCCGGAATATCTCGACAGATGAGATTTACACCTTCCCGGTTTATCAGAAAGGATTAAAGTGGTATTTGGTTTACGAACAGATTTATGGAAAATCACAAGATCACAAGTGAAAAATTAACGGTTTTACTTCACCAAAAGCATTCCACGGTGAACAATTCCCGGAACATTCTCCCCGGAAAAACCAAACTTCTCAATTGAAAACACATGAGTCTCCAAAAACGGGTAATAGTCCAACATTAGGCAAGATTAATGCGGCTTCGCCGAATAATCCTGCCTATTTATTGGGCACAGTATTTTTATTCAAATAGACTCTTAATTGTTATCATGGTCAAAAACATTTTTCCACTGTCTGGTAATTTTATAAAACCATATTTTCCATAAAATGTTTCAGCATCATTATCTAATGGGTCTACAATTACTGCATAAGAACCAATACTCTTTGAAATTTCATAACATCTTTTTAAAGCGTCAATTAGTAATATTTTACCGACACCTTTTCTCTGAAATTTCTTTTCTATTGCTAATCTTCCAAGTAAAGTCACTGGAATTGAAGAGTATGAGCTCGGAAGTCTTTTCCTTAACTTTAATGGTACAAATTCTTGAGATATACTATTGTTAGATAGAGTGTAGTATCCCTTTATGATTTCTGAATTTGAGTCTGTTAGCACAAAACAAACTGAAAGTTTTCGTTTTATATCTTGACTAGCCTGTTGATGAAGATACTTGTCAAGAATATCCTTGCCACACGAAAAATCTTTTTTTCTGTGTTTTGGGTTTAGAACCTCTGTTAATTGCTCCATTATGAAAGCAAAGAATTAAATTCTTTTGCTGCTGAAAGCAATTCCTTGTTTGGTTTGTCAGGATTTGAAATAGCATCGAAGAATATTTCGCTATCTCTATTTGATGCAATTATTTTCTCTCGTTCTTCAATGATTTCTTTTGCTTTCTTTTGAACAGTCAATATTACAAAGTCCGTAAGGCTTCGATAACCACCAAGAATTGCCGCTCTTTCAAAAAAGTCCTTTTGTTCTTTTGATAACCTTGTATCAAATCTTGCTTTATTTTCACTTGATATACTCATGATTTCTTATTTATTTTCTGCAAATGTACGTATATATTCCGTAATTACCAAATATATATCCGTAAATATTCCGTACAGTGAGTGCCGGGATATTGTGCCCAACG
>CAYWXI010000025.1:0-72043 GCA_964462015.1 uncultured Bacteroidales bacterium | reverse complement strand
TTTAAACATCAGATAACTATGATATAAACTTGTTTTCTTAGGTCAGTTGTTCTGACCTTACATCGATTGAATCGCTTCTTACATCCAATAAATGGGATTTTATATGTGTTTCATATCTTCTGATATTGTGTAAATTATGTATGGCAACGAATTAAGTGAAATTTAAGGGAGTGGATTTTGTATTCCGGTAAAGGAAAATTCACCACAAAGGTGCTCAAAGGGTTTTTCACGAAGGAACTCAAAGGAGGGCGACAGGTGATCGGTTATCGGTTAAGGGATGTTGGAGACTGGAGACTGGATACAGGATGCAAGATACAAGATATTGGATGCTGGAGACTGAGGGCCGGTAATCAGTTATCGGCGATCGGTAATCGGAAATCAGTTACCGGGGATTTTTGGGCTAAAATTTATATTGTTTTTTTTATTAACGGATTTTCCGCCTACCGCCGGCAGACTAATCCGGGTAATCGTGAAATCCGATGACAGAAATATGGGTTTTAAAATAAATTTTGGCATTGATATACGGGATACTGATAGTTTAATCTAATTTTGGTATCTTTGAAAAAAAATAAATTAGATCGTGCTATCAGGCTCTACTCTACAAGACAGTTATATGGAAAAAGAAAAAATTGAACAATTGATAGATCAATACTCGTCAGAACTCCTGAATAGGGCTATCTATTTAATTTCTGATAAAGAAGAGGCTAAAGACATTGTACAGGATGTATTTTTGGCTGCTTATTCAGGATATCAATCCTTTCAAGGGAAAAGCTCTGTAAAAACCTGGTTGCAAACCATATTCAAAAACAAGGTAGCCGATTATTATCGAAAGAAATATAAGAATCCTACAAAAATAAGCCTTAACAACTATTTTGATGAGACCGGCATTTGGAAAAATGAAGAAATGCTGCTTTCAGCATGGGATGAAACCATGATAACAGGTGACTTTGCTGAATTTGATCGCATACTTGAATATTGTATAGAAAACCTTCCACCAAAATGGAAAATTCCTGTTAAATTGTATTACCTGCAAGAAAAAAAAGCACCTGAGGTGTGTCAGGAAATAGATATAACAACGACTAATTTATGGAAGATACTTCAACGGTCCAGACTACAACTTAGAGAATGTCTTGAAATTAACGAATTTGAACATGAATAAGATATTAGAAAATATTATACACAAGTTATTTTACACCTGTAAAGAAGCAACCTATCTAATCGAAAAAAAAGCTTCAGAACAACACTTAAGTACAATAGAAAGCATTCGGTTAAAAGGTCATCTTGCTATTTGTAAATTGTGTAAAGCTTATGAGAAGAAAGTTAAGATTATCGATCAGGCTATGATAAGAATATCTGAAAAATCAAACTATAGTTTAACGGAGCCTGAAATATCGGAATTTAATATTAGCCTGAAAGAAAGCTTCTAAAAAAAGCTTTCAATGAGATAATATACTCATTACTCTTCCATTCAACTTATCATTATCAATCCTATAGATTTTTAGAATTTAAATCATTAATCATTAATACTATTATCTGAATACCTGACATTTAATAAAAAAACATTTTTTATGTCAGGATTTCTAAAAGTTACGACTATACACTCGAAAAAACTTTTAAATGGAAACAAAATAGTATTAAAAGAAGCAAATAAATTAAATAATTAAAATTAAAATCATGAAAAAAATTATTAGAACATTACCGGTTATGTTAGCTCTAAGCATATTATTTCTAAGCAGCTGTAAAAAAGATGAAGAAGATCCAATGCCTGGTTCATCATATACCGATGTTATGGCTGACAATTTAAAAAACGATTTAGTAGATGATGCAGCCATCTCACCCTATGAAGCAATATTCGATGTATCACCTTATTACAACAAGGGACATTTGCCGTTTGCAAGCAATGCCGGTAGCGTTGACGGATTAGGCAATATGCTGGTAGGATTGGATAAAAGCAAAACCTATTTGGTTTACTGTCATGCCGACGGGCCATCAATTGCAGGTGCAAATTTAATGGCGGAAAACGGATTTTCCAATGTTCACCGTTTACAAGGTAACTATGGTGCATGGAACGATGTTTCGTTCGTAGATATTGCTGCCAGTGAGGTAAAATCAAAAATTGATGCAGGCGATTTTGAAGCTATTTACGATGTATCTCCTCTTTTCAGTGAAGGGCATTTACCCGGTGCAACTAATGCAAACGGAAATGCCGGTGGAACCGATCTTTCTGAATTGATTGAAAGCATGGATAAAACCAAACAGTATCTGGTTTATTGTCATGGCGATGCGCCTGCTATGTCAGGAGCTCAGCTAATGGAAAATGCCGGATTTAAAAACGTGTATCGCCTTGAAGGTAATTTTGGTGCCTGGGTTGATGCAGGTTATGAAGTTGAATAATAATTCATCTTTGCAGTATAAATCAGTTCCATTTCTTAATTAGGAGCTGATTTTTTTTGATACAAAAGCACTGCAATTATAAATCATGCTTATTCGGGGTATAATTTTCCGGGGATTTTTCACCGTGGAATACTTTTGGTGAAGTAAAACCAATCAATTTTTGTTGAAAATTTTAGATTTTATATTTAAGAACTTTCATTGTTTTGGCATAATGTTAAATTCTAAAATCATTAATTGTAATCACACCTTTGCAAACTTCTCTCAACCGGGGTATTGAAAGATTCATAGTTTATCCCGATTATTAATTGGGAAACGGTTTGATGAAGGGGGTACTGATAGCCTAATCTAAAATTTGTTATCTTTGGAAAAAAAAGAAATATGAATTTGAGAAGGCTATCAGGCTCTACTCTACTGCACAAGCATAATTCAACAACAAATGAAAATGTCCTCTGGTACTATTAAACAATATTCCTTTAAAAAAGAAATCTCAGGTGGTTTTGAGATCAAGTCCCTGGCGGAATTTTTTCCGTTAAACGAAAGGTTTCAATTCGATAAACCACATTTAATTGGATTTTATGCAATCGTATTTGTTGCAGAAGGAAATGGCGTTCATGAAATTGATTTCCGGGAATATACATATAGCACACACAACATTTTATTTATTAAAAAAGGTCAGGTGCATGCATGGAAAGAGTACGATAGTGTAAAAGGATACCTGATGCTTTTTACAGAAGAATTCCTGCACAAAAACCAGTTAAGGTTCAAAGAGTTGTCATATTCATATCCCTATAACACCTTTTTACATGAGCCTGTGCAAGAACTGACTAATAAACAGGACATTAAATCATTTCAATTGCTTGTTTCATCCTTGTTTGAAGAATATCAATTGAAAGATAGTGCTGAAAAACCCGAAATACTGCAGTGTTTGCTAAGAACTTTTTTATTAAAAGTACAAAGCAAAAAACCAAGAGTCTATACCCAGTTCAAAACTGAACAGAAATTGCTTTTTATCAGATTTCAAAAACTATTAACTGAAAAGATTTCAGAATCCAGGAATGTAAATGATTATTGCAAATGGTTAAAAGTTTCCTATAAGGTCCTGAATGAGACTTGTAAATCGCTCACCACGAAAACAGCCAAGGCATTTGTAGATGATTTTATCCTGTTGCAGACCAAGCAGATGCTCATCCACAGTAGCCTCAGCATAAGCGAAATCTCCTATAGGCTTAGTTTTGAAGAACCCACTAACTTTACCAAGTTTTTCAGAAAACATACAAGTGTCACACCCAAACAATTTCAGCAAACAAATAGCTAAAAATTTATAAAGGGTAAAGATTTACCATTCTTATTACAAATATACCTTTCACACACCACCAACTCCCCTCATCTTTGCATCAAAATTTAAAACTAAAATTTTACAAAGATGAAAACAATGAGTTATCTGAAAATCTGGAGTTTGGCTTTGATTATTATGATTAGCTATAACTCTGCGTTTTCCCAAAATGATAAGGGAAATCTGGTAAAAGCAAAAGCCTTGATTGAAAGCCTGCCTACCAAAGATGTAAGCGCGGCTAAAAAGTGTGTAAGCGACAAGCAGTACACACAGCATAACCTTGCAGTACCTGACGGAAAAAAGGTTTTTGAAGGTTTTGTTTCACAGGGCCTTGTTAAAAAAGTAAACATTGTTAGGGCATTTCAGGATGGTGATTATGTTGTGCTCCACTCCGATTATGATTTTTTTGGTCCTAAAGTAGGCTTTGATGTATTTCGTTTCGAAAATGGTCAGGCAGTTGAGCATTGGGACAACCTGACTGAAAAAAGCGATAAACCTAATCCCAGTGGACGTATCCAGCTTGATGGACCGACTAAAGTTGAAGATCTGGATAAAACCGAAGCTAACAAAGAGCTGGTAGCTGATTTTGTTAAAACCATCCTGATGGAAGGTAAATATGACCAGGCACCCCGCTTCTTCGATGGAGATAAATACCTACAGCACAATACTCAGGTTCCTGATGGTTTCTCAGGTTTAGGCGCTTCTTTACAAGCCATGGCTGAAAAGGGTATTTATATGGTTTACGAGAAAAATCATAAAATCCTCGGACAAGGCAATTTTGTGCTTGCCATGAGTGAGGGAACTTTTGGTGGCAAACCAACCGCTTTTTACGACCTGTTCAGGGTTGAAAAAGGTAAAGTTGTCGAGCATTGGGATGTGATGGAGGAAATTCCTGCCAAAGAAACATGGAAAAATAACAATGGTAAATTCTAATCTAAAAATTATTTAACAATGAATAAAATTAAAGATCTATTATTATTCGGTTTGATAGCATTTGTAGCTATATCATTTATTGGATGTTCAAAAGATGAAAATCCTGAACTAGAGCCGGAACCGCAACCCACGAATACAGAAATGGCAGTAGCAGTCCTTGAATCTATTGAAAACGGAGATATTACTGCTATGGAAGACTACCTGGATAAGGATAACTATACCCAGCACAACCTGTTTTATCCTGATGGAGCAGCAGCTGTTATAGGTGCAGTTGAATCAGGTGCTTTTGATGGAACGACAATCGAAACTGTACGTTCTTTTGAGGACGGGGACTATGTTGTACTTCACTCTGAATACGGAGGCACATGGAACAAAGATACTGTTCAGGTGGTTTTCGATGTGTTCAGGTTTGAAAACGACCTGATCGTTGAGCACTGGGATAACCTGACCAAAAAAGTTGATGATGGTGACGGAACTACTCAGTTGAATGGTGCTCTTACTCCGGCAACCGATCTAGATAGAACAGAAGACAATCGTGCCCTCATCACCGAAACTAGTCAGAAAATATTCATTGAAGGACAGTACAGTACAATTGCCAATTATTTTGATACAACCAATTACACACAGCACAGTGTTGGTTATGGGACAGATATTCAGCCATTATTAGGCTTTTTATCAACTTTACCAGAAGGAACACCATTTTATGAATCTATTGAATTTATACATGTACAAGGTAATTTTGCCTTGATGATGTCACAAGGTTTCCCTGATCAAACTACAGGTCTTGCATCAGCATATTTTGATTTGTTCCGTTTAGAAAATGGTTTGATCGTTGAACACTGGGATGTTGTTCAAGTCATTCCACCAGAGGAAGTATGGGCCAATCCAAATGGAAAATGGTAATAAATGAAAATAATAATTTATATTTGCTCGGAAAGGACCATTACCTTACCGGGCAAATCCTTTATCAAATACTAACCATTAAAAATTACAATTATGAGTCAAAAACTAGAAAATGCCAAAAAACTTTACCTCGAAGGAATCAGAAATGGTAAAGTAAGAGAAGCCGTTACAAAATACACCGGCGACCGTTATACTCAGCACAGCACAGGTGTTGCTGATGGTGTGGAAGGTTTTGTAGCTTTCTTTGAACCTTTTGTCAATCGTTGCCCTCAAAGAGATATTCGCATCGTACGCTGCTGGGAAGATGGCAATTATGTATTTGTTCATGTTTATCAGAATATTAATAATGGTGAAGCGCAGTGGGTAACTGCCGATATTTTTGATACCGATGAAAACGACAAGATCGTTGAGCACTGGGATGTGATCCAGGCTTATGAAGAAAAAACTGTTTCAGGGCGTACAATGGTTGATGGGCCCACCAAAATTGAAGACCTTGACAAAACTGAAGAAAATAAAACTCTGATCCGTAATTTCTTTGATGAAGTACTTATTGGTGGCAAATTTGACAAGGTAACTGACTATATCTCGACCGAACAATATGACCAGCACAATCCTTATGTTGGTGATGGTTTGGAAGGTTTTGGTAAACATGTTCAGGAAATGGCTGAACAGGGTATTAAATCCAGTTATGAAAAGTTGCACCTGTTGGTGGGACAGGGAAATTTTGTTGCCACTTTGAGCCATACAAAAATGAACGATGAAGACTATTGCTTTATCGATGTATTCCGCGTAAAAGACGGATTGATCGTTGAACACTGGGATATACAGGAAAATATCCTTCCGAAAGACCAGTGGGGAAACAGTGGTAAATTCTAATTCCATTTTCATATAATGCAGGGATTTCAACTGAGACACCTGCTTTTTTTCGCATAAATATTTATTAAATCATCCTTCATGTAAAAATCGAATTTAATGCCCGTTAAAATCAAAGAAATCCAGGCGAAATCCATCATAGGCCATACTTCAGTCCCCAGCGCTGATTATGTGATCAACGCCTATACCGGATGCCAGTTTGGTTGCATGTATTGCTTTGCCACCTTCATGGGGCGCTTTGTTGGAGAAAGCAATCAAAACTGGGGCAAATATGTATATGTTAAAGCCAATGCTGTTGAACTGATGCAGAAGGACATCAGACGGTTGATGAAAAAAGACCCGCATCCAAGGGTAATCCTGAGCACAGTAACCGATCCTTACCAGGGTGTCGAAAGCAAGTACAGACTTACACGTGGCATTTTACAAACCTTTGCCAACCATGATTACCATGGCCGGGTGAGTGTGCTTACCAAATCACCCATGATACTGAAAGACCTTGATGTGTTGAAAAAGATCAATAACCTGGAGGTAGGTCTGAGCATCACCACCTTCGATGATTCACTTAGCCGTTTTCTGGAAGTGAGGGCGCCACTGGCCAGAGCACGCATCAAAACCCTGAAATCGCTCAATGATGCTGGCATTCAGACCTATGTTTTTATTGGCCCGGTTGTTCCGCATCTGAAACTTAAACCACAGCTGTTGAACCAGCTTTTCGAAGCTATTGCAGAAACCGGAACACGAAATGCAAAGATCGAATACCTCAATTTACCTTCTTATGTAAAAAGCCGTCTTAACAAGGTGCTGAAAAAAGAACCTGAGGAAGTACAGGAAATTTATGCAAGGTCGCAAACAAAGAAATACAGGGAAGAGATGGAACCTGTGATCAGGAAGCTGTTGAAAAAACACAACTTCAACCTGAAATACGGTGAGATCGTTACCCATGTGGAAGACCAGAACCTCAAAGAAAGAGGATAATAGTTAGTTAATTGATCATGGATAAAATATTTGATTTTCTAAAACAGAATAAAGACCTCGCATTTGCGACGGTAGATGAAGACGGAAATCCACGTTTACGGTTCATGAAGGTGATGAAGGTCGAAGATGGAAAAGTGTATTTTGCAACATCCCGAAGCAAGGAAGTTTACAAGCAATTACAGCAAAACCCAAATATTGAAACACTGGGGATGACCAATTATGTTTCAGTTCGAATTAGCGGAACAGTAAGTTTTGATATCGCATACGACAAGGCCTTCGATATTTTTCAGGCAAACAAAATTCTTAAGGATATTTATAAATCGTTTGACAATAAGGACCTCACATATTTCTGTTTACATATTGAAAAAGCGGATCTATTTGATCTGAACACTATTCCACCCACCAGGTTATTTTTCAGTAATTTGCTGACATAACAATTTGACTTAAACACATACAATACAGAAGTACATGAGTAACATAAACAACATGACGAAAAGTAAAATACTTTCAATTTTGCTACTATTTGGTGCATTGATACTAATTTCCGGAACCATAGATTTAAACAATTTGCCAAATTATGCTAATCAGGATGTCCCGGATTACATAAATAAGGACAATACTGGAGCCAATCTTATTACCGACGCTGGAGCAACGCTTGGTCGCGTATTGTTTTACGATAAAAAACTATCTTCTGATAATCAAATATCATGTGCCAGTTGTCATAAACAAGAGTTTGCTTTCAGTGATACTGCTGATTTTAGCCAGGGAGTAAATGGGGAAACTGGCCGGCATTCAATGCGTTTGATAAATAATCGATTTGCAGATGAAGTTCATTACTTCTGGGATGAGCGTGCCGATAGTCTGGAAAAGCAAACTACAATGCCCATCCGGGATCATAAAGAAATGGGGTATAGTGACACATTAGGAGATCCTGGCTTTTCAGACCTAATCGCAAAACTGGATTCCAATGATTATTACAATACACTATTTAAATTTGTTTATGGAGATACTATCATAACTGAAGAAAGAATGCAAAAAGCAATGGCTCAGTTTGTAAGGAGCATTCAGTCTTTTGATTCCAAATATGACCAGGGCAGGAGTTTTGTGAGCAACGATTCTACACCCTTCCCAAATTTCACAGTCTCCGAAAATGCGGGGAAAGAGCTATTTATAAATTTACCTCATTTTGACAGTGTTGGAGTAAGAACCGGAGGTGGAGCCGGTTGTGCTCAATGTCACCGGCCACCGGAGTTTGATATCGATCCGAATAGTTTACATAATCAATCCGGTATGGGAAATGACAGCCTTGTTACACGAGCACCTTCACTCAGAGATTTGGTTAATCCTTTAGGTCAGATAAATGGAAATTTCATGCACAATGCTTTGTTTAAGAGCCTTGAACAAGTGATCTTTCATTATGAAGTGATTTATTTAATTGCAATGCCCTACAATAATAATATTGATCCGAGACTTAAACCAAACGGACACTTTCAGAATTTGAATTTTACCCAACAGGAAAAGATTGACCTGGAAAGCTTTCTTAGGACACTTACAAGCCAAGATGTATATACTGATCCCAAATGGTCTGATCCATTTGATGCTAATGGGAATATTGATATCATTGATTATGTTTTGGGTATGAATGAATTTAGCAATAGCAATTTTAACATTTACCCAAATCCGGTCGTTGATAAACTATATATTAATGGAAATTTAAATGATGTTGAGCTGGAAATCTATAATCAATCAGGACAATTGGTTCAATCTGTATTTTTCCGAACCAATAGTGAAATATGTTTTGATTTGAGCACATTAAAATCAGCATTTTATATTTTGCATATTAAGGATACTGACGGTAAAATAATAAAACGATTAAAGTTTATTAAAAAATAGTCAAATGATTGATTTCAAAGAAACATCAACAACTGTAATATTAGAAAAGATTTATGATAACAATACAAAAATAATAGACATACGACCTGGAGATGCATACAATGGCTGGCAGTTACTGGATGAAAAACGAGGTGGTCACATCAAAGGGGCCAAATCACTACCACTCAAATGGTTCAGTTATATCGACTGGATTGAAATTGTACGATCGAAGCTTATATTACCCGATGATTCACTGATCATCTATGGGTACAATTCAGCAGAAAGCCAGAAAGCCGCCAAGCATTTTATTAAGTGCGGCTACACTGATGTCACGGTTTACAATCAGTTCATCAGCGAATGGTCAGCCAATGCTGAATGTCCTATGGAGCAATTGTCCCGCTACAAAAATCTTGTACCTGCAAGTTGGGTAAACAAATTGGTTAACGAAGGCCAACCGGCCAATTACAACAACAAAAAGTTTGTGGTTGTTCATGCACATTACCGGAATAGGGATGCCTATCTTTCAGGTCACTTACCGGGAGCTATTGATATGGATACACTGGCGCTGGAGGCCCCCGAAACCTGGAACCGACGGTCGCGTGCAGAGCTAAAAGAGGCCCTTGAAAACCACGGTATTGACTGCAACACAACGGTGGTGCTTTACGGGAAATACATGGATCCTGATAATGATGACCAGTTTCCGGGCAGTGCTGCCGGCCATATTGGTGCCATCAGAAATGCCATGATTATGCTGTACGCCGGAGTAAAGGATGTACGGATTTTAAACGGTGGATTCCAGTCGTGGAAAGATGCAGGTTATGAAATCGCCACTGACGATGTACCTAAACAAACTATTGATGATTTCGGCCTTCCGATTCCATCAAATCCTGAAATCATTGTTGATGTACCTAAAGCAAAGGAAATGATTGAAGCACATGATGCCGACATTGTTTGTGTACGTAGCTGGACGGAATACATTGGCGAAGTGAGTGGCTACAACTATATTGAAAAGAAAGGCCGTATTCCGGGAACTGTTTTCGGTAACTGCGGTTCGGATGCTTACCACATGGAAAACTACCGAAATGTGGATCACACCATTCGTGAAGCACAGGAAGTTGAAGCCATTTGGAAAGAAGCGGGAATTACGCCTGACAAACACCTGGCCTTTTATTGTGGAACCGGATGGCGCGGCAGCGAGGCTTTTTTCAATGCCTGGCTGATGGGATGGCCAAGGGTATCAGTATTTGATGGTGGATGGTATGAATGGAGCAATGATCCGAATAACCCTTATGAAACTGGAATCCCAAAACAGTAAGTCCAATGATCAAACAATTTAGTAAAGATGTACATGAAGGATTAAGTAAAAATCCGAGAACCCTACCCTCTAAATACTTTTATGACAAACGGGGTGATGAACTTTTTGTAAAGATCATGCAACTGCCCGAGTATTATCTTACTCGTGCCGAACTGGAGATCTTTCAAACCCGTTCCGACAGGATCATTCAAAACCTCAATATCAATCCCAAAAACTATTTTGAACTCATTGAGCTGGGTGCCGGCAATGGTTTTAAAACCAAAGAACTGATCAAAAAATTGCTGGACCAGGGTTACCATTTCGACTTTTTTCCAATCGATATTTCTGCCAATGCCCTGGAGCTGATCGAAAACAGTTTTAAAAAGGAACTTCCTGAGCTGACAGTAAAAAAACTTCATGGCGATTATTTTCAGATGCTTGATTCGTTTAAAGAAACCCATCATCCTAAAGTTGTGTTGTTTCTGGGCTCAAGTATAGGAAATATGGATGATGACCAGTCAGCCCGCTTTTTAGCTGAATTAAGCGATAAGTTGTATCAGGGTGATAAATTGCTGCTTGGAGTTGATTTAATCAAAGATGAGTCGATTGTTTTGCCAGCTTATGATGACACACAGGGGATTACCAGAGAGTTTAACCTTAATTTGCTCCGCCGTATAAATTGCGAGCTGGAGGCGAATTTCGACATCGAAGCATTTGAGTATGAACCTGAATATTCTGAACATGACGGGTGTACCCGAAGTTATCTTAAAAGCACAAAATGTCAGGAAATTAACATCAGTAAAACCGGGGGCAAATATACCTTGAAGAAAGACGAGCGGATTTTAACTGAAATTTCAAGAAAATACAACGATGACATCATCAAAAAACTGATTGAGGATACTGCTTTTAAAACAACCGGCAAAATTACGGACAGAAAAGGGTATTTTGCTAGTTATATCTTTTGTAAGCAATGACAGGTATTATTAATGGATATAATTGTTTGTAGATAAAACTTACATATAATGCCAGTGCTGCTTATATAAATCGAAAAAGTAACAGGTGTATTAATTGAAAAGTACCCAGTTTGAAGCTAATGTTGAACTAAATCAACACCCTCAAGAACTATGGATATTGAATACGATTTTTTGAGGGAAAGGGATGCGGCTAAAGAGAATCCGGCCACAAAAGGATTAAGTTTTGGGTAGTCTTTGGGTGTTTCGGGTGATTTTTTGCAATGTAAAGTGTTTTACTCAAATAATTTTTCATCATTTACCCAAACCATTGGCAAAGCAATTCCTGTCTTGTTTTTTCAGGATTTATTATTTATTGATAATCATTTGTTTAGGTGTTTTGCCAAAGGTTTTAAAAACTTCACCGGTGCATGGATCCGGGGTAGCTCCTCAATTATGTGCATGTGGCCTTTCTTACATTGGAAAAGTATGCACGCTTGAAAACCCTTGCGAAAGCTCAATGAAGAACTCTATCGGTAAGCCGTCCATACGGATTTCCGCTGGTCATGTGAGGAAAACTTCATAGTTTATCCCGATTTTTAATCGGGACACGGTTTGATGAAGGGGGTACTGATAGCCAAATCTAAATGTGTTATCTTTGGAAAAAAAAAGAAATATGAATTTGAGAAGGCTATCAGGCTCTACTCTACTACTGCATAAAAATTGATCGAAAATAAAAAAAACCTGAAAAATTTGCAAAAATCAATAAAAGTACTTATTTTTGTACTTAATTAATAACCTTAAACATTTAGACAATGATTGCAGCAAATTTCACAGAATTTAGAACAGAACTAAAAAAATTCCTTGACAATGTTGAAAAAAATCATGAAACATTAGTGATTAAAAGAAAATCCGGAAAAGGAACTGTTATGATTTCTTTAGACGAATACAATTCAATAATGGAAACTGTACATCTGTTAAGTTCTAAAGCAAATGCAGACAGACTTTATGAGTCAATTCAACAAATAAAAGAGGGGAAAAACATTATTAACCCGGAATTAATTGAGGACTAATGAAAATTACTTTTTCAAAGAATTCATGGGAAGATTATCTTTCATGGCAAAAAGAAGACAAGAAAATGTTGAAAAAAATCAATCAACTAATCAAAGATATTCAAAGAAATCCTTTCCATGGAATAGGAAACCCTGAACCATTAAAATATGATTTAGCTGGTTTTTGGTCACGTAGAATTGAAAGAGAACATAGGCTCGTCTATCAAGTATCAGACAACGAATTATTGATTTACAGTTGTAAATATCACTATGACAAATAAATTACGCAGCCTAACAAATAGACAGGATTATTCGGCGCAGCCGCATTAATCTTGTCAACATATGGGCTGCCATCTGGTGTGTTGATTTTGATGTATTTTTCAAAAGAAAATTTCATACAGATTTTACTTTTTTTAATAAGCTAATAAGGTTAAAAAATAATGGTAATAATTCATTTCTACTAAGGTTAAATGACCGAATATAAGGTTTTAAACCTTATCATTTCAAAAACACCTTAGTAGAATATGCAAACCCAAAAGCTAATAACCTTATTATTTTAACCCAAAATTTGCTGGAATTTATTTTAGTATATTTCAAACAAAAACAACACACCAGATGCCATTCCTTTCGTGCTATTCAATTATAATCATCCTCTTAGTTTCAATAAATATTTTTCCGAAACTTTCAATTTTAATTTTATAATAATAAATTCCCGGACTTAGATTATTACTGTAAAATTCATAGGAATGCTTCCCCTTTTCAAAATTCCGGCTAATTAATATTTTAACAGCTTCCCCGAATGTGTTTAGTAATGATAAGTGGACCTGTCCCTGATTTTTCAAACCAAAGTCAATTCTGGTTGATTTTGTAAATGGATTAGGATAATTATCTCCAAGAAAATTGCCGGTAAGATTTAAATCTTCATGAATTCCAACATAATCGAATTCCGCAATGCTGTATTCACCGTCAGTCTCAGGGAAAAAATTGTTTACATAGGCATCACCGTAAGGATTTACAAAAATAACATCGATAAATACTTCCTTTTCTTCACTCTTATCCCATAATTTAAAAATCAAAGGATTCCCCGCCTCATAACCTGTACCTGAATCCAAAGTGCTCCATGCAGTAAGGTCGTTGCTAAGTTCGATATGTGAATTTATTGTCACTGAACCAACAAGTTTTTCACCGTCAAACAAAGCAACTTCATCGCCGATTTCAATGTTTTCGGGTTTTTCAAAATAAATAGTCCAGACAGGATTGAGAGCATTACCTTGAACATTATCGAAATGAATAGTTTCAGCTGAGTGATTTTGAGAAAACTTATTTTCGTTTGCTTCGGGATAAACTAATGTATCCGGTTCAAACATACTGATAAGAAATCCTTCACCGGGTGAGCAAGCAACGAATCCGGGAGCCCAATCCGGGCCGATTTTTCTAATTTCTTTCCCCTCCGAATTTCTGATAAAATCCAATGAATCGGAAAATATACTTGAAAATACTTCGTATGAGAGTAAAACATCTTTAGGATAATAACTGCATAATTGATATCCCGCATCTAAAGGAATTGGTGTGTCGTTGCAAATTTCGCATCCTTCAATGCTGAGGTTGTCTTCAGTAAACATATTAAAAAGATAGGCATCGGAATTTATCCAATCGCCAATATTATTTATCCAAAAAGGTCCTACTTTTTGAACCGAATAATTTGATACATCTTTAACAAAATATAGATTATCATTTAAATTCTGGCTTAAAACCGAGAGCATATTTGTTTCATCGGGTGCTATAAAAGAAGATGAAATCTGATAACCCGAATTAAACAAAATATTTTGAGTAGATGGAGTCTGGAAGTGAAGCTCCACCAGACTGTACTGTGCGTCGCCATCGGGGAAAACATCTCCGCAAAAAGCATCACCATAAGGATTGCTAAAGACTACTTCAAAACAATTTGCTTCAATTTCTTCATCTTCATCCCAGCATTTTATATAATATTTATTCCCAATTGTATAGCCGGGAACCATTGTGAAATCTTCCAGAAAAATCGTTTTCCAGATTATAAAATCATTTTCAAAAATATTTTCCGGAGTACACACCTGGTCTAAATTAAAAACTCCGACAATAGTATCGTTATTTGTAATTGCTAACGCATCACCAGGTTGCAGATCAACCCCATTTAGAGTAGCCGATGAAATATACATAGTCCAGATAAAATCGATAAAATACCCACCGTAAAACGGGAAATGAGGTTGCAACAACGGACTGCCACATTTTGTATTTGATGGGATTGATTCACTCAGGTCAGGAAAAATTTGTGTTATATAATAACAATATTCTTGAAGCGGAATTAAATTTGAATCGACATAATCAGTTTCGGTAATATTTTCTGCAACCAAACTACCGTCATCATAATAAATATTAAAATAATAAGAAGTAAAGTTCAATTCAATGCAACTATAGTTACCGCTTCCTTCGGGAAATACTTCTCCCATCCATGCATCCCCAAAAGGATCAAAGAAAGTATATTCAAAATCAACCGACTCAATTCCTTCATCTCCTCCGTTTTTCCAGCATTTGAATTTCAGGCTGTCGCCGGGTGTATATCCCTGATTTCCATTGTAAAGTACGCTAAAAGCATATAAATTATTTTCAAACATATTATCGGGTGTACAGACCTGTTGCAGATGATAAACACCAACAATCGAATCATTATCGAAAATAGCAATTTCATCATCTGGCCTCAAACTAACTCCATCTAAGTATGCACCGCTGATGAAAATATTCCAGTAATTATTGCTGGTGTCGCCTCCCGGAAAATCAAAATAATCGCCTCCGGGGTTTTCAAAAAAAACAGGCCTCCATGTTAATGTAACTTTCTCAACACCGGCTTGAGCTTTGATGAGGTACGGGGCAGGGGGGGAGAGTGGTTCTTCACAGTAAATATTTGATGGGGGAGATTCTTCTCCGCCTTCAAGTGTCTGAGTTACAAAATAACAATATTCCTGGCCAACAATCAGGGCTGTATCTGTGAAAAAAGAAACTTCGATATTTTCAGCTATTAAAGCTCCATCTTCGTAATAAACATTAAATATTCCCTCCAAAGGTTCCCAATATATTGTAATCTCCTCAATTCCGGGAATTGCATCAGTAATAATTGGTGCCATCGGAGGCAAAGGAATATCGCACATAACATTTGAAGCCAAGGATTCCTCGCCATTGCTTAAAATCTGTTTGACATAATAGCAGTATTCAATTTCAGGGTCTAAATCTGTGTCGGTAAATGACGGGCCAACAACATCTCCAGCTACTAATTCACCATTGTCGTAATAAACATTAAAAAAGAATGAAGCAAAGTCAATTTCAACGATACTGTATTTATTTACGCCGGGTGGAAAAAATGCCTCAATCCATGCACCACCGTAAGGATCGGAAAAGCTAATTTCAAATTTTGAATATTCTAATCCTTCGCTGTCGTCCCAGCATTTTAATGAAATAGGATTTCCCGGAGTATAGCCTTGGCCTGAAATAAGCTCACTATAAGCAATCAAAGGATTGGATAAAAAATTCTGTGGTGTTAAGACTTCTGTGAGTGTAAAAGCCCCAACCAGAATATCTCCGTCGAAAATCCCGATTTCATCGTTTGGTTCAAGATCGACTTCATCAATAAATGCTGATGATAAATATATTGTCCATGTTGGAAAATTTGAATTTCCTCCTTCAAAATTAAAATGTCCGTCACTGCTTTGTTGAATTGATTCCCATACTATTGTTAGTTCTTCATTTCCCTGGATTATTTCAACTAAAACAGGTGTAAGAATATGTAATTCAAAATCACAAACTGTTGTTTCATCAGGTATGACAATTAGATCATTTTTCGTTTTTGTGAAATAACCGGTAGCTTCAGTAATTAAATTGTATTCCCCGATGGGGATTTCATTTAGAAAATATTCACCTTGCGAATTGCTTGTCGTAGAATAAGGTTTGTTTTCAATTGAAATACTTGCGTTTGCAATCGGTTCACCTGTGATTGTATCGGAGATTATTCCTGCAATCGAACCTTTTGGTGTGTAGAAATTAATTATCGGAATACTGTATTTATTTTCTCCATCAGGAAAAGTGTTTTCAGTCCATGCCCCTCCATAAGGATCAGTATAAATTATTTCAAATTCCCCGACTTCTGTTTCATCATCTGCTTTCCAACATTTAAAATTTACATTATTGCCCGGGGAATATCCCTGGTTTCCATTATTTAATAATTGCCATGCTATTAATACGTTAGCAAAGGCGTTTTCGGGGGCACATTCCTGCGTGAGAGTGAACACACCCACCATAGTTTCTCCATCGAAAACAGCAATTTCATCGTTTTCTGACAAATTAATGTTGTTCAAACTCGCTCCTGCAAAATACATTGTGTAAAAAGGTGCTTCAGGATTTCCTCCCGGAAAATCAAAATGTTGGGCTTGTGAATTTATTCCGGAGAATAATATAAAGTAAAAGAGATAGTATGTAAAGTTTTTCATTAGTTAGGTATTTTCTAATTATTTGACATTAAATAAATTTCGTCTGTATTAAAAATAAACGAAAATATAATAAATTTTTTATAAAAATAAATAAAATCTTTTATTGTGTTAAATAAAATACTATATTTGTAATGCTTATAAAACAATAAACTTAAAAGTCGGGTTTGCAGCAGCAAGTCTTAAAACAAAGTTTAGAAATTTAATTCAAATACCTGCAAACATCGCTTGTAAGAAGTTTTGTAGACGCTTTTGTGTAAGATGATTAAATAATTTAAATATTATGATTTTTAGAAAACACTAATAATTTGCGAATATGGGAAATAAAGGTATAAGGGAAATAAGGGAATAAGGAGCTATGCCCTTATATCTCTATTTCCCTTATTTCCCATTTAACTTTTAAAAGAAAAAAATAAGAAAACATATTATACAATCTCCATTATGATGATGATTCTACTTTTATCGTCAATTGAAACTTTAACACAAACAAGAGAAGGACATTTTATTTTTGAAGGAGGCGATCCGACTTCAAATATAACAGCCTTATATATTGGCGGTGCAAGGCTTGAAAATATCGACCTGGAAGCCGGAGATGAAATTGCTATATTTGATGGTGATATTATGGTTGGAGCAATGACATTGTCTCAGGTTTGCACTATGGATAACTGCTTTGATAATGAATTATATGCATTCAGGGATCTGCTAAACGGCCCTGGTTATACTCCCGGAAATCCAATGCTTTTCAAATGCTGGGACGAAAGTTTACAAAGAGAAGTTTCATTATTTGTAATGACCACTTTTGATCCATACGGTACAAGCCCCTGTGAGGATAATATATTTCCACAAGATGAACCGTATTGTATTATTCAATTGGACTTTTATTTTGGTGGCACAATAAGCGGTACGGTTAGAAGCTCCTTATCAGACAAAAAAATTGAAGGTGCAATAGTGTCAATTGAAGGTACATTTCTACAAACAATAACTACAAGTGAAGGAAAATACCTGTTTGAACCTGTAATGCCCTTTAATTATAACATCAGAGCAAGTGCTTACGGGTTTTATCCTCAAGTAAGTTTCGATAATCAGGCAATTTCTGACGATACTATTTTTGTTGATTTTTCATTAAATCCTGTTATACATTCTCAGAGCTACACCATTAATTCCGGTTATCAATTTATTTCATCACAAATATTTCTTGAGAATCCGGATATGGAGGAAGTTATCTCAGATATTTTAACCGATGATTTACATTATATCAGGAATGCTGATGGAATGATGCTTAGGAAAATTGGGCCATATTGGGTTAATGGTATCGGTGACTGGATTGAAACCGAAGGATATCTTGTGAAGTACTCCGGTACAGGGCAGTTTACAATTTCAGGAGAATTAATGTCTCCAACAACACCGATATCATTATCTACAGGCTTTCAGTTTATAAGCTATTTGCCACTTTATGAGATGGATGCAATGGAGGCCTTTGCCTCTATTATTGGTGATAATCTTGTTTATATCAGGGATTCAGAAGGGAATATGTTGCAGAAAATAGGTCCTGTCTGGGTTAATAATATAGGGAATTCTGTTCCCGGACAAGCATATCTTATTAAAACGAATTCCGATGATGTTTTAATATACCCCGCAAGCTTTCCTTGTGGCCAGCCATTTACTGACTCACGTGATGGACAGATTTACAATACCGTACAAATAGGAGAACAATGCTGGATGGCAGAAAACTTAAATATCGGAACAATGATCAACAGCAGTATTGAGCCAACAAATAATGGTGAAATTGAAAAATATTGTTATGATGATGATCCTGCAAATTGTGATGAATATGGTGGTTTATATCAATGGGATGAAATGATGGAGTATTCTGCAATCCAGTATTCACCTGGAATCTGCCCCATTGGTTGGTACATTCCCAGTAATGAGGATATGGCAACCTTATGCGATTTTCTTGGAGGAGAAGACATTGCAGGTGGTAAAATGAAGGAGGCCGGAACAGTACACTGGAATCCACCAAATACCGGTGCAACAAATTCAAGTGGTTTTACCGGCCTTCCAGGAGGGCATATTATTTCATCAGAATATTTCAATTTGGGTGCCGGTTTCCGTTTTTGGTCATCAAGCAGTAGTATTTATGCTTTGTATGGTGCTTTAACTTATTATAATTCAAGTTTTTACTACCAGGCCGGTTTTGAAAAGACACATGGATATTCTGTGCGATGCATTCGGGAGTAATTGAATGAATCATTGAAAAATTAAAAATATATGAAATTGAAAATTAGGGAAATAATGGAAATAGGGGAAATAGAGGCTATACCTTTATACCTCTATTTCCCATTTAAGCTTTAAAAACAAAATATTATGAAAACACTTTACAAAATCTCGTTAATGATGATAATTCTACTTTTATCATCATTTGAAGCTTTTCCACAAGTGAAAACAGGCCATTTTAATTTCGAAGGAGGTGATCCCAGTTCCCCTATATGGACACTATATATAATGGAAGCTACATTAAATAGTATTGATCTGGAATCAGGAGACGAAATTGCAGTTTTCGATGGAGAAACTATAGTTGGAACTTTTACTTTAGATCAGGTTTGTACTCCCGATAACGCCTTTGATAACGATTTAACAGCTTTTAGTGTGCTTCTTTCTGGGCCCGGTTATACTGCAGGAAACCCGGTTTTGTTCAAATGCTGGGATGAAAGTGAGCAAGTGGAATCTACATTATTTGAGTTTAGTTTTTTTGATCCTTATGGTACAGGTTGTTCAGAAAATGTATTCCCAACTGATGATGGTGTATATTGTTTGATTTATTTGAATTTTTATATAGGGGGCACTATTGGAGGAACAGTTAAAAGTGCTTTGTCAAATGAAGTAATTGAGGGTGCAATAGTTAAGGTTGAAGGCGCATCTTTACAGACGCTTACATCGTGCAATGGAAAATATTCAATTGCAGATGTTATGCCCATAACTCATAATATTACTGCGAATGCAAGCAGGTTTCATCCTCAAACAATATTTGAACAACAAGTGATTTCAGATGAAGTCATTATTGTAGATTTTGAATTAGAGCCAATTATTTATACTCAAACTTACAATATTGAAACCGGTTTTCAATTTGTTTCATCACAAATTATACTTGAAAATCCGGATATGATGGATGTTGTCTCAGAAATTTTAACTGATGATTTACTTTTTATCAGAAATTCAGATGGCTTTATGTTAAGAAAAATTGGCCCAAACTGGGTAAATGGAATTGGCGATTGGATAGAAACTGAGGGTTATTTGATTAAATATAACGGAAGCGGAGAATTTTCAATTAGTGGTGAAATAATTAATCCATTAACACCAATTAATTTAACAACAGGTTTTCAGTTTGTTAGTTATTTGCCGGTTTATGAAATGGATGCTATTGATGCTTTTACTTCTATAATTGGCGAAAATCTTTTGTTTATCAGAAATTCTGGAGGCGAAATGTTACAAAAAATTGGCCCAAACTGGGTTAATGGAATTGGAAATTCTATTCCCGGCCAGTCATATCTTATAAAAATGAATTCCGATGATGTTTTAATATATCCCGCAAGTTTTCCTTGTGGCCAGGCATTTACCGATTCCCGTGACGGGCAGGTTTACAATACGGTTCAAATAGGAGAACAATGCTGGATGGCAGAAAATTTAAATATCGGAACAATGATCAATAGCAGTTTTGATCCGACAAATAATGGTGAAATTGAAAAATATTGTTATGATGATGATCCTGCAAATTGTGATGAATATGGCGGTTTATATCAATGGGATGAAATGATGGAGTACTCAATAAGTCCGTGTTCACCTGGGATCTGCCCCATTGGTTGGTATGTTCCCCGCATTGAAAATATGGCAACTCTTAGCGATTTTCTTGGAGGAGAAGACATTGCGGGTGGAAAAATGAAAGAAACCGGAACAGTACACTGGGATCCGCCAAATTTGGGAGCGACAAATTCCAGTGGTTTTACTGCTCTTCCGGGAGGACATATTATCCCCCCAGGATATTCAAATTTGGGTGCCGGTTTCCGTTTTTGGTCATCAAGCGAAACCATAGATGATTATGCAATGTATGGCAGCTTATCTTATTATAGTTCATACTTTTATTACCTGGGCTGTTATAATAAGACCCACGGATATTCTGTGCGTTGCATACGGGAGTAAATGTTTGGATTTTTAAAAATCGTGGTTTAAACTTTGCACTTTACCCTTTAAAAACAAATTATTATGAAAACACTTTACACAATTTCGTTAATGATGATAATTCTACTTTTATCATCAATTGAAGCTTTTCCACAAGTGAAAACAGGACATTTTAATTTCGAAGGTGGTAATTTCCCTTATTGGGCATTATATATTGGTGAAGCGACATTAAATAATGTTGATCTGGAGTCCGGCGATGAAATTGCAATATTCGATGGAGAAATTATGGTCGGAGCTTTTACTTTAACCCAGGTTTGTACTCCCGATAACCAATTTGAAAACTTAATGACAGCTCATGGTACTCTTTTGTATGGAATTGGGTATACACCGGGAAATCCGGTGTCTTTCAAATGCTGGGATGAAAGCGAGCAGGTAGAATGTGCAATATTTGAGGTGATTTATTCTGATCCTTATGGTGGCGCGTGGACAGGAAATGTATTCCCTCCCGGTGATGGTCAATATAGCATGGTTCAGTTTAATTTTTATATAGGAGAAGGTGCTATTGTAGGAACAGTTAAAAGTGCTTTATCAAATGAAGTAATTGAGGGTGCGGTTGTGACAATAGAAGGCACTTCTTATCAGACTGTTACATCAAGCAATGGGACATATTTATTTGAAGGGCTTCAACCCATAACGTATGATATTACTGCAAATGCAAGTAGATTTTATCCTCAAACAAAGTTTACTCAGCAAGTAATTTCAGAAGAAACTATTTTAGTTGATTTTAATTTAGAGCCTATCATATTTAATCAAACCTATAATTTGGAAACCGGCTTTCAATTTATTTCATCTCAAATTATACTTGAAAATCCGGATATGATTGAGGTGGTCTCAGAAATTTTAACAGATGATTTGTTATTTATCAGAAATTCGGATGGTGATATGTTAAGAAAAATAGGGCCTTACTGGGTCAATGGAATTGGCGATTGGATAGAAACTGAAGGTTATTTGGTTAAATATAACGGAATTGGGCAGTTTTCAATTAGTGGTGAAATAATTTCTCCAACAACTCCAGTTAATTTGCATGAAGGTTATCAGTTTGTTAGTTATTTGCCGGTTTATGAAATGGATGCCATGGATGCCTTTGCTTCAATAATTGGCGAAAATCTATTATTTATCAGAAATTCGGAAGGTGAAATATTACAAAAAATCGGGCTTAATTGGGTTAATGGAATTGGAAATTCTATCCCCGGCCAGGCATATCTTATTAAAATGTATTCCGATGATGTTTTAATATATCCCGCAAACTATCCTTGCGGCCAGCCATTTACAGACTCTCGTAACGGACAGGTTTATAATACCGTTCAAATTGGAGAACAATGTTGGATGGCAGAAAATTTAAATATCGGGACAATGATTGCCGGCGGTATTAACCAGGCAAATAATGGTGAGATTGAAAAATATTGCTATGATGATAATTCTGCAAACTGCGATGAATATGGCGGTTTGTATCAATGGGATGAAATGATGGAGTATTCAACAATGCAGTTTTCACAGGGTATCTGCCCTACCGGTTGGCACGTTCCGGGCGAAGATGATTTGACAACTCTTAGCGATTTTCTTGGAGGAGATGAAATTGCAGGTGGTAAAATGAAAGAAGAAGGAACAGTACATTGGGATCCACCAAATACCGGTGCAACAAATTCAAGTGGTTATACTGCTCTTCCTGGGGGATATGTTAACTTTTATGGAAATTTCTATTATTTAGGTTCCAGTTGTCGTTTTTGGTCATCAAGTGAAACAAGTAATGTACTTGCTTTGTATAGTAGCTTATTTTCCGCGAATACAAATTTTCCCCAAGCCAGTAATAATAAAATATATGGATATTCAGTACGATGTATAAGTTATTGATTGTATGAATTTTTAAAAAAGTAATACAATAATAGTTTAGATTACAAGCCTTCAATAGGTGTTATTCAACCAAATACTCATTATAGCTTTTTATCGACATATCTTGAAAATCTATTGATGTGAAAGCCATAATAAATGCACTTGCCAGGCGGGCATTCGTTACTAAAGGAATATTTAAATCTATTGCACTACGCCTGATTTCGTAATCGTTAAACAATTCGTTTTCTGAAAAGTTTTTTGGAATATTTACAACAAAATCTATTTTACCGTCTTTCATGTTATTTATTACATTTGGTTGATTGTCGTCATCAGGCCAGTGTAAAATGCCTGAAGGTATATTATTTCTTTTCAAAAAATCGCTTGTACCTTTAGTTGCAAATAGAGGTAAGCCCATATTGTGCATAGCCCTGCATGAGTTTAATAACTCTACTTTAGAGCGAATATCACCGCTTGATATTAAAACTCCCTTTTGGGGAATTTTATATCCTACCGAAAGCATTGCTTTGAGTACAGCTTCGTAGTAATCATCTCCAATACAGCCTACCTCACCGGTTGATGACATGTCGACACCCAAAACAGGATCGGCTTTTGATAATCTAGAGAAAGAAAACTGTGACGCTTTAATGCCAATGTATTCTATTTCAAAAATAGATTTATCGGGTTTTTCAACATTTATTCCTAACATAACTTTTGTGGCAGTATCTATGAAATTCTGATTAGATATTTTTGAAACAAAAGGGAAACTTCTTGACGCACGAAGGTTAGTTTCTATAACCTTAACATCATTATATCTTGCTAAAAACTGTATATTAAATGGGCCTGATATATTTAATTCTTTTGCTATATGTCCGGCTACTTTTTTAATTCTTCTAATGGTTTCAAAATAAACCTTTTGTGGAGGGAAAACAAGGGTAGCATCTCCTGAATGAACTCCTGCATATTCAATATGTTCTGAAATAGCATACAATATTATAGCACCCTTATTTGCTACAGCATCAAACTCAATTTCTTTTGCCTGCTCAATAAATTCCGATACAACTACGGGGTGCTTTTTTGAAACTTTGGCTGCCAAAATTAAAAAATGTTCCAATTCCGATTTATTAGATACTACATTCATTGCGGCACCTGATAAAACGTATGACGGACGTATTAATATTGGAAAACCTACTTCATCTGCAAAACGGTTGATATCCTCTAAACTTGTTAACTCTTTCCATCTCGGTTGGTCAATATTCAACTTGTCTAACATTGAAGAAAACTTATTTCTATCTTCGGCTCTATCAATAGAAATTGGGGAAGTGCCAAGGATATTAATATTTTCATTAAACAAACGCAGCGATAAATTATTTGGAATTTGCCCGCCAACTGAAACAATAACTCCTTTAGGTTTTTCAAAATCAATAATATCCAAAACTCTTTCAAAAGAAAGTTCTTCGAAATATAAACGATCGCAAACATCATAATCTGTACTAACAGTTTCAGGATTATAATTTATCATTACCGATCGATACCCGGCTTTAGTAATAGTATTTAGAGTATTTACACTACTCCAATCAAATTCCACACTGCTTCCTATACGATAAGCACCCGAGCCCAATACAATAACTGATTTTTTATCATCTTCATAATGTACATCGGATGTTATGCCGTGATAAGTCAGATACAAATAGTTTGTTTGAGCAGGGAATTCGCCGGCTAATGTATCTATCTGTTTAACTACCGGTAATATATTTACCTTTTTCCTGTATTCTCTTACTTTTAGCAAATTTTTTTCTATATTTTCATCACTACTTTTTAAAACAATTCGTGCAATCTGAAAATCAGAAAATCCTTTTTGTTTTGCATCTAAAAGTTCCGGTTTACTTAAATCATTAAGAGAATTTTGCCTCGCTAAATTATTTTCAGCATCTAAAATATTTTTTAACTTTTCTAAAAACCAGTTGTCAATACTTGTTAAATCGTGAATTTTAGAAGTTGAGAAGCCTTGTTTAAGAGCGTGTGCGATAATAAAAATTCGCATATCGGTAGGCTTACTCAGCTCTTTTTCAATATCATCAACTGCAAAATCTTTATTTGCTGTAAATCCATGCATGCCCTGGCCAATCATTCGCAATCCCTTTTGAATGGCTTCCTCAAAACTTCTGCCTATTGCCATTACTTCACCTACACTTTTCATAGATGAACCAATTTCTTTAGTAACACCCGCAAATTTGTTTAAATCCCAGCGTGGAATTTTACAAACAATATAGTCTAATGATGGTTCAAAGAAAGCCGTAGTTGTTTTTGTTACACTATTTTTTAATTGATGTAAACCATAACCTAAACCCAGTTTAGCTGCAACAAAAGCTAAAGGATACCCCGTAGCTTTAGATGCTAATGCTGAAGAACGCGAAAGACGGGCATTAACCTCAATTACTCTGTAATCCTCTGACTTAGGATCTAAAGCATATTGTACGTTGCATTCACCTACAACACCAATCTTTCTGACAATTTTTATAGCAATTTCTCTTAATTTATGATATTCAGAGTTTGTTAAAGTTTGAGATGGTGCAACTACAATACTTTCACCTGTGTGTATTCCCAAAGGATCGAAATTCTCCATATTACAAACCGTAATACAATTATCGAATTTATCACGAACCACTTCGTATTCAACTTCCTTCCATCCTTTTAATGATTCTTCAACTAATACCTGGCCTGAAAAAGAAAAAGCAGTATTTGCCAGGGTTTTTAATTCCTCGTTATTATTACAAAATCCGCTGCCTTGTCCGCCTAATGTGTAAGCTGCCCGTAAAATAACCGGATAGCCTATTGAATTAGAGGCAACAAGAGCTTCATCAATACTTGTTGTAGCAATACTTTTGGCTGTTTTTACATTTATTTGGTTTAGTCTGTCAATAAATAACTCACGGTCTTCAGTGTCAATAATTGACTGAACCGGCGTTCCTAAAACTTCAATATCGTATTTCCGGAAAATATTGTTTTTGTGTAGTGCAACACCACAATTTAAGGCTGTTTGTCCACCAAAAGCAAGTAAAATACCATCGGGTTTTTCCTTTTCAATAATTTTTACAACAAAGTCTGGTGTTACCGGCAAATAATAAATTGTGTCTGCAATTTCGTTAGATGTTTGTATTGTTGCAATATTAGGATTAATTAAAATTGTTTTTATGCCTTCTTCTTTTAATGCCTTTAATGCTTGTGAGCCTGAGTAATCAAATTCGCCGGCTTCGCCAATTTTTAATGCTCCCGATCCAAGAACAAGTACTTTTTTTATTGAATTATTAATCATAAGTGAATTGTTTTTATTCTCGCATTTTAGCAATTGTCTGCTGCCGCTGTCTTTGTAATTGTAGCATTATTTATTTTGAGAGTTTTTCTTAATTAATTCAATAAATTCATCGAATAAAAACTCAGTATCTGTTGGGCCACCCGATGCTTCGGGGTGAAATTGAGTTGAGAAAAATGGCTTTGTTTTGTGTTTTAAACCTTCGTTTGTTTTATCATTAAGATTTATAAAAAAACTTTTCCAGTCTTTATGTATTGATTTTTCATCAACTGCATAACCGTGATTTTGTGAAGTAATGTATGCTTTGTTTGTTCCTGTTTGCAAAACCGGCTGATTATGGCTTCTGTGCCCGTATTTTAGCTTGTAAGTTCGTGTTCCTTTTGCTAAAGCCATTAATTGATGGCCTAAACAAATACCAAATATTGGCTTATTGTTTTCAAAGGCTATCTTTAAATTGTTAATTGTTTCTGTGCATTTTTCAGGATCGCCGGGTCCGTTAGAAATAAAGAGGCCATCGTATTCTTCATTACTAAAATCGTAATTCCAGGGAACTCGTATTACTGTGACATCTCTTGCTAAAAAGTGACGAATAATATTATTCTTTACCCCACAATCTATCAATAATACTTTATATTTACCATTGCCATAAATCTGCTTTGCGTTTATACTAACTATATCAACTAGATTATCATTATTAGGATTGTAGAAATTTACGTCCTCATCATTAATCACAATTTTACCAAGCATTGATCCTTTTTCTCGTAATATACTTGTCAGCATACGAGTATCGACACCATATATACCGGGCACTTTATTTTCTATCATCCAATCATTTAAGCTTTTATTGGCATTCCAATGATTGTATTTTTGCGAATACTCGGAAATAATCAGAGCTGATACCTGTATCTTATCCGATTCATAAAACTCCAGGATTTTATACTTTTTCGATTTATCGGGTACACCATAATTTCCAATTAAAGGATAGGTTGAAACTAAAAGTTGCCCTTTATACGACGGATCTGTTAAACTCTCGGGATACCCCGTCATAGCAGTATTAAAAACAAGCTCACCTGATACCGACATTTCATACCCAAAAGCTATGCCTTCTAATTGTGTACCGTCTTCTAAAATTAAATGTGCACGTTTATTCATTTGTATTATATCACGAAAAAACCATAGAAAATTAAGGTTTTAAGATTTTAACAATATTGGAAAATTCTTTATATATGGAATTAATAAATTCTTTCTTCTTTGTTTTTTCGTTAATTATTATTAGTATTGTATCATTGCCTGCAACCGTTCCTATAATAGTTTCAATTTTTTTAGAATCAATAATAGCGGCGACACTATTAGCAAAACCTGGTAATGTTTTTAAAACAGCTAAATTATTTGCTAATTCCAGTGAAACAATTCCATCTAATTCAGAAAGTGTATTTTGCTTAATTAAATTGTCTTCTTCCGGTATGAAATATATATGACCAAAATTATTATCGTGTTTTGTTCCAATGTTAAGCTCTTTCAAATCGCGGGATACTGTGGCTTGTGTAACATGAAAATCTTTGCTGTGTAGAATGTTAAGTAAATCTTCTTGCTTTGATATATTTTGTTTACTAATTATTTCTTTGATTTGTAATAAACGATCTGCTTTGATGTGCATATTTATACATTTTGGATGCAAAAATATACATTTAATCTATTCTGAGAAATTTTTGTTTTGAATTTTATCTTAAAGTCAGTAATAATTCTTACAAACTTTTTAATTACTCTAAAATATCTTTTATTCTGTTAAATAAATTACTATATTTGTAAAGGTTATAGAATGAAATTGGGAATTAGAAATTTGGACCCTCCTGAATTTCTTATTCCAATTTCTCAAAAACATATTATTATGAAAAATCTTTACACAATCTCGTTTATGATGATAATTCTTCTTTTATCATCAATTGATGCTTTGCCGCAAGTGAAAACAGGCCATTTTAATTTCTTAGGTGGTCGTGCTCCTCTATGGACATTATATATAGGTGGAGCAACCATAAATAATATTGATATGGAATCAGGAGATGAAATTGCAATATTTGATGGAGAAACTATGGTAGGCGTTTTTACCTTAGATCAGGTTTGTACTCCGGATAATCAATTTGAAAACGATTTATCTGCTTGGGGTGATCTTATTTCAATGCCAGGATGGACACCGGGAAATCCGGTATCTTTTAAAGGCTGGGATGAAAGCGAGCAAATTGAATATATAATATTTGAAGTGATATATTCCAACCCCTATGGAGATGCCTGGACACAAAATATATTTCCTCCTGATGATGGTGAATACAGTGTGATTCAATTGAATTTTCCTATTTTGCCGGCAGGTGCAATCTCAGGTACGGTTAGAAGTGCTTTATCAAATGAGTTAATTGTTGGAGCAGAAGTGAAAATAGACGGTGCAATTTATCAAACAGTTACTTCAAGCGATGGAACATATTTAATTGAAGGCTTACAACCCATAACTTATAATATTACTGTAAATGCAAATAGATTTTATCCACAAACTAAGTTTGCACAGCAGGTAATTTCAGAAGAAACTATTATTGTTGATTTTGATTTAGAGCCGATTATTTTTACTCAAACTTATTATATTGAAACCGGTTATCAATTCATTTCCTCACAAATTTTTCTTGAAAATCCGGATATGATGGAGGTGGTCTCAGAAATTTTAACAGACGATTTACTCTTTATCAGAAATTCGGATGGCTTTATGTTAAGAAAAATAGGGCCAAACTGGATCAATGGAATTGGTGATTGGATAGAAACTGAAGGATATTTGGTGAAATATAACGGAACCGGCCAATTTTCAATTACTGGTGAAATAATTTCTCCAACAACTCCTGTTAATTTGCATGAAGGTTATCAATTTGTAAGTTATTTACCGGTTTATGAAATGGATGCGATGGATGCTTTTGCTTCTATAATTGGAGATGAATTATTATATATCAGAAATTCTGAGGGAAATATTTTGCAAAAAATCGGGCCGAACTGGGTTAACGGAATTGGAAACTCTATCCCCTGCCAGGCATATCTTATTAAAATGAATTCAAATGATGTTTTAATATATCCTGCAACTTTTCCTTGTGGTCAGCTATTTACAGATTCTCGTAACGGACAGGTTTACAATACTGTTCAGATAGGAGGACAATGCTGGATGGCAGAAAACTTAAATATCGGAATAATGATTGCCAGCAGTATTGATCCGTCAAATAATGGTGAAATTGAAAAATATTGTTATGATGATGATCCGACAAACTGCGATGAGTATGGAGGTTTATATCAATGGGATGAATTGATGGAATATTCAACAATGCCGGAATCAAAGGGAATCTGCCCAATTGGTTGGTATATTCCTACGGATGAAGATTTGGCAACACTTGGCGATTTTCTTGGAGGAAATGCTGTTGCAGGTGGTAAAATGAAAGAAGAAGGAACAATTCATTGGAATCCACCAAATACAGGAGCAACAAATTCAAGTGGTTTTACGGGCCTTCCCGGAGGACATATTACAAACGGATACTTCTATTATTTGAGTGCAAGTTGTCGTTTTTGGTCATCAAGCGAAACGAGTGATAATTTCGCTTTGTATGGTAATTTAGTTTATGATTATATAAATTTTTACCAGGCAAGTTATAATAAAACATACGGGTATTCAGTGCGTTGTATAAGAGAGTAATTGTTAAAATTCTAAATCGCTATATTATTGAAAAATCAGAATTTATTACAAATCAAAAACAGGTAAAGTAAAATAAAAGGTAGTACCTTTTCCAACCTCACTATTTACCCATATTTTACCACCACTCATATTGACAAATTCATAAACAAGGTTTAAACCTAATCCTGTTCCAGATTCATTATCAGTGCCCTTTGTTGTAATATTTTCATCAGGATTAAAAAGCTTATTTAGAGTTTCTTCCGGTATTCCAACTCCTGTATCGGTGATGTTTACCTGTACCATACCGTTAATTGTTTTCGACTCAATACGAATTAGACCTTTAGCCGGCGTAAACTTTATGGCATTTGATAACAGATTACGTAAAATCATTGAAAGCATGTTCTCATCAGCCGTTATTTTTGTTTTCTTATCAATATTTATTGTTAAATTAATTTCTTTTTTTTCAATGTTTCCCTGTAAAAGTGTTGCAGTTTCTAAAACAGTGTCTTTTAGGATAATTGCCTTTGGCTTTGGTGTTATTGAATCACTTTGAAGATTCGACCACTGTAATAAGTTTGTTATTAATAATGTCAGTTCCTTAGCTATAAGATTTATTGTCTGAATGAAAGAAAGTCTCTCTTTTTCATCAAATTTATTACTTTTTTCGGCAAGCAGATCGGAAAAACCATGAATAACGCCTAAAGGATTAATAATGTCGTGGGCCATTATCGATAGGAATTTGTCTTTAGTTTTATTTGATAAATTCAACTCGTCAGCAGTGGCCTTATGTTTAAGTATTTCATCTTTAAGTGTTTTGTTTGCAGTAAGCAGGTTGGCAGTTTGTTTATCAGCAAATATTTGCAATCTGTCTTTTTGTTTTGTTATTTGCCTTAACCTGATTTTGTATCCCGCTATAATAAGAAGTATTGTAAAAACGACAATAATCCATTTAAAATATACTGATTCAAAAAATGTTGGTAAAACTATTATTGTAAAAGTATAAGGCTTTTTTAACCATAAACCGTGATTGTTTGCTGCCATTATCTCCAATGTATATGTGCCGGGTGACATGTTATTGAAAGTTATATGGTTTTGATTGTCAAGCTGAATCCATTCCTGATTTAACTCCCTGATTTTATATTTATATTGGTTTTTATAACTGTTTATAAAACTTAAACCGGCAAATTCAATTGTAAATATTTCCTGATCGGGTTGAATTGTAAGTGAATGTTGTGAAAGTTCTTTCTTGCTAATTTTAAGATATCGGTTTGAGATTTTAATTCCTATAATAACTAATTCCGGAACTATACTGTTTTGTTTAATTTTTTTTGGATTGAAATAATTAAATCCGTTAATTCCGCCAAAAAACAAAGTGCTGTCGGATGCTTTAAAGTATGCTCCGGTATTAAATTCATTATTTTGAAGACCGTCACTCACATCATAATTCCTGAAAATTCCTTCTCTCGGATAATAACATGATATTCCATTATTTGTACTTAACCATAGGTTATCTTCATCATCGGGCAGAATAGCATAAATATGGCTGTTTGGCAAGCCGTCTGCTTCAGTAAAAAGCTTGGTTTTTTCGTTTCCTGTATCATACATAAAAAGGCCGTTGCTTGTAGCGATCCAATATCTGTTTTCTTTATCATTGTAAATACAATTTACGGGATTGTAATCATTAAAAGCTTGTAAATCCGGTAAAATACCAAACTTCTCAACTCTTTTATTTCTAAGCACCAATTTCCCAATACCTCCCTGTACAAAACCAATTAATATATTGCCAAACCTGTCCTCGTAAATTGTTCTAACAGTTTTGAGAATTAGTTTGTTTGATGTTGAACTGAAATAAGTGTAGGAAGTAATGGTTTTTGAAACAGGATTAAAACCAAAAAGTCCATCCTGTGTACCTAATAGCAGGAGTGTATCATTAACAGGATAGATTACGAATATATAATCTAATAAATTTGGATTGACTTCACAGGGAGTAAATTTGATGTTTGATAATGTATTGTTCGTTTTGTTTAACGGCATTAGTCCTCCACCTTCGGATCCGGTCCACATTAGATTTGAATTATTAGTGCAATTGGCAATTGCGTAAACGCTAGCATAGTGAAATGTATTTACCTCGCTGAAATCTTTTTTTATTTTTGATAAACCGTAATAACCGCCTACCCAATAATAATTGTCATCTTCAGCGAATGTCCTAATACTTTCAATCGAAAAATCACTATTGAGTTTGTTGCTCATGAGTTTAAAATTAGTTTTGTCGGGTATTGATAATTCGATACCGTATCCATTAGTACCAATCCATATCATATCTCTGCTGTCCCAAAAAATACAATTAACTCCTACATGTTTAATGAGATATTGATTAAAGTATGCAATTGGTGTATTACCAAATCTGATTTTAAATACTCCGCCATGATGACTTGCAGCCCAAATATTACCTGCATCATCACCGGTAATTGAAGTAATTCTACAAAAAAAATAAAAGAAAGAGTTATGGAACTTTTTTGAAACAAATTGCCAATAACTGTTGAAAGATGTTTGGCCATTGTCGAGAAAAAACACACCTCCTTTTTTTTCGTCAAAGTCATTGCAACTCATCCATATCCTATTGTCATTGTCTTCAAAAAATGAAGAAATAATAATGCTCATGTGGTCAGTATCTGCGAAACCTTTAATATGATATTTTTCAAGTTTACCATTATAAACATTTAACGCAAATACTGTATTGTTTGTTAAACCGCCGATCCAAAGCCTGTTAAAGCTGTCGATATAAAGATTATTAATGTTCAATAATTGGAGAGAGTCGGCTTCATTTAACAAAAAAACTTCTTGTTCAAGAGTTTTATGATTGACTTTGAAAATTCCATATCCTTGTGTACTACACCAAATATTATTTTGTTTGTCGATTACGCAAGAACTGATTAAATTGGCCCCAAAAGCAATTGCAGTTGAGTCGGTTTCTCTCAATGATTTGAAAGTTTCCAAATAAGGATTAAATATTACAACTCCATTATTAGTGCCGATCCAAATATTGCCATCATTATCTTCAACCATTGAATTAATCACATTGTTTGGTAACGAGGTACTGTCGTTAAATATGTTTCTGAATATTTTGAATGTATATCCATCATATCTGTTAAGCCCATCAGCAGTTCCAAACCACATAAAGCCTCTTTCATCTTCAAGTACCGAAAGTATCCTGCTTTGACTCAAACCCTCTTGCAGGATTATCCTTTTATCAATTTGAAATTCGTAATCAATTACTGCATGTAATTCAAAAAAAAGAAATAGAAACAGAAAAAGAAAAAGTAAAACTCGTTTAATATGCGTTTGACCCATTTGTATTTTTTATACTATATATTGAGCAAAAAATCTGCAACTAAAATACAAAAAAAATATAGAGAGTTCCATAATTCTTCAAATTTCTCAAGAAATGAGAATAAATTATTTATTATAATATCATTGAAAAATAATAGATCCAATAGACAATTATTCTTAGTTGGTTGAATAGCTTATAATTATCTTTATTCGTGCCTAATAGCATCAACAGGATTGCTTATGCCGGCTTTTATTGCCTGATAACATATGGTAACAAAAATAATCAGTAGCGAACCAAGAACAGCAATTACAAAGACCCACCAATTGATTGAAACTCTGAAAGTGAATTGTTCAAGCCACCTGTTCATTATATACCATGCAACAGGAATGGCAAGCAGATTGGCAATGATAATTAGAATGAAAAAATCCTTTGAGATCAATAAAACAATCTCGCTCACATTTGCACCAAGTACTTTCCTTATACCTATTTCTTTGGTTTTCCTGACCACCATAAACGAAACCATACCGAATAATCCAAGGCAAGCTATAATTATAGCAAGGTACATAAAAAACTGAATCATGGTTTTTGTTTTGTTTTCTTCGTCATAAAATTGACCCAATGATTCCTCAAGAGTGAAATAATCGCAGGTGAAATCTGGAAAAACTATATTCCATTCCTTCTCAATTTTATTGATAACTTCAGCTTTTTGCTCCGGATGTACTTTAAGCAAGAGCCTTGAAAAGCCTTGTGGCTCATAAAAAATTGCGACCGGCCCGATAGGATTTTGTAAACTTGCCACATGGAAATCTTTTACAACACCACACACATACCCTTTAAAAATACCTGCTCCGATGCGATGCCCTAATGCTTCTTCAGGGTTACCAATACCCAGGTAATGAATTAGTTTTTCATTGACAACTATCGGAAATGATGAATCACTCAAAGGAATACTATGAGGTTTTCCAGCCAATAATTTAAGATTAAACATGTCAATGTAATTTGTGTCAGCTAACTTCATGTTTACCATGAAGCGATCTGAATTTTCCAGCTCACGTGAAGTAATATCAGACTTTCTTGAATCATCAGATGTTGGTGAACCAATGCTAAACGAGTATTTTATTATTCCGGGTATTGATAATACTTTTTGCCTGATAGCATCTATATTTTCTGATCCTGAATCAGGAATTGTAAAAACTACAATATCAGATTTATCAAATCCTAAATCTTTGTTTTTAAAATAATGCATTTGATTGATCATAACAATGGTACATACAATTAATACTGTTGAAATAAAAAACTGAACGATAACAAGCAAACTACGTAGATTAAGCAGACCGGATCGCAATCCGTTGATATTATTGTGGATAGCAAGGATAGGCCTGAAACCTGAAAGATAAACAGCAGGATATGCTCCTGACAACAAGGTTGTAAACAATAATATACAAACAAGAAAAATCATTACAGCTTTGCTATTATAAATGCTCAGATTAACATTATAACCGATAAATTCATTTAAATATGGAAGGAATATCTCAGCAATAATCAATGAAATAATCATAGCAATAAAAGTAATAATGAAAGTTTCAAAAATGAATTGTTTAAAAATCTGGCTTCTTTTGGCACCACTTACTTTCCTGATTCCTATTTCTTTTGTTCTTTTTAAAGACTGGGCTGTAGAAAGGTTAACGTAGTTTATGCTGGCAATGACCAAAATAAAAAAACCGATCAAAATGAATATCCAAATAAACAAAGGATCAGTTGTATATGTATCGTATATGTTAGAAAAGTCAGCTTCAAAATGCAATTTTTCAAAAGCCTGCAAACCATAATCAAGTAAATCAGCAACACTTTTATGATAGTTTTTATTTATAATTTGTTGTTTCAGTTGCTTGCTAAAATCATCTGGAGATACACTTTCAGGCAATTGAATAAAAGTACACATTCCTGACATAGCTGTGTACCATGTATATAAACCTCCTCGAAATCCTTTATCATAAATCCCCGTCGAAATAATCATTTCAAGCGGAATACTTGAATTGGGTGGTGAGTCCTCAATTATCCCTTTAATCACCATATCATATTTTGCATCAAAACGAATTATCTTGCCAATAGGGTCCTGTTGTGGAAAATATTTTTCTGCAACCGAGCGGGTAAGGATTACGTCATCAGGACTTTGAAAAGAATATTCTGCATTTCCGCTTATCCATTGAAAATCAAAGAAATTAAAAAATAATGAATCAGCAATAACGATATTATCCTGATTATAAACATTATCATTTACTTTTACATCAAGTTGAGATTCATGCGACATATACGTGGCAGGGATATCCGGAAATTCCATACGTATGGCTTTTGCCAGTGGATAACATGTGGTGCCACTTATATCAGTCCCGCCACTATGTGTATAGATATCAAGAACCCTGTAAATATTTTTTGATTTTTTGTGGTGTTTATCAAAACTCAACTCGAACTCAAGCAATAAAAAAATGACTATTGCACTGGTTAGGCCGATAGCCAAACCGATAATATTAATAAATGTGAACACATTGTTCCTGTATAGATTTCGAATGGCAGTGATGATATAGTTTCTAAACATAAACTTTCAATTTAGATTATAGTTTCAATTCTTATACCAAAGTTTCTATATGTTTGTTTCTCAATCAAAAACAAAATCTGATATTATAATTTAATAGACACTATGTTTCAAAATGGAACATTTTTTTGTATCAGAATAATACATGATTATTTTATTAGATATTAATGGATATTTGTTTTCTGCTAACATACAGAATGGATTTCTATGTTTATGGAAAATACATATGATATTGAAGGATAAGCTGTTTCAAATTTGCTAAGAAATTTTGTTTTGCACTAATTCACTTCAGATGATTTAAGGTACTTGATAAAATATAAAGTCCATAAGATGATTTGAATATTTAGCTACTTTTTATAAACACTATTTTTTAACTTTGTAAAATGAATAATACTATTTTGAATATCAAAAACATGGTTTGCCCCAGATGCATTAAAACTGTGGAAGATGAAATTAAAAAGATCGGACTTACTATTGATCACATTGAATTAGGTAATGTAGAATTAAAAGGACAAATTGAAACTGAGACAATTAAAACGATTGACAAAGTTCTTACTGAAAATGGTTTTGAACTTATTTATGATAAAAAAAATCAAATAATTGATAAAATAAAAACTTTCATTATTGAAATAATTCATCATGGAAAAGAAATTCCAAATAATATGAATATTTCAGATTTTATTGCCAGCGAGTTATTTTATGATTATTCTTATCTAAGTAATTTATTTTCATCAGTTGAAGGAACAACCATTGAAAAATATATTGTTTTGCAAAAAATTGAAAAAGTTAAAGAACTATTAACTTATGATGAACTTTCATTAACTGAAATATCATATCAGATGGGTTATAGTTCAGTTCAGCATCTGTCTAACCAGTTTAAGAAAAATACAGCTTATTCGCCTTCTCAATTCAAAAAACTGAAAAAAAACAAACGAAATCCTTTGGATAAAGTCTAAATCCAAAAAAAATATAAATCTTTTCCAAAATTATATAAAACGATTCTAAATAACGATACTATCTTTGTCGCATGTTTAGAAAAACAGGACATATCATTTTAGCCACTTTATTGTTGATTGCAACAACCGGCTTTTCTGTATCTAAACATTATTGTGGTTCCCATTTAGTTGAAGTAGCAATAAATTCTGAAATAGAGCCGTGTTGTGGCGATATGGGAAATTCAAATTGTTGTCATAATGAAACGGAGTATTTTCAGCTTAAAGAAGATATCGTTAGTCCTGCATCATTTGAAAATACACGGATAGCATCCTTTGATATTCTTTTTCCGTTGGTGTTTGCAATTTTTCTTGATACACCGGGCATTGTTGAAATAGAAATTAACAATTTCGCTGAATCTCCGTCGCCTGCCACACAAACAAAACTATCTTTATTACAGACATACCTCTGTTAAATGAGTAAATCATTGAATGAGTAAATGTTTAATTGAGTAAATGATTAAAAAACTCATCAATTATTCATTTCAATCATATTCTCTCATTCAAGCATTTTCGCATTCTATCATTAGACTTTAAACAAAATCATAACATTTAAAAACATTCAGAGATATGTTAAACAAAATCATAAGGTTCTTTTTAGAGAATAAACTTGTAACTTTCCTAATGCTCGCATTATTTGTAGCATGGGGTATGGTATCATCACCATTTAGTTGGGACACAGGTATATTACCAAACGATCCTGTTCCTGTTGATGCCATTCCCGATATTGGCGAAAATCAACAAATCGTTTATACCGAGTGGCCCGGTCGTTCACCACAGGATATCGAAGACCAGGTTTCCTATCCTTTAACAACTGCCTTACTCGGTATTCCCGGAGTAAAGACTATCCGTAGCAATTCTATTTTCGGAGTTTCAAGTATCTATCTCATTTTTGAAGAAGATGTTGAATTCTACTGGAGAAGAAGCCGGATACTCGAAAAACTTAACTCTTTGCCTGCCGGAACTTTACCAGATGGAGTTACACCTTCACTTGGCCCGGATGCAACAGCATTGGGGCAGGTATATTGGTACACGCTTGAAGGAAGAGATGAAAACGGTAATCCGAGTGGTGGATGGGATCCTCAGGAATTACGTTCTATTCAGGATTTTTATGTGAAATATTCTTTGACATCTGCCAAAGGTGTAGCCGAGATAGCTTCAATTGGGGGATATGTTAAGGAATACCAGGTAGATATTATTCCTAATGCAATGAAAGCTCACGGAGTTTCCATTGCTCAGATTATGCAGGCAGTTAAAAAAAGCAATCTTGATATTGGAGCAAGAACTATAGAGTTCAACCGTGCCGAATATCTGATACGGGCATTAGGTTATATTAAAAGTCTTGAAGACCTTGAAAAATCGGTTGTTGCTGTTGAAAATAATGTTCCGATCCGGTTAAAAGATGTTGCAAATATCCATTTTGGTCCTGCTACCCGCAGGGGTGGCCTGGACAAAGGTGGTGCAGATGCAGTTGGGGGTGTTGTAGTTGCACGTTATGGTGCAAATCCTTTGGAAGTAATTAAAAATGTAAAGCAAAAAATTGTTGAAATCAGTACCGGTTTACCTTCAAAAAAATTAGATGATGGAACTGTTTCGAAAGTTTCTATTATTCCATTTTATGACCGTTCGGGATTAATCAGCGAAACACTTGGTACCCTGGAAGAAGCTTTATCATTAGAAGTGCTTATCAGCATAATTGTAGTACTGATATTGGTTTTTAACCTACGTGCATCTATTCTTATTTCAAGTTTATTACCTATCGGTGTATTAATGACATTCATTGTAATGAGAAAATTTGGTGTTGATGCCAATATTGTTGCACTCTCGGGTATCGCCATCGCAATTGGTGTAATGGTGGATGTGGGTGTTATTTTTACCGAAAACATCATCAGACACACTTCTTTGCCTAAAAACAAAGGGGCCAGGGGAAGACAATTACGGCATATTATTTACGAGGCAAGTATTGAAGTTGCCCCGGCAGTTATAACCGCAATTACAACTACCATAATAAGTTTTTTACCGGTCTTTGCTATGGAAGCAGCTGAAGGTAAATTATTCAGGCCCCTGGCTTTCACCAAAACATTCGTAATGCTGTCGGTATTGGTTCTTGGTATAACAATAATTCCTGCACTGGCACACATCGTATTGTCAATAAGAGTTAACAGTAAAAAAATCCGTAAATACCTGAATATAGTTCTCGCTTTGGCAGGTATAGTATTTATTTTCTATGGAAGATATTTTATCGCTTTTGCCTTGATTGCTTATGGTGTAAATAATTTCTTTGCTTTTCGTTGGGAAGAATCGCATAGAAAGTATGTGAACTTTATCAATATTACCATTACTTTGTTAGTAGTGGTTCAATTTCTTGCAAGTAAATGGATGCCACTTGGTGCTCAAAATAGCACATTCAGTAATTTTGTATTTATTGCAATTATTATTGCATTCATTTTAGGTGTTTTAATATCAATCGTATATCAGTACCCAAAAATTCTTTCTTGGGCATTGGCAAACAAATGGAAGTTTTTGATCCTCCCGATTTTTGTTATTCTTTTTGGTATTATGGTATGGCAGGGTTTCGGTAAACTCTTCGGTTTTATGCCCGATGTTATAAAACAAACCGATACATGGCAATCTGTTAATAAAACCTTTCCGGGTATTGGCAGGGAATTTATGCCATCGCTTGATGAAGGTTCGTTTTTACTGATGCCAACCACAATGCCACATTCAGGTATTGAGGAAAACATTGAGGTTATCCGATTGCTTGATAAAAAAGTTAATGCAATTCCTGAAGTTGAAAATGTTGTTGGGAAATGGGGACGGGTAAATTCAGCTTTAGATCCTGCTCCTGTGTCGATGTATGAAAATGTGATCAATTATAAACCGGAATACATTCTTAACGAAAAGGGACATCGCCTAAGGTTTAAAGTTGATGATGATGAAAGCTTTGTTTTAAAGGATGGTTCAATTTATAATCCTGATAAAGATTTGTTTAGGGTTGTTGAAAAAGACTTGTTAATTCCTGATACTAAAGGTGAATATTTCCGTCAGTGGCGAAAAAGCATTACATCTCCTGATGATATTTGGAATGAAATTGTAAATAATTCTAATATTCCTGGATTAACTTCTGCACCAAAATTACAACCAATTCAAACTCGTTTAATAATGTTGCAAACCGGGATGCGTGCTCCAATGGGAATAAAAGTTTTTGGCCCTGATTTGGAAAGCATAGAAAAAGTAGGGTATCAATTAGAAAATCACTTAAAACATGTAAAAGGCATTGAACCGATTTCTGTTTTTGCCGACCGTGTAGTTGGAAAACCTTATCTTGAAATAAAAATAAACAGAGATGCAATTGCCCGATATGGATTGACAATACAGGATTTTCAAAATTTTATTAGTTCTGCAATAGGTGGAATGCCCTTAACAACAACTGTTGAAGGTAGGGAACGTTATCAGGTTAGAGTTCGGTATGCACGGGAATACAGAGATAATCCCGAAGGCCTGAAAAAAATACTTATTCCTACACCTTCAGGCCATCAGGTTCCATTAGGTGAACTGGCAAGCATTGAATATACACGTGGCCCGCAATTGATAAAAAGCGAAAATACTTTTCTTGTCGGATATGTGATTTTCGATAAAAAAGACGGATATGCAGAGGTTGATGTGATTGAAAATGCACAAAAATATCTGAATGAAAAAGTTAAGAATGGAAACCTGGAAATACCTTCGGGAGTTAACTATAAATTCACAGGTAACTACGAAAATCAAATTAGAGCGACCAAACGATTAATGATAGTTATCCCAATATCATTGATAATAATTTTCTTAATTCTTTATTTTCAGTTCAGATCGGTTATTGGAGCAGGTTTAATTTTCTCAGGAATATTAGTTGCATTTTCCGGTGGCTTCATCATGCTTTGGCTTTATGGGCAGCCATGGTTTATGAATTTTTTCATTGGAGGCATTGGCATACAAAACATGTTCCAGATAAATACCATAAACCTAAGTGTTGCAGTCTGGGTTGGTTTTATTGCCCTTTTCGGTATAGCAACAGATGATGGAGTGTTAATTAGCACTTATTTGAAACAATTATTCGATAAAAAAACACCTGTTTCCATTAAGGAAGTAAGGGATAATGTTCTGGAAGCAGGAAAGAAAAGAGTACGTCCGGCAATAATGACAACTGCAACTACATTAATTGCATTGCTTCCTATTCTTACATCTACAGGCAAGGGATCAGATATTATGGTTCCCATGGCTATACCCATTTTTGGAGGAATGGTGATTGCAACACTTACCATTTTTGTTGTTCCGGTGCTATATAGCATGTGGCAGGAGCAAAAAGTTAGAAGTCAGAAATCTGATATATATAAAACGCAGAGTCGCAAAAGCGCAGAGAAAAAAACGTTCATTGAGTGAGGGGCTTAGACCCTGCTACTTGGAATAATGAGCATTAATTAAATAATTGTACATTGTAGATATATAGGGTCTAAGCCCCTGTTCACTAAAATATAAACTTATGAAAACTAAACTTATAATTATATTAATATTTTTAGCTTTTACCGGAACACTTTCAGGACAGGAAATTTTGGACAGGTATTTGCAAACTGCCGCTATAAACAATCCTGCACTCAAAGCAAAGTTCAATGAATATATGGCCTCACTGGAACAGGTCTCACAAGTTGGGACACTACCTGACCCTCAATTGGCATTCGGATATTTTATTATGCCGGTTGAAACCAAAAACGGTCCGCAACAAGCTAAAATTTCATTAACTCAGATGTTTCCCTGGTTTGGAACCTTAAATATCAAAGAGGATGTTGTGTTAAATATGGCAAGGGCTAAGTTTGAGGATCTTGAAGAAACTAAATCAAAACTCTTTTTCGAGGTTAAATCATGCTGGTTCGATTTATATTTTATCAGGCAAAGCATTGATATTACCCATAAGAATATTCGTATTCTTAAAACATTTAAAAATCTTGCCTTAATTAAAATTGAAACAGGAAAAACTTCGGGAGTTGATGAATTAAGGGTAGAAATGGAACTAACTGATCTGGAAAACAAGCTTGCCTTATTAAAAGATAAAAGTTTTGTGAATTCAGTAAAATTCAATAATCTTTTAAATGTTGATGAAAATAGCCCAATCGAAATTCCCGATATTCTTTGGACAAACGATTTAGCTTACTCCCGACAAACTGTTTTAGACAGTTTAAAATTGAATAATCATCAGTTGTTGACTCTTGATTACAAGATTAATTCATTTCAGAGCAAAGAAAAACTTGCAAAGAAAAACGGCTTGCCCAATATATCAATTGGACTTGATTACATTGCTATCGGAGCAAGTGGTGATGCAATGACTGATGCTAATCAAAATGGAAAGGATGCTATCCTTTTTCCTAAAATCGGGATAACAATTCCATTATATCGCAAGAAATATTCAGCAATGGTAAAAGAAGCGGTATTCATGAAAAAAGCTATTGAAAACAAAAAAGTCGATAAAATCAATAAGCTTGAATCCATCTTTGAAAAGGAGTATGCTGAATATCTTGATGCTGACAGGCGAATTGATTTATTTCAAAAACAGTTGCAATTAGCCGAAAAAGCTGGAAATATTCTCGAGACTGAATATGCCACCAAAGGTAGTAATTTTGAGGAAATATTAAGAATGGAAAAACGTGTTTTGAAGTATTGTTTGGAACTTGAAAAAGCAAAAGTTGACAAACAAATTTCAATTGCATTTATAAATTATTTAATGGGGAAATTTTAAACACATGAAGAAAAATCTTATCATACTTCCAATAATTTTATTTTTCCAATGCGGAAACTCACAAAAACAAAATAATACAAAAATGAAACATAAATTTTCAAATCATTTAATTAAAGAAAACAGTCCTTATCTACTTCAACATGCCCACAACCCTGTGGATTGGTATCCCTGGGGTGAGATAGCTTTGAAAAAGGCAAAAAACGAAGATAAATTATTGCTGATAAGTATCGGGTATTCAGCTTGTCATTGGTGTCATGTAATGGAACATGAATCGTTTGAAAACGAAAGTATTGCAAAAATTATGAATGAAAATTTCGTATGCATAAAAGTTGATAGAGAAGAACATCCCGATGTTGATCAAATATATATGATAGCAGTGCAATTAATCACAGGCAACGGAGGTTGGCCTTTAAATTGTTTTGCTTTACCTGATGGCCGTCCGGTTTACGGAGGAACTTATTTCAAACCAAATCAATGGAAAGATATTTTGGAAAATCTTGCTTTGGGATATGAGAATGACAAGCAACGATATATAAACTCAGCTGAGCAATTGCAGCAGGGAATAATAAATTCTGAATTTGTAAAATTAAAATCCGAGCCAACTGAATTTAGCATTGAAGAATTAACCGATGCTGTTGAAAATTGGAAATCAAGTTTTGATAAAATAAATGGTGGCGAACAAAAAGCTCCGAAGTTTCCTATGCCTTCAACTATAGACTTTTTGATGAAATACTATTACTATACAAATGATGATGAAGTTTTGCGGCACATAAATTTAACCCTTGAAAAAATGGCTAAAGGTGGAATTTATGACCAACTTGGCGGTGGTTTTTCCCGTTATTCTGTCGATGAACATTGGAAAGTCCCACACTTTGAAAAAATGCTTTACGATAATGCTCAGCTTGTAAGTCTTTACAGCAATGCGTATTTGCTGACAAAAAATGATTTGTATAAAAAAATAGTTTATCAAACCCTTGAATTTATTAAAAGAGAACTCACCTCTCCTGAAAACGGTTTTTATTCATCATTAGATGCTGATAGTGAAGGAGAAGAAGGAAAATATTATGTTTGGAAAAAAGAGGAGATAGATGAAATTTTGGGTAATAGCTCTGACTTGTTTTGTGATTATTATGCAGTTAAAGAATCAGGAAACTGGGAACAAGGTGTAAATATTTTACATATAATTGAAAGTTCTGAAAAAATTGCAAAAAAATACAACTTAACAGAAACCGGGCTATTAAAAACAATCACATCATTAAATAATAAATTACGAAATGCAAGGGAAGAACGCATTCATCCCGGCTTGGATGACAAAGTTTTAACTTCGTGGAATGCACTTATGATCAAGGCTTATGTTGATGCTTATCTTGTTTTTAAAGAAGATAAATTCTTAATACAAGCAACAAAGGCTGCTGAATTTCTTGAAAAAAATATCCTGCAAAATGATTTCAGTCTTCTTAGAAACTACAAAGATGGAAAGAGTAAAATTAATGCTTTTCTTGATGATTATAGTTTTACAATTGAAGCATTTATCGCATTATTTCAAGCTACTTATAATGAAAATTATTTAAGAGTAGCTAAAAAGTTAACAGATTATACTCTGGAGCATTTTTATGATTATGAAACAGCTATGTTTTTTTACGCTTCAGATGTTGATTTTAACTTGATTGTTCGTAAAAAAGAAATTTCAGATAATGTAATTCCATCATCCAACTCATCAATGGCGAAAAATTTATTTACTCTGGGTGTCTATTACTCTGATAGTAGCATGAACAATAAATCAAAACAGATGCTTACAAATATTAATAAAAAAATTTCTTCAAATATTACATATTTTTCAAATTGGGCATCAGTAATGTTATGGTTTACAAATTCGCCCTACGAACTTGTGGTTACAGGCCCCGATACCGATAAACTTTCAATAGAGATATTAAATGATTATAGGCCTGATATTATTTTTGCCGGAAGTGTTAAAGATAAAGGAATTCCTGTTTTTGAAAACAGATATGTTAAGAATCAATCAATAATTTATGTTTGTAAACATAATGTTTGTAAGCAGCCTGTATCTTCTGTTAATGAAGCAAAAAAAATATTACAACAATGAAAACAAAAAAATTTAAAACACTGAATAAAAGAGAAGTCATAATAATAGGTATTACGCTTATTACAAGCTTATTCTTTGGTGCAGTTTTTTTCGGAGGTTCTGAAGAAAACCATGCACGGCACAATCATGAAGAAATTACAATTGCGGAAGAAACGATTTACACCTGCTCTATGCATCCGCAGATAAAGCAAAACAAGCCGGGGCTTTGCCCAATTTGTGCAATGGATTTAGTACCGGTAAACACCTTGCATACAGAAGGAGACGATATTGATCCCAATGAAATACAAATGACCGAATCGGCCATAAAACTGGCAGATGTTCAAACCACTTTCGTAAAACGAGGTGTTCCAGAAAAATCAATTCATCTGCTTGGCAAAGTAAAACCCGACGAACGAAATATTGCTGAATTAACCGCTCGTTTTGGTGGAAGAATCGAAAAGTTGTATGTGAATTATACAGGTCAGAATGTAAAGAAAGGTCAGAAATTAGGAATCATCTATTCACCTGATTTAATTACTGCACAAAAGGAATTGCTTGAAGCTATCAAATACAAAGATAGCAATCCTTCGTTTTATAAGGCATCACGAAGTAAACTTAAACTTTGGGATTTGACTAATGGCCAAATTGATGACATAGAAGCTAATGGGGAACCAAAGCTGTATTTTGATATTTTTTCTCCAGGATCGGGAGCAGTAAGCAAACGTCATGTTGCAATTGGTGATTATGTTAAGGAAGGTTCAGCATTATTCGAAATAATTGACTTAAGCCGCGTTTGGGTCATGTTCGAAGCTTACGAAAGCGATTTACCCTGGATAAAAATTGGTGATAAAATAGACTTGACTTTGCAATCATTACCCGGCAAAAACTTCACCGGCAAAGTAAGTTTTATCGATCCTTTTATTAATCCTAAAACAAGAATTGCTCAGGTGCGGCTTGAAATAGAAAACCCAAATCTGTTATTGAAACCCGAAATGTTTGCAAATGGAATTTTAGAATCAACTACAGGTAAAAACTCTGATGAGTTATTGATACCAAAAACATCAATCCTTTGGACAGGAAAACGTGCAGTGGTTTATGTAAAAAACCCGAACCGTGAAACACCGTCATTTCAGTATCGTGAAATTGTTCTTGGACACGAATCCGATAATTTCTATGTAGTTGCAAAAGGCTTATCCGAGGGAGAAGAAATTGTAACAAAAGGAGTATTTAAGATTGATGCATCAGCACAGTTGGCAGGCAAACCGAGCATGATGAATCCTGAAGGGGGTAAAATTTCTGCCGGCCATAATCATGGCGGTACTAAAATGAGTGATGAAGAAATGGAAGCAATGAATATTTCCGAAAGAAAGGTTGAAACTTTTGCTGATATTCCTGAGACTTTCAAAATACAACTTACTGAATTTGTAGATAATTATCTAAAAATGAAAGATGCCTTTGTAGCAACTGATGAAAAACAGGTTGAAGAAAAAACAAAGACTGTTTTATCAAGTCTAAATAAAATAGATGTGACCCTTTTAAAAGGCAATGCACATATAGAATGGATGAATATCCTGAAGTCTGTTAAAGAAAATCTTTATGGTATCATCACAATGAAAGGCATTGAGATGAAACGTAGTCATTTTAGTATTGTGTCGAATAATCTCATCGAATCCATTGATTTGTTTGGGGCTGACGGTGAAAAACCTTTGTATTTACAATTTTGTCCAATGGCTTTCAATAATAAAGGAGCGTTTTGGATAAGTAGTGAAAAAGAAATTCGCAACCCTTACTTTGGCGACAAGATGCTGAAATGTGGAGAAATAAAACGTGAATTTAACTTTTCAACTAAATAAAAAATGTAGCAACTACAAAAATATATACACATGAACACAATAACAATAAAAATTGAAAATTTAAAATGCAATGGTTGTGCTTCAACGATCAAAAATGGTCTTAATAAATTTCATGAAGTAAAATCAACAGAAATTAACATTGAAGATTCATTAATATCAATTTGTTTTGACGGTGATGAAAGCAATGTTGGAAAATATAAGTCAAAGCTTACAAAAATGGGTTATCCCGTACGAGGAAATAATAGTACAATATCTGTTGCAAAATCATTTGTAAGCTGTGCAATAGGTAGAATAAGTAAATAAATAATTAATTAATATTAAAATCTAAAAAAATGAAAAAGAAAGTTTTAAGTTTAGCAGGATTGTTCCTGATTGGAGCAATGACAGTATTTGCACAAAGCAAAACCGAAAAATTCAAAGTTTATGGTGCATGTGGAATGTGTGAAAACCGTATCGAAAAAGCTGCAGAATCTGTAGATGGAGTTACGTCTGCTGACTGGAATCAAAAAACCAATATGCTTGAGTTGACTTATGATAAGTCTAAAACAAACAGTAATAAAGTTCATTTGGCTGTTGCAAAAGTTGGACATGATACCGATAAGCAAAAAGCAAAAGATGAAGTTTATAGCAATCTTCCGGGATGCTGTAAATATGAGCGTCAAAAGAAGGAAAGTGAGGCTAAAAAACCTCAAGAGAAATAATTATTAATGGAATTCAAAAGTCTGTCTTTTTGGGGCAGGCTTTTGCAAACTAAGCAATTCAGTATTTAAAAGAAAATAGCTTAAAATAAATAAATACGTATAAATAGAATAACGATTAACTCAAAGATTATGTGTTAGTTGTTTAATGAAAGAAAAAAATTCCATCTGGTGCTGGTTATTATTCATCTGTATGTATAAAGAGATTTTAATGTATATTTGTATTTTATAATTGAATGATAAATAATTGAGCTTTTGGAAACCAGATATTGAAAAAAAGTTTTTTTAAATTGCCACATAAAATAAACAAACAAGATTACTACGTTCAACTTGAATGCAAGATATGATAATTACAAACAAGAGTTTTATAAACTATGTACAAAAGAATTTACTGACATCTGGTTGGATAGAATCGAAAAACTTAGAATATGGTTAAGAAATCAATTATAGATACAGCATCAAAATACATTAATCAACTGCCTTCTGATTTGAATGTGAAAAAAGCATTCTTATTTGGTTCTTGTGCCAGAGGATTGGAGAGAGAGGATAGCGATATTGATATAGCAATAGTGATTGGAAATATGACCGATTTCTTTGATACTCAAATGCAGCTAATGAGATTGAGAAGAAAAATTGATTTAAGAATTGAGCCACATCCTATTGGAGAATCTGACTTTACTCAAATGAATCCATTTGCGTACGAAGTACAAACAACAGGGATTGAGATTGTCATAAAATAAACCACGAAAATCCAACAATGTTTAGAAATAATAACCGAGATGGTTGTAAATTAGAAGCTATTTGACAAAGTTGAACAAACAGGAGTTGGAACGGTTTATAAATTAAAAAAAAAGTAATCGGCTCATAAAGGGCTCACACTGGGTTCAGTTAGCTCAATATAAATACCTCGTTTAAACAGGGAAAACGATTAACTCAAAGATTATATATTAGTTGTAAAAAGGAAGAAAAGAAAATTCCAATTATTGTTTGTTTGAAAAGAGTGCCTTGTAAATAATTAGAATGTTTTTTATATATTTGGGAAATAAAATATAAGTATTGATTTGATGGTGAAAAATATATTATTAATCAGTGCATTAAAAGAAACAGAACATGGAAATAAAAAAATATCAGAAAGATTGTTTTGCTAATTACAAACAAGAAATTGAATATCCTGAGGACTATTCATATTTTTATGGAAATCCAATAAATGTTTTGGTTCCAATTGAAACAAGTAAAAATGGAATTATGATTGTAGGAGCCTATCCTTCTGCAAAATTTTATACAGTGAATGGAATTTCTGATACACCATTAGCAGATAATGACTCACCTTTTTCAAATGAATCATATTTTGATGGTTCAAGAGTTAGAACAATTCCATCAGGAAAAGAACTGAATGAAGTAATATTAGAAAAAATCGGAGTTAAAAGAGATATTTGTTGGATTACAGATTTAGTTAAAGTTTTTCTTTTCAAACAAGGTCACATAGACAGGTATAATAAATTAGGAAAAACAGACTTAACCGAAAACCGTTCAAAGTTTTTAGAATATGCAAAAAAAAGCATTAATAGACTCAAAAAAGAAATAGAACTTGCGAATCCTATTGCAATAATCTTACTTGGAATAGAAGTTACTAAGACTATTTTCGAAATATCAGAGATTAAAGCCAAATCATATTTAGACGGTGAAATACGATTGAAAACAATAAATGGGATTGACAGAAATTTTATCTGCTTACCACATCCTGGAATTTTAATGAAAAAATTTGAAAAGAATCCGTGGCCAGAGAAATTTGAAAATGAAATTGCTCCTAAAACGAAAATCGGAATTGAGAAACTAAGAAAAACCAGACGGTAAAAATTACTCATACTACATTTTGTAATTAGTTGTAAAACATGGGTGCTATGTTTTAATAAATTCGCAAACAGAAAAATAATTAAAATAAATGCGGTACGCAGCATAGCCAAAACATAATAAAAACCATGAAACAAACTTCCCTTTTAATTATCATTTTGTTATTCACCACCAATCTTTTCAGCCAACATTCAAAACCTGATACCCTGAAAGCAATGTTTAATAATGAACAAATTAAACTTGATGGTAAGTTAAATGAAGTTTGCTGGTTGAATGCATCTGCTATTGAAAATTTTACTCAAAGAGAGCAAAATGAAGGAGCACCTGCTTCAGAAAGAACAAAAATTGCTGTAGTTTATAATGCACATGAAATCTATTTTGGTATTTGGTGTTTCGATAGTGAACCTGAAAAAATTTCGGCTCAACAGATGGCTTATGATTTTAGCTGGAGTAGTGATGATAATGTTGAGCTAATGATTAGTACATTCAACGACAATAGAAACGGATATTTGTTTGTAATAAATCCGAACGGCGCAAAGGCTGATATTTGGGTGGGTGATGAAGGCCACGATTTTAACAAAGACTGGAATGGTGTGTGGGATGTTGCCGTCGATAATAATGAAAAAGGTTGGTTTGCAGAAATACTTATTCCTTTTAGCACCCTGAAATTTACAAAGGATAGTGCACAAGTCTGGGGAATTAACTTTGAAAGAAATATTCGGAGAAAAAAAGAGCAACTAATGTGGCAGGGGTGGTCAAGGTTGTATGATGTGGAAAAAATATCTCAGGGCGGTAAATTAGTTGGTATCAATAATATCAAACAAGGGACAAAAATTGAATTTAAACCATATATGCTTGGTGGTTTTGAATTTTCGGATAAAGAACCAAAAAGCACCGGGAAAATAGGTGGTGAATTAAACTTTGATATAACTCCTACACTAAAATTAAATTTTTCAGCAAATACGGACTTTGCACAGGTTGAATCAGATCGTGAACAAATTAACCTTACAAGGTTTTCATTATACTATCCTGAGAAAAGACAATTTTTTCTGGAGGGAAAGAACTATTTTGATATGAATGTCGATAAAGCCAGACTGTTTTATAGCCGTAGAATTGGTATTGATCACCAAACCGAAGTACCAATAATCGGTGGCATGAGGCTCTTCGGAAAACTGGATAAAACCAATATCGGGATTATGTCAATACAAACTAACTCAAAAGACAGTATTCCGACAACCAATTATTCTGTCATTAAGGTAAAGCAAGATATCTTTAAGCAATCAAGCCTTGGAATGATCGTTACTCAAAAATATTCAAAAAACCAATACAATAGGGTTTACGGCACTTCCTTTATCTATTCCACTTCTGAACTTTTTAAAGAAAAAAATCTTATTGCAGGAGGTTCAGTTGCAGTTTCAGAGACGAAAATCTTTGGAGAGGCTGAAGATTTGAATAAGAATAATATTTCGTATGATGTATTTTTAAGTTACCCGAACGATGTAATTGAATACGATTTAGGTTTCTCAACCGTCGAAAGAGGATTTAATCCTGAGATGGGTTTTACTAGGCGCAAAAATTTCCAAATGCTTTACATCGAGCTTCAGATTAATCCCCGGTTTAAGAGTTTGCCTTTTTTCAGGAACCTGATCTTTAAGCCAATTGACCTTAATTATTACATCAATGCTGAAACCAAAAAAACTGAATCTGTTTTTTATGAATGGCGTCCTTTTGGTTTCGTTACAAAGAGTGGGGAGTTTTTTGAATTTAACATCCAACATATTTTTGATAAACCAGAAGAAGATTTTGAGCTTATTGACAACGTGATTATTCCGGCAGGCAGCTATTGGGACAATCGTTTTGAAATTGAGATTAGTTCTTTCAAAGGAAGAAAAATTGCAGCTGAAGCCACTGTTAGTGTAGGTGAGTTTTATACCGGACACCGACAGGAATATGAATTATATATGAGTTTTAATTTTAACAGCCACTTAAACATAGGCATCGATTGGGAAAGAAACTACATTCAACTTCCGCAAAAATCATTAACAACTGATGAGTTGGGAGGACGAATTGACTATGCTTTTAACCCGAAATTAAATACCAATTTATTTCTACAATGGAATAATGAAGATAAAGATATCTTACTTAATTACAGAATAAACTGGATACCCAAAATTGGAAGTTATTTCTACTTTGTCGTAAATCAGGAATTTAATACCGAAGATGGTATTAAGTTAGAACGGACAACTATAATTGGAAAACTAATTTGGCGATTTGCACTATAAAAAATTTTAATAAACAGCTTATATATTAAAAAATAGTTTTTACTGCTCTTTTCCTTTGAAAAACCTTGAGCTTAACAAATTTTTAACGAAATGTAAGCAACCTATTAAAATTCTACATGTCTACTTATCTGTTTTTATATCACAATTAGGATATAATTCAGGTTTGGATTAAAAATTGAAATAAATAAAAATGAATAAATTACTAATAACAACTAAATAACAAATTTAAATTATTATGAGAAACTTTATCTTAGTGATTGCTGTTTTTTTCAGCTTTTCGTTTGTCACGGCTTCTGAAGCTTATGACGTTAAATTTAATCAAACTAAAGGAGATGTTTTTGAACTGAACTTTAGTGTTGAAAACTATGATCTTACCGAAATCAATATTGACGGTACAACTTATTCGAAAATATTATTTGATGGAAGTGTTTATACTCAATTAAAAGGTTTTGCACAATTGCCCATGATTAGTGCCACAGTACAATTATCGGCTGATAAAAATGTAAGCCTTAATGTAATTGAAGGAGAATATGAGGAATTCTCGTTAGAATATCCGCTTTTACCTTCAAGAGGGGTTATTTACAGAGATCAGGATCCTTCAACTATTCCTTATGTTATAAGTCCAAGCTCATTTCGTGATAACTGGTATCCTCAGAATCTTGCTACTAACACTACTCCTTTCATTTTAAGAGATGTAAGGGGAACCAGTGTTAATGTATTTCCTTTCAGGTATAATGCAGTGAAAAATGTTCTCAGGATTTATAAAAGCATGACAGTTGAATTAATTGAAAACGAAACACAAGCTATTAATCCACTACCTAAACAAGCAACTGAAATTGTCAGGGAAATGGATGCAATTTACAACTCTGTTTTCATTAATTATAATCTAACAAGAGATGACCTTACAGTAGGAGAATATGGCGACCTCTTAGTAATTACAACTGCAAGAGATGAAGATGCAATTGAACCTTATATTGAATGGAAAAAGGAAAAAGGCTACTCTGTAACAAAAGAAGTTGTTGCAACCGGAACAAATGTAAAGAACCTTATTCAAAATGCTTATAATGCAAATAATGATCTTCTCTACGTTCAGTTAGTTGGTGATTGGGCCGATATTAAATCTGATAATATGGGTGGATCACCAATGGATCCTCAATTAGGTTGTGTTGTTGGAAGCGATAACCACGCTGATATTTGTATTGGAAGATTCTCGGCCAATAATCCCGGATATGTAACAATTCAGGTTAATAAAACAATTAATTACGAGAAAAATCCTGATAGTGATGATTGGTATTCAAGTGCATTAGGAGTTGCTTCCAATCAAGGCCCTGGCGATGACAATGAACTGGATTATCAACATATTGATGTTATCTATAACGATAAACAGGATCCTTATACTTATGATAATTTCTCAACTGCTTATGATTATTCAGGTACTGCCGCAATGGTAACTAACGCAATTAATGACGGAGTTAGTGCAATTAATTACTGTGGACATGGTTCCCAAACTTCATGGGGTTCTACCGGTTTTAGTAATAGCCATGTTAATAATTTAACCAATGGCAGTAAACTTCCTTTTATTTTTTCTGTTGCATGTGTTAACGGTGCATTCCAGGGTTCAGGAGATTGTTTTGCTGAAGCTTGGTTGAAAAAGGAAAATGGCGGTGCTATTGTAGTTTTAATGGCAACAATTAATCAACCATGGACTCCTCCAATGCGAGGGCAGGATTATTTTAATGATGTTATAATTGGCGGTTATGATTATAGTGCTCATCCCGGACAAAATGGTATAAATACAAGCGAACAAAGAAATACTCTCGGAGCAGTTGTATTTAACGGTTTGGTTTTAATGACAACCGAATCGGGTAGTTCTTCCGATTGGGAAACAGCTAAAACATGGATATATTTTGGTGATGTTGCCCTTCAACATCGTACTATTGAGCCTGCACCGCTTGCATTATCTAACGAGGTAATTTCTGTTGGTATGCCTTATGATCTAATTGTTACTTCTAACGGATCTCCGGTTGCCGGTGCTATGGTGTGCATATCACAAAACGGAGAATACTTTAATGCAATAACTGATGCTGACGGACATGTAAATATTGAGCATGACTTTCTATCAGGCGAAGTTTTATTGGTTGTAACAAGCTTAAATACTGAAACAATTTATGAAAATATTTCAATTGTTTCTGCAACTCAAAACATTGACTTATCAGAAGGTTATCAATTTGTTTCAACACATTTCGAAATTGAAAATGCTGATATGCTTGTTGTTTTAGAAGATATATTAAATGAAAACTTAGATTTTGTCAGAAATTCAGATGGAACTACTTTAAGAAAAATTGGTCCGAATTGGGTTAATGGAATAGGTGATTGGGTAGTTACCGAAGGATATTTATTTAAAATGTTTGGTAGCGAAACTGTTGAGTTCTCAGGTGTAGAAATTGCTGCTTCAACACCCATTGATTTAGTTGCAGGCTTCCAATTTGTAAGTTATCTGCCAACCGAAGCAATTGATGCTTTATATGCCTTTAATGAAATTCTGGGCGATAATTTACATTTAATCAGAAATTCAAATGGTGAAATGTTAAGAAAAATTGGCCCTAACTGGGTGAACGGAATTGGTGATGCAACACCCGGAGAAGGTTATCTTATTAAAATGTATGCTGATGATCAATTAGTTTATAATACTCCCGTAAAATCTACTTTATCAAATCTTAGACCTAAAGTAATTGAACACTTTGTATTCGATGGTGGAAACGCAGCTGATCCAATTTATACAATGTATATTTCAGGTTTGGAAGTTGGTGATGAAGTTGCTGCTTTTGATGGTGATTTATTGGTTGGTTCAACAGTTATCCGTTCGGATAATAAATTTGAAAACAGCTTGCCAATATTCAGTACCTTAACTAATAGTAAAGGTTTTAATGCCGGAAATCAAATTTCATTAAAAGTTTGGGATATCAAGAATCAAATGGAAATTGTCTCAACTTTTAACTTTGAATCAGATTTTGAAGCTTATACCAATAAAGTATTTCCAACAGAAGATAACGAATATAGTTTTGTTAATATTTCGAAAGGAAGCAGATTTGAAAACACTGCCAATGATAACATTTCAGTATATCCTAACCCTGCTAACAATAATGTTAATATTGTTTCAAACGAAACAATTAATGACGTACAGGTTCTTAACTTCTTAGGACAAGTATTATTAAATACTGAAGTTAATGATGCTCAAATGAAAATTAATACTTCGGATTACCAAGCCGGTATATATATTTTCAGAATAAATACACTCAATTCAACTATAATTAAAAAGGTTACTATTAAATAACCTTTTGTGTTACGAATTTATTAAAGGGGGGCAGTTTGTCTCCCTTTTTTTTTGAGATTATTCAAATTAAAATTATTATAACTCCCCGACACATCAAAATAAAATTTAGCCGAAAGCATGTTTGATTTGAATTTTAGAAATATTTTACCTTTTTTTGCACAAAAGTTATTAATTTAATACGATGAAAATCATAAATTCTATAGCTTGATAAAAACCAATGCTAAACTTATGATTATATGATTTTGTTATAATTGGTAAAAACTATAATGATGAGTATTGACAACGATTTCAGAAAGCTTTTTTTTAATCTGTCTGAGAAGAACCAGTATTTACTTGAACAAGCCACATTAAGAAAGGCCTTTAAAAAGAATGAACACCTGATAGAACCAGGAAAAAAGGCCGGAGTGGTTTTTGTTATTACAAAAGGTGTAACTCGTACTTACATCACTAAAAATACAAAAGAAATCACTACAAATTTCAATTTCGAAAAAGACTTTTGTTTCCCGATAAATAGTTATATTCCAGATGCCGATTCTGATGAATATATTCAAGCCCTTACTGATGTAGAAACAGATAAAATCGACCTGAATAAATACGATAAACTTAAAACTAATAATAGTGAACTCATACAGCTCGAAGTGTTGGTTAATGGGATTATTATTGTGCAATTGGCAAAAAGGCTCAGGAACTTTCAAACAATGGATGCCAAAGAACGTTACTTGCAACTTATTGAAAAAGAGCCGAATATTATTCAAAAGATTCCCATCAACTATATTGCTTCATATTTGGGCATCACCCCTGGTTCATTGAGCCGTATCAGAAGCATTATCTAACATATGTGAATTGTTGGTGCCATTTTTTTTTGTTTTTTTGAAGAAATTTAAAATTATGAAAAACATATTGGTTCTTTTTAGTTTTGTTCTTTGCCCCATTCTAATATTTTCACAGGAATTTCTGGTAAAGCCGGGCACAAAAATCACAGTTACAACAGGTATAACAATAGATGTTGCCGGTGGCAACCTTCTTTTGCAATCAGATGGTACAGGTGATGCATCCTTTTTGCAAAGAGGTAATATCACATTTAGCGGAGGCGGGGAAGCCAAAGTTGAGCGTTTCATTAGCGGATGGACTGATAATCTTCACGGATGGCATTTACTGTCTTCACCTGTTGCCGCCCAGAATATTCAAAGTGAGTTTGTTTCTAATCCTCCTTCTTCCGGTCAGGATTTTTTTAAATGGGATGAAGTTTCAAGTTTGTGGATTAACACTAAGCTGGAAAACGGCTTATGGAACACTGAATTTGAAAACACATTCGGTGTTGGTTCCGGTTATCTGTGCGGGTACAACTCCGACCTTACAAAAACCTTTGCAGGCACATTAAATGCCGATGATGTTGATGTTTCAGGCCTTACCTACACTGCTACATCGAATGCACCCGGCTGGCATTTGATAGGCAATCCCTATCCTTGTGCTTTGCAGTGGAATAACTCAGCCGGCTGGAATTTAAACAATATCGATGGCGTAATTAAAGTCTGGAACGAATCCACAGCAAGTTACACCGATATTTCTACCGGAGTGATCATTCCTGCCCATCAGGGTTTTATGATTCATGTTACCGACGCAGGTACCGGCTCATTAACAATCCCAGTTGCCGATCGTACCCATTCACCCGTTGCATGGTTTAAAGATGAGATGTTTAACGCTATCAGGCTTACTGCTTTCGATCCCGAAGGCAGCACATCCCAGCAATGTGTTGTAAAGTTCGCTGACGATGCTACACATGCTTTTGACTCCAAATATGATTCACACTTTCTTACCGGTTATGCCCCAAAGTTTTTTTCAGTAAGTGATGGAGACAGTCTTTCAATCAACACACTTCCTGAGATATCTGCAGAAATGGAAATCCCTGTACATTTTTTAAAAAACGCTTCTTCTGATTTTTACATAAAAGCCGAAGGTGTTAATGACCTGATTCCGCAAAGAGATGTTTACCTAAGCGACCTCAAGCTTGATATTACACAAAAACTAAACGATGATCCCGAATATCATTTTACATCCTTTGACGAGGATGTTCAGGCTCGGTTTAAGCTGCATTTTGATTTGCTAACTGTAAACGATCCGGCCCTGAACGTGAAAATATTTTCGGCAAACGGAAATATTTATCTCCGTTTTCCCGAACCAACCACTGCAACAATTTCGGTGTATAATATTACCGGCCAATTGTGTCGCACTGTTAACACCGGAAACTCCAATACCGCCACCATTAACCTCAGCAATGCAAGCGGCGCTTATGTGGTAACTATTGTTACACCACAATACTTCCTTTCCGAAAAGGTGATCCTAAATTAAAATTAAAGTAAATAATATACAACTAAAAAACACAAATCTATGTTAAACAAAATGCTCGCCCCGATATTTTCCGGGAAATCCCGCAAAGCCGGGAAAATAATTACAATTTTTAGCATGGTATTTTTTCTTGGCATAAGCTCGTTAAACGCCCAGGTAGCCATAACACCCGATGGCAGCGAGCCGGATGCTTCTGCTATGCTCGACGTTAAGTCAATCAACAAAGGGCTTTTAATTCCCAGGATGACTGAATCCCAGCGAAGCGATATCAGTAGCCCGGCCACAGGTTTGCTGGTTTTTCAAACTGATGGCACAGCTGGTTTTTATTATAACCTGGGCACTCCTGCTTCTCCCAGTTGGATTGGACTTTCCTCAACCCTGATAACTGAGATAAGCGATGCCGATGGCGACACAAAAGTACAGGTAGAAGCAAGCTCCGATGAAGACCATATTCGTTTTGATGTAAGTGGCAGTGAGGCAATGACTATTAACAACTCAGGCAATGTGGGCATTGGCACAACAACTCCCACCGCAAAACTAAGCATTGAAGGAGGAAGCCTTCTTGTAGATGCATTCCAGTCTCAGGGCAGCGGCATATTATTTCGAAAAGGATATGGCCTGTATAACCTGGGAATACTATCATACGATCACAACCAGGGGGGCACATCTCCCGATGGGCTAACCATAGCTGGCTGGGATGGTGTGAGTTTCTCAACCGGATCAAATAGCCGAAATGAGAGGATGTTAATAAGCAGCAATGGCAATGTGGGTATTGGCACAACAAGTCCCGAAGGATTGCTTGAAGTTGGAAACGCTTCAGGAGGAAACATTGTGATCAGTAATACAAATTATAAGGTATCAGGTTCAAATAGGACATTACCTTTAAAATTTAATTCCGGGGGGCCTGGGGCAGAAAGAACTCAGCCTGTTGCCCAGGTCGTTGGGATAGACACTTATGCAGGAGGTTCTTATTTAGGAGAACTCGCATTTTATACTTTGAATGCAACCTCTCAGGAGCGCATGAGAATAACCAGTTTGGGCAATGTGGGTATTGGCACTACTTCCCCGTCGAACTTATTAACTGTTGACGGCAATGCTGATTTTACAGGTAATGTTGGCATTGGAACCAATAGTCCTGATGCTTCTGCAATCGTGGATATAAACAGCACTTCAAAAGGATTTTTGCCACCACGTGTTGCCAGTATAAATGTTATTAGTACACCGGCTGAAGGTTTAATGATTTATGACCTAAGCTCTCATTGTATGCGTTATTATAATGGCTCAGCATGGTCAAATTGTATAGGAGTTTACCAGCCACCATTTGCTTGCGGAGATGTTATTATTGACGACCGTGACTCACAAGCCTACACCACAGTAGAGATAGGAACCCAGTGCTGGATGGCAGAAAATTTGAACATTGGGACTATGATAAACGGCAGTAGCGACCCAACCAATAACAGCACAATAGAAAAATACTGCTACGATAACAATACAATCAATTGTGACACCTACGGCGGATTGTACCAATGGGACGAGATAATGCAATATGTAACAACCGAAGGAGTACAGGGTATTTGCCCCACAGGTTGGCATATACCTACTGATGCCGAGTTGTGTACTTTGGAAAACTATGTTGATGCCGGAACAATTTCTTGCAGCCAAACAGGAGAGCGTGGAATTGATGCCGGGACAAATCTTAAATCTACAAGTGGATGGTATAGTGGTGGTAACGGAATTGACCTTTACGGCTTTACCACCCTTCCCACCGGTTACCGTACTATAACTGGTAATTTCAGCACTATCACTTTCTACGCCTACTTTTGGTCGTCGAGTGAGCACAGTAGTTCTACCACCTGGTCCCGGACCCTCTTTTATTACCTTGATAAAGTATCCCGTAACTACATCACTAAGGGAAACGGTTTTTCAGTTCGTTGTTTGCAGGATTAAATCCGATATTTGATATTTTTTTTGAAAATGACGATATCCGAAATAATCAAGAACAAAGCAAATGAAACTTAACTTTGAGATATCGCTGTCTAAAGAATGGGGAGTACCATAGATGCGATAAAATTAATATAATTGATCAGCTTAAGGCACAAGCACTTTTTTATGGATGATATAGCCCCGCCTGCCGCAGGCAAGTAATAAATAAAAAGTACAAATAAACAATAAAAACACAAAACTATGTTGAACAAAATGTTCACCCCAATATTTTCGGTAAAATCACGCAAAGCCGGGAAAACAATTACGGTTTTATGCATGGTGTTTTTTCTTGGACTAAGCGGGCTAAACGCCCAGGTAGCCATAACTACTGACGGCAGCGAGCCGGATGCTTCAGCCATGCTGGATGTAAAATCAACCGATAAAGGTTTATTAATTCCAAGAATGACCGTAAGTCAAAGGGGAAGCATAAGCAGCCCTGCAACAGGCCTTTTAGTCTATCAAACTGATGGAACAGAAGGGTTCTACTTTTATGATGGGAGCAGTTGGTTATGTTTGAATGCCGGTTCAAAACCCATCCCTGATGCAATCACTGATGCTGACGGCGACACCAAAATACAAGTTGAAGCCAGTGCCGATGAAGATACAATAAGGTTTACCTCGGGAGGCAACGCATCCATGGCCATAATCCCTTCGGGTTAACTTCGTGTCACTTACCTCGTTTCGTAAACCTTGCATTAAATGAAAAATATTAAAGACCCGGTTTTATATTGATCAGACTGAAACATTTTGCATTTTCTAATCCATATTGGTTTAAAGGAGGTTCACACAATCAAATAAACAAGAGTGAAATAATATTTTCCCGAAAATAAAAAAAGCTGCCCGGGAAGGGGCAGCTTTTCAAAAAACTAAAAATGAAAAATTACTTAATAGTAACCTTTTGGGTTTCTAATCCCCTACAAGTTTGAATTCTTATAATATAAATACCAGCTTTAAAATCGTTTGAATTAATTTGAACATTTGAACTGTTTACATTGCTTGAGTAAACAGGCTGTCCAACATAATTAAATATAGTAACATTGCTAATATCAGAAGGAGAAGTAATGTTAATTACATCAGTGGCAGGATTTGGATAAACAAGCAATTCACCGGAAAGCATAGCATCTTTTGTTACATTAACAACACTGAATTCACCGTCGTTGCCCGGATAAACATCAGATATGTAAGAATTGTAAACTGATTCCATTTCAAAGTCAGCAACAACAACATTGTCGTTAGACCAGACTTTTAATGAAATAGTTTCACCGGCTACATATCCTTGTCCGTTATTCAACTGACTGAATACAGGAAGAGCGTTATTGTAAACATTGTCTGATGTTACAGTCATAGAACCGAGAATAACATCTCCGTTATAAGCCGCTACTTCATCACCAGGTTCTAAACCTTTAATATACATAGTATAAACAGGTTCAGCAGCATTACCACCTTCGAAAAGTAAATGAGATGGGATGATTGAAGTTTTCCCACTTAATTTAACCGGCTCAGGATAGATAATTTGACCCGGAGCAAACATTTTAACTAAGTAACCTTCACCTGGCAAAGCGTCGCCAATTCCATTAACCCAAACAGGGCCAATTTTCCGCAACATCTGACCGGCTGAATTTCTAATGAAATCAAGATCATCACCAACTATAGTTTCAAATGCAACAAGTGCATCCATTGGAGCAGCCGGGAAAAAACTTACAAACTGGAATCCTGATTCAACAACGATAGGGGTTTCGGGAGCTATAGAAGTACCACAAATTGTGAATGAATCAGCAGCAAACATCTTGACAAGATATCCTTCTTCAACAACCCAGTTACCGATACCATTAACCCAAACAGGGCCAATTTTCCGCAACATCTGACCAGCTGAATTTCTAACGAAATCAAGGTTAGAATTTAATATGTCAGCCATAACAACTGTCATATTCGGATCAGTTGGATCAACTGCTGAAGAAATAAATTGGAATCCAGGTTCTAAGTCGAATTGTTGACCGACAATCTCTATTTCTACATCATAACTTACCAATTCCAGATCAGAAACAATTGTATTTGTGACTTTTAATACATATGTACCCTCGTCATTATATGAAGCATTTTCGATGTATAATGTATTTGAAGTTTGATCCGGTAATATAGTTCCATCCTTATACCATTTATAAATATTGTTACTTCCTGTAACCTCAATGGTATATGATAGTGTTGTATGATTGGGTATTCCGATTATAGTATCATTGCCTATCATTGCCTGAGGATCATAATTGAATTGATATGCAACATTATACATAAGTGGCTCAATGCTTCCAAACTGTAAATTATTATCCTCAACCCATAAATAATCAAATGATTTGTTGAGCATACCTGATGGCAATTCTGGAATATTATTATTTGTAAGTAAAACTGTATCCGCATTTAAATTACCAAAAGATTCCGGAAGTCCGTTAATGTTATTATCCATCAAACTGATATAACCCAGAGCACTCAAGTTTCCAAATGATTCTGGTATAGATTCAATGCTATTGTTTTCCATACCCAGGTAATGCAGGTTAGCCATATTTCCAATATTCACAGGCAAATTCCCAATCTGATTATTTGAACCGAAAAAGCTATAAATATTTGTCAGCTGATCAATTGATTCAGGCAAAGAAGTAATATTATTATAGCTGATTCCCATAGCCATCAATGTATTTCCCAGGTTTCCAATATCCTCAGGTAACTCGATAAGCTGGTTATTATTGAGATAAATTTCCTGAATTGTTGCCAGGTTTGAGAATGAAGCAGGCAATGATGTAAGGTTATTAGCTGCAATGCTTAAATAATTTAAATCTGATAAATTTCCGAAAGACTCAGGCAATTGAGTTAAATTATTGGCGTCCAAATAGAGAGAGTCCAGTGATGCAAGATATCCAAAACTCTCTGGCAGGGATTCAAGCTGATTTACATCAAGAAAACAAAACTGAAGGTTATCAAGATCCCCAAAACTTTCCGGCAAACCGGTAAGTTGATTTTCATACAGTGATAAATAATTCAGACTTTCCATGCCTCCAAAGTTGTCAGGCAGATAGGTTAGGTTATTTCCCCAAAGGAAACAACTTTCAACAGATATCAGGTTACCGAAACTTTCGGGTAGGCTATTTAAACCTGCATCTCCAAGGGCAAGCCATTCGAGGTTTACAAGGTTTCCAAATGATTCAGGTAAGGTGCCCAGGTCAAGAAATCCAATATGTAATTGAACAAGGTTTGTCAAATTCCCAAAGGATTCGGGCAGTGATGTAATTTCATTATCAAATCCGAGCCAACATACTTCCAATGACTCCAGGTTTCCAAAAGTTTCCGGAATTGAAGTAATACTATTACTGGTAGCGTGAAAGTCAACAAGGGCAGTTAGGTTTCCAAAGGATTCGGGAATATCACCTGTTAAATTATTATTAGACATAAATAGATCCGTTACCCTGTCACCGACAACAGTTACATTTTGCCATTCTACCACAGGGGTAACCAACCAGTTTTCGTTCCATGTCCAATTAGGACCATTGCAATTATTATAAAGATCTACCAGTGCTAATGAATCCTGTTCCATTACATAAGTATTACTTATATCCACTTGTACTGTATTGGATGGATCTGATTCCCCGTCATCATACACGGCTGTTACATAGTAACTATGGATTCCATTACCAACATTCTCATCAACATAAGATGTATTGGTAACCAATTCGGAGTTCACAGTTACATCATTCCTGTATATGTTATAACCTAAAAGATCTTTGGTTTCCTTTTGACTACCATCAATCTGGATTTGAAGGTTCCAGTTTGCATCAAAATCCTGGTACCAATTTCCACCAGGCATTCTGTAATTATTACCATAACCATTAACCGCAGGTCCCTCATCTACTCCCATAAAAGCACCTGCTACAGGCATATTCACATAAAGCCCAAACCATAGATAATCACTTGCATCAATGGATACAGGTGTATCAAAAAATATTTCTGTCCAGTCTCCAAGATTATAATTTGTAACATCCTGGCTGTATATTTCTGTGGTACCCTCAATACCCGTCCATACCTTAAGCTTTACAGTAGCAAGGGGATTAACAACATAAAACCGCATGGAAATGATATTCCAGCCATCATAATTGGCAATTTGGTCCGGTTCCCATTTTGTAGCATATTCAAATATAGATGGTCCCATAAAATTTCCTATAGCATCATAATTTATACCGTTATCCCAGTGCAGATAGGTTGAATCTCCGGCTGTAGGTTCATCCCAGAATAAATGCACATCATTTTCATTTTGAACTACTGCAAATAAATTTGTAGGTGGTTCAAGATCTTTGGCTGTTGAGCCATTTTGTGCAAATGTCGAAATTACCAGTGCTACTACTCCAAAAAATATCAGCATGCCGATAATCAATGTTTTTTTGTTAAACTTTTTCATTTTTTTATTAGTTTTAATTTTTGATTATTCAAATTTTCATTCCTGCAACAAAAATAGACCTAGTATTTGTTACAACGGACTCACTGTATCTTTTGAGACCTGTTTTTATTCAAATAATTCGAACATAATATGAGAAACGGGATATTAATTGTATATTATTTTAGCTTGTTGGCTTATATGCCCAATAGATTTTTTTAGTAATTTTGAGCATTATTTTTTTATGTCCTTATATAAGGGCTTTATGTTGGTATCAATTAATGGACGAAATAATTCAAATAATTCTATACGTTGGAGCAGTTCAAGGATTATTACTTTCTGTGTTTTTATTTTCAATAAGGATCAACAGATTATCAAACAGGTTATTAGGTTTGCTTACTTTATTATGGGGAATGTTTTTGTTTACATTTGCCCTTCAGGAAGAAGGATTATACATTAGGTTTCCACATTTATTAAAGGTAATTTACCAGTTCTTATTTCTGTTTTTCCCATTGTTATATTTACAAGTTAAATATTTGTTATCTCATCACAATAAGTTTGAAAAGACTGATCTTTTTCATTTTTTACCGTTTATTTTGAGCATACTTTTCTATATTGATTTTTACCTGCAAACAGGTGAGGATAAAATATACTTGATTCGAAACAGAACAGAGTATTATCAGATTTTACAATTTATAGGAGATGAGGTGATTGCATTACAGGGTATAATCTATTCTTTTCTTTCATTAAAACTGATCAGATCATACAGAAAAAAAATCAAGGAATTTGAATCCACTTTAGATAAAAGCATAATAAGAGTTCTATATATTGGCATATCTCTTAATTTGTTTTCCTGGATTATTGGAATCATTGGTCTTCACCTGGAATATTTACATATTAAAACAGGGGTTGATTTATTTGCATTTGCTTATCTCGTACTTGTATTGTTTATTTATATAATTAGTTATACTGCTGTAAAAAGTCCTGAAATTTTTAAACTTGATTTTGGTGTTTTAAGGGATAATTTTATAAGAATTAAAAACCTTGATAAAGCGTCAAATGGATCGTCTCTGGATATACAGGTAATTAAAGAACCACATGTAATAAGTGAACCTACGTCTTCTGACCCTTCTCTCACTTCTTTAAATGAGCGACTTATCACTTGCATGCAAAACGAAAAACCTTTCTTGAATCCGGAACTAACTTTACCTGAACTGGCCAATTTACTCGAAATACCGAGGAACAAGTTGTCCAGGATTATTAACCAATTGCATAAAAAAAATTTTTATGAGTTTGTTAATCAATTCAGGATTGAAGAAGTAAAGCAATTAATGAGTGATCCATCCAATAAACATTTTAAACTAATAAGTTTGGCTTATGATGCCGGATTTAATTCTAAGGCAAGTTTCTTCCGTATTTTTAAGCAACTGACTGATTTGACGCCATCAGAATATTTTACAAGTCATAAAAGTATTTAGTATATTGCTGGTTAGACTTATTTTATCAGCGTAACTTTTTTTAATTTCCGACAAAGTATATCAGTACAAATTTTACTAACGATATTTAAATTTTGTCTCATTGTATCCCCTGATACCTTTTATTTTTGTCCCATTCTATCTTTTGAGACCTTACTATGGTTCCTTGAACATATATTTGTGCACGATGAAAATTTTGACTTGTATTTTCTTTAAATCAATTATTTATAAATTTAAACTTAAATCTTATGAAAACAAAAAGCACGATTTTATTCTTATTATTTGTTTTTGCTTTAAATGCATCAATTTTGGGGCAAAATCAATCAGTCAGCATAACCTATACATCAGGCGACATTGAGGTAGATGAGGCATTTGCCTGGCCAAATTCAGTGTCTTCATGTCCGGGTTTGTTAAACGTACCTGTTCCTGACGGAGCAACCGTTATTAATACGGATGTTTATTATGAAATGACATCAATAGATCCGGAATCAATGGCTCAGCAAAATTCAAAGCTGGTATGTACTTCTCCTGGTGGAATATCTGAGGAATTTGTATCCTATGGTTCTGGTTATTTGGCAGGAACAATGATCTATGACCGGACTGACCTCAATATTGCCAATGCTGTATCTCCACCAACTGGAGGTGCTGGTGTAGACTTTGAATTGCATGCAGGTACAGGCCATTGGCAGGCTGTTGGCTGTTCTGCCGATTTTACTAAGGTAGATAACAACACATGGACAGTTACCGTAACTTATATTCCTGCCGGTTTTCCAACATTTGCCATTAATCCTTCTCCTGCAGATGGAGCATTATATGTTGGTGTCGATGATGACCTGACCTGGGATTTTGGTTCATACAATGAGACTTATGACTTGTTTTTTGGTACTGATAATCCACCAACCACCCAATATGTTTTTGGTGATCCGGCAGGTGATAGTGGTTCGTTTGATCCGGGAACGATGATGGAAACTGAAACTTATTACTGGCAAATTGTTTCACATAATACAAGTGGAACAACACCAGGTCCGGTTTGGAGTTTTACAACTGAATGCGGTGCATTTGCAGTTCCTTTCTCAGAGGACTTCGAAACTACACCACTTGATGAGGTTCCTTATTGCTGGAGAAGGATTGTCGATGCCACTTCTCAATATGCCGGTGTTGGGGTTTATGATTTCTATGGCTCAGTAGGTCCAAATTCACTTGCTTTAACAAATGGAGACGATCCACAGGCCACATTATTTTTCATTACTCCTGAAATTGACCTAGCTGGTGGTAGTATAGCTGATTTTATGGTTTCTTTTGATATGGGTGGTAATGGATTCCCTTTATTAAAAATAGGAACAATAACAGATCCAACTGATGAATCAACATTCACATCAGTACAGACAGAAGTTGCCTATGATCCCTGGGGAGGATTAACTTCCTTTGAGGTTTTCTTTAGTGGAGTCAGTAATGGTGATACCTACATTGCATTTCAAATGGATCCAACCACTTCTTACCAGGAAATTTTTATTGATAATATAGTAGTTGATGTAGCTCCATCATGCTTAAAACCTATAAACCTGTTTGCTGATAATTTGACTATAAACTCAGCCTGGCTCAACTGGACCGATATGAACGGTGCCACTTCATGGAACATTGAATATGGTCTCGCAGGATTCACTCCGGGAACCGGAACTACTGTATCCGGAGTTAGTAATCCGCATGAAATTACCGGCTTATCCTCATCAACTGAATATAATTTTTATGTTCAGGCAGACTGTGGAGGCGGAGATATAAGTGATTGGTCCGATGCAGGAACTTTCCTGACACCTTGTGATTTTTATGTTGCTCCGTTTTCTGAAAACTTTGATGGAGTGGGATATGATGAAATGCCTGTTTGCTGGTCAAATATTGTTTTAACAACGGATCCATGGGCAATGAACGGTGTAATCGACTGGGATTCATATAGCCCGCCAAATAACTACCTGATGAGTAATGGAGGTGACCTGGCCTCAACTTTACTTCTTGTTTCACCTCCAATGACCACTTTGTCAGATAAAAGAGTGAAGTTTTATGCAAGAAGTAACATGAATGAAGATCTTATCATAGGGACTATAACTAATCCTGATGATCCGGGAACATTTACACAGTTAACTTCAGTATCCGTTACTAATACCTATACTGAATTTGATATTTGGTTTAATACATATACAGGATACGATCAATACTTTGCTTTTAAACATGGAAGTACTGCAACATGGGTTGATATTAACATTGATGATATATCTGTGGAATTATTATCATCCTGTCTTCCACCAACCAATAATTATGTAGATAATATTACCAGTACCACCGCCGATTTCCACTGGACCGAGAGTGGTACTGCAGTCGATTGGATAATTGAAGTTGGAGCTACTGGTTTTGTACCCGGTACAGGAAATTATATTAATCAATATACCTATAACAATCAATCTGGAACAAATCAGAGCTATGATTTAAGCGGATTAACAGCAGGTACAGGATATGATGTTTATGTTCAAGCTGATTGTGGTAGTGGTGATTTGAGTGAGTGGAGTGGTCCTGTTACTTTTATCACTTCGTATGAATATCTGACCCTGCCTGTAATTGAAGATTTTGAATCAGGATTTGGAGTTACAGGAAATGATCTTTCAAATACTACCGATTGGGTGATTGACAATTCACTTTTCCATAATGGATCCAGTTCTGCCTACAATGCCTATACATTAGATAATGAAAATATGCTTCTGGTGCTAGGGAAATTAGATTTCACTGCCGAATCTGTTATCGGTTTAACATTCTGGCATATAGCTAAAGTAGAAGGTAGTTACGACCAGGCTTATGTGGAAATCTCAACTGATGGAGGACTAACTTATGATCAATTGCCTGAATCAACCTATGCAGGAAGTGGAAATTACACTGTAACACAATGGGGAAGCCCTGAAGGCCCATGTTTCAATGAAGAATCATATGCTGATTGGGGAACAGGTTCTGAAATTCCCGATAATACCTGGTGGAAGCACGAAGCTTTTGACCTTAGTTCATATGGTGGATACAATGATGTACAAATAAGATTCAGATTAACCTCAGATGGTTGGGTTAACAGGTATGGATGGAGCATTGATGATATTGAAATAAATACGTTTGCTGACCCGGCAATTTCTGTGAATCCGAATCCGGTTTTAGGTGAGGCTACTCCTCTTATGCCTGCTAATATTGATCTCGAGATTGAAAACACTGGTGGATTTGCATTAAATTACGCAGCCTCTGTAATTTATGATGAAGTTGAACTATTTTATGAGAGTTTCGATGCAGGCCTTCCAATGGATTGGACTGTTATTAATAACGGAAATAGTGACTATACCTGGATGGATACAACTGCAATAGAAGGTAGTAACTTCAATGGAACCAAATTTATGTTATGTGATGGAAGACAAGGTTGGGGGCCAGCTAGTTTAACGATGGATGATGAATTGATCAGCCCTGTTATTGATGCCACAACCTATATCGGAGGAGGACTCTTATTAGAATGGGACCAATTTTATGATGCTCATTGGTCGGGAGAAGACACTGCCAGGGTATTAGTATTCGATGGTGCTAATTGGATTAAAATTTATGAATCCTGGACAGATGATGGTTTGGGTTTCCAGGGACCAGTACATAAATCCTTTGATGTTTCCGCGTATGCTAATGATAATTTCCAGGTAAAATTCCATTATATCGATGGACCTAATCAAACAGCATACTATTTTGCTGTAGAAGATGTAAGGTTAAGAGCAACAACAGGTGCATTTGGATGGTTAAGCCTGGATGGTGGTTTATCCACTTCCGGAGCTGCCTTTGCTTCAGATGGTCCAAGTATCGTTGATGTTCAGATGGATGCTATTGGTCTTGCCCATGGCACTTATTATGCTGACATAGAGGTGATAAGTAGTGATCCGACAAACCCAACTATCATAGTACCGTGTACCCTGAATGTGATACAAGGATTTCAGGAATACACACTTGACATAGGGTATAAATTTATTTCATCCCGAATTATTCCTGAAAATCCGGATATGATGGATGTTTTGGCGAATATTTTAAACGAAAACCTTGATTTTGTCAGGAATTCTTCAGGTTTTATGTTAAGAAAAATTGGTCCGAATTGGATAAATAGTATTGGCGACTGGATTACTACCGAAGGATATTTGTTCAAAATGCTTGGCCAGGATGAATTTTCAATTTCCGGTGAAGTGATTGATCCGCAAACACCAATATCATTAGCTGTAGGATATCAATTTGTTAGTTATTTACCTGAGAATCCAATGAATGCTTTAGATGCTTTTACCGATGTTTTAGAAAACCTTGAATTTGTTAGAAATAGTGCTGGATTCATGCTTCGTAAAATCGGGCCGACCTGGGTAAATAGTATTGGAGATTTAATCCCTGGTGAAGGCTATCTCGTTAAAATGATAAATCCCGATGATCTTATTTATCCTGTTGCTGCTGAGAAATTTACAGGTCTATCAAATATTAAACCTGTATATTTTAATTTCGAAGGTGGAAATGCTGCAGACCCAGTTTATACCATGTATGTTTCAGGTTTGGAAATAGGTGATGAAGTAGCTGTTTATGATGGTGATGTATTGGTTGGTTCAACTGTTATCCGTTCGGATAATAAATTTGAAAACAGCTTGCCAATATTCAGTACCTTAACTAATAGTAAAGGTTTTAATGCCGGAAATCAAATTTCATTAAAAGTTTGGGGTATTGAGAATCAAATGGAAGTTGTTTCAAATTGTTACTTTGAATCAGGTTTCGATGCATATACTGAACAGGTATTCCCATCAACTGATGGTGAATATAGTTTTGTTAATATTTTGAAAGGAGCGGGTATTGAAAAAACTGCTTTTGATAACGTCTCAGTTTATCCTAATCCAGCAACTGACAATATTAATATTCTTTCAAACGAAACAATTATTGACGTACAGATTCTTAATTTCTTAGGACAGGTATTATTAAATACTGAAGTTAATGATACTCAAATGAAAATTAATACTTCGGATTATCAACCAGGTGTTTATATTTTCAAAATTAGTACAGTCAAAGCTACTTTAATTAAAAAAGTAACTATTAAATAATAGTTTTTTTAAATTTGATCAATATTAATTAAAATAAGTGAATATAATATTAACTTAAATAAATGTAAAATGAAAAAAACTGTAACAACAATAGTAATTCTCTTGTTTATCTTTAATCAACTCACATTAGGTCAAAATTGGGAGCCTTTAAATTCCATTACGTCATCAAGAAAGTACGATATTGACTTATCCAACGGACAAAATGATGCTGGGTTTGTAGCAACAGATTCCGGGCAATATAGTGGAGTAGTTAACCGAAATAACGGGTGGCAATGGATTGAAACGGGTTTTGATTTTATTCTTATGGATATTGAATTTCCTGAAGGCCAGAATCAGATAGGTTATGCCGTAGGTCAGTCTTTAACTTATAACGGGGATGGTATCGTAATTAAAACCACCGATAGCGGACAAACATGGACACAACTCACCCAGGATGGAATTCCCGGACTTACCGGAATGTCTTTTGTAGATATAAATACAGGATACGCAATTGGATGGAATGACTATGTAATAAAAACTACAGATGGAGGATTATCATGGGAGACCCTCAATGTTGCTTCCGGGATGTGGTCGTTTTATTATGACATCGAGTTTTATGATGAATACAATGGAGTTGTTCTTGCCGGCCCTGATGTATATATATCTAATGATGGAGGTGCTACATGGAATGCAAGTAATGGATTAGAATATTCGTGTACTATGATAACGTACATATCGGAAGATAATCTTATTGCAGTTGGAAATGAAAATAATATTTATAAATCAATTGATGGAGGTTATAACTGGACAATTAAAAACCAGGGATTAGGAGGCATACTTCTGGGTGTTCATTTTTTAAATGAAGATTATGGAATGGCTGCAGGTGATTATGGGTACATCTATACTACAACAGATGGTGGAGAAACCTGGACAGAAGATACACAGGTTGGTGACCAACTATTACATACACCTTATATCTGGGATGAAGATACTGCATGGGTCTGCGGTACTCCTGAAATGGTATTCAAAACTACAGATGGAGGGAATACCTGGAATTCGGCATATAATAGCGGCTTGCAAAAGGCATTCTACCGAATTACTTTTACTGACGACTATACCGGATTTATTTGTGGTGGCTCAGGTGGAATTGTATTACGAAAAGAAGGATTATCAGAAATGGCTACACAAGTGTTTGACTTAGAAACAGGCTATCAGTTTATTTCTTCCGGTGTTATTCCTCCTGATCCTGATATGATGGTAGTTATTGCGGATGTTTTAAATGACAACCTTGCATTTGTAAGAAATTCACAAGGAACAATGTTACGTAAAATTGGCCCAAACTGGGTTAATAGTATTGGAGATTGGATTATTGATGAAGGGTACCTTGTGAAAATGAATACTGATGATTCATTCTCAATCGAAGGCTTCAGAATTGATCCTTCAACAGGAATTCCGATAGCATTAGGATACCAATTTGTAAGTTATTTCCCTGAAACTTCGATGGATGCTCTAATAGCTTTTGGTTCAATCATTGGTGATGATCTTGACTTTATCAGAGATTCACAAGGAGGTATGTTACGTAAAATCGGTCCTAACTGGATTAATGGTATTGGCGATGCAATACCTGGTGAAGGTTACCTTGTGAAAATGTTTGCTAATGGAGAAATTCTTTATCCTGCCGCTGCAAAATCAAGTGGAATGTCAAAAGTTAAACCTTCTCATTTAATTTTCGAAGGTGGAAATGCTGCCGATCCTGTTTATACAATGTATGTTTCAGGTTTG